>NZ_JBICLU010000018.1:0-411948 GCF_043105645.1 Morganella sp. TYF_1 | reverse complement strand
TGGAAAGCCAAATACGGCGGAATGGAAGCGTCTGATATTAAAAAATTAAAAGATCTTGAAGAGGAAAACCGGCGTTTAAAACAGATGTTTACTGACCTGAGTCTTGAGTGCCGGGCTCTGAAGGATGTTATCGAAAAAAAGCTTTAAAAACAGCGGTAAAGCGGGGGTTTGTCAGTTACCTTATCGAACAGTATTCGATGAGCATCCGTCACGCCTGCCGGGCCTTATCGCTGAGCAGAACGGTGTATTTTTACAAACCGGATACCCGGTGAAAATGCGGATGGATAATGGTCCGGAGCTTATATCACTGACACTGGCACATCGGGCGGAAGAGCATGGAGTAATACTGGAATTTATTAAACCGGGTAAACCGACTCAGAATGCCTTTATCGAACGTTTTAACCGGACATACCGGACCGAAATACTGGATTTTTATCTGTTCCGGACAGCAGAAGGAACCCGGTTTCTTGATGACAGGACGGCATGATGTACACAAAGGGGGAATTGACTGACTGAGTTTGACTTTGACGGAGAAGATCTGTAAAACTCGCACGCATAAAAAAACAGACTTGCGGGAACAAGTCTGTTTCTTAAGAGCTTTCATTTAAACGCGGTTAACAATGTTAGATACGTTTTGTTTTGCTCTTTTCCTTACCTGTCAGAATAACATCATGTTTAACTGACAAGCGGGTTCTGAATTAGTGGTGCCCGGACTCGGAATCGAACCAAGGACACGGGGATTTTCAATCCCCTGCTCTACCGACTGAGCTATCCGGGCAACGGGGCGCATTAAACCGTATTCCGTGGTTTGCGTCAATGCCTTTCTGTCAAAAAACCATAAAAAAAGTGTGAGTGTGCTCTTTTTATGCAGAATGCGGACGCAATTTATGCAGGTGATGAATAAATCAGCTGAGTGCACCATTTTTACGGCAGCGGGCGATAGTCAGCACATCTTCCGCCAGCCGGCGGGCCGTATCAATATCACCGGTGCTGCGGGAAATCAGCAGCTTGCTCAGGCATCCTTCCAGAATCAGTTCCAGCTGACGGGCCACCATATCACAGTCATCAATATCCAGCTCTCTGAGCAGCTCTGTAGTGAATGCAAAGGCACTTTGTTTCTGCTGGCGGGATAACTGATGGATCGGGTGATCCGTATCAGGAAATGCGCTGCTGGCCGCAATAAACAGGCATCCCGGAAAACGGTTTTCCCTGACACGTTCCGCCAGTGCCGTGTAACGGGCAAGCAGTTTGTCTTCACAGGACAGAGACTCATCCAGCAGAACGCGGCGCTGCCAGATATCAATCTGATTACCGTGGTAACGCAGGCAGTCGTAGAGCAGGTCATTACGGGTCGGCCAGAAAATCCGCAGGCGTTCGGGATCAATGTCCAGGTTATCGTTGAGGGTGGCTTCAGACATCAGAAGGCCGCGGTTTTCCAGCAGACTCAGTGCCTGATTGAGGACGTCTTCACGTTGCACAGCAGGTTCTCCCTGATAGAGGCATATAATCCAGAATAACGTGAGTACCGGGGAAAGGCGAGAGACGCAGAAAAATAAAATCCGCCCGGGAGGGCGGATTGAGATTGCAGGGAATTACAGAACAATACTGCCGATCAGGAAGCCGAAGCAGACCGACAGGGCAACACCAATGGTGCCCGGGATAAAGAACGGGTGGTTGAAGACCAGTTTGCCGATACGGGTGGTCCCGGTGTCATCCATCTGAACCGCCGCGACCAGTGTCGGGTAGGTCGGCAGGATAAACAGGCCGGAAACCGCTGAGAAAGAGGCAATGGCAGTCAGTGGTGTGACACCCAGCGCCAGCGCCATCGGCATCAGTGCTTTGGCGGTGGCGGCCTGTGAATAGAGCAGGGCAGAACAGAAGAAGAAAATAACCGCCAGCAGCCACGGATGCTGCGTGATTAAATCACCGGCAGTCAGTTTGATCCAGTCCAGGTTCGCCTGAACGAAGGTATCGCCCAGCCACGCCACACCCAGGATACAGATACAGGCGCTCATCCCGGCTTTAAAGGTACTGGAGTTCAGGATGATATCTGTCTCTACCTTACAAATCAGGGTGATAAGTGTCGCGACACTGAGCATGATAATCAGGATGGCGTTAGTGGTTGTCATAATCGGTTCAGACAGCAGACCGACACTCTTACTGTTGACAACCGCAAAGACCACAACAGACAGGACACCGAGCAGGAACAGGAGAACAGACAGCTTGGCAGCCGGTTTGATGGCGGCTTTTTCACTGCGGTTCAGTTCCACCACACCTTCGGCAAGGCGTTTCTTAAAGACCGGGTCATCAGCAAGTTTGTCATCAAACAGCCAGGAGACAATAAAGGACATCAGGATGATCGCAACAAAGGTGGATGGCAGCAGGATCATCAGCAAATGCAGATAACTGACGCCCATCGGCTCCATGACCGATGACATATACACCACCGCCGCTGAAATCGGTGATGCGGTGATCCCAATCTGTGCCGCCACAACAGCAGTGGAAAGCGGACGGGAAGGTTTAATCCCCTGTTCTTTGGCAACTTCGGTGATCACCGGCAGGGTCGCCAGTGAAATATTACCGGTGCCGGCAAACAGTGTCAGAAAATAGGTAACGATCGGGGCGAGGATGGTGATATAGCGCGGATTGCGGCGCAGCAGTTTTTCAGTCTGCTGAACCAGATAATCCAGTCCGCCCGCGACCTGCATGGCAGAGATTGCAGCGATTACAGCCATTATAATGGAGATCACGTCGAACGGGATACTGCCCGGTTTCACGCCGATGGCGGCGAGGGCGAGAACCCCCAGTCCGCCGGCAAAACCGATACCTATCCCTCCGAGGCGAGCCCCGAGATAAATGGCCAGCAGTACGATAATAAATTCGATGGCTAGCATAAGTGCTCCTGTAAAATCCCGTAGAAAAATGTTAAATTTTTGTAGTAGGGTAATAAAAAAGCACGTTACCTTGCGATGACGTGCTTTTGTGTTCTATGTATTTCTTATTATTATATTAATCATCAAAACGCTTTGCTTTATAGGCTGGGTTTTTTAAGTTATCAATCGAGAAAATATCGTCCAGCTCAGCTTCTGTCAGCAGGCCGCGCTCCAGAACCACTTCGCGTACGCTCTTGCCGGTTTCCGCGCAAATCTTACCGACGATATCCCCGTTATGGTGACCGATGAACGGGTTCAGGTAGGTCACGATACCGATAGAATTGAATACATACGCTTCACAAATTTCTTTGTTGGCCGTAATACCGGAAACGCATTTTTCACCCAGATTGCGGCAGGCGTTGCTCAGCAGAGAGATAGATTCAAACATGGCCTGACCGATAGCCGGTTCCATCACGTTCAGCTGTAACTGACCCGCTTCGGCCGCCATAGTGACGCACACATCGTTACCAATGACTTTGAAACAGGCCTGGTTTACCACTTCCGGAATCACCGGGTTCACTTTAGCCGGCATGATAGAAGAACCCGCCTGCATTTCCGGCAGATTGATCTCTTTGAGACCCGCACGCGGACCGGAAGAGAGCAGACGCAGGTCATTACAGATTTTGGAGAGTTTCATCGCCAGGCGTTTCAGCGCGCTGTGCAGCATCACGTAAGCACCGCAGTCAGAGGTGGCTTCAATCAGGTCTTCTGCCGGTACACACGGCAGACCGGTGACTTCCGCCAGTTTCTCCACCGCCAGTTTCTGATAACCCGGTGCGGTGTTCAGCCCGGTACCAATCGCGGTGGCACCAAGGTTAACTTCCAGCACCAGCTGAGCGGTGTGATGCAGGTTTTTGATTTCTTCTTTCATCAGGACAGCAAAGGCATGGAATTCCTGGCCTAATGTCATCGGAACGGCATCCTGTAACTGGGTGCGGCCCATTTTCAGAATGTCTTTGAATTCATCGGATTTGGCATCAAAGGTGCCTTTCAGATACTCAACAGATTTAATCAGCTGGCTGATTGAATTGTAGACGGCGATACGGAAGCCGGTCGGGTAAGCGTCGTTGGTGGACTGCGCTTTGTTCAGGTGGTCGTTCGGGTTAAGGAACTCATATTCCCCTTTTTTGTGGCCCATCAGTTCCAGACCGATATTTGCCAGCACTTCGTTTGTATTCATGTTCAGTGAGGTACCGGCACCGCCCTGGAAAACATCCACAGGGAACTGATCCATACATTTACCGTGGATCAGGACTTCATCGCAGGCTTTGATAATGGTATCCGCAATGGCACGCGGAATAGTGTGGAGTTCTTTATTCGCCATGGCAGCGGCTTTTTTCACCATCACCATGCCACGGATAAATTCCGGGACATCATTGATTGTACGGTCGCTGATATAGAAATTTTCGATAGCCCGCAGTGTATGGACACCATAGTACACATCGTCCGGCACTTCGCGTTTACCCAGCAGGTCTTCTTCGATACGAAAATTATTTGACATGAGAACCTTCTTTGATTGAATGGTTGCCTTACTTAATAGTAAGAACAGCAATTATATTATTTTGTCCGATATTAATAGTGAGTATCACTTAGTTTATTGCATTCGCAGTGATGATATGCTGAATTTGCGTTGAATCCTTTTAGCCAGATCACTTATTAACTGAAATGTTTGCACTATTATCACTCTTATGTGCGATAAATCACAAATATCATGTGCGATTCCGGCACATGCGGCGCTTGAAAACATCGAAAATGACCCCATCATTATGAACATCTATGACTAAAAATCGAATTTACAGCGCGTCTCTTAGAAGTAGTTCACAAAGGCTGACAAAGGGGCGGTTTTTTACATCACAGTGCACCACATAAGGAAGACGTTATGCGTTGGTTACCCCTTATCCTCATTTGTCTGCTGATTTATATTGAGGCGGTCATATTTGTTCATGTGGCATCCGCCATCGGTGTGTTTATGACACTGGTGCTGGTGGTGCTGACATCCTGTCTCGGCGTGTCTCTGGTGCGCAACCAGGGAATGCGTAATCTGAGTCTGATTCAGCAGAAAATTCAGGCGGGTGAAAGCCCGGCGGCAGAAATGATCAAAAGCGTTTCTCTGGTGCTGGCCGGGATCCTGCTGGTTCTGCCGGGCTTTTTCACCGATTTCTTAGGGCTGTTGCTGCTGCTGCCGCCGGTACAAAAACTGCTGGTATCCCGTGTGCTGCCGTTTATCCGTGTGTATCAGCCGCGGACGAACCCGTTCGCCGGTAACGCGGCAAACCAGGGGAATGTCTATGAAGGGGAGTTTGAGCGCCGGGGGGACACACCATCACAGCGGCTCAACCAGTCACCGGCATCGCACAACGATGATAATCCGCAGGATAAACCCTGATATCTGAACAGTTTGGACAGAGACCGTGAAATTTCGTATTTTTTTCGTCTCTGTCCCCTTGAACTTGTCCGGCACTGACCCCATCTGCTCAAACATGGCAATGGTATTAGTATCCGGCCTGAACCTTTAATCCACGTTATTTGATACGGATTTTTTTACAGGAGATCTATCAATGAAAATTCGTCCTTTGCACGACCGTGTTATTGTTAAGCGTAAAGAAGTTGAAGCGAAATCAGCGGGCGGGATCGTCCTGACCGGTACAGCGGCAGGTAAATCGACCCGTGGTGAAGTGCTGGCAGTAGGTAACGGTCGCATCCTGGAAAACGGCGAAATGAAACCACTCGACGTTAAAGTCGGTGATATCGTGATTTTCAATGATGGTTACGGCGTAAAAGCTGAAAAAATTGATAATGAAGAAGTGCTGATTATGTCTGAAAGCGACATCCTGGCGATTGTCGAAGCATAATTACACCGTACTGGTTGTACTCAGATCTTCTTAAACCATAAAAGCATTCGAAGGAATAGAAATAATGGCAGCTAAAGACGTAAAATTCGGTAACGACGCCCGTGTTAAAATGCTCCGTGGTGTCAATGTTCTGGCAGACGCAGTAAAAGTCACTTTAGGTCCGAAAGGCCGTAACGTTGTGTTAGACAAATCTTTCGGCGCACCGGTTATCACGAAAGATGGTGTGTCTGTTGCGCGTGAAATCGAGCTGGACGACAAGTTCGAAAACATGGGCGCACAGATGGTGAAAGAAGTTGCCTCCAAAGCGAACGACGCGGCGGGCGACGGTACCACCACTGCAACCGTACTGGCTCAGTCTATCATCACTGAAGGCCTGAAAGCCGTTGCTGCGGGCATGAACCCGATGGATCTGAAACGCGGTATCGATAAAGCCGTTGTTGCAGCCGTTGAAGAACTGAAAAAACTGTCTGCACCATGCTCTGATACCACTGCAATCGCGCAGGTAGGTACTATCTCTGCAAACTCCGATGAAACCGTCGGTAAACTGATTGCAGAAGCAATGGATAAAGTCGGCAAAGAAGGCGTTATCACTGTTGAAGAAGGCACCGGCCTGGAAGATGAACTGGATGTTGTTGAAGGTATGCAGTTCGACCGCGGTTACCTCTCCCCGTATTTCATCAACAAACCGGAAACCGGTTCTGTTGAATTAGAAAACCCGTACATCCTGCTGGTCGACAAAAAAATCTCCAACATCCGTGAACTGCTGCCGGTTCTGGAAGGCGTTGCCAAAGCAAGCAAACCGCTGATGATCATCGCAGAAGATGTTGAAGGTGAAGCGCTGGCAACACTGGTGGTTAACACCATGCGCGGTATCGTGAAAGTGGCTGCAGTGAAAGCACCGGGCTTCGGCGACCGTCGTAAAGCGATGCTGCAGGATATCGCAACCCTGACCAACGGTACTGTTATCTCTGAAGAGATCGGTATGGAGCTGGAAAAAGCGACTCTGGAAGACCTGGGTCAGGCAAAACGTATCGTTATCAACAAAGATACCACCACTATCATTGATGGTGTGGGTGACGAAGAGACTATCGCAGCACGCGTTGGTCAGATCCGTCAGCAGATCGAAGATTCAACCTCAGATTACGACCGTGAAAAACTGCAGGAGCGCGTAGCGAAACTGGCAGGCGGTGTTGCTGTCATCAAAGTCGGTGCGGCAACTGAAGTTGAAATGAAAGAAAAACGTGCCCGTGTTGACGATGCTCTGCATGCAACCCGCGCAGCGGTTGAAGAAGGTGTGGTTGCCGGTGGCGGTACTGCATTAGTCCGCGTTGCGGCTGCCCTGACTGCGCTGACCGGTGATAACGAAGATCAGAACGTGGGTATCCGTGTTGCGCTGCGCGCAATGGAAGCACCTATGCGTCAGATCGTTGAAAACGCCGGTGAAGAACCATCTGTTGTTGTTAACACCGTGAAAGGCGGTAAGGGTAACTACGGTTACAACGCAGCAACCGAAGAATACGGCGACATGATCGCAATGGGTATCCTGGATCCGACTAAAGTCACCCGTTCTGCTCTGCAGTTCGCCGGTTCTATCGCGGGTCTGATGATCACCACTGAAGCGATGATCACTGAACTGCCTAAAGACGACAAAATGGATTTAGGTGCAGCCGGTGGTATGGGCGGCATGGGCGGTATGGGCGGCATGATGTAATCATGTAGTCTGACTGCAATTGTTTGCTGAAAAAGCCTGTAACCTTAAGTGGTTACAGGCTTTTTTGTGTGTCCGGTTTGTCTTTCATAATATCCCACTGTTTATCATCATTATGAGGTACTATTGAAGGATATCGCTGCTGAAATGGGGGAGTGCGGATATGCTGGATTTTCTGAAGAATTACGATAACTTAACCGCCAGTGAGAAGAAAGTATTAAAATATCTTACCGAAAATATTGCCGATATCCCCTGGCTGAATATTAATGAATTAGTCGCCAAAACGTTTGTGTCCAAAACGGTGATTATCAATTTATCGCAGAAATTAGGTTTCAGCGGGTTTAAAGAACTTAAATTTCAGATTAACAATCATATCCTCTCACAAAATAAAGCAGAGAAAAAAGCACCGGCATCCTATAAAAAACAGCTCGAGAATAATATTCATAAGACCTTCACACTGATTAATGAAGAGCAGATCCGCGATTGTGCAAAAACATTGCGCGGTTCACGGAATATCTTTCTGGTGGCGCGGGGAACCAGCAAGGCGGTCGGTTACTATCTGGAGCATTTATTATTTTCGCTGGGGCTGCACTGCTTTTTTATTAATGATTATAACCTTTCTGACTCCTTTACCCGTCTTGTCAGCAAAGATGACACTGTGATTTTTATCTCCCTCTCCGGCGGAACCAAAAAGATCATTGAAACCGCAAAAATCGTTCAGCTGAAAGATGCCCATATCATCAGTATGACCGCCTTCCACACCAATGAACTGACAACATACGCAAATAACACTCTCTTTTGCTTCTCTGACAGTTATGACACCAAACGGGATGACTCAAAGTCCAGAACAGGATTTTTTATCCTGGTGGATTTATTAATTAATGAGCTGGAAAGTTTGCTGTAAATAAATGCGCTCATTATTTAGCTTAAGTTGAATTGAATGCTTTTCGTTCAATAATTCCTGCTGTTTTTAAAATAATTGTTTGTTCGAAAAATCATTAACAGAACGTCTTAAAAATCATTATCGCTATGATTTTAAAGTCATTATCACCTGGGAATGACCCGGGTCATAATATAAGACCTAAGATAATATTTAAAACCGTACCATCATTTCATTTCAAAAACGCAGTGCTAGTATTCCGGGTAATATCAATATTCTTCGTCGCAGGGAAAATAATATGGCTAAAAGAAAATTCGGGGAGTCGATCCAGCGCTTTGGCCGGACACTGCTCCTGCCCATCGGGGTTCTGGCTCCGATAGGTATGATTCTGGGGATCAGCGGTGCATTAGTGCAGACCTACATGATCGCCCGCTTCCCTTTCCTCGGAAATGAAACGGTTAACGCACTGCTTGTCAGCATCCGCTCTATTGCGGGGGTTATTTTTGACAACATTCCGCTGCTCTTTGCCATGGGGGTTGCCTACGGGATGAGCCAGCGTGATAAGGGGATCGCGGTCTTTGCCTCTGTGGTGGGGTATTTGTCGCTGATTATCACCATGAATATCTGGCTGGTACTCACCGGTAAACTGGCGGATCCGGCCATTATGGGGCAGGTGGGGCAAATTAAGGTTCTGGGGATCCAGACCTTAAATATCAGTGCCGCCGGAGGGATCATCACCGGTCTGATTGCCGCGTGGGCAACGGACAAGTTCTATAACCTTGAACTGCCGACTGCATTCGCCTTCTTCTCCGGTAAAAAATCTGTTTCCATCATTATGGTCGGCCTGATGATCATGGTCGGCGCGACATTACCGTTTATCTGGGAAGTGCTGGTTCAGGGGCTGATGAAACTCTCTGCTGTCTTCCTCAGCCCTGTCGGGCCGTTCTTTACGGCGGGTGGTGAGCGTCTGTTTATTCCGTTCGGTCTGCACCACGTCTGGAACGTGTTGTTCAGATTTACTGAAGCAGGCGGTACTTATGTAATCGACGGGCAAACCTATGTTGGTGTTGTTCCGGCATTGACTGAAGTGTTATTCAAACAGGGCCCGGGAACGGAATACTGGGCGATGATGCCAAGCCTGACGCGCTTTATGGCGCAGCAGCAAATGCTGGTGACGCTGTTCCTGTTCCCGGCAATCGCATTAGCTATCTATAAAACATCGAAGAAAGAGAACCGCGCGGAAGTGAAATCCATGCTGGTGACGATGGTACTGACCGCTATGCTCGGTAACGTCACGGAGCCGCTTGAATTTACCTTCGTGTTTATCGCACCGCTGCTGTATTTAATTTATGCCATCATCGTCGGGATTGGTGCGGTATTGCTGTCATTTGCCGGTGTCGCGATTGGTTATATCCGCGGAACCATCTTCGATTTCACGATTTTCGGCCTGCTGTACGAGCGCACCAACTGGATATTCCTGGTGCTTATCGGTACCGGTCTGGCGGTGGTGACGTTCTTTATCTTCCGCTGGGCTATCCTCCGGTTTGATATTAAAACGCCGGGCCGTGAAGAATCCAGCAATCTGAAAAACACGTTAATTAAAGAAAAACGTTATGGTGAAATTGCGGAAATTCTTATCGAGGCTTTAGGCGGAAAACAAAATATCCGCAACGTCGATAACTGTATTACCCGTATGCGTATCGATATCGAAGAAGTGAATAAGATTGATAAAGAATTAATGTCGGAATCAGGATGTACTGCATTCTTCTTTCCATCGGCAAACCACGTCCATGTTGTTTACGGACCGAAGGTTGAATTTGTCCGCAACGCTGTTGATGAAGCAATGAAGAAATAAAAGGATATATGATGAGAGCTTTATATGATTCTAAAAGTAAAACCATCGATGACCGCGGCATAAAAGCGCTGCTGTCAGATGAAGCCAAATACACTACCTGGCTGATGTTTGAATCAGTGTTAGCTCAGGCACAGGCAGAACTGGGGTTTATTCCCCGGTCTGCTGCCGATGAAATTAAAGAAAAGGCGGTTATTGAGAATATCGATTTTGAAGAGATGAGCCGTATCTATCAGAAAATCGGTCATGGCTTCGTACCGTTCTTAAAAGTATTAGTGAATGCCTGTTCTGAAGAGAGTGGTAAGTATATCCATTACGGTATTACCACCCAGAATATTCAGCAGAGTTCGCAGCTGTATATGATGAAAACAGTGCATAATAAATTTATGCTGCTGTTAAGCGAGATCCTCGAAAATTTATCGCGTCTTGCCGAAAAAACCAAACACATGGTGATGCCGGGCAGGACACACGGGCGTCATGCTATTCCTATCACTTACGGCTACAAAGTGGCGGTGTGGATCAGCGATTTTATTGATTGCAGCCAGCGCATGAAAGAGTGTGAAAAGCGGGTATTCACTATCATGATGGGCGGTGCGGTCGGGGCATTTAACACCATGCCGGGTATCGGTCTGGAAGTCCAGAAGCGGGTTGCTGAACTGACCGGCATGCATGCGATGGAAGTGCCGTCCCGCAACCTGAGTACGCATAAACTGGAGTATATGGCGAACCTGGCGCTGATGGCGAATATCTGCCACAAAATCGGTGAGGAAGTTTACAGCACCACGCTGGAAGAGATCGCGGAAGTTTCCGAGGGCTTTACCAAAGGCACGGTGGGCAGCAGCACCATGCCGCACAAAATTAACCCGAAACTGGCCAAAGGGATTATCGCGAATTCCCAGAAACTGTACTCACTGCCGGGTGTCGGCATGTACTCCGCCGTCAGACCGTATGAGGGCGACAGCAGCTCTTATATGTTATTCGACGGACTGATCGAAGAAGCACTCGAACTGACCACCGAAGTGCTGCTGAGAACAGAAGAGCTCACCAGAACCATCGTGCCTCATGAAGAGAGAATGCTGCACAACGTCATGAGAAACAAAGGGCTGGATAACACCGAGTACGTGATGATGAAAATGGCGGAAAAGCTGGGTAAAGATAAAGCTCACTCATTACTGTATGAGGAAGCGATCAAAACCGCCGCGGATGGTGAGGATTTCTACACAAACCTGACGAAAAACGACACCATTACCGCCGCCTTCAGCAATGAAGAAATCAAAGCGATGTTAGATCCGCGCGCGTATATTGGTCTGTCTGTCGAAATCGCCGAAAAAGAAGCAAAACGCGGTTCAGATGCTGCTCAGAAAATTAAAAAAGACTATCAGTAAATTACCGGGCTGACACAGGGAAAACCAAACCGGCACTCTGAGGAAACTCAGGTGCCGGTTTTTTTATGCATAATTTGCGGCTGATTGCGATCAGCAGGTGGTTTTCAGTGATTAGTTTTTGAAGTCGCTGCCACAAAGTGGTTAAATTAGCTGTATAAATTTTTTCCAACCGTGAATGAGGAAAACTATGCGGATTAAAATGTTACCCGGTGCGCTGGCACTGTTATTACTGGCAGGCTGTACGACCACGAACGAACTGAGCTCCGCCGGATCACAGGTCCGCTTTTCCGAAGAGCAGCCACCGGCAGAATGTCAGAAATTAGGTGAAGTTACCGGTGTACAGAGCAACTGGATGACCGGTGTCGGTAACGAAAGCAGCTCTATGCGCGGTGCGGCAAATGACCTGCGTAACAAAGCCGCCGCAATGGGCGGTAATGTGATTTATGGTCTCGGCAGCCCGGCTGAGTCAGCCATTGTGTCCAGCCTGATCCCGGTGGATAGCAAGCTTACTGGTCAGGTTTTTAAGTGCCCATAATTTCGCGTCATCCTTCCGTCCATAGCGGCGTTGGCTGCGCTCAGCGGCCCGGGTCACATACTGATGTATGCTCTCCGTGCCTCTTAGCTTGCCGCCTTGCTCTGAACGAAATGATTTAGCGAAATCCTGAGATTCTGATAAAAAACCGCCGTTAAAATTAACTGGTGGTTTTTTTATTCAGATGCAGAAAGCACAGGTAACAGGTAAAAAAGAACAGAAAGCATGCGGGCCATGGATGTGTTCACAGCGACTTTCTGCTTTTACCGGTTATCAGCATGGCACCGTAATCACGGTTTGTTGTATCTGTATTTACGAAAACGCACGGAATCTCAGCCAATCTTCACTGCCGCAGTGGCAATAAATGTCGGCAGGTAATTATCGATAACAAAACGCGGGTTCGGTTGCCAGTCCTCATAAAAATCCGTCAGATGAAAACCGGCTTTCAGTTGTCCGCCGATTAAATCCGTCAGGGAATGACCAAACACAAAAGCCTCCTGCCGTGCCTGCTTCTCTGCCACCTGCTCTGGTGTTAAGGCTGCCAGTTCAGAAAACGGCATTTTATACGCCGGTTTGATAATGCCTTCTTCACGGTATTTCGCATCACGATCGCCGACAAAGACCACTGAATTAAAGAAACTGGCCAGCAGTGTGCCGCCGGTTTTCAGTACACGGTGGCATTCACGCCATACCGGGTTCACATCCGGGATATACAGATTGGAAATCGGATGGAACACGCAGTCAAAAGTACCATCCGCAAATGCGCTGAGATCCCGCATGTCGCCCTGTACCGCCTGCAGTGTCAGCCCGTCGCGCTGAGCAACCTGACGATCATGTTCAAGCTGTTTATCTGATAAATCAAACACCGTTATATCAGCACCGGCGGCAGCCAGTACCGGGGCCTGCTGACCACCAGCAGAGGCCAGACAGAGAATGCGTTTGCCTTTCACATCCCCCAGCCAGGTTTTCGGCAGCGGCAGCGGGGTGAGATGCACATCCCATTTCCCTTGTCTGGCAGCTGCAATCAGCTCCGCGCTGACCGGTGTTGACCACGCCTGCTGCTGTTCCGCCTGTTTATCCCACGCGGCCTGGTTTGAGGTTAAAAAGTCCGTCATAATCTGTACTCCATAATACACAATGAGCGTAATTTAACCTGTCTGAAGGTGCCTGTAAAATACTATTTCTTCAGATGACTGTGTTTACGGGGTAATACTCAGCTCTGACGCAGACGGAGATCGATCGGCGTTTTACTCGGTTCTCCGCCGATTTCCCGGGTCAGACGCGGTACCAGATACCCGGAAACACGCGGCAGAAGATCGTGCATGATGCGGCGGGCTTCGTCATCACTGATCAGAAAATGTCCCGCACCCTGTACTTTATCCAGCACATGCAGGTAATAAGGCAGAATACCGGCGTCAAACAGCGCGTTACTGAGCTGTGCCAGCACCTCTGCATTGTCATTCACATCACGCAGCAGAACGCTCTGATTGAGCAGGGTAACGCCGCTTTCACGCAACTGATTCATTTTTTCTTTCAATGCATCGTCGATTTCATTCGCGTGATTGATATGTGTGACTAAAATTATCTGTAGCCGTGAATCGCGGAAACGCGCGATCAGTCCCGGTGTGATGCGTTCAGGGATCACGACCGGCAGACGGCTGTGAATACGCAGCCGCTGAATATGGGGAATCGCTTCCAGTTGCGTCAGCAGCCAGTCCAGCTCATGGTCTTTTGCCATCAGCGGATCACCGCCGGAGAAAATGATTTCATTGAGTTCAGGATGGTTAGCGATATAATCGAGCGCCTGCTGCCAGTTATGTCTGGTGCCTTTATTGTCCTCATACGGGAAGTGACGGCGGAAACAGTAGCGGCAGTTGACCGCGCACCCGCCTTTTACTAACAGCAATGCCCGGTTGTGATATTTATGCAGTAGTCCCGGAACAACACTGTGTTGTTCATCCAGCGGATCGTCAGAGAACCCCGGGGTCAGGTCAAATTCAGCCCTGTGTGTCATGGTCTGAAGTAATAACGGATCGCGCGGATTGCCTTTTTCCATTTTGGCGATAAAAGGACGGGGGACACGCAGAGCAAACAACCGGCGGGCATCAGCACCGGCACGCCAGTTTTCGTCCTGTTCCAGACCTAATATTGCCAGCAGTTCTGTTGGGTTAGTGACAGAATCAGTGAGTTGATGCAGCCAGACTTCTCGGGCGGGTTGTTTTTGGGTTACAATATCGACCATTTTTTTGGCTATGCCATTTATTTAAAATTAGAGGATTTCCATGGCTACTTATAGTACCAACGAATTTCGCCAAGGTCTTAAAATTATGTTAGACGGCGAACCTTGCGTGGTTGTTGAAAGTGAGTTTGTTAAACCGGGTAAAGGTCAGGCATTCGCCCGTGTACGTCTGCGTAAACTGATCTCCAACAAACTGCTGGAGAAAACCTTCAAATCAACAGACTCTGCGGAAGGCGCTGATGTCATGGATCTGAACCTGACTTACCTGTATAACGACGGTGAGTTCTGGCACTTCATGAACAACGAAACCTTCGAGCAGCTGGCTGCGGATGAGAAAGCTATCGGTGATAACGCCAAATGGCTGATCGACCAGGCTGAATGCATCGTTACTCTGTGGGACGGCCGTCCTATCGCGGTTACCCCGCCGAACTTTGTTGAGCTGGAAATCACGGAAACCGATCCGGGCCTGAAAGGTGATACTGCCGGTACCGGCGGTAAACCAGCGACCCTGAGCACCGGTGCGGTGGTTAAAGTGCCTCTGTTCGTACAGATTGGTGAAGTAATCAAAGTTGACACCCGTTCAGGTGAATACGTTTCCCGCGTGAAATAAGATTACTTGATGAATTGCAAAACCGCCGCTGAATCAGCGGCGGTTTTTTTGTACTCAGTAATATTCATAGCGGTAACGCTGGATGGTCTGTAAGACAGGCTCCGGATTGTCATCCGCAGAATAGCCGTAATAATCAGTGAGATAATTTTTTTGCAGCAGGCAGTTACCGTGATGATCCCATTGTTCACAGCGTGCTGTCAGCACATTAAAGACTTCCTTGTCGCGGTAGATCTCAACCTGAATCACTGACGGCCATGGCTGATCAGTGTAAGTAAAGCGGATTTCTGAGGCACTTGTTCCCCGGGTAATGTGGATCAGGCGGCCTTGTGAATCATAGTGATACAGGCTGCTTTCTGCTTTTTTCCCATCCGTATTCACCTCATTCATGCTGTGAACCCGGTCGTTTTCCCAGGTGAAACGGACAGCTACGGTATCCTCCTGATCCCCGTCATCCCCGCTCTTGTTCAGCAGGGTATAACCGGAAATTCGTCCTTTATCATCCGTTGTCCGTGTTATGTCTGTCTGTGATTTCATCAGCTTATCGTGGAAACGGGTTTCTGATGTACCGGTCAGGTGAAGCGGATTATCCGGGTCACTTTGGGTTTGTGACCGCCGGTAAATATCCGGGCTGTTCAGATGATACATTTTCTGCTGATACTGTGTGACTGCCCCGCAGGGGGATAATGTGATGGTGGTTTCGTTACTGCCGTAAGATTCTTGTTTGTTATTTCGCGTGGTCGTGACGGATTTTACCGGCCCGCCGAGAGGCAGACCGGTCATGATATAGGCATTTTGCAGGTTTGTCTGACGCCGGGCGTCCGTGCAACTGCTGTCGTCTGCCATTGCTGCGGACAGCGGCAGGCAGAGCGCCAGCAGGGTAACTGTTTTCCTCATCCTTAAATTCTCTCTCTAATCAGCGGATGAGGGTACTGTATCACCGATAGCAGAGATTATTTTTATTATTAATTCCGCCATCCGGTGATGTCACGCCGGAACAGCCGAGAATACTGTCAAATAACTCATGATGGAAAAATGTCCGTGTCCGGCTGTTTTCTTTCAGGTTATCAAACAGGGACGGGTTATTATTGATGTAGGTATCCGACATCCAGACAATAAACGGTACACGGAACTGCTCCGGCGGGGCAATATGCCGTGGTGTGCCGTGCAGCTGCATCCCGTTATTTTCGCCCAGGGATTCCCCGTGGTCGGAGGTATAAAAGACAATCGCATTTTTGTCTTTTAATTTTTCTGTCAGTTCATGCAGCAAATGATCGGTATATAAGATCGAATTATCGTAGGCGTTAATTTCTTCCTGCACACTGCATTTGGTGCCCGTATCTGTACATTCCGGCATATATTTGCGGAATTCAGGCGGATAGCGTTTGGAATAAAGATGATGTGAGCCTTTGGTATGTAAAATGATCAGGTTCTGCCCCTGCTTTTTACGGGCGAGCATATCATCAACTTCGTCCATCAGTAATTCATCACGGATAGCTTTGCCCGGCGTTCTGTTCTGAGCGGTGATCATTTCACGGATCAGATAGTTATCCAGGTCGAGCCGGTTATAGAACCAGACTTCACTTTGCATGGAAAATAGTTCGGAATAAAACCCGTTCTGTTTCATTACCGAGAAAACATTATTTTCGGTGACTGTCCGCTGTTCGTTATCTTTTACGCCGCCTTCACGCACAAACATACAACGCAGTGATAATTTGGTGGAGGTATCACAGGAGCGGCCTTTAAAGGCGATAACGTTTTTATCGGCGGATAATAATGGCGTTGTTTCCCGTTCATAACCGAGTAACTGCATATGATCCCAGCGGGCGGTTTCGCCAATCACAAAAACCACATATAAATCGTCATTCTGCGGTGCCGGGGTATAAGTAAATTCATCGGCCGGATCGAATAAATCAATTTCATTAAAGGTGTCGTCATATTTGACTACCGCATACTGTACCAGCGGCACAATCCAGTTGGTTGGTAAATAAGAGTAACTCAGCTCTCCGCCATAACTCGACACATCAATAGTGCCGTTCATTTCAATTTTTTTCTGATTGGCATCCGCCAGTTTTAAATAACCGAAAATCACAACCGGAATAACAACAAACGTAAACAGAGCGAGTGCCCGGCGGCGTGATGCTGTTTGTATGCGTGTTTTTTTTGCCGACCAGATCAGAAATAAAGCCGGAACGGAAAGCAGCGAAAACCAGAGATAAAAATGCCCGCCGACCGCTTCCTGTGACAGTTCAACACTGTCTGTGGCCAGGGTGGAGACTAAAATTCCGTAACCGATAATCACGTCATAAAACATCACGTAATAACTGACGGCGATACTGACCAGGATAATAAAGCTGGTGAGAATTTTAAAACTCAGCAGCCCGGTCTGAGCAATCAGCCGGAATAAGAAGAAGCTGAACAGAACATTGACAAAAATTTCAGCAATCAGATAAAGGGAACCATAGTCACCGCTCAGTAATAACTGATTCTGAGTGCGGGAAAAATAGACGGTGTAGTTCAGGAAAAAGCCCAGAAACAGGGCAAGAACAGCAGAAACAACACATTCATTTCGTAGTGTGTTTAATAACGGACGTATTGGCATCAGGTACATCACTTCATCGCTAAAGAGAGTTAGAGAAACGATTAGTTACTTGGTTCAATATTTATTCATTAATCATCTGCATCATAACTGATGACAGCAGACCGTATGACATTTTTGTCGTCATTAGTGTCGAACCGACAGTTATCCGCGCCTGAAAATCACGACAATATACTGATAAACAGCCGTTTTTACATATGGCATGAAAAATGCTTAACAAGGGTATCAAACTATATGACTCGTCTGATTTTTCTGGAGGGTGGGGCGAATGAATCGCTTTGTTATTGCCGACCCGCATCTTTGTATCGGATGTAATACCTGTATGGCGGCCTGTTCTGAGACGCATAAACAGCAGGGATTACAAACACATCCGAGATTGAATGTGGTGAAAATCGGGGAACTGACCGCGCCGATGCTTTGTCGTCAGTGTGATGATGCTCCGTGTGCCCGTGTGTGTCCGGTGAATGCCATTACACACGAAAAGGGCATGATCGTGCTGAATGAAAGCCTGTGCATCGGCTGTAAATTGTGCGGTCTGGTCTGTCCGTTCGGGGCTATTACCCCGTCAGGCAGTAAACCTGTCGATATGCCGGACTTCTTTGAGCAGTATGTGCCGAAAGAGATGCTGCTGGATGTGCCGGACAGTCTGCCGACCATGAACCCGTTCCTGGCATGGAATGCCGGTATCCGTAATATCGCGGTGAAATGCGATTTGTGTGATTTCAGTGAAGAAGGCCCGGCGTGTGTGAAAGTGTGCCCGACCGATGCCCTCCATCTCGTTGAAGAGAATCAGCTGGAAAACGAAAGTGCGAAACGCCGTACCGCATCTGTCGATGCGATGCCGCCGGAGTTCGACATTTTCGTCTCAGGACAGGAGAGCCGCAAATGACATCTCTTGAATTACTCTTATGGTCCGTTGCCCTGTATACCGCCGGGGGGTTTATTTCGCTGTTGTTTAAACAGCAGGAAAAAATGGCGGTGTATGTTGCCGGGATCACGGCGATTGCCGGCGGGATCCTTGGTTTATTCAGTGCCGTTCCGGTGCTGATGAGCGGCGAAACACTGACGTTTTTCGCTCAGGGACCTTTCCCGTTCGCCCATTTTGTCGTCCGCCTCGACAGTCTCGCTGCCTTTATGGTGATGGTGATTTCGCTGCTGGTGACCGTCAGCGCCCTCTATTCCCTGAACTATGTGCAGGAATATTTGGGACGCGGCGCGTGGAGCATGGGTTTCTTCCTGAACCTGTTTATCGCCTCCATGGTTGCCCTGGTGGTGATGGATAACGCCTTCTGGTTCATCATTCTGTTTGAAATGATGTCACTGGCCTCCTGGTTCCTGGTGATTGCGGATCAGGATGACAAATCCATCCGCGCCGGTCTGCTCTACTTCTTTATTGCCCACGCCGGTTCCGTGCTGATCATGATCGCCTTCTTCCTGATGTGGCGCGAAAGCGGCAGTCTGGATTTCGATTCTTTCCGTCAGCTTTCATTGTCACCGGCAATGGCCTCTGTGGTCTTCCTGCTGGGCTTCTTCGGCTTCGGTGCCAAAGCGGGGATGTTACCGCTGCACAGCTGGCTGCCGCAGGCTCACCCGGCGGCACCGTCCCACGCCTCCGCACTGATGTCCGGTGTGATGGTGAAAATCGGTATCTTCGGGATTATTAAAGTCGGTATCGACCTGCTGGGGGCAACCCAGTGCTGGTGGGGTATCGTGGTACTGGGCTTCGGCGCGGTCTCTTCTGTTCTCGGTGTTATGTATGCGCTGGCGGAGCATGATATCAAACGTCTGCTGGCGTGGCACACCGTGGAAAACATCGGGATTATCCTGATGGGCGTCGGTGTGGCAATGGTCGGTATGGCGAATGATATGCCGGTGCTGGCGACGATTGGTCTGCTCGGCGCGATTTATCACCTGCTCAACCACGCGGTGTTTAAAGGTCTGCTGTTCCTCGGTGCCGGTGCGGTGATTTACCGTATTCATACCCGTGATATGGAAAAAATGGGCGGCCTCGCCAAACTGATGCCGCTGACCGCAACCGCGTTCTTAATCGGTTGTATGGCGATTTCTGCATTACCGCCGCTCAACGGCTTTGTCAGTGAGTGGTACACCTATCAGTCACTGTTTTCAATGAGCCATGACGGCACATTCATCATGAAAATCAGTGGTCCGATTGCCATCGTGATGCTGGCGATCACCGGTGCACTGGCGGCGATGTGTTTCGTGAAAGTATACGGTGTCAGCTTCTGCGGCGGTGCGCGCAGTGAAGCCGCCACCCATGCCCGCGAAGTACCGTGGACAATGACTGCCGCAATGCTGATTTTGGCGGTGGTGTGTGTGCTGCTGGGTGTCGGTGCGAGTGTGATTGCACCGGTGCTGGCGAAAGTGGCGATGACCCTGACCTCCGGCACTGATGTGACGGTGGCACAGGGCGCGATGCTGGTGCCGGATTCTGCCGCTCAGGCCATGATTTCACCGGCCATGACATTCCTGTTGCTGCTGGCGCTGCCGCTGATCCCGTTCATCATCTATCTGGTCTTCAAAGGCAAACAGATGAGCTTCCGCCGCAAAGGCGATGCCTGGGCGTGTGGTTATGCCTGGGAACGCGATATGTCCGTGTCTGCCGGGGGCTTTACCCAGCCGCTGCGCTCAATGTTTGCACCGCTGTACCGCATGCGCAAACAGCTTGATCCGTCAGCCCGTCTGGCTCACGCCCTGGACGTGACCAAAGCCGGGGCCGGAAAAGTCGAGCCATTCTGGGATGAACGTATTATTTATCCGCTGGTGCGCGGGATTAACCGTTTCGCCAAACGCATTCAGTGCCTTCAGGGCGGGGATTTCAGACTTTACTGTCTGTATGTCGTGGCCGCGCTGGTTGTTCTGCTTGTTGTGATTGCGGCGTAAGGAGAGAAACCATGTCGATTCAGGATACACCTACATTGATGACGGGGCTCTTCGCAGTGGTTCAGGCGATTTTCCTGCTGCTGCTGACGCCGCTGTTTACCGGCATCTCCCGTCAGATCCGCGCAAAAATGCACTCCCGTCAGGGGCCGGGCATTATGCAGGATTACCGTGACATCATCAAATTACTGAAACGCCAGTCTGTGGCACCGCGTGATTCCGGATTTATTTTCCGGGTGATGCCGTATGTGCTGCTCGGCAGCATGCTGCTGCTGGCGATGGCGTTGCCGGTTGTGACCACAACGTCACTGTTCAGCGGGGCAGGCGACCTCATCATCATTTTATATATTTTCGCGCTGTTCCGCTTTTTCTTCTCCCTGTCCGGTCTGGACACCGGCAGCCCGTTCGCCGGTATCGGTGCCAGCCGTGAGCTGACCCTCGGCGTGCTGGTGGAGCCGATTCTGTTCCTCGGCCTGCTGGTGGTTGCGCTGATCGCCGGTTCGACCAATATCGGCAGCATCAGTGCTGTGATGAGTCAGGGCTGGGTATCACCGACCGCCACCTTGCTGGCTATGCTGGCCTGTGGTTTTGCGACCTTTATCGAAATGGGCAAAATCCCGTTCGACGTCGCGGAAGCCGAGCAGGAACTGCAGGAAGGGCCGCTGACTGAGTACTCCGGTTCCGGTCTGGCGCTGGTGAAATGGGGGATCGGTCTGAAACAGGTGGTTGTGGCTGTGCTGTTTCTCTCGATTTTCTTCCCGTTCGGCAGTGCATCCGTTCTGACCGCAGGCAGTCTGCTGCTGGCGCTGGTACTGATGCTGGTAAAACTGCTGGTGATTTTCGTTCTGGCATCGCTGGTCGAAAACAGTCTGGCCCGTGGTCGTTTTCTGCTGACGCATCATGTGACCTGGTTAGGATTCGGCGTGGCTGCGCTCGGATTCGTGTTCTATCTCACCGGTCTGTAAGGAGCGATAAAGCATGTTAGAAAATATTGCACTGGCGACCCTGCTGATTCCGTTTGCCGGGGCGTTGCTGGTCAGTGTCCTGCCGACGCGCATGGCCCCGTGGCTGAGTACCTTAGTCGCGCTGCTGGCCTCTCTCGGTACGGCGGCACTGGGCTGGCTGTATCTCGACGGCGGTAAGACCGCCACCACACTGGAACTGGTTCAGGCCGGAAATATCGCCCTGTTCGGCTTTACCGTTGACGGTGTCAGCACTCTGATTGCGTTTGCGGTGGTATTCCTCGGTTTCCTGATTTGTCTGTACTCCACCGGCTACCTGACGGAAGGTAACCGCGAGCACGCCCACGGGCCGACCCGCCGCTATTATGCCTTCCTGCTGATTTTTATCGGCGCAATGGCGGGCGTGGTGCTGTCATCCACCATTCTGGGGCAGTTACTGTTCTTTGAAATCACCGGTGGCTGTTCATGGGCGCTGATTGGTTATTACCAGACAGAAAAAGCCCAGCGTTCCGCAATGAAAGCGCTGCTGATCACACACGTCGGTTCCCTCGGTCTGTTTATGGCGGCGGCAACCCTGTTTATCAGTACCGGTACGTTTGCCCTGAGCGCGATTAACCAGCTGAATGAGGCACAAAGCCTGATCGTCTTCGGCGGGATCCTGTTTGCGGCATGGGGTAAATCAGCCCAGCTGCCGTTACAGGCCTGGCTGCCGGACGCAATGGAAGCGCCGACACCGGTGAGTGCGTATCTGCACGCCGCGTCTATGGTGAAAGTGGGGGTTTACATCTTTGCCCGCAGCATCATGTCGTCTGACCATGTGCCGGAAATTATCGGCTGGGTCGGCGTGGTGATGGCCGTTATCACGCTGGTGTATGGTTTTATGATGTATCTGCCGCAGAAAGATATGAAACGTCTGCTGGCCTGGTCAACCATCACCCAGCTGGCGTATATCTTCCTCGCGTTATCGCTGTCCATCTTCGGATCCAAAGAAGCCTTTGACGGCGGTATCGCGTACATCTTTAACCACGCGTTTGCCAAGAGTCTGTTCTTCCTGGTGGCCGGTGCGCTCAGCTACAGCTGCGGAACCCGTATGCTGCCGCGTCTGCGTGGTCTGTCAAAACGCTATCCGCTGCTGGGTGTCGGTTTCTGTGTAGCTGCGCTGGCGATTGCCGGTGTGCCGCCGCTTAACGGCTTCTTCAGTAAATTCCCGATTTTCGCGGCCGGTTTCGCGTTATCTGAACAGTTCTGGATCTTCGCGCCAATCATGGTGCTGGTGCTGATCGAATCCGTTGCCAGCTTTGCCTGGCTGCTCTACTGGTTCGGCAAAGTTGTGCCGGGCGAGCCGAGCGAAGACGTGGCAAACGGAACCCCGGTTCCGGCAGCAATGCAGTGGGTTATCGGCCTGCTGATTGTGATGTCGTTCTGTTCAAGTGTTATCGCCGTCATCTGGCTCGGTTAAGGGAGAGAAAGTATGACTGGTTCCATTATTGTGAACAATCTCGCGGGGCTGATGATGATCACCTCGCTGCTGGTCATCGGGGCAAAGCGCCCGGTGGCTTCCTGCTGGTTCTATGCACTTCAGTCGCTGGTGCTGGTGGCGATTTTCGCCACGCTGTCACAGACATTGGATGCACCGCAGCTGGGCATGTGGGCGATCACCGCCTTCGCGACCAAGGTGGTGCTGGTGCCGCTGATTATGGGCTATGCCTTCCGTAAACTGTCTGACCCGACCGCCAACGGCGGCGTGATAAGTCCGGCCTGGCTGATGCTGGCCGCGGCGGTGATTGTGGTGCTGTGCTGGTTTGTGGTCGAACCGGTGAAACTGCCGATGGTGGCGGATCTGAAACCGGCGCTGGCAGTTTCTCTGGGTCACTTTATGCTGGGCTTACTCTGCATCGTGACACAGCGCAACATCCTGAAACAGGCATTCGGTTACTGCCTGATGGAAAACGGATCGCACCTGACACTGGCTCTGCTGGCGTATAAAGCGCCGGAGCTGGTGGAAATCGGTATCGCGACGGACGCCATTTTCGCTGTGATTATCATGGCGGTGCTGGCACGTAAAATCTATCGCACGCTCAACACACTGAACGTGGATCAACTGACCGCGCTGAAGGGGTGATGAGATGAGTCAAACCATGTTGTTAACATTATTAATGGCAACGCCGCTGGTGATTTCACTGCTGGCATTTGCCTGCCGCCTGGCGGGCGGCGGGGCGAAAGGTGTGGTCACCCTGGTGCATACCATCGGTATCTCCCTGATGCTCGTCTTCTCACTGTGGATGGTGTACACCATCAGTGCGGAAGGTGACCTGCTGATGGCGAACCGCTGGATCCACCTGGACAGCCTGGCCGGGTTATTCCTCGCGATCCTCGGGATTGTCGGTTTCCTGACCGGTCTGTATTCCATCGGTTACATGAACCACGAAGTGAATGATGGTGAAGTGAGTGTGGCAACACTCTGTAACTATTACGGTTTCTTCCATCTGTTCCTGTTCACCATGCTGCTGGTGATCACCAGTAACAACCTGATCCTGATGTGGGCGGCAGTAGAAGCCACCACACTCAGCTCCGCATTCCTGGTGGGTATCTACGGACAGCGCTCTTCCCTGGAAGCGGCGTGGAAATACATCATCATCTGTAGTGTGGGTGTGGCGTTTGGTCTGTTCGGCACTATCCTCGTGTATGCGAATGCGGCGAGCGTGATGCCGGATCCGGAACTGGCTATCTTCTGGACCGAAGTGCTGAAACATACCGCGCTGCTGGATCCGACCCTGATGCACCTGGCCTTTGTGTTTGTGCTGATTGGTTTCGGGACCAAAACCGGTCTGTTCCCGATGCACGCTTGGCTGCCGGATGCGCACAGTGAAGCGCCGAGCCCGGTCTCCGCGCTGTTGTCTGCGGTTCTGCTGAACTGCGCACTGCTGATCATCATCCGTTACTACATCATTATCACCTCCGCTATCGGCGGGGAATTCACTCAGACACTGCTGCTGGTCTTCGGGCTGCTCTCTGTGGCGGTGGCGGCGTTCTTCATCCTTATTCAGCGTGATATGAAACGTCTGCTGGCGTACTCCAGTGTGGAAAACATGGGGCTGATTGCCGTGGCGCTGGGTATCGGCGGTCCGCTGGGTGTGCTGGCTGCACTGCTGCACACACTGAACCACAGCCTGGGCAAAACCCTGCTGTTCTGCGGTTCCGGTAACGTGTTACTGAAGTACGGCACCCGTGATATCACGGTGGTCAAAGGGATGCTGCGCACCATGCCGTTTACGGCGGTTGTCTTTGCGGGCGGCGCGCTGGCACTCGGCGGTATGCCGCCGTTCAACGTGTTCCTCAGTGAGTTTATGACGGTGGTTGCGGGTCTGGCGGCGGATCATTTCTGGCTGACGCTGCTGCTTTTGATCCTGCTCACTATCGTCCTCGGCGGGTTGGTTAGAATGGTATCGAAAACCCTGTTCGGCGCACAGCCTGACTGCGTGTCACGCGGCGAAGCAGGGATCCTGACGACATTGCCGATGGCCATCCTCATTGTACTGATGCTGGTGATGGGCACCCACATTCCGCAGCCGGTCAGCCGTCTGCTCGAAAATGCCGCCACTATTGTCCTGACGGACAGTGCATTACCAGGTACAGAATTAACCACCCCGGACTACCGCTGGCCGTGGGGTGTTGATACAACATCCACATCATCGCAGGAGAAATAAAACGTGAGCTATCAGAATTATACAGATACCCTTCAGGGCGTTCGTAAAGGCGCGGGCTATCTGGCACAGGTCCGCGAGAAATTTCCCCATGCGGTGCTGGAAGAGGAGTGGCAGACTGCCAACCAGCTGACCATCACTATCAAAACAGAGATGCTGCCGGAGGTGGTGGAGTTTCTGTACTACGGCTGCGGCGGCTGGCTGCCGGTGCTGTGGGGTAACGATGAGCGTCCGCTGAACGGGCAGTTCGCGGTTTACTATGCACTCTCTATGGAAGAGGGTGAAAAATGCTGGGTGACTGTGAAGGCGTATGTCAGCCCGGTCACCCAGGAATTCCCGTCTGTCACACCGCGCGTGCCTGCGGCGGTGTGGGGCGAACGTGAGATCCGTGATATGTACGGGCTGCGCCCGGTGGGTCTGCCGGATGAGCGCCGCCTGGTGCTGCCGGATGACTGGCCGGATGATCTCTATCCGCTGCGCAAAGATACTATGGATTACCGTCAGCGCCCGGCACCAACCACCGATACCGAGACTTACGAGTTTATCAACGACAGCAAAAAAGATGCGCGCGTTGTGCCAATCGGCCCGTTGCACATCACGTCGGATGAACCGGGGCACTTCCGTCTGTTTGTTGACGGGGAGCGGATTGTCGATGCGGACTACCGGATGTTCTACGTCCACCGTGGTATGGAAAAACTGGCGGAAACCCGTATGGGGTATAACGAAGTCACTTTCCTGTCTGACCGTGTGTGCGGCATCTGCGGCTTTACCCACAGCGTGGCGTACACCACATCGGTGGAAAATGCGCTGGGGATTTATGTGCCGCAGCGTGCGCACACTATCCGCAGCGTGCTGCTGGAAGTGGAGCGTCTGCATAGTCACCTGCTGAACATCGGTCTTGCCAGCCACTTCACCGGCTTTGATACCGGCTTTATGCAATTCTTCCGTGTGCGTGAAAAATCCATGACCATGGCTGAATTGCTGACCGGTGCCCGTAAAACGTACGGAACCAACCTGATCGGCGGTGTGCGCCGTGACTTTCTCAAAGAGCAGCGGGTGAAAACCATTCAGCTGGTCCGCGAGATGCGTGCGGATGTCACTCAGCTGGTGGATATGCTGCTGAGCACGCCGAATATGGAACAACGCACGGTCGGCGTCGGTCGTCTGGACCCGAAAGTGGCCCGTGATTACAGCCCGGTCGGCCCGATGATCCGCGCCAGCGGCTTTAAGCGTGATGTGCGTTTTGATCATCCGTTTGCTGATTACGGCAACCTGCCGAAAACCCTGTTTACCATGGATGGCTGTGATGTTTACTCCCGTGTCATGGTGCGTGTGAAAGAAACCCTCGATTCACTCGCCATGATCGAATACGCGCTGGATAACATGCCGGAAGGGCCGATTCTGACTGAAGGCTTTACCTATCAGCCGCACAAATTTGCCCTGGGTTACACCGAAGCACCGCGCGGGGAAGATATCCACTGGAGCATGCTGGGGGATAACCAGAAACTGTTCCGCTGGCGCTGCCGTGCGGCTACTTACGCTAACTGGCCGGTGCTGCGCTACATGCTGCAGGGCAATACCGTGTCCGATGCGCCGCTGATTATCGGCAGCCTTGACCCTTGCTACTCCTGTACTGACCGCGTGACGCTGGTGGATGTGAAAAAACGCAAAGCGAAAACCGTGGCATACAAAGAGATCGAGCAGTACAGCATCGATCGCAAACATTCACCGCTGAAATAAGCCGGAGGGAATACCATGTTTAAACTGTTTAAGACCCTCCGCAATGCGGGGACAGCAACGGTCAAATACCCGTTCAAACCACTGGAAGTGGCGCACGGATTCCGTGGCAAGCCGGAATATGTGCCGGAACAGTGCATTGCCTGCGGTGCCTGTATTTCTGCCTGTCCGGCAAACGCCCTGACGATGGAAACAGATCTTGAAAGCGGTGAACGCCGCTGGCAGTTATTCCTCGGCCGCTGCATTTACTGTGCGCGTTGCGAGGAAGTCTGCCCGACCAGAGCTATCCATCTGACCGAGGAGTTTGAAACGGCGGTGATGAACAAGGCGGATCTCTATATGAAAGGGACATTCCGCTTACAGCACTGCCGCCAGTGCGGGGAAGCCTTCGCACCGAAAAAATCCGTTGAATATGCCATGGCGCTGATGGTGGCGTCCGGTGTTGAAGAGAGCGGCATTGAAGCCTTGCGGCCGATGTATGAAACCTGTCCGTCCTGTAAGCAGAAAAATAACCTGCTGAACAATGACCGTCAGAACTTCCGTCTGCATATTGAGGGAGAAAAATCATGAGTTTGCCTGAAATCCCGGTGAACCATCATGTCAGCGAACCGCTGAAGATGGATGAACAGGTAGCGAAGCTGAAAAGCACGCTGCTGAAAGATATCAAACGTTCAGCCTATGTTTACCGTGTGGACTGCGGCGGCTGTAACGGCTGTGAGATTGAGATCTTCTCCGCCATTACCCCGGTCTTTGATGCGGAGCGTTTCGGGATCAAAGTGGTGGCCTCGCCGCGCCACGCGGATATTCTGCTGTTTACCGGTGCGGTGACCCGCGCGATGCGGATGCCGGCACTGCGGGCGTATGAATCCGCACCGGATCCGAAAATCTGTATCTCTTATGGCGCCTGCGGCTGCGGCGGCGGTATCTTCCATGATCTGTATTGTGTCTGGGGCGGCAGTGAGCATATCGTGCCGATCGATGTCTGGATCCCCGGTTGCCCGCCGACACCGGCAGCAACTATCTACGGTTTTGCCGTGGCGCTGGGTCTGCTGAATCAGAAACTGAAAGGTCAGGATCATGTTGAGGCGGATGATGAGCGTGTGGAACTGCTGCTGCCGTCCGTTCCGCTGGCAACCCGTGTGATGATTGAACGCGAAGCGCGCCGTCAGGCCGGTTATTATCAGGGGCGTGAAATCAGTGACCGCTTCCTGACGCTGCTGGAAAATGCCACACCGGAACAGGTGAAAGGCACAATGCAGACCTGGATGGATGAAGAGCAGGATCCGCGTTTGCGCGAAATCGTGAACCGCTTGGTGACCGTATTACAACAAGGAGGCATTCATGCCTGAACAGACACCCGATCATGCAGACACTGACGGAAAAGTGATCTTCTGGTCGCTGAGACAAAAGTTTGTCGACAGTGACGATGATGTGCCGGAAGAGGCTCAGCAGGTGATGTACTACTCACTGGCAATCGGCCACCACGTTGGCATGATTGATTGTCTGAATACGGAATTGATCTGCCCGCTCAGCGGTTATCAGTCCTGGGTGAATGCGCTTCCCGAAGGGGAGGCGCGCCGCAAATTGCAGGGACTTATCACCTTCGGTGAAATCAATATCGATTCCACGCATACCAATATGCTGGCACTGGCATTAGATCCGCTGACGAAGGATAAAAATCCGGACTTCCGCGAATGGAGTGCCACGCTTATCCGCCTGCTGGGGGAGATTGAGCGTGAACCGGCAATTTACCTGATAGTGAAGCGCCGCCCATGAGTGAAATGACTGCAAAAAATGTGATGCTGGCAGTCGGTAACAGCATGATGGGGGATGATGCGGCAGGACCAATGCTGTTTGATCTGATGGAAGCGAATCCGGTTGACGGCTGGATCGCCGTTAACGGCGGCAGCGCACCGGAGAATGTGGCACACCAGGTGCGGGCACTGAAACCGGAACGTCTGCTGATTGTGGATGCGGCGGATATTGGCCTGAATCCCGGAGAGATCCGCATTATTGACCCGGATGATATCGCAGAGATGTTTATCATGAGTACGCATAATCTGCCGCTCAACTTTCTTATTGATCAACTGAAAGAAGATATCCCTGAGGTGATTTTCCTGGGTATTCAGCCGGATCTGGTCGGGTTTTATATGCCGGTTAATGAGAAGGTCACCCGTGCTGTACAGCAGGTTTATGACGCGCTGCCGTCCCGGGAAGGGTTGGACGGATTTGTATTATTTGAAGGTGAGGAAGAGGACGAATTCTGAGTCGTCGTCTTTTTTGCCGGATATAATCCGGTTATGATTAAATAACGCCGTACTGATAGCAGATGACGGCGTTTTTTATTACCACTCAGCCGACAATCGGGCCTTGTTTGGTGATGCAGTTATCTTCATTCAGACGCAGTTTCAGTGATCTGGCTGCCATTTCATTTTCTGTCGGCGTTCCGGCAAATTTGAAGCCTTTGCGTAACAGGTTGGTTGTATAGTATTTGTTATACATAAACGACCAGACAATTGAAATAAAGAGGCCGCCGATTCCCATCGTCAGAAAGCTGATAATACAGGCGACAACAAAGACCCCGATAAAGGTCATAAAATCCTTGCGGAATAAGCTCGGAAACGCGCCAAACAGCAGGGTGGTCCAGGAATAACCGTAAAAACCGGTCACAATTTCACCTGTTTTCGGGTTTTCCATCATAATTTTAATTGCCATATATTTCCCTATCATAATAATCGATCATAAAAAGTCATTATATTCAATTTTCCTGGTTTATCGATAGTTAATTAAAATTATTTCTTTTTTATTCTCACTGGTAACGTGCCGCTGATTACCTGTGTTTTTTACAGGTAGTTGTACTGATTTGATAAAATTATATGCGTAAAAACAGTTAATGTTTTTATATAATATTTTACTATTATTTTGCGTTTTATTTCTGTGCTATTAATTTTTATGATGTTAAACAGAGCGTGTATAAAAGACAGATATTACAGGCAAAAACTACCGCTAAAATAAAAAATACCGCAATTAGTGCGGTATTTTTACATGATTGCCGTTATTCGGCTCAGCAGCATTTCGGGCCGCCTTTGCTGCCGTAACGGGCATCCTGACGATCGCGGAAAAACTCTTCATAGGTCATCGGTGTCTGATCAGGATGGGTGTTTTTCATGTGTTGTACATAGTTATCGTAATCCGGCACACCAATCATCATTTTGGCGGTCTGACCGAGATAACGTCCTGCTTTTGCGAGAGTATCAAACATAATTATGACCCTGAACCTGTTGCGTACGGAGGAGCGGCAGTTTGTCTGCCACTCCTTATTTCACCAGTATATCAGATTTTAGTGGGCAGATTTGCTGTTTGCCACTAAATCAAGATAGTTTTCCGGCATTGGCTCGTACGGTGTTTCGTTGTCCGTCGGTTTGTCGGATTTCAGGGCTTTCAGCGCGGTCTTCAGTGAGAAGACAGCCAGCACCACCACGACAACCATAAAGAACAGTGTCAGACCGGCATCAAGACGGTTGTTAAACACCAGTTGTGACAACTGCGAGGCAGTGTACTGCGACGGAATATTACCGCTGTCAATCATAGCCTGGAACTTATTCGCTACCGCCAGGAAGCCGACACGGGCATCTTCGCTGAACACTTTTTCCCAGCCTGCGGTCATGGTACAGATTAACAGCCACGCCATCGGCACCAGGGCCACCCAGGCGTAAGCCTGGCGTTTCATCTTGAACAGCACCACTGCGCACAGCATCAGTGCCATACCGGCCAGCATCTGGTTGGCGATACCGAACAGCGGCCACAGGGTGTTAATGCCCCCGAGCGGATCGACCACGCCCTGATGCAGGAAGTAACCCCACGCCAGCACACACAGTGCGGTGGCGACCAGGTTGGCAGGCAGGGAATCTGTCCGCTTCAGTGCCGGGGAAATCACACCCAGTAAGTCCTGTAACATAAAGCGGGCGGAGCGCGTACCGGCATCCACGGCAGTCAGGATAAACAGCGCTTCAAACAGAATGGCGAAGTGATACCAGAAGGAGACATCCATCAGGCCGCCGAGCGCTCCGTGCAGAATATAGGCCATACCGACAGCGAGTGTCGGCGCGCCCCCTGCGCGGGAGATAATACTCTGTTCACCGACTTCATTGGCGATATTGGTTAAGGTTTCCGGGGTTATCTGGAAGCCCCAGCTGCTGACCACACTGGCGGCAGAGGCGACCACATCCGTGGTACCGGCCGGTGCCAGCATTGCCATCGGGCTGTTCATGGCGAAGTACACGCCCGGGTCGATCACACAGGCGGCAACCAGTGCCATAATCGCCACAAACGATTCCATCAGCATGCCGCCGTAACCGATAAAGCAGGCCTGGTTTTCGTTAGCCAGCATTTTCGGCGTGGTACCGGAAGCAATCAGGGCGTGGAAGCCGGAGACCGCACCACAGGCAATGGTGATAAACAGGAACGGGAACAGATCCCCTGCCCAGACCGGGCCGGTGCCGTCGACAAATTTAGTCAGCGCAGGCATTTCCAGCATCGGACGCATAATCAGGATACCGATCGCCAGACCGACGATTGTCCCGATTTTCAGGAAGGTAGACAGATAATCACGCGGCGCCAGCAGTAACCAGACCGGCAGAACCGCCGCGACAAAGCCGTAACCGACCAGCATCCAGGTTAACTGTACGCCGTCATAATCAAAATACGGTGCCCAGGTCGGGCTTTCCGCTACCCAGCCGCCGGAGATAATGGCGAACACCAGGAAAATCAGACCGATAACAGAGACTTCCCCGACACGTCCCGGACGGATGTAGCGGGTGTAAATCCCCATAAAGAACGCGAGCGGGATAGTAAAGGCGACGGTGTAGGTTCCCCACGGGCTGTGGGTCAGGGCTTTCACCACGATCATGGCGAGGACGGCGAGGATAATCACCATAATCATAAAACAGGCGATCAGCGCGATCACCCCGGCGACATTCCCCATCTCCTCTTTGACCAGTTCCCCGAGGGAGCGGCCATTGCGGCGGGTGGAGACAAACAGCACCATAAAGTCCTGTACCGCACCAGCTAATACCACGCCAGCCAGCAGCCAGAGCATGCCCGGCAGATAGCCCATCTGCGCTGCGAGCACCGGACCGACCAGCGGACCCGCACCGGCGATAGCCGCAAAGTGGTGGCCGAACAGCACTTTTTTGTCTGTCGGTACATAATCAAGCCCGTCATTATTTTTAAAGGCGGGCGTCATGCGGGTTGCATCGACTTTCAGTACTTTTTCAGCGATATACAGCCCGTAATAGCGGTATGCCACCAGATAAATACAGACGGCGGCAACGACTATCCAGAGCGCGTTGATCTGTTCGCCTCTGTTCAGTGCGATATACCCGAGGGCAAAGGCACCGACAATTGCGAGCAGTACGCCGGCAAGTTGTTTGAACGCTTTCATAGATTTCACCTGTCCGAATGAGTAAAGAGAAAGTAGTTTCAGTTTGTTATTATCCAATTGTACGGAAGAGGAATAACACTTATTTGACTTAGTTCCCAGCAGTAACCTGCGGATAAGATGGATTTATTTCATTATTGTTAGGTTAATCACTGTTAGCAGAATGTAGCGTGATTGTAGTTTCAGGGAGATGATAAGTGTGTGGAGTAAACCCTGATATTCAGAGGGGATATTGCCGGAATAGCCCCTCTGAAAAGATTTATTGCGGATATTTAGGCTTTTTTATTTCCTAAATATGCCCGTTGATCATCAGTTCTGTTTGTAAATGCGGGACCGCTGAGGATATCCATAATACTATCAATACCCTGATTTTGTATCTTATTTGAAGAGGTGGATAGTACGCTGTGACTAAGTGTGGCACGCTGCCCGAGAATGTTACTTTTTGTCTGGTTTTCATTCAGTATATCAAAGAGAGCTTCAAGATCTTTTTCCCGGGATGGCGTTGTTATATTTACTTTGGATTCAAATTTTTGGCGGACAGTATCCTCAACACTTATTTCCTTTCTTTGCGGTATTTTTTTATCTTTTATGATATTTTCAGCTTGCGTTCTTGCATCCGCCTTTATTGCGTCAAAGTCCAGATGCTTTTCTGTTTCTGTATTGCGAAATAATATATTGTAAATTTTTTCAATCAGACCACCATATATATCTGATGCCATTTTACCGGCTATTTCCCTGACTAACGGGATGTCATTAAAAATGAGACTTTCCACAGGTGTCAGTAATTCCTCTTTTTGTGGTGCAGCATCATTTTTGTGAAACGTATCGACCAGCGTTCTGAATTGTTCAGGTACTTCTTTCTTCATATCCGCAATCAGATTTTTCTTTATTTCCGGCACGTTTATTTTTCTTTCCAAATCTTTGTCTGATTTTAAAGGGCTGAGCATTGAGCTGACAGATGCTTTCTTTTCTAACTCTTTTATATTGATATGGTTTTTATTTACGATATCCAGTATTTCTTCTTTTTCTGTACCGGATAATGTTATTTTTTTCTCTGCACATATCTTATCAATTTCCCGGAAAATAATAGCTGCAGGTGTTGTTATTCTTTCTTCAGAATACCATTTTTCTACTATTTTATTTAATTCATCCCGGGTGTTTTTTCCTGTTTCCTTTATTGAGTTATTTCCTTCTTTCAGGCTATTTAATTCTATTTTGTACTGGTAGAATAATAAATCTGTGCATAATTTTCCTATATCAGTAGTGATTTTGATGTATTTCCCTTCAAACTCGATGTCTGTGTTTTTTATATGTGACACTCTTTCCAGTAAGGTATTCATAAAGGGAAGCTTTGACATTCTGTTCAGATGTTTTTCTTCGGATGTTATTTTTTGTTGTTTCGATACGAAGCTGATTAAATTCATGTTTTATTTCCTTTTATATGTAAAAGAAATTATTTTATTTTAATGGTAATTTATTTCTTTAATAAAATGAATATTATGCTTGTATTTTCGCTGATTATACCTACGGTCTGATATTTTGTTTCAATATGAATCAGATATGAAAGTAATATCCGTATTATTTGTCATGATAAGGTCATCATTTCACTAATCAGGGAAACAGAGATGCCGGATTTATCCTCTTTTCACCGCACAGCAATGATGCTGCTGCGTCATATCGGTCTGGACGCGCCACAGCCTGCTACAGATCAGCATACATTTACGTTAACAATCGACAGCCGTTATTCATTATCTCTGGCTGTGATTGATGAGGCAGACTGGTATCTGTCAGCGAATATCGGGGAATTACCACACATTACGCAAAATAATGAATTAATGAGAAATGTCCTGAAGCTGAATACGTTAACGCAGCTTTCCGGGCAGCCGGTGATTTCCCTGAATGACAAAAATGAGTGGGTGATCTGGAGCCGTCTGTCACTTCAGGGAACGGAAGACAGCCATGTCATTGCGTTATTTGACTATATTCTGAAATCCGCAGATTACCTGTCGGATCTTCACTGACCACAGAGGGAATTATTATGGGACCAACACAGGAAATACAGGGACGTCAGGCGATTCTGAACCTGAATAATAATATTGACGATGGTAATAGTTCATCGTCGTATGTCAGTTCATCCGGGATTAAATCCGTTTTATTAAATGCGTGGAATGCCGTTAAATCCGCCGTTTCCGGCATGTTATCATCATTCGGTTCGCATCTCAGCGGACAGCAGGGCAGTGATAAACAGGACAGAAAAATAGTGATGGATATGTCTTCGCGTCCTCTGCCACCGATCCCCGCGGATGATGACGGAAGTGATTATGCGCAAATCAGTTTTGATGCAGCGCCACAGGGAACATCTGAATTAAAAGATACGTCAACCGGGGAATCTGTTTATGCCACCGTGAACAAACATTCACCACTCAGTGAGGCAGAGAAAGCAAACATTAATTTGTGGGAAGGGATTTCGGATGGCTGCGAATCCGAAGCACCGCCGGTGCCGGGATATACAGACAGAACACCACTTTATACACAGACGCCGAAGAATGATCCGAGAGGAGAGAGTGATTACGCCGATCCGAAGGAATTACTGTTTAATCCTGAACAGCTATTACAGCGTATTGTCGGTGACAAACTGAACAGGCCTTAATGTGACCCGCGAGTCAGCCCGTGAACACCAGGGCTGACTGATAGTTATTCTTTTCAGGCAGTTTTTCTGCGTGTCAGCAGTGTCACCAGACGTTTGCCGAATACTGTCAGAATCAGACCCGCCATAATAAAACCGAGACCGGCGAACTGCATCATGGTGATGGTTTCTCCCAGCAGCAGCGCGCTGCTGGCAATACCGGCAAACGGCACCAGCAGGGCAAATGGCGTGACACGCCAGGTTTCGTAGCGGCCCAGCAGACGGCTCCACAGGGTATATCCCACAAAGGTGGAAAGATACGCGAGATACATAATCGCCCCCACGCTCAGCAGGCTGATGTGCGAAATACTGCTGACAATCGCGTCCGCACCTTCCATCCACAATGACATCAGGATAAACGGAATAATCGGTACCAGCGCACTCCAGGCGACCAGCGACATCCCGTTACAGTCCGGTGTCTCTTTCATAATAATACGGTTACAGATATTACCGCAGGCCCAGGAGAAGCCACCGGCCAGCGTCATCATCAGCGCCATCAGCGGAATATCGGTCAGACTGCCGCTGTCCCCGCCTTTCGCCAGCACGGTTAACCCGACAACGGCGACAATAATGCCGATCACCTGGCTGATTTTCAGCGACTCTTTCAGGATAAGGCCGCCGAGGATAATGGTGAAGAAAACCTGGGACTGTAATACCACCGAGGCGATCCCGGCCGGCATCCCGGCTTTGACCGCACTGAACAGAAAGGCAAACTGGCCGAAGCAGATAGTCAGGCCGTAGATAACCAGACGATTCAGGGCGATTTTCGGGCGCGGAATAAAGAAGACGGCGGGCAGCGCCACAAACAGAAAACGCAGTGCCCCGAGAAACAGCGGCGGAATGCCGGTGACGCCCACTTTGATCACCACGAAGTTCACCCCCCAGATCACGGCGACCAGCAGGGCGATTAAAATATCATTCATTTTCATATCAGGTTTTTATCTCGCTTTTATTATTTTGATAATACACGGAGCCACGCGCAGTATCAGGGAGGAAGAGCCGTGAAAAATTAAGTCATTGTTACAGCCATTGTGTTATGAACATTGTAAAACAGTGCCGGGGAACCGATATCAACAGTCAGCGGGAAATTATTCGTAAACTGTTATGAAATACGGGAAAAAACCGGCGGTACGGAGGATTGATCACCATCATAGTGTACTTCTTTAACACAGTTATAATTCATCATGCAATTATAAAATTGTGCTGAAGGGACGTGGCCGCGCCCGTGTCGTTGTCTGACACCGGGCAGAACCGTTCGACATTTTTGACGATCCCGCCGCTGCCATTACCAGTCATGGTGATAACAAAAAAATGAAAACAAATTATATTCAGTAAGTTAAAGGGATTTCATTACAAGTTTAAAATTGGCATAAACCCTGCATGACTGATGGTGATAAGGCGGTATTTATCCGCTAAAAGAAGATATAGGAGCAATGTTGATGGAAAAAGTCATCACCGTCTGCCCGTATTGCGCCTCAGGCTGTAAAATTAACCTGAAGGTGGAGAACGGGAAGATCATTGGCGCTGAGGGCGCGAATGGTCACACCAATGAAGGAGAGCTCTGCCTGAAAGGGTATTATGGCTGGGACTTCATTCATGACACCAAGATTTTAACCCCCCGCTTAAAGACCCCCATGATCCGCCGTCAGCGTGGTGGCAAACTGGAACCGGTCTCCTGGGAAGAGGCGATTGAGTTTGCCAGTTCCCGCCTGTTGGCTATCAAAGAGAAGTACGGCCCGAAAGCGATTATGACAACGGGGTCATCCCGTGGTCCGGGTAACGAAGCCAACTTCGTAATGCAAAAATTTGTTCGTGCAGCAGTCGGCAGTAACAATATTGACTGCTGCGCACGTGTCTGACACGGCCCTTCGGTTGCAGGTCTGCAGCGTTCGGTCGGTAACGGCGCAATGAGTAACTCAATCGTCGAGATTGAGGATACCAAATGTATTTTTATCTTCGGTTACAATGCCGCGGATTCACACCCTATCGTCGCCCGTCGTATTGTAAAGGCGAAAGAGAAAGGTGCACAGATTATTGTCTGTGACCCGCGCTATATTGAATCAGCACGTCTTGCTGACATTCATTTAGCACTGAAAAATGGTTCAAACATCGCGCTTATCAATGCGTTGGCGCATGTGATTATTGAAGAAAATCTGCACGATAAAGCCTTTATTGATGGCCATACCGAGCAGTTTGAGGAATACCGTAAGCTGGTTGAGCCTTATACACCAGAGTCTGTGGAAGCGACCACCGGTCTGAAAGCCGATGATATCCGCAAAACGGCCCGTATGTATGCGAAAGCAGAAAATGCGGTCATTCTGTGGGGTATGGGTGTGACGCAGTTCTATCAGGGGGTGGAAACTGTCCGCGCACTGACCAGTCTGGCGTTACTGACCGGTAACCTGGGTAAACCGCATGTCGGTGTCGGTCCGGTCCGTGGTCAGAACAACGTTCAGGGTGCCTGCGATATGGGCGCACTGCCGAACACACTGCCGGGCTATCAGTATGTGGAAGACAAAGCCGCACTGGAGAAATTCGCCAAATTCTGGGGCATCGAAAAAATGCCTGCCGAAAACGGTATTCCGCTGAGTGAGGTTCCGCACTTTATCGATGAAGGCGTGCTGAAGGCGCACTACGTGATGGGTGAGGATCCGCTTCAGACTGAACCGGATCTGGCGACTATCCGCCGCACCTTCGATAAACTGGATCTGCTGATTGTCCAGGATATCTTCATGACCAAAACCGCGTCGATTGCTGACGTGATTTTCCCTGCCACTTCCTGGGGGGAACATGAAGGGGTGTATACCGCAGCAGATCGCGGGTTCCAGCGCTTCTATAAAGCGGTTGAGCCGGTCGGTGATGTGAAACCGGACTGGGAAATTATCAGTCTGATGTCCACGGCGATGGGTTATCCGATGCATTACAACAACACCAAAGAGATCTGGGATGAGTTACGTGAACTCTGCCCTATCTACTATGGTGCGACCTACGAGAAAATGGCGGATTTGGCTTATATCCAGTGGCCGTGCCGCGATGTGGCGGACAGTGATCAGGGGACAGAATACCTGTACGACGGCGGTATCTTTGATACCCCGAACGGCAAAGGTCAGTTCTATACCTGTGAATGGCGTGCGCCGATTGATCAGGTCAGTGATGACTATCCGATGGTGCTGGCAACCGTCCGTGAAGTGGGGCACTACTCCTGCCGCTCCATGACCGGTAACTGTAAAGCACTGGCGGCACTGGCGGATGAGCCGGGCTATATCCAGATCAATACCGCAGATGCTGCTGCACTGGGGATTAAAGATCAGGAGCTGGTCTGGGTGGCATCCCGTCAGGGGAAAGTTATCACCCGTGCGAATGTCAGTGAGCGTCCTAACAAAGGGGCGGTTTACATGACTTATCAGTGGTGGATTGGTGCGTGTAACGAGCTGGTGGCGGAAAACCTCAGCCCGATTACCAAAACACCGGAATATAAATACTGTGCTGTCCGCGTCGAACCGATTGCGGATCAAAAACAGGCTGAGCATTATGTTGTTCAGGAATATACCGGTATTAAGCGCCGTCTGCGTGAAGCGGCGGAAGGGTGTTAATCCGTTAGTCTTAATATGATAAAAAACCGGCGCTCAGAAATGACCGCCGGTTTTTTTATATTTTCATTTTTTGTTTAATGATGATGTCAGTCGTATTCAGTTTCTGAATTTTGATCACATAGTATTGCCTGAGAAATAGATGAACATATTACGATCACTATTTTTGCGATATATTTTTATTTGCGAGACATTCTTATTTCAGCGGCGGTGATTTAAATATCAATTCAGTGATTATCTTCTTCGAATATATCCTGCACAGAAATACCTAACCGCTGCATACGGGATAATAATGTTGTCCGTTTCAGCCCCAGACGGGTTGCCGCACCCCGGGCACCGGCAACAACGCCGTTGGTGGCTTTCAGGGCAGCAATAATCCGGTCACGCTCTTCGTCATCATTCTCCGGTGCGGCAGTCTGCATCCGTTTTTCCAGTGAGCTCGGGGTCTCCAGCGCCGTTTTCAGGCGTGAATGCTTTGGGATATTCAGTTCATGCAACTGAATATTCAGGGTATTTCCGCGCGTCAGGATCACTGCCCGTTCAATGACGTTTTCCAGTTCGCGCACATTACCCGGCCACGGGTAACGGCTCAGTTGCTCCAGCGCATCACGCGGGATACAGTCGATATTGCGGTTCATCCGGCGGGCAATCTTCTGTGTGAAGTAGGTCGCCAGCAGCGGAATATCTTCCGGGCGCTCGCGCAGCGGCGGGATCCAGATAGGGAATACATTCAGCCGGTAGTAGAGATCTTCGCGGAACTCACGGTCATCGGTCATGGATTTCAGGTTGCGGTTGGTGGCGGCAATCAGCCGCACATCCACCGGAATCACCTTATTACCGCCGATGCGCTCAATTTCCCGCTCCTGTAATACCCGCAGCAGTTTTGGCTGGAGATCCAGCGGCATATCGCCGATCTCATCGAGGAACAGAGTGCTTTTATCCGCCATTTCAAAACGGCCGATATGGGTGGTGGTCGCACCGGTGAAAGCGCCTTTGTCATGACCGAACAGGTCGCTTTCCAGCAGCCCGGACGGGATCGCCGCACAGTTCATTTTGATCATGCTGCGGTGATGGCGGTCACTCAGGCGGTGAATAGCGCGGGCGATAAGCTCTTTCCCGGTACCGGTTTCGCCGAGGATCAGTACAGTACTGTCGCTGGCGGCAACCAGATCCACCTGCTCCAGAATGTTGCGCATGGCATCACTCTGGTAAATGATTTCACTGAAGCTCTCGTTATTGTGAATCTGTTCATTCAGCCACAGGTTTTCATGCTTGAGGCTGTCTTTCAGCCGGGTGATCTCTTCATAGGCCGCTGCGTTATCCACCGCAATGGCAAACCGGGCGGCTATCTGCTTGAGCAAATTACAGTTATCATCAGTAAAAATATGATTATTTTCATGGGATAACACCAGAACGCCCAGTGGCTTATGGTTAAATGCCAGCGGCAGCAGCAGGGTTTCTGTCATGCCCTGCGCACAGACATGCTGATACAGCGGATCCTCTGTGGCACTGTCGAGTGTCAGGCGCATCGGCTGGTTACTGTCCAGAACCTGCGCCAGATCAGGATGCAGTTCATCCAGATGATATAATGTCTTTTCTGCGGGTTTGCGGGGCTGGTAATAGCTGGAATAACAAAGATATACAGCAGAACTGTAATTATCACACAACGCAATGCTTATCTGGCTCAGCCCGAAAAACCGGTGGATCTCGCGGGAGACCTCCGCAACCAGGCCGTCCATCTCCAGATGAGAAAGCACTGAGTTGGTGATATCGACCAATATCCGGTACTGGTCACGTTCATGGCGTATGTGTTCGGTCTTGTCAGTGTTGTCCACAACATCTCCGCTCGTCTTCGTCTTTCTCATTCCTGATCCGGACGATTGCTCTTAAAATTAATTCTTCTCTGAATAGTTATAGGTATAAATAAGTTTCAGAGAGGTAATACCCATTATTGTAATGACTCTGTAAGAAAAGAATATCGCTGTCTGATTTAAGTTTGATCCAATCCCCTATTTTTCGGCGGGATGAAAACCTACTATATTATGACGCAGACGGATGATAAAAATTATCGTCAAAAATGTCGAACTGGGTGACGAATATTCTCACTATGACACACAGCGCGGCAGCATTATTTATTAATACGCTGATTTCACTGAAATTAAAAAAAATGTCAGACTGGCACGATGCATGCTTATTTCCTGATTATTCTAACCAGAGGGCGGCTGCACCGGAATGCCGGATGTGAAGTCGCCGCGTATCATTCAGGAGAGTATGATGAACCGTTTCATCATTGCAGACCCAAAGAAGTGCATTGGCTGTCACACATGTGAAGTCGCTTGTGTTGTTTCGCATCAAGAGCAGGAAACCGGTATTGAAACTGTGGTGAAAGATGAATTCTTTCCCCGTATTCATGTGATGAAAGGGTACACCATCAGTACGGCGGTTGTCTGCCGTCAGTGTGAAGACGCACCGTGTGCCAATGTCTGTCCGAACGGCGCTATCAGTCGTAAAGATGATTTTGTGTATGTCGATCAGGCAAAATGTATCGGCTGCAAAACCTGTGTGATTGCCTGTCCTTACGGCACCATGGAAGTGATCAGCCGTCCTGTTGCCCAACAGACCACCGCGCTGAACACCATTCCGCAGTACCGTGCGGAAGCCCACAAATGTGACTTATGCCATACCCGCGCGGGCGGGCCTGCCTGTGTGGAGGTGTGCCCGACTCATGCATTAATGGTGGTTGACCGTAATAAGATGGATGAGATTGTCAAAGAACGCCGCCGCCGTGCCGCATTTGAAATGCCGGCCAACCTGATGTCCTGAGGGCTGGCGGATGCATGAGGTGACGCTGTGCCAGAATGCGCTTGATATTATCGAGCAGCAGGCAAAACAGAGCGGGGCGCAGCGCGTTACCGCAGTCTGGCTGGAACTGAGTGCGGTATCCTGTATCGAAGAGGATGCCCTGCATTTCTGCTTTGATATCGTCTGCCGTGATTCACTGGCGGAAGGCGCTGAACTGCATGTCACTACCGTCCCGGCGCAGGCCTGGTGCCGGGATTGCCAGAAACCGGTCAGTGTGGCCGGGTTTAATACCGGGTGTCCGCACTGCGGCAGCCATAATCTGCAGGTGGACAGCAGTGATGCCATGCAGGTCAGACAAATCGAAATTCAGTAGTCCGGTAAGGACATAGCAATCAGGAGCCGGTTATGTGTTTAGGTATTCCCGGGCAAATCGTTGCCGTGGGCGACTCTGTAACAGACAATGCGCAGGTGGAAGTATGTGGTGTCAGACGGGATGTGAACATCGCGCTGGTTTGTGAAGGTGAGCCATCAGACATGCTGGGGAAATGGGTGCTGGTTCATGTCGGTTTTGCCATGAGCATTATCGACGAACAGGAAGCCCGCGATACGCTGGATGCATTACTGGCGATGGAAAGTGTCGAAGAGGATGTATCGTATTTTTTACGTGGTAATGCGTAAGAGTGTGTTGTCCGATTTTCTGATAAGACACCTGTTCTGACAGGTGTTTTATTCTGCTGTATCCCGCCATTCTGCTATTTTTCCGCAAAACTGTTTTTTATTCAGGACATTGCTTTTCTGCCGGTCGGATACCGCTGTTACCCGTCGGATTCTGAATTATCTTAGAGGGTTGGTGCTCGCATTCAGTACCGTATCTGTGCTTTTATGGTTTCTGAAAAAACAGAACAGGGGATACAGGGGACAGGGATATGGCACAGACAGCATTGTTGTCAGGGATTGTGCAGGCCTTAATGAAGCACCAGGGACGGGCACAGCGGGATAGACATTATCCCGGCTGGCATACAGCGCCGGTGTGCGGCCTGATGAATGATCCGGCCGGATTTATTTATCACAGGGGGCTCTGGCACCTGTTCTATCAGTGGGATCCGTTTGGCTGCGAACATAAATATCCGTGCTGGGGGCACTGGTCTTCAGCGGATCTGGTCAGCTGGACACATGAGCCGGTCGCGCTGCTGCCGTCCGGTAATTATGATACCGGCGGCTGTTTTTCCGGCAGTGCGGTGGTGAATGATGACGCACTGACTCTCTGTTATACCGGCAGTCTGGTGTACCGTGACGGGTCACGGACATTGTGGCAGTGTCTGGCCAGGGAAAAGCCGGATGGCGGCTTTGAGAAATACGGTTCTGCACTGGGGCTGCCGCAAGGATACAGCACTGATGTGATCAATCCGAAGGTCTGGCAGCACCGCGGTCAGTGGTACATGGTGCTGGGTGCCCGTGATGAGAATGACAGAGGCTGTGTGCTGTTGTATGACGCGGCGGAGTTAGGTGAGTGGGTATTGCGTGGTGTACTGGCCGGCAGCCGTCGCGGCGGGTTACGGGATGCCGGGTATTTATGGGAAAACCCCGATTTTTTCCGGCTCGGTAATGAATGGGTCCTGCTGTGCTGTCCCCGTGGTATACCGCGTGAGCCTACCCGTTTTCTGAATAGTTCCCCCGGCGCGTATCTGGTCGGGCAGTTTGATTATGAAAGCAAAACCTTCCGCCATAAACCACAGCTGTATGAAGCCGATGCCGGATTTGAATTTTATGCCCCGCAGACCACACTCGCCTCTGACGGACGACGCATAATGGTGGCGCTGATGGGGGGACCGGGCGGCGAAGAGATGCAGCAGCCGACCGTTAAAAACGGCTGGCTTCACCAGATGACCTGCCCCCGTGAGCTGACACTGCAGAACGGACAGCTGTACCAGCGTCCGGTGAAAGAGCTGGAGGCGTTGCGCGGTACCGGCGGGCAGTGGTCAGGTGAAGCGGATAATGCGCTGGAGCTGAGTGCCGGGCGGCTGGAGGTGATTATCCGGCTCTCCGGCCCGCTTATTCTGAATTTCAGCAAACAGCTGATTTTTTCCTATGACGGGCATGAAATCCGCCTGTCACGCCGCAGTCTGATCAGCGGTGACTGGCAGCACCGTTACTGGCAGGGAGAAGTGACACACCTGCATATTTTTACCGATCACTCGAGCGCGGAGATTTTTATCAATGACGGCGAGGCGGTAATGAGCAGCCGTTATTTCCCGCAGCAGACAGCGACACTGGTATTTCGTGGTCTTTCCCCGGTGCAGCTCAGCTACTGGCAGCTTAATCGTGCAGAAGTGGCCTGACGGCAGATAAAAAAAGACCGGCTTTTAAGCGCCGGTCTTTTTATGACAGACAATGATTACAGCGTGATGACACCAATCACGGCCATCACACTGAGGATGGTTGCCAGGCCGTAAAAGACCCAGCGTCCCGCAGGAACATGGATTTTCAGGTCATGCATGCAATGGTGGATACGGTGCAGTGCACACCACAGCGGCAGGATAATCATCAGCAGCAGGAAAACCTTACCGATAAAGCCCTGGCAGAAGGCCAGAATGCGGCTGTAACTGAGCATATCCGGTGCCACAGCAAACGGGACCAGAAAAGCCAGCAGCACAATAACGGCTGGTGAAACAATGGCACTCCACATGCCGCCTGCGCCAAACAATCCCCAGAAAACCGGTTCCTGTGAGCGTTTCGGATTCGGATTAATCATATCAGTTTCCTTCCTTATCACAGTAACGCAACGGCCAGAATGACGGCGTTAACAATGAGGGTCACCACCCAGAGCAGACGGACAATCGGCTCAGGTCCCATTTTTTCGTCTTTGATAACGATATTGACGGCTTTCGGTGCCAGCTGGAACCAGGTCACCGTGTGCAGCAGCGTACCGGCCAGTGTCAGGATATTAACCAGTACCACCAGCGGATTTTGCAGGAAGTGGACATACCCTGCCCAGTCCGCCGGGCCGCCCTTAAGACAGTAAACGCCGTACATCACCAGCAGGCTGAACCAGAGCTGAACCACTGCGGTGCCTTCCCGCAGCATATAAAAACGGTAAAAACCGAGTTTATTCCACCATGTCGGTGTCATTTCACGCACATAAGGCTTACGTTTGGTCGTCATTTCTCTCTTCCTTATTGTGGTTTCAGACGGGCGATAATGTAATCTTCCGCACTGGCGGCTTTACCCTGCTGAATGGCGGCTGCCGGATCCACATGTTTCGGACAGACTTCCGAGCAGTAACCCACGAAGGTACAGGTCCATACGCCGTTATCGCCGTTGATTTGTGTCATCCGCTCTTTTTTGCCGTGATCGCGGCTGTCGGTGTTATAGCGCTGCGCCAGTGTCAGCACACCCGGGCCGAGGAATTCCGGATTCAGGCCGAACTGCGGACAGGCCGCATAGCACAGACCGCAGTTAATGCAGCCGGAGAACTGATGGTATTTCGCCATCTGTCCCGGGGTCTGGTTGTTCGGGCCTTCGGACGGTTTGCGGTCATTGCCGATGATATAAGGCTTGATCGCTTCCAGGCTCTCGATAAAGTGCGTCATATCCACAACCAGGTCGCGTTCAATCGGGAAGTTGCCGAGCGCTTCAACCTCCATGCCCTGCGGGTATTCGCGCAGGAAGGTTTTACAGGCGAGTTTCGGCACCTTGTTGACCATCATGCCGCAGGAGCCGCAGATAGCCATCCGGCAGGACCAGCGGTAGGAGAGATCCGGTGCCAGGTTGTCTTTGATATAGCCCAGCGCATCCAGCAGTGACGTCTGCTCATCGTAAGGCACCTGATACGTGACAGCGTGCGGCTCATTATCCGTTTCCGGGTTATAGCGCATCACTGACATTTTCAGCATTTTCATCTCAGCCATTGACGTTTTCCTTCTCTTTTGCCGCCTGTTCAGCCGCCGCCGCTTCACCACCGTAGACACGTTTTGCCGGGGCAGATTTGGTTATCTTCACATCACTGTATTCCAGATGCGGCGAACCGTCCGGATTGTGGAAAGCGAGGGTGTGTTTCAGGAAATTGAAATCGTCGCGCTCAGTACAGCCTTCATCCAGACGCTGGTGTGCGCCGCGTGATTCTTTACGGTTAAAGGCGGAGTGCGCCATACATTCCGCGACATCCAGACCAAAGCCCAGCTCAATGGTGTAGAGCAGGTCGGTATTGAAGACAGAAGAGCGGTCAGTGATTTCCACCCGTTTGAAACGCTCTTTCAGTTCGGCCAGTTTGTCGATGGTTTTCTGCATCAGCTCCGGTGTGCGGTAAATACCGCAGCCTTCTTCCATTGCCTCACCCATCTCATCACGCAGTCTGGACCAGCTTTCGGTACCTTTCTGGTTCATCAGCGCTTTCAGGTTGTTTTCAATGTCAGCGGTGCGGGCATCGATAGCATTGCTGTTGGCGGCGTGGGTTTCCTGTGCGTGTTTAACCGCTTCTTCCCCGGCCAGGCGACCGAAGACCACCAGTTCCGCCAGGGAATTGGAGCCGAGGCGGTTGGCGCCGTGCAGACCGACGGAGGAACACTCGCCGACCGCAAACAGCCCTTTGATGCGGGTTTCACAGCGCTGGTCGGTTTCGATACCGCCCATGGTGTAGTGCGCGGTCGGACGAACCGGGATCGGCTCTTTGACCGGATCCACGCCGACATAGGCTTTCGCCAGCTCGCAGATAAACGGCAGGCGCTCCAGCAGTTTTTTCTCGCCCAGATGACGAAGATCCAGATAAACCACATCACCACGGCTGGTTTTGATAGTCCGGCCTTTGCGCCACTCGTGCCAGAACGCCTGGGAGACTTTATCGCGCGGGCCGAGTTCCATGTATTTGTTTTCCGGATGACCGAGCGGGGTTTCCGGGCCCATGCCGTAATCCTGCAAATAGCGGTAGCCATCTTTATTGACCAGAATACCGCCTTCACCACGACAGCCTTCTGTCATCAGAATACCGGAGCCGGGCAGACCGGTCGGGTGATACTGAACGAATTCCATATCCCGCAGCGGCACGCCGTGACGGAAAGCCATGCCCATCCCGTCACCGGTGACAATTCCGCCGTTGGTGTTATAGCGGTAGACACGACCGGCGCCGCCGGTGGCCATAATCACCGAATTAGCGCGGATCTGAACTTTTGTCCCTTCCATCATATTGATCGCCACCAGACCGCGCACATGGCCTTCATCCACAATAATATCGAGGACAAAATGCTCATCAAAACGCTGAATCTGCGGGTATTTCAGAGAGGTCTGGAACAGCGTGTGCAGCATATGAAAGCCGGTTTTATCGGCAGCGAACCAGGTCCGCTCGATTTTCATACCACCAAAACGGCGCACGTTGACGGAACCGTCTTCTTTACGGCTCCACGGGCAGCCCCACAGTTCCAGCTGGGTCATTTCTGTCGGACAGTGTTCGACAAAATACTCCACCACATCCTGCTCACATAACCAGTCGCCCCCGGACACCGTATCACCGAAATGATAATCATAGGAATCATGGGATTGTGTCACAGCCGCAGAGCCACCTTCTGCGGCCACGGTGTGGCTGCGCATCGGGTAAACTTTTGAGATCAGAGCAATTTTCAGGTTCGGGTTAGCTTCTGCAGCGGCAATCGCCGCCCGCAGCCCTGCACCGCCTGCTCCGATAATTGCGATATCGGCATTAAAGGTTTGCACTGTGCTTCTCCATTGTTCAGGTAAATCGAAAGTTAAAATGTAAAAACGAAATCTGACACGGGTACTTAAAATTGTTATCAGTAACCGAATCCTTTCAGTTGATAAAAACACTAATCAATTCCGGTTACTGACTGGTTATAAAAATCACATTCTGTTTAAAGTATAGCGAATAGTTGATCGTTTAAATTTGATATAACCAAGGGTTTTAAGCGCTAATTTTTCATTTTTGCGGATGAATAACCGGATATTTCAGGTAATAACCTAAGTAATTACTTTGGTGTATCTGTTTTGTTTGTTTTTCGTTAAATGAAATATGCAAGGTAAACATATAATTAGCGCTAAAAGCATAGCGCATATCAGCATCGGTACAATCATTAAATAGCAGAGGTGTGAATCAGACAGAAAACCGGCGGAAAATCAGTTGGTTTCCTGGTGGTTTTTGCGGAAAACTCCGGATGTTGCGGGTATGTGATATTCATCACGACTATGGATTATTTCGCTCTGATTTTTGGTGTTTTGTTTTCGTTTTTGCTCATTATCAATCATAAAGGAAGAAAAAACGGCTACGCTATCACCATAATAAAGGAACATGACTGAGAGGAACCCCATGTCTGATTCACCTGTCAATGAAGCGGATGTCATTATCATCGGCGGTGGCGCAACCGGTGCCGGGATGGCACGGGACTGCGCCCGGCGGGGGCTGCGCACGCTGCTGCTGGAGCGGTTTGATATCGCGACCGGTGCGACCGGTCGTAACCACGGCCTGCTGCACAGCGGTGCCCGTTATGCGGTGACGGATCCGGAATCCGCCCGTGAGTGTATTTCGGAAAACCGGATTTTGCGGCGTATTGCCCGCCACTGTGTCGAGGAAACCAGCGGTTTGTTTATCACACTGCCGGAAGATGAGATGGCGTATCAGGCCACGTTTATTGAAGCCTGCCGCGCGGCAGGTATCGAAACTCAGCTGATGTCCCCGCAGGAGGCGCTGCGTTTTGAGCCGGCTGTAAACCCGGCGCTGCTGGGTGCGGTGAAAGTGCCGGACGGCACGGTGGATCCGTTCCGCCTGACCGCCGCCAATATGCTGGATGCAAGGGAGCACAGTGCGCAGGTGCTGACTTATCACGAGGTCACGGATGTGCTGCGTCAGGGCGATCAGGTAACCGGTGTGCAGGTTTATGATCATCAGAATCACCGCCGCTATCCGCTGTATGCGCCGGTGGTGGTTAATGCGGCAGGGATCTGGAGTCAGCGTATCGCCGGTTTTGCCGGAGTGCAGATCAGCATGCTGCCTGCCAAAGGATCACTGCTGATCCTCGGGCACCGCCTCAACCAGCGTGTTATTAACCGCTGCCGCAAGCCGGGTGATGCGGATATTCTGGTGCCGGGGGATACCATTTCCCTGATCGGCACCACGTCAGTTCATATTCCTTATGATGATATCGACAACATGATTGTCACGGCGGATGAGGTCGATACCCTGATCCGTGAGGGTTCGCGGCTGGCACCGGCAATGGCGCAGGCGCGTATTCTGCGGGCATATGCGGGGGTCCGTCCGCTGGTGGCGGCGGATGATGATCCGACCGGGCGTAGTATCAGCCGGGGGATTGTGCTGCTGGATCATGAGAAACGCGACGGATTGCGCGGCTTCCTTACTATCACCGGCGGCAAGCTGATGACTTACCGGCTGATGGCAGAATGGGCGACAGACGCGGTGTGCGCGAAGCTCGGTATCACCGCGCTGTGCTCCACGGCGGAGGAACCGCTGCCGGGCTCGGCACAGTCGGCGGAACAGACATTGCGTAAAGTGATCTCTCTTCCTGCCCCGTTACGCGGATCGGCGGTGTACCGTCACGGCGATCGCGCGGCAGAACTGCCGCACACTACGCGGCTGGATAAAAGTCTGGTCTGTGAGTGTGAAGCGGTCACTGCCGGTGAGGTGCGCTATGCCACGGAAAGCCTGACGGTGAATAACCTGCTGGATCTGCGCCGCCGCACCCGTGTCGGTATGGGGACCTGCCAGGGCGAGCTGTGTGCCTGCCGGGCGGCGGAACTGCTGACTCAGCTGAAAATCACCACCGCTGAAAAATCTGAAACCGAACTGATGCATTTCCTGAATGAACGCTGGAAAGGTGTGCGCCCGGTGGCGTGGGGGAATGCGCTGCGGGAAAGTGAATTTACCTGCTGGGTGTATCAGGGATTATGCGGGCTGGAAAACAGCGGGACAGACGAACAGGGAGAGCAGCATGAAATATGATGTGGTTATCGCGGGCGGCGGCCTTGCCGGTCTCTCCTGCGGCGTGAAACTGGCAGAGAGCGGACTGAGCTGCGCCATTATCAGCGCAGGACAGAGCGCGCTGCATTTCTCATCGGCGTCACTGGATCTGCTCTCGGCGCTGCCGGACGGGCAGCCGGTCACGGAGCCGCTTTCGGCACTGGCGGCACTGGCACATCAGGCACCGGCGCATCCCTACAGTGTGATAGGAGAGAGTGCGGTACGCCGCGGTGTGTCACAGGCAATGGCGCTGTTGCAGCAGGATGACTTACCGTTGCGGGGATCGGCGGAGCGTAATCACTGGCGTCTGACCCCGGCCGGACAATGGCGGATGAGCTGGCTGACCCCGGATGTGGTGCCGGTTCTGAGCGAAAAAATGACGGCAGACTGGCAGCCGGCTGCGGTTATCAGTATTACCGGTTTTCTTGATTTTCAGGCGGAAATGGCTGCCGCCGCACTGACCCGTCAGGGGTATCCGGCACAGGCGTATACCCTGCATCTGCCGTGCCTGGATAAGTTACGCAATAACCCGAGTGAGTTCCGTTCCGTCAATATTGCCCGTGTGCTGGATTTGCCGCAAAACCGGCAGGAACTGGCTGATGAACTGGCACAGTGCGGGATCACGGAACAAACCCTGATTTTACCGGCCTGTTTCGGGGCGGAAAACGGTGACGAAGTGGCTTTTTTACAGCAGCAGCTGAATAAAACGGTTTATCAGTTGCCGACCCTTCCGCCGTCACTGTTGGGAATGCGCCTGCATCAGGCATTATTGTGCCGTTTCCGCCGGGCGGGGGGATTTGTGATGCCGGGGGACAGTGTCATTTCTGTCCGCCGTGACGGTGAGCGGATCACGCAGCTGTTTACCCGTAATCACGGTGATATTCCGGTACAGGCTGAGCAGTTTGTGCTGGCGACCGGCAGTTTCTTCAGTAACGGGCTGGCGAGTGATATTGACCATATTTATGAGCCGCTGCTGAATCTGAATCTGACCGAAACCCTGCCGCGCCGCGAATGGACATCAGCAGATCTGTTTGCCCGTCAGCGCTATCTGGAAGCCGGGGTGGCGACAGATGCACATCTGCATCCGGCGGATGCGAATGGCTCTATCACCAACCTGTATGCCGCCGGGGCGGTGCTGGGCGGGTATAACCCGTTACAGGAGGGCTGCGGTGCGGGTGTTTCTCTTGTCACTGCGATGTACGCAGCGGAACAGATTCTGGCGCAGATTGGTGCAGCGGTAACGGAGGCTCAGGTATGAGTACGGGACAAACACAGTTTGAGAACTGCATCAAATGCACCGTCTGTACAACGTACTGCCCGGTGGCGAAGGTGAATCCGGATTATCCCGGCCCGAAACAGGCGGGACCCGACGGTGAGCGGCTGCGCCTGAAAGATGCCATGCTGTATGATGATGCGCTCACTCTCTGTACTAACTGCAAACGTTGCGAAGTGGCGTGTCCGTCAGATGTCCGCATCGGGGATATTATCGCCCGTGCCAAACTGACGTATTCCCCGTCACGGCCGAAGATCCGTGACGCGATTCTGAGCCACACCGATCTGATGGGATCACTCTCCTCGCCGTTTGCGCCGGTGGTCAATACCATCACCGGGATGAAACCGGTACGCAAACTGCTCGATACCGCTCTGAAAATTGATCACCGCCGTGAGCTGCCGAAATATTCTTTCGGTACTTTCCGCCGCTGGTACAAAAAACAGCAGGAAAAACAAATAAAATTCGGTGAACAGGTCGCGTACTTCCACGGTTGTTATGTGAATTATAACCATCCGCAGCTTGGTAAAGATGTGATTAAGGTGTTTAACAGCATGGGGATCGGTGTACAACTGCTGGAGCGGGAAAAATGCTGTGGTGTGGCGCTGATCGCCAACGGGTTTGCAAAGCAGGCGAAAAAACAGGCGTCGGTGAATGTGGAATCCCTCACCAAAGCCATTGTTGAACAGAAGATGCCGGTGATGGCGACATCCTCCACCTGTGCTTTTACCCTGCGGGATGAATATCCGCATATCCTGGATGTGGATACCGCACCGCTGCGCGATAACATAGAGCTGGTGACCCGTTATCTTTACCGGCTGATGCAGGAGGGGCGTAAGCCGGTGCTGCGCCACACGCCGCTGAAAGTCGGTTATCACACGCCGTGTCATATGGAAAAAATGGGCTGGACGGCCTATTCCCTTGAGCTTATCCGATCAATACCGGGGGTGGAACTGATCGTGCTGGATTCACAATGCTGTGGTATTGCCGGAACTTACGGGTTTAAAAAGGAAAACTACGAAACATCACAGGCGATTGGTTCCCCGCTGTTCCGCCAGATAGAGGAGAGCGGTATTGACCTGGTGATCAGTGACTGTGAAACCTGTAAATGGCAGATTGAGATGTCGACCAGCAAAAAATGCGAGCACCCGGTATCTCTGCTGGCGCGGGCGCTGGCATAAATAAAGGATGACAGAAACCGGCTGAATATGACGGATAAACCGCATTTTCTATTCACTTTCCTCTCCCGCCCGGTGCTAGCATCGGGCGGATTTTTTAAAGAAAATGATAAAGATATTGAGAGGAAAATGAACAAGTTCGCATCATATTCAGTCACTAACTGTATTATTGCCGTGTCAATGGTATTCCTGCTTTCTGCCTGTTCAAGCCGTTTACCGGATCACGCCGAACAATCTGATTTTCTGAGTGATTATCAGCGCCTGACCGAAACAGAAACAGCCTCCGGTGAGGTGATTAAATCCTGGCGTTCTGACGATTTCACGGCAGAAAACCCGAAAGCAACGCTTATCTTCACACCGGTTGTGTTTAAGCCGCTGAATGAAAATAACAAAATGGGTAAACAGTTTATGACTGTTTTGCTCAATTACACTAATCAGCAGATCAAAAATGAGCTGGCAAAGCGGTATCAGCTGACGGAAACTGCTGCACCGGGTGCGCTGCGTTTTGAGGGTGTGGTTACCGCTGTTAAGGTCACTAACGAAGATTTCAAACCCTATGAGGTCTTGCCGGTGATGTTGATCGTTGCCGGAACACAGTTGGCCATCGGTAACCGGGATGCGGACACGTCCATCTATTTTGAATGGAAAATAACGGATTCCGTATCGAAAAAACCGTATTTTGAAGCGATCCGCAAAAACAAAGGGGAGCAGATGAGCAATAAAGACCAGACAATCACATTAGAAGAACTGAAAGCCGCGGTGGATACGATTGCCGCAGAGATCCTGCCCGCAGCATAATGAATACCGGCAGCGGATTACAGACAGTAACGCCCGGTTATCCCGGGCGTTACGGAACAGCATAATAAGCAGATTAATACAGCCAGTCGCGTCCCATGCGGTCAGCAGCCATAATCGCGGCATAGACCTGGTCAGAATCGACTTCAAACGGCATGTTGTAGATGGTTTCGTTGTCTGCACAACTCAGCTCGGCAACCGCCATGACTTTCTCTTCCAGCTCGGTACCGATACTGTCCACACCCAGTTCTTCCAGGGTGATTGGCAGTCCGACCTGAGCACAGAACTCCAGCACGGTTTCCAGCTCTTCCGCCGGGGCATTTTCCAGCACTAACTGCACGAGAGTACCGAACGCCACTTTTTCACCGTGGTACATGTGGTGGCACTCTTCCAGCGCGGTAAAGCCGTTGTGGATAGCATGTGCCGCCGCAAGACCGGCGCTTTCAAAGCCCAGCCCGCTGAGCAGGGTGTTGGCTTCAATGATGTTTTCCACCGCCTTGGTGCTGACCCCGGCTTCCACCGCCAGTTTGGCTTTGATGCCGTCGCTGAGCAGAGTATCAAAGCAGAGGTTCGCCAGTGCCAGGGCCGCCAGAGTGGTGCTGCCGCCTGCCATGGTGGCTTTTCCGGCTGCGCTGCACGCGCGTGCCTCAAAGTAAGTGGCCAGTGCGTCACCCATACCGGCCACCAGCAGGCGTGCCGGTGCGCGGGCAATGATATTGGTATCCATCACTACCACATTCGGGTTCTGCGGATAGAACAGGTAGCTGTCGAACGCACCGAGTTCATTATAAATAACGGACAGTGCGCTGGTCGGTGCATCGGTCGATGCGATTGTCGGGGCAATGATCACCGGCAGTTTGGCAAAATGCGCCACAGCCTTGGCGGTATCCAGTGTTTTACCGCCGCCCACACCCAGTACCGCCTGGCATTTGTGGTTTTTCGCCAGTTTGGTCAGACGGTCGATCTCCTCGTGCGTACACTCGCCGCCGAAGGTTTCAAAGACACCGCTGACGTCGTATTCGCTCAGGCTGTCATTCACAATATCGCCCACCAGTTCGCGGACAAATTTATCAGCAATCACCAACGTTTTTTCCGCTAATGGTCTGATGTATTTACCCACATGGTAAAGCGCGTCCGGACCCTGAATGTATTTGGCCGGGGATTGGATCACTTTTAACATACTCAAACTCCTGAATGCATTCGCGTTATGGTGTCAGTGAGGGATAGTATTCCGTCTGAATCAGACTAACAGTTACAGTAACGGATATGTGAGAGCTGACGCACTGTACGGGCCGGGAGCACGGGGGCAGATCGGGAAAATGTGATACAGACGACAGCACAGAGGCAGGATAGCGCCTCTGCGTGTCAGAAAAATGAATAATCAGTGATGCGCGGGCAGGGAACCGTCAGCGCGTTGCGCAAAAAAAGAGCGCAGGATCAGATTAAGCAGCACGCCGTAAGCCGGCAGGAAGAACAGCATGCAGATAGTGACTTTGAAACTGTAATCCACCAGGGCGATTTCCACCCAGTTTGCCGCCATAAACGGATCGGTACTGCGCCAGAAGGCGATAAAGAAGAAAGCCAGGGTATCGATCAGGTTGCCGACAAACATGGCGGCAGCCGGTGCCACATACCAGCGGCGGTTCTGACGCAGGCGGTTAAAGACATTCACATCCAGAATCTGTCCGAGGGCATACGCCATAAAGCTGGCGGCGGCAATCCGCGCCACAAACAGGTTGAAGTGCGACAGAGCCTCAAAACCGGCCCATTCCCCCTGAAAAAACAGGGCGGAGACCACATAGGAAATCGCCAGTGCCGGGATCATCACCGAGGTGATAATCCGCCGAGCCAGCGGTGCGCCGTAGATACGGACGGTCAGGTCGGTCGCCAGGAAAATAAACGGAAACGTGAAAGCCCCCCAGGTGGTATGGAAGCCGAAAATGGTGATCGGCAACTGCACCAGGTAGTTACTGGAGGTAATGATCAGAACATGAAAAAGTGATAACCAGATAAGCGCTGTGCGCCGCTGGCGGGCAGATAAATCAAACATATTGTACCTTTTTGGTGGTTGGGGTGAGGGAACCCAATAATCTCAGCGCGCAATAATACGCCGTTTGCGCAACAAAAGCAAAGGACTCTCCCTGCCGGGAGCGGCTGAAGGATTAACGACACAGAAGCGGCGCAGGACGTTTATTTCCGGTATAATTCCCGGATTCGTTACTTAACAGGACAATCATGATGTCTGATACTTTTTCCTGTGCCGATAAAACACTCGACACACTCGGGCTGCGCTGCCCGGAGCCGGTGATGCTGGTGCGTAAAACCATCCGCGGGATGAATACCGGTGACATTTTGCTGGTGGTGGCGGATGATCCGGCGACCACGCGGGACATTCCCGGGTTCTGCCGTTTTATGGAGCATGAGCTGGTGGCTCAGGACGCTGAAACCGCGCCATACCGCTATCTGATCCGCAAAAAAGAGAGCGCGCTGTAATCCTTCTTTCAGGGACTGAACCATGCTTGACCGCTTTGATACCTTTCTGCTGGCACAGAAACACTCATCTCTGACCGGCTGGCGCCGGTTTATCCTTGAATTTTGGTTTTTCGGTCTGAGAGAGGCGCGGGCATGCCTGTTTGCCGCCTTCTTTTTTCTCGCCTTGTTTCTGGTACCGGCTGCCGGTGTCGCGGGGATCCCCCGTTATGATTTTCTGCTGATCCTGGCAGTCCTGTTTCAGGCCGCGATGGTGTGGAAAAAGCTGGAAACCACGGATGAACTGAAAGCTATCTGTATTTTCCATGTGGTGGGGTTTGTCATGGAGTTATTCAAGACATCATCCGCTATCGGTTCATGGAGTTATCCTGATGCGGCGTATACCAAATTATGGAATGTGCCGTTATTCACCGGGTTTATGTATGCGGCGGTCGGCAGTTATGTGATTCAGGCGTGGCGTTTCCTGAATGTCAGAATTGAAAACTTCCCGCCGTACTGGCTGGCAACCCTGATTGCGCTGGCAATTTATGTCAATTTCTTTGCCCATCACTTTATCGGCGATTACCGCTGGTATCTCACCGCGTTTATTCTCGGGCTGTATGCACGAACCATGGTTTATTACACGCCGTATGATAAAGAACGCCGTATGCCGCTGCTGCTCGCTTTCGTACTGATTGGCTTTTTTATCTGGCTGGCGGAAAACTTCGGCACCTTTTTCGGCGTCTGGCAGTACCCGAATCAGATCGGGGCGTGGGCGACGGTACATGCCGGAAAGTGGGCATCCTGGTCGCTGCTGGTGATTGTCACCTTCACGATTGTGGCCTATCTCAAACATATTAAAGCCACGATTCTGGTGGTGAAATAAAAAAGCCCCCGGTTACCGGGGGCGTTTCAGTTTGCGGTTACGGCGCGCTTATCAGAAATTATATTTCACACCGAGCATAACGGCGGTATCACTGTAACCTTTATCCCCGACCTGCTGTGTCACGTTCCCCCACATATTCAGTTGCGGAGAGGCGTTACCTTCCATTCCCAGTTTCACTTCTGCAATATTCGCGGCACCCCCTTGTTTCACCGTATAACTGCCGGTGGTTTCATGGGTCAGTGTTGTACCGAAATCTTTGCTGTTATGAACCCAGGTCAGTTCAGCATACGGTTTGAACAGTTGATCGTTCTCTCCGCCTTCCTGCGGTGATGATGTCATAAAGGCTTTGACACCCAGCCGGGTCTGAATATTACCGTCACCGTTACCGGAGATACGGGTATTCGACGCTTCGGTATGATCATCGGCTTTGACGCCCATCCAGACAGCCTGTGCTTTTGGCTGAACCCAGAACTGGTGATTCTGACTTTTGCCCGCTTTCAGGATATAACCCCCTTCAAGCGAGGCGGTGAAGCCTTTGGAATCATACTTCTCGGTGTCCAGTCCTTCACCGTTCACTTCGTTACGGAACCAGCTGTACTGTACCCAGCTATCCGCGTAAGCGCCGGTGCGGGTCTGACTGTCCGCAAACCAGGTGCCGTACAGGCCGATATTATAGCCGTCACTGGTCCCTTTTGAGCGGGCGTTGCTGCCGGAAGTCACCGACGAGTTATGGCTGCGGGCATAACCGGCCATCAGGCCGGTACGCCACAGATCACTGCCATTACCGCTCCACCGGGCCACATCACCGCCAAACTGTGTCACAAAACGGTTATCCTGTGTTTTCAGCGTACCGCTGTTATCCCGGGAACGATTATGACTGCCCGCGGTACGTAACCACATGGAGGTTGATTTTTTCTCTCCGGTCATGATGTCGGTATACAGGGTTTCGCCGCTGCGGTCAGCCATACTGCTGACAAACATCGTATTTGCCGCCGCCAGGTTTGCGGTGTAGCTTCCGGCTTCCGGACGATCCGGATTTTCAGTACGTAAATACCAGTTGCCGTCACCCGGTGCTGACGTACTGCCCTGATACAGATGATATTCATAAGCACCGGCAACCACCCGGCCTTCCAGCTCAAAGTTCGCGCCGGACTGCCCGGCAATATCAATAATCTTAATACCGTCAGCCGTATCACCACCGTGACCGCCGATATTATGAACAGTGACTTTACTGCTGCCGTCCGCATTACCGGTGATCACCAGGCGGTCTGTCGCGGCATTATCACCGGCCAGCACCGTATCAAAAATCAGCCTGCTGCCGTCTTTACCACTGTAGTTACCGTTAATGGTGAAATCAGCAAAACTGTTTCCGGTCAGTGCATGTGGCATGATGATGCGCCCGGCGTTACTGACATTGCCGTTGACACGTCCGTAACCGCCGATGGCGCCCTGACTGCTGACAGAAACGTTACTGGTCAGACTGACAACATTATTTACCACCGTGACGACCGGATTACGATAACCATCCATATCGCCGACAGTGACTGATGTGACCGGCTTATCACCGCCTAACTGTAATAATCCGTTTTCGACCAGTGTGTTACCCGCGGACACATGGCTGTCAGTCAGTTGCAGCGTGCCTTTGCCGTTCTTAATAATGTCACCGCTGCCGCTGACCTGATTGGTAAAGGCCCAGGTGGTATCTGTGTTCAGATGCAATACCCCGTCATTCTGCACGCTGCTGTTTCCGAGCTGATCGGCATGCGAAGCGGTAAGCGATGATCCTGCGGTGGTCGAGAACAGGCCGCTGTACTGACGGTTATCACCACTCAGATAAACGGCACTGTTATTGGTTAAATCCACCCGGCCGGTCTGTCCGCTGAGATTATTGGTGAAATTTCCCTGTGTATTACTGAGAACCAGTTTACCGTCATTGCGGATATCGCCGCTTCCCAGTCCGTTCACTGTGTTCAGATTAGCCTGTGCGGCTGCGGCAATATTCACAACGGCATTGAGTGCTGTGTTTGCCTGAGCAAGCGTCAGTTCGCCGCCGTTCAGGGTCAGTTCACCTTTACCGCTGAGTTGTCCGGCTGCTGTTCCGCCGTTCTGAATCGTCAGATGACCGTCATTCAGCAGCAGTGTACTGCCTTCCGCTGTATTTAATGCGCCGATGGTCTGGCGTGTCTGATTCATATCCGCAGATGTTCCGTCTGCCAGTGCCAGTTCGGATGTCTGTCCCAGCGCATCGTCCGCATCGGCACGAAGATGCCCTTTACGGACAAGGGTCGCACCGGTGTAGCTGTTTTTGCCGTTCGACAGAGAGGCTACCGCGTTGTCATCAACCGCTGCAAATACCAGGTCTCCGCTGCCGGATACCAGTGCGGAAAGCCCGTTGGACTGCGTACCGTTTTTGGCGGCAGTGGCTTCCAGTTTCAGTGCATCATCGCCGGTGGCCAGCAGTTCCAGGGCTTTCAGACCGTAGTTGATATAAAGGCCGTCATACTTCGCCCCGGTTGTCAGTCCGTAATTAAATGTGCCTTTTGCCGATGTGACTGTTGAGCCGGTATTTGACACATTCGCATAGACATCCTGACTCAGTGGCTGACCATTTTCATCGGTCAGCGTCAGCTCACTGCCCGAACCTTTCGCCTGTCCGGAGGCCAGACTGACAATGACCGATCCTTCATCCAGTTCCAGAAGCGACATACCTTCCAGTCCCGGGGTTACGTTACCCGGTAATTTAGCCCGGATTTCACCGCCGCCGGTAACATCAATAGTACCTGCCTCAATCGTGCCCTCTGAGCGGAATTCACCGCTGTAGTCCGTGATATGATTAAAGGCTAATGCACCGCCGTTCATGGCCAGGCCGCCGATTTTCTGCACGCCGTCGGACACGGAGGTGATATTCCCTTCTGAAAGGATCAGGGTTGCATTTGTCAGCGCTGCTGTATTCAGGTTATCCAGAACAAACCCGGTGTTTTTCAGGCTGACATTCCCGGCAAACGCAGAGCCGGTTTTGCTGCCGAAATCAAAGGTATCTGACGCATTATGACGGCTGATATTCAGGGTACCGCTGCCGGTCAGGGCATGGTCAAACCCGGCCAGATCGCTGAGGGTCAGGGCACTGTTGTCCGCGATCCCCACAGCCAGATCCGCCCCGAGTTTCTGTGTGCTGTCGAGGGTGACAGCGGCACTGTCGGTCAGGCTGAGCAGTCCGCTGCCGCTGACATTGTTGGCAAAAATGCCCTGATAACCGGCCAGTTGCAGGGTATCGCCGGCGGCGGCCAGATTCACACTGCTGTCTTTGCCGAGGTTGTTTCCGGCAGCCACACGCAGCAGGCTGTCACCGCTGACCAGCCAGTTACCGAGGAAGCCGCTGTTATTGGCGGTCATCTCCGCCTTGCTGCCGCCGGTGACAGACACCGTGGTGCCGCTGACGCCGTACAGCGCATTGTGAATACTGCCGCTCAGCTTACTGAGAACCAGTCCGGCACCGGCGGCATCCAGATGAACTGCGGCACTGTCTGTGCCGAGGTTTTGCGCCTGCGATACGGTCAGTTTACCGTTGCTGGTCAGGTGATGTTCGCCGGTAAAGCTGCGGTTATCACCGCTGAGGGTGACGGCGGCCTGTGTGCTGACCTGACCATTTCCGCTCAGGGCATTCACCAGGGTGAGATTATCCGCCAGCAGGTTCAGGGTGCCGGTGACAGCCACCGCCGCCGTGCCGAGGGTGCCGTTGTCACGCAGGGTGACGGAGGCGTTTTTGCCAATCTGCGTGGTGCCTGCCAGACCGCTGTTGGCGGCTGAGACAGACAGATCGCCGCCGGTGACACTGAGAGTGCCGTTACCGGTCAGGCCGCCGGTCGCCGATGAGGTGCCGCCGGCGGAGAGATTCAGCGTCCCGCCGGTGAGATCCACAGTGCCGCTGTTGCTCATGGCACCGCTGTTGAGCACGCCGCCATTACCGAGTGTCACCAGTCCGGCGTTTTCCAGCGCGCCGGTGGTCTGGGTATGACCCGCCAGATTTGCTGCCGCGCCGGTATTCACCTTCAGCGACGAGGTCTGACCGAGAGCATTGTCTGCCCCGAGTTTCAGTATCCCGGCGGTGACGGTGGTGATGCCGCGGTAACTGTTGTTGCTGTTAGCCAGGGTCAGTGCGCCGCGTGAGGCATCAACCTGCAAACCGCCGCTGCCGGTCAGCAGGGCATTCAGCGTCCGGTTGGCGTCTGCACCGGCTTCTGTCGTCAGGCGCAGGGCATCTGTTCCGTCGGTCAGCAGTTCCAGTGCGCTCAGGCTGTATTTCACAAACAGGCCGTTGCCGCCCTTATTGTCCGATGTGGACAGTCCGTAATTGTGTGTAGCATTCGCCACGGTGGTACCGTCCTGTTTCACCGCAGACTGTACCGCCTGGTTGTCGCTGCCGACAGTCACGCCGTTGATCACCAAACCGATATCAGAGGTGGTGCCCGATACCTGTCCGGCGTTGATCAGTGTCTGCATGATATTGCCGCGATCCTGCTCCAGCAGAGACAGATCCGGTGCAATGACCGGTGTTTCATTGTTCCACTCTGCTGTGCCGGATACGGAGACGGTTCCTTTGTTCAGTGCCAGTGTATCGGCATTGATGATACCGGTGGCCTTGGATTGCGGTGCGCCGCCCTCAAACTCCAGGGTACCGCCATCGACGGTCAGGTTGTGCAGCGTGCTGTCCTGCTGTCCGGCGCGGACAGTGCTGTCCGTCCCGGCGGTCAGCGTGGCGTTGCTCAGCGCGGCGGTATTACCGGCAGTCAGATCGAAGGTGGTGTTTTTCAGGCTGACATTCCCGGCAAATGCGGTGCCGGTTTTGCTGCCGAAATCAAAGGTGTCCGCCGCATTATGGCGGCTGATGTTCAGGGTGCCGCTGCCGGTCAGGGCATGGTCAAACCCGGCCAGATCGCTGAGGGTCAGGGCACTGTTGTCCGCGATCCCCACAGCCAGATCCGCCCCGAGTTTCTGTGTGCTGTCGAGAGTGACGGCGGCACTGTCGGTCAGGCTGAGCAGTCCGCTGCCGCTGACATTGTTGGCAAAAATGCCCTGATAACCGGCCAGTTGCAGGGTATCTCCGGCGGCGGCCAGATTCACACTGCTGTCTTTGCCGAGGTTGTTTCCGGCAGCCACACGCAGCAGGCTGTCACCGCTGACCTGCCAGTTACCGAGGAAGCCGCTGTTATCGGCGGTCATCTCCGCCTTGCTGCCGCCTGTGACAGACACCGTGGTGCCGCTGACGCCGTACAGCGCATTGTGAATACTGCCGCTCAGGTTGCTGAGAACCAGTCCGGCACCGGCGGCATCCAGATGAACCGTGGCACTGTCTGCGCCGAGGTTTTGTGCCTGCGATACGGTCAGTTTGCCGTTGCTGTTCAGGTGATGTTCGCCGGTAAAGCTGCGGTTATCACCGCTGAGGGTGACGGCGGCCTGTGTGCTGACCTGACCATTTCCGCTCAGGGCATTCACCAGGGTGAGGTTATCCGCCAGCAGGTTCAGGGTGCCGGTGACAGCCACCGCCGCCGTGCCGAGGGTGCCGTTGTCACGCAGGGTGACGGAGGCATTTTTGCCGATCTGCGTGGTGCCTGCCAGACTGCTGTTGGCGGCTGAGACAGACAGATCGCCGCCGGTGACATTGAGAATGCCGTCACCGGTCAGGCCGCCGGTCGCCGATGAGGTGCCGCCGGCGGAGAGATTCAGCGTCCCGCCGGTGAGATCCACGGTGCCGCTGTTGCTCATGGCACCGCTGTTGAGCACGCCGCCATTACCGAGTGTCGCCAGTCCGGCGTTTTCCAGCGCGCCGGTAGTCTGGGTATGACCCGCCAGATTTGCTGCCGCGCCGGTATTCACCTTCAGCGATGAGGTCTGACCGAGGGCATTGTCTGCCCCGAGTTTCAGTATCCCGGCGGTGACGGTGGTGATGCCGCGGTAACTGTTGTTGCTGTTGGCCAGGGTCAGTGCGCCGCGTGAGGCATCAACCTGCAAACCGCCGCTGCCGGTCAGCAGGGCACTCAGCGTCCGGTTGGCGTCTGCACCGGCTTCTGTCGTCAGGCGCAGGGCATCTGTTCCGTCGGTCAGCAGTTCCAGTGCGCTCAGTTTATATTTTACAAACAGACCGTGACCGCCGCTGTTATTCGCGGTTGATAATCCGTAGTTGTGTGTGGCATTTGCCACGGTGGTACCGTCCTGTTTTACCGCAGACTGTACCGCCTGGTTGTCGCTGCCGACCGTCACACCGTTGATCACCAGACCGATATCGGCAGTGGTGCCCGATACCTGCCCGGCGTTGATCAGTGTCTGCATGATATTACCGCGATCCTGCTCCAGCAGTGAGAGAGCCGGTGCTTCGTTATTCCACTCCGCCGTTCCGGATACGGAAACCGTTCCTTTGTTCAGCGCCAGCGTATCAGCATTGATGATCCCGGTGGCCTTGGACTGCGGTGCGCCGCCCTCAAACTCCAGGGTACCGCCATCGACGGTCAGGTTGTGCAGCGTACTGTCCTGCTGTCCGGCGCGGACAGTGCTATCCGTCCCGGCGGTCAGCGTGGCGTTGCTCAGTGCGGCGGTATTACCGGCAGTCAGATCGAAGGTGGTGTTTTTCAGGCTGACATTCCCGGCAAATGCGGTACCGGTTTTGCTGCCGAAATCAAAGGTATCCGCCGCATTATGGCGGCTGATGTTCAGGGTGCCGCTGCCGGTCAGGGCATGGTCAAACCCGGCCAGATCGCTGAGGGTCAGGGCACTGTTGTCCGCGATCCCCACAGCCAGATCCGCCCCGAGTTTCTGTGTGCTGTCGAGGGTGACAGCGGCACTGTCGGTCAGGCTGAGCAGTCCGCTGCCGCTGACATTGTTGGCAAAAATGCCCTGATAACCGGCCAGTTGCAGGGTATCGCCGGCGGCGGCCAGATTCACACTGCTGTCTTTGCCGAGGTTGTTTCCGGCAGCCACACGCAGCAGGCTGTCACCGCTGACCTGCCAGTTACCGAGGAAGCCGCTGTTATCGGCGGTCATCTCCGCCTTGCTGCCGCCGGTGACAGACACCGTGGTGCCGCTGACGCCGTACAGCGCATTGTGAATACTGCCGCTCAGCTTACTGAGAACCAGTCCGGCACCGGCGGCATCCAGATGAACTGCGGCACTGTCTGCGCCGAGGTTTTGTGCCTGCGATACGGTCAGTTTGCCGTTGCTGGTCAGGTGATGTTCGCCGGTAAAGCTGCGGTTATCACCGCTGAGGGTGACGGCGGCCTGTGTGCTGACCTGACCATTTCCGCTCAGGGCATTCACCAGGGTGAGATTATCCGCCAGCAGGTTCAGGGTGCCGGTGACAGCCACCGCCGCCGTGCCGAGGGTGCCGTTGTCACGCAGGGTGACGGAGGCGTTTTTGCCGATCTGCGTGGTGCCTGCCAGACTGCTGTTGGCGGCTGAGACAGACAGATCCCCGCCGGTGACACTGAGAATGCCGTCACCGGTCAGGCCGCCGGTCGCCGATGAGGTGCCGCCGGCGGAGAGATTCAGCGTCCCGCCGGTGAGATCCACGGTGCCGCTGTTGCTCATGGCACCGCTGTTGAGCACGCCGCCATTACCGAGCGTCACCAGTCCGGCGTTTTCCAGCGCGCCGGTGGTCTGAGTATGACCCGCCAGATTTGCTGCCGCGTTAGCGTTGACATTCAGTGATGAGGTCTGACCGAGGGCGTTATCACTGCCCAGTGCCAGGGTACCCGTACGGACAAGGGTATTACCGGTATAATTATTACCGGAATTATTGATGGTGAGTGTTTCTGCACCTGCGTCAATTGCCAGGGCACCGGCTCCGCTCAGGCGTGCGGTTAAGGCTTTATCGCTGTTAACCGCCCCTTGTGTGGAGAGTGTCAGTATTTTGCCGGTCAGCAGAGTCAGACTATCCAGTTGTGATGACAGACTCAGCCCCGTTCCGGCGCCGGATAAGGCATAGTTATACACGCCGTCAGCCACGGTTTCACCATTCTGAATAACGGCTGATGTCACATTGTTCTGCAGCGCATTTCCGGACAGATCCTGTAAGGAAAGCCGCGCCAGCTCTTCTGCCGTCAGGGTATTGTTACTGCTGATAAGCTGACTGTTTGTTCCGGTGTCGGCATCCAGGAGATTACCGGCGGTATTCAGTAACGGATCAACCTGAATAATGCCGTTACTGCTGACGTTTAATGTTCCTGTGGCAATTTTTCCGTCCCCGGTAAATTGCGTTTTGCCGCCGTTCAGATCCAGATTACCGACCGCCTGTTCCCCGTTTCCGATGGTCAGGGTGGTTCCGCTGCTGTTGGTAAGAGAAGCGTGTGCCAGTGATTGGGTATTCTGGCCGGAAAGCGAAAACAGGGCATTTTTCAGTTGTACATGACCGGTATACGCATTGCCGGTAAGGGCTCCGAATCTGAAGTTGTTGCCGCCGCCGTCAACCGCCAGTTTACCGCTGCCGGTCAGTGCATTATTCAGCTCACTGATTCCGCTCAGATTCAGCGTACCGTCCACCGTCAGTGAACTTCCGTCAAGCTGATTACTGTTGCCGGCAGTCAGCGTCCCGCCCTGAGCAATCAGCCAGTTTCCTGTAAACGTATTGGCTTTGCTTAATGTGACTGCCGCGTTATTACTCACTACCGCATTACCGTCACCGGCAGCAAGGTGTCCGAGAGAGGCATTCAGAATACCGTTAAATGTATTACCGAACTGAAGCTGACTGTTTTTATCCAGCAGTACCGTACCACCGCTGATATTACTGTCAGCGGCCAGCGTGATATCACTGTCAGTCAGGTTAATATTGCTGAATCCCCGCAGTGTGGTTTCATTTTTCAGCGTGTCGGCGGAGTGATTAAAGTTAAGCGTGTTATTTCCGCTGCCCGAATCAATATCACCCAGATAGGAACTTCCCTGAGTCAGATTGTTCAGTGTGAAAATATCATCACCGCTGCCGGTTGTGACGGAGTGGATATCTGCTCCGTTATCAATGTTTACCTGGTTATTGCCGTTACCCAGGTTGATCGCGCCGGTACTTTTTGAGCCTGCACCCAGCGTCAGTATATCGTTACCGTTTCCGGTGGTCAGAGAACCGGAAAGTGTGCCGTTATTGGTGATAGTCTGTGCGGCGTTTCCGGCAAATTTCACATCTCCGCCGATCGTGCCGTTATTGATCAGTGTACGCCCGGCGGTGCCGGTAAAGCTCAGTGCTGTCGCACCGGCGGCATTCAGCTGAATATTCTGACCGATGGTGGTGATATTACTGCTGCCGTCGGCAATGCTCAGCGCCGTTCCCTCCGGACTGGTCACATTGACGGTCAGTTTGCTGTTGCTCAGATCAACACCACCGCCGGTAGTAACAATCCCGTTACCGGCACCGTTGACGTTGATATCCAGTGCGTCGCTGTTCAGCCCGGATAACGCGGTGTTAGTCAGGGCAATACCGGTACCGGAGCCGTTCACATTGATGGTGTTATTACCCTTCTGACCGGCTTTAAATGTCAGTCCGCTGATATCTGATAACCCGGTACCGTTGAGGACATTCAGGGTAACACCGGTCAGGGCAGCCTGCGCCGCTGCCGTTTTGGCAAACATATTACCGGTGCCGTTCAGATTAACGGTGATATCGGTAAGCTGGTGAGTACCATCATTCAGTTTAAACGCAGTGGCGCTGCCACTGGTATTGATGACACCGCCGAGCATATTGATTTGTGCTTTCAGCAACGATTCAACGGCATTCCCCGATGTGGCATTGATCGTACCCCCGGTATTATTAATATTGACGGTCTGCTGATTGGCTGATGAAACGCTGATGCCGTTCGCTGTACTGGTAATATCACCGTGGTTTTCCAGTGATGCGGAACCTGTTCCGCTGTGAACTGCTTTTATACCGGTTACCGCTGTTATTTTACCGCCGGTTTTGTTTTCCAGTACGATATTGCCGCTCCCGGCATGTGCGGCGCTGATCCCGGTTCCGGTAATCAGTTCACCACCGGAGGCAAGATAGATATTACTGCTGTTTCCTGTACCTGTTTTCGTTGCCAGAATACCGTTGCTTGTTGTACCGCTGATATTAATCAGTGAGCCGCCCGCCAGGTTAAATACCACATCTTTATTTCCTGTCGGGCCGTTATCGTATCCGGTGCTGATACCGCCGCTGTTACTGACGCCGTCACCGGCAGTAAAATTAGTACCGTTGAACCGCGCGATACGGAGTGAAACCCCGTTACCAAAACCATTAACCGGGTCATAGGAACCCAGCACAAGACCGTTATTATCACTGCCAAAAATATTTTGATCGGATGTTAAGGAAAACGCTGCACCATCGTCCATCAGATACTGATAATGCTTATTACTTGACCCTGCACCATTGGTCAGGTTTGGTGTTTTTATACTGACATCGGCATCGGCGGTAAAACGAATGATACTTTCCGCCGGAGAGGCATTCGACCAGAAGACGGCCGGGTAGGAACCTGTCGTGGCATTGATAGTTAATTTACCGGTGAAATTAATTTTGTTTGCCTGAGCAAGCTGATGGTTGGTGCCGAAGGTCAGAGCAACGGGGGATGTTATATTACCGAAGGTCAGTTCGCTGCTGGTATTCTGAGCAACAGCATTGCCCATATTGCCCAGAACGGCGATCATACTGTCAGTAACCGAACCGATATCATCCAGAATAATATTAATTTTTGTTGATGCATTCGCGTCGGTTTTAAAAATGTAATTACCAATAGACGTTGAGCTCACTAAGCCTGATAAATTACTGACTGTGAAAGTGCTTTCATTAGCCCAGTTAGCATTATTAAGATTGTTGAAGTTAAACGAAGAGGTTCCGGTGTCAAGTTTATATCCGCCACCATCAATCACAATGTTTTGTTTGGTATTTTCTGTCAGTTTAACATCAATGTTACCGGTGAGTTTAATATCGTTAAGAAATAATATTGTTGTTTTATCACCGGTTGTCAGCGCATTTCTTAATTCAGTAAATGAGGATACGCTGACACAGGAACTGCTGGCCGCGCACTCAGAAGGGCTGATTGCATAAGCAGGAATTGCGGTAAATGCGGACAGGATCGCGGTCGCCAGAAAATGCAGTTTAAAGTAACGGCTCAGGCGGGAAGCGGAATGCTGTGCAATTGACAGGGAGCGGCCTGATGCTGTTTTCTGTTTTCCCTTGGCCAGTTCACTGGCGACAACCCAGGTATTAAGAACCTTGCTCCATACAATACGGTAAATAGTATTCATATCCAAACCATTCCTTTTTTGATTAATTCTTTTGCTGTCTTTAAAAAAGACAACGGAAATAGCACTCTTAAAGTGAGCGCGTATTTTTACGTAAGAATTGGTCTTGTATTAAAATAAAGGTAATTAATACAGACGCATTGTGGTGTACAGAAATTAATAGTCTGATAAAACAGAAAAAATATATTTTTATAAAATTAAGAGTAATCGGAAATATTCCGGAGTAGTGAAAATACTACCGAAAGAAAATATAAAATGATAAGTAAATATTACCGGGGCGGCTAAAAAATGATAATGCTTCGGCGGGATGAACATTATGTGATGTAACAGGAAAAAACCGTGTTATAAAAAAAAATACAGGATACATCACTACCCCGGAAAGGGTGTTCAGTCCGGAGGCAGGCAGAGCGTTGCGTATAACCGGACTACATTATTCTGTTAAAAAAATAATGCCGGTCACGTGTGTGACCGGCATTGATGCATAAACGCCTTTTGGTATATCCGCAGAGGTTATTTTTTCATGACCCGCAGCAGGCGGACAGCGTTGGCGGTCACCAGTGCGGTTGCTCCGGAGTCAGCCAGAACCGCAACCCACAGGCCGGTCAGCCCCATCAGAGTGGTGACCAGGAACACCGCTTTCAGCCCCAGCGCGATAGTAATGTTCTCGCGGATGATCTTACGGGTAGCCCGTGACAGCGTGATCACTTCGGCAATACCGGTCAGGCGGTTGTGAGTCAGTGCGGCATCGGCGGTTTCCAATGCCACATCGGTCCCGCTGCCCATGGCAACCCCGATACCGGCCGCTTTCATTGCCGGGGCATCATTGATACCGTCGCCGACCATCATGGTGTGATGATCGTTATTCAGCGCCATCACCGCTTTGACTTTATCTTCCGGCATCAGTCCGGCGCGGAAATCCATGCCGATGGTACCGGCGATAGCGGCGGCTGCACGCGGGTTATCCCCGGTCAGCATCACGGCGCTGACACCCATCGCTTTCAGCTGGCCGATGGCCTCAATGGCATCACTGCGCAGCGTATCCTGCATGGCGATAAGTCCGGTCAGCTGGTTGCCTGCAACCACAGCAACGACCGTTTTCCCTTCATTTTCCAGCCGGGTGACGTCTGCCGCAGCGGCTTCTGTCAGCAGACCGTCAGCCAGTTTGCCCGGTGCGCTGACCAGGATGGTCACACCGTTGAGAACCCCGTCAACCCCTTTACCGGCATGGGCTTTGCGGTTTTCCGCTTCGGTGATGGTCAGCCCGTGAGCCTCAGTACGCTCCAGAATCGCTTTGGCTAACGGATGATGTGACCCGCTTTCCACGGCAGAGGCAAACATCAGCACATCGGCATCACTGTGATTATTCAGGGCAACAATATCAGTCACCTGTGGTTTACCTTCTGTCAGCGTACCGGTTTTATCCAGTGCGACAGTGGTCACGGTACCCAGCTGCTCCAGTGCGGCACCGCCTTTGATCAGCGCACCACGGCGGGTGGCGGCAGCCAGCGCGGAGGTGATTGCCGCCGGGGTGGAGATAACCAGCGCACACGGACAACCAATCAGCAGCAGTGTCAGACCCCGGTAGATCCACGGATACCATTCCTGTCCCATAAACAGCGGCGGAATGACAATCACCAGGGCAGAGAACAGCATGATCATCGGCGTATAGTAACGGCTGAAGCGGTCGATAAAGCGCTCGATTGGTGCCCGGCGCTCTTCCGCTTCCTCGATCAGTGTCAGAATGCGGTCGATGGCGTTCTGGCCCTGCTCGGAGACCACTTTCATCTGCACTGCGCGATCCACTGACAGCGAACCGGCGGCCACTTTTTCACCCTGTGCCCGCTCAACCGGGACGGATTCCCCGGTCAGGGCACTTTCGTCAAAGCTCGCAAACTCACTGAGCAGCTCAGCATCTGTCGGCAGGCGTCCGCCCGGTGCGATTTCAATAATGTCACCGGGACGCAGCTGTGCAACCGGTACGGAGACTTTCTGCCCGTCCTTAATCACCACCGCATCTTCCGGCACCAGTGCCATCAGCGCGCTGACACCCCGCCGAGCGCGGCCTGCCGCATAGGATTCCAGCATTTCGCCCAGCAGGAACAGCAGGATAACCATGGCTGCTTCTTCAGTGGCACCGATCACAATGGCACCGACTGCCGCGACCGTCATCAGCGTTTCAATCGCAAACGGCGTACCGGAGCGGATAAGACGCAGCGCGCTTTTGGCGATCGGGAACAGCCCGATCAGCGTTGAGGCGATAAAGGCGTATTTGCCCAGCACCGGATTTACAAACTCCAGCGCATAGCTGAGTGCAATCAGCACCGCAAGAATCAGCATCGGTGTTGCCTGTTTCAGCAGGCTCTGCTCTTCTTTTTTCTTCGGTGCGGCACTGCCGCCGTTCAGATCCCATAGGACAAATCCGGCCTGCTGCACGGCACTGGTCACATCCGCGCGGACATCCCCGGCAGCATCCACCACCAGTTTTTCCGTGGCAAACATCACTTTTGCCTGGGTGACCGCCGCAATTTTCAGAACGGCAGTTTCAATCTTGCGCGCACAGCTCGGGCAGTCCATCCCTTCCACCTGCCAGTTGTAACGCTGGCTGCCGCTTAATTCAGGCGGCGCGGTATCATCGGCGGCGGCGTGATCGTGTGAACAGCAGCTGCCGTGTGCGTGTTCATGACCGGTGTGGTCATGGTCGTGTTCAGAATGCGCATGATCGTGCGGGGCATGACCATGCGCACGGGACTCATCGTCGTCGTGTTCCGGATGTTCATGCTCACTGTGATCGTGTGTGGCAGTGGCGTGTGGCTGATGAGCCTGTGACTCACTTTTTCCGCCGGTGGTGCAGGCAGATTTGCTGCCGCAGCAGCTGCTGCTGTGAGTATGCTCATGATGTTCTTTGTTAGGGTGCATAAACACCTCCCTGTTCAACGGTGAGTTGATGTTAATTTTTCTCATTAACAGGAAGTGTACACATTGGAGTCTACTCCAGAGTCAACAACAGGGGCGCATAATTATTGGCAAATTGTGCGCTCCTGTTGTCAGAAGCAGAATTACATCAGCGTGATGGCACGGACAATCAGGAAATGCCCGAGGAAATAGAAGGTGGAGTAAATCGCTTTTGCCAGTTTAAAGGTAAACAGGAAGCGGTTGATCAGCCAGAGGATCAGGTTCAGCACCAGACAGAATGCCCCGATCATCAGGGAGAAGTTGTAATCGGTACCCAGCCCGAAGAACTGCTCTCCGGCAAGCCAGCCCATCACCAGCGCACTGAGCAGTGCTGTCAGCACCGGTACTTTATGATCGCCGAGTTTGTACCAGAGCAGCGCAAGTACCGCGATGGCAATCACCGGCATGGCAATCATCAGCGGAATATAGAAGGTAAAATTATTGAGCAGGGCGAAACTCAGGGCATAGAGCAGATAAAACACAGCACTGGTATACAGCGACAGGTCGATTTTATTATCAGCAACCAGGCGGATGGTATCGGAGACAATAGCCACTAACAGCCCGACACACACCAGATACCCGGAGATATCCAGCCCGTAATCCCCGCTCCACGCCCACAGCAGCAACAGCAGCAGGGTGACGGGACGGAAAACCCAGCGCTGCCAGTTTGGTCCCCGGTAGGCGGCGTCGATATAGAGCCAGCCGGAAAAAAGTACAGCAATAAATGGCCAATTCATAGGGTGTCCTTGAGGTATGTTGATGGCGATTAACACCTGAATATTTGATAATATCCCGTATTTACAGAACACGATCAACCAGATTGCAGGAAAACAACCATACTCATGAATAAATTCGGTTTGTTAGGTTTTATTGTCGCTGCTTTGATTATTATCCTGGCGACCCGCCGCTTCTTTGAACAGCGCAAACAAAATGAGATAAATGACCACGCTGCGGTGGCGGCATATCAGGTCACGGTGACAGAGAAAAAGGATTATCCGTACCCGAATATGCGCTCCCGTGAGCGGGATGTGGTTTTCCCGGAAACCTTCCGTTATGAGGTGCATTTCACGCCGCTGTCGGGGAAACCCATTGTGGTGTACATCAAAGAGGATGAATATAAGGCGATTACCCTGCATTCACGCGGAACGCTGTCAATGCAGGGGACGAGGTTTATCCGTTATGAGCCGCTGCGCTGATCAGGGTTTATCCTGATCTTTCAGTTCTGCCTGCTGGCGGCGCAGCAGGGCGAGCAGTTCAAACACACCGAATAAAAAGACGCGCACTTTACCGGCGGCGGTCAGTTTTTTATCCTGCGGCTGACCGGCATTAAACAGCGCCATCAGCAGCCCGTGCATCACCACCATAAAAAAGGTGGCGATATGCATAAAGATATTCAGCGGTTTCGGGAACGGATGCACCAGGCTGAAAATCAGAAAACCCCAGACAGCCAGCATCAGTATGCGGCCAATATTAATCAGGAACATACGGACTCCTGTTCAGTCGTCTGCGTCTGACGCAGATAAAGACGATATGCAACCTGGCCGGCCACCTTCTCCCGGTGGCACACCCAGTTACCCGGAACAACCAGTGTGTCTGATTCCGCCTCGGCTTCAATGTAGATCATTGCCTCCGGACTGAGCCAGTTGTTTGTCTCCAGTAAATCAACGGTTTCCTGAAGCAGCCCTTTACGGAACGGCGGGTCGAGAAACACCACATCAAACGGCGTTCCCGGCTGCGCCAGAAACTGCAGGGCACTCTGATTAACGACAGTGGCCTGTTCACAGTTGAGCAGACGGGCATTGGCGCTGATCTGAGCTGCAACGGCGCGGTTGAGTTCCGTAAATGTCACGGCAGAGGCATAGCGGGAAAGTGCCTCAAAACCGAGTGCGCCGCTGCCTGCGAACGCATCAAGACAGCGCGCGCCGTTAATTACCGGCATCAGCCAGTTAAACAGGGTTTCGCGCACGCGATCCGTGGTCGGGCGCAGGCCGTCATGTGTCAGAACCGGCAGTTTACGTCCGCGCCAGAGACCGGCGATAATGCGGATCTGCCCTTGTGGTGCGGTTTGAGCTTTTTTAACCATAACCTTCGTAACTTATTAATTCTGAAATTATTAATTCAGAAATATGAATAACAGACAGGAAAACAGCGGAATATTATACGCAGGTTTTGTAAGAATTCGTTTAAATTTAATATGAAATTACGGAAAGCCGATGCGCAACCATCCTGTGAAATGATAGACTGCGTCTGATTTGCAACTAATGATGATAAAGACGCCATATCTGCTCAGGATTTTCCGGACATACCGTGCCGGAAGGTGACGGGTGGCAGTATGCAAGGAGTATAGTGGCTGTGGCAAAAGAGAAGAAAAAAGGTTTTTTTTCCTGGCTGGGTTTTGGTCGTAAAGATGACGAACAGGCAGCACAGGAAGAACAGGCGCGTTTAGCGGAAGAGCAGGCGCGTCGTGATGAAGAAGCAGCAGAAGAAGCCCGTCAGGCGGAAGAGCAGGCGCGTCGTGATGAAGAAGCGGCGGAAGACGCCCGTCAGGCGGAAGAACAGGCCCGTCGTGATGCCGAAGCGGCTGAACAGGCACGTTTAGCGGAAGAGCAGGCCCGCCGTGATGCCGAAGCGGCTGAAAAAGCCCGTCAGGCGGAAGAACAGGCCCGTCGTGACGCGGAAGCGGCTGAACAGATCCGTCAGGCAGAAGCGCAGACCCGCCGTGATGCAGAAGCGGCGGAACAGCAGCGCTTTGCACAGGAGCAGGCGCGCCGCAATGCTGAAATCACCGAACAGCAGCGTCTGGCAGAAGAAAAACGTCTGGCGGAAGCGCAGGCGGCAGAGCAGCAGCGTGCGGAAGAAGAACAGCGCCGTCTGAAGGAGCAGGCACTGCGTGATGCGGAAACCGCTAAACAGCAGCGTCTGGCAGAAGAAAAACGGCTGGCGGAAGCACAGGCGGCAGAGCAGCAGCGTGCGGAAGAAGAACAGCGCCGTCTGAAAGAGCAGGCACTGCGTGATGCGGAAACCGCAAAACAACAGCGTATCGCGGAAGAAAAACGGCTGGCTGAAGAACAGGCAGCTGAACAGCAGCGCGCGGAAGAAGAACAGCGCCGCCTGAAAGAGCAGGCACTGCGTGACGCGGAAATTGCGAAACAACAGCGTATCGCGGAAGAAAAACGTCAGGCGGAAGAACAGGCCGCGGCACAGCGCCGTGCGGAAGAAGAACAGCGCCGTGCGCAAGAGCAGGCACTGCGTGATGCGGAAGCGGCAAAACAGCAGCGTATCGCGGAAGAAAAACGGCTGGCAGAAGAACAGGCCGCAGAGCAGCAGCGCGCGCAAGAAGAACAGCGCCGCGCGCAGGCGCAGGCACTGCGTGATGCGGAAGCGGCAAAACAGCAGCGTATCGCTGAAGATAAACGCCGGGCGGAAGAAGAAGCCGCAGAGCAACAGCGTTTAGCGCTGGAGCAGAAACAGCGTGACGCCGAAGCCGCTGAACAGGCGCGTCTGGCGGAAGAACAGCGCCTTGCGCAAGAGGAAGAAGCCCGCCGTCTCGCGGAAGCTGAAGCGGAAGCACAGGACGCGGTACTGGTTGAAAATGAGTCGCCGGCCCAGGCAGAGACACAGGAAAGACCGGCAAAAGAAGGGTTCTTTGCCCGTCTGAAACGCAGTCTGGTACGCACCCGTGAGAATATCGGCTCCGGTTTCTTCGGGATCTTCCGTGGTAAAAAGATCGATGACGATCTGTTTGAAGAACTGGAAGAACAGTTACTGGTGGCAGATGTCGGTGTGGAAACCACCCGCAAGATCATCACCAGTCTGACTCAGCATGCCAGCCGCCGTGATCTGAAAGATGCGGAAGCCTTATATGTTAAACTGCGCGAAGAAATGGGCGAGATCCTGGCAACCGTCGATAAGCCGCTGGAAATTGGAGATAAAAAACCGTATGTGATCCTGATGGTCGGCGTCAATGGTGTCGGTAAAACCACCACCATCGGTAAAATGGCGCGTCAGTATCAGGCTCAGGGTAAATCTGTCATGCTGGCTGCCGGAGATACCTTCCGTGCCGCTGCGGTGGAACAGCTCCAGGTCTGGGGCGAGCGCAACAATATCCCGGTCGTGGCGCAGCACACCGGCGCGGACCCGGCCTCGGTGATTTTTGATGCCATCCAGTCCGCCAAAGCCAAAGGGGTGGATGTGCTGATTGCCGACACCGCAGGGCGTTTACAGAATAAAGCGCACCTGATGGAAGAACTCAAGAAAATCGTGCGGGTGATGAAAAAACTCGATGAAGATGCCCCGCATGAGATTATGCTGACATTAGATGCCAGCACCGGACAGAACGCTGTCAGCCAGGCGCGTCTCTTTAATGAAGCGGTCGGCCTGACCGGGCTGACTCTGACCAAACTTGACGGAACGGCGAAAGGTGGTGTGATCTTTGCCATCGCAGACCAGTTCGGTATTCCTATCCGGTATATCGGGGTGGGTGAGGGTATTGAAGATCTGCGTCCTTTCAAAGCCGGTGATTTTATTGAGGCACTTTTTGCCCGGGAGGATTAATCATCCATGATTCGCTTTGAACACGTCAGTAAAGCCTATTTAGGCGGTCGTCAGGCGCTCCAGGGGGTGGATTTCCATATCCGCCCGGCGGAGATGGTCTTCCTGACCGGCCATTCCGGCGCAGGGAAGAGTACCCTGCTGAAACTGATTTGTGGGATTGAGCGACCCAGTGACGGCACCATTTTATTTGACGGCCACAATATCAGCCGTCTGAAAAACCGTGAAGTGCCTTTCCTGCGCCGCCAAATCGGCATGATTTTTCAGGATCACCATCTGCTGCTGGATCGCACGGTATATGACAATGTGGCGATGCCGCTGATCATTGCCGGTGCCAGCCCGGAAGATATCCGCCGCCGCGTCAGTGCCGCGCTGGATAAAGTCGGTCTGCTGGATAAGGCCCGTAACTTCCCGGTACAGCTCTCCGGCGGTGAACAGCAGCGCGTGGGCATTGCCCGTGCCGTGGTAAATAAACCAATGGTACTGCTGGCGGATGAACCGACCGGTAACCTGGACAGTGAACTGTCAGAAGGCATTTTACGGCTGTTTGAAGAGTTTAACCGTGTGGGGGTCACTGTTCTGATGGCAACGCACGATATCATGCTGATTGAACGGCGCAATTACCGCGTGCTGACGCTGAGTCAGGGACGCATGGCGGGAGGTCATCATGGTTAAGCAACCGCGTAAACCGGCAAAAAAAATGCCGTCCAAAGCCAAAGCCCTGAAAGGCGGCTGGCGGGAACAGTGGCGGCATGCGTGGGTAAACACGCTGGGCGATATGCTGCGCCAGCCGCTGTCAACACTGCTGACAGTGATGGTGATTGCGATTTCCCTGACACTGCCGAGTGTCTTTTATATCGTCTGGAAAAACGTCAGCCATGCGGCGCAACAGTGGTATCCGACACCGCAGCTGACCGTTTATCTGGATAAAGGTCTGGATGAACAGGGCGGGCAGAAACTGGCGGACGAGCTGAAAGCGCTCGATGGCGTGGAGAGTGTCAATTATCTCTCCCGTGACCAGGCAATAACCGAATTCCGTGCCTGGTCCGGCTTCAGTACCGCACTGGATATGCTGGAAGAGAACCCGCTGCCGGCGGTGGCGATTGTCACCCCGAAAGTGGATATGCAGAGCAGCGGCACGCTCTCAACCCTGCGTGATCGCGTCACGGCACTGTCCGGGATTGATGAGGTACGGATGGATGACAGCTGGTTTGCCCGGCTGGCGGCACTGACCGGCCTGGTGGGGCAGATAGCTTCCCTGATCGGGGTGCTGATGGTTGTGGCGCTGTTCCTGGTGATCGGCAACAGTGTACGGCTCAATATTTTCAGCCGCCGCGAAACCATCAATGTGATGAAACTGATCGGCGCAACAGACGGTTTTATTTTGCGTCCGTTCCTCAACGGCGGTATGTTGCTCGGGGCGTTCGGCGCAGTGCTGTCACTGGTGTTGTCCGCATTGCTGGTCTGGAAACTGGGGGATGTGGTGACCGGTGTCTCCAAAATTTTCGGGACCACATTTACACTGACCGGGCTGGACTGGGACGAAGCGCTGCTGATTGTGCTGGTGTCCGGTATGATTGGCTGGATAGCTGCCTGGCTGGCAACTGTCCGTCATTTACGGAATTTTATGCCACAGTAACGGTCTTATTATCCGGCGGGGCATTACCCCGCCGGATATCCCGCATCACCGGTTTACATTCAATCAAATGACAGCGCCGGCACTAAGTGATAGGCGTAACTCTGTCCTGTGTTGTACACTGTTCACTATTATCGTCTGCCGACGTCATTTTTATTTGTACTGAGGACTGAATGACTAAAGATACGCAATTCCCTGTTTTAGTTCCGCAAGGGAGCATTGAGGCCTATATCCGGGCAGCTAACCAGTATCCGATGCTGACAGCCGAAGAAGAAAAAGAGCTGGCTGAGCGTCTGTATTATGACGGCGACCTTGAGGCCGCGAAAAAACTGATCATGTCGCATCTGCGGTTTGTTATCCATGTCGCCCGCAGTTATTCAGGTTATGGCCTGCCTCAGGCGGATCTTATCCAGGAAGGCAACATCGGGCTGATGAAAGCCGTGCGCCGCTTTAACCCGGAAATGGGTGTGCGCCTGGTATCGTTTGCGGTTCACTGGATCAAAGCTGAAATTCATGAGTATGTGCTGCGTAACTGGCGCATCGTCAAAATTGCCACCACCAAAGCACAGCGCAAACTGTTTTTTAATCTGCGTAAATCCAAAAAACGCCTCGGCTGGTTTAACCAGGATGAAGTGGAAATGGTGGCGAAAGAGCTGGGGGTGACCAGCAAAGATGTGCTGGAAATGGAATCCCGTATGGCGGCGCAGGACATGGCATTTGATATGTCTGATGACGATGACGGCGATCACCCTGTGGTGGCACCGGCACTGTTCCTGGAAGATAAATCCTCTGATTTCGCTGATGAAATTGAGGAAGATAACTGGGACAGCCACGCCACGGACAAACTCACCCTGGCGATTGATTCACTGGACGAGCGCAGCCGTGACATTATCCGTGCCCGCTGGCTGGATGATGACAGCAAAACCACCCTCCAGGAACTGGCGGACAAATACGGCGTTTCCGCCGAGCGCGTCCGTCAGCTGGAAAAAAATGCCATGAAAAAACTGCGCGAGGCGATTGAGGGCTGATAACAATGCGCCCGTTTCTGCGGCGATCTGTTATGGCAGCCATCGTATTTTCTGATAATCACTGACGGGGGATATTATGGCTTTTTCGTCTGAAGACAAAGCAGTTCTGCTGGCGGTAAAGGGCGTGGGTGCGAAAGTTATCGAACGCCTTGAGCAGATGGGATTTTCTGATCTTAATCAGCTTGCCGCCGCGGATGCCCAATCCCTGCTGAGTGCCGGTGCGGCACTTACCGGCTCTACCTGCTGGCGCAACAGTCCGCTGGCCAGAAAAGCCATTGAGTCTGCCATTGCGGCAGCACGCCAGGCACAGAATCCGTCCTGATATGACACCGGTTCATCTCGATCAGCGCACTGCCCGGCTGATTGTTCAGCGGGCGATGCAAATCCTCAGTTACTCCGTGAATGTGATGAACGCACAGGGCGTGATTATTGCCTCCGGTGATCCGCAGCGGGTCAATCAGCGCCATGAAGGCGCGGTGCTGGCGCTGACAGAAAACCGGATTGTGGAAATTGATGAAGCCACCGCCGCCACGCTGAAAGGCGTGAAACCGGGTATTAATCTGCCGGTGATTTTCCGCGATACCATGGTGGGGGTGGTCGGGATTTCCGGCAGACCGGATGAAGTGCGCAACTACGCTGAGCTGGTGCGCATGGCGGCGGAGCTGGTGCTGGAGCAGGCCGATCTGCTGGAAAAATCCCAGTGGGATCGCCGTTACCGTGATGAGTTGGTCAGCCAGCTGATAAGCCCGGAGCAGCAGCCGCAGTCGGTAAAATCGATCGCTGCCTATCTCGGGATCTCCCCCGATAAACCCCGCATAGCCCTGATCCTCGCACTGCCTGCGCCGGATCATGAGCAGTTTCACCGTCTGGTGGACTATATTGATAATCTGAAAATGGATTTGCTGGTCAGTATCCGGGGAATAAATTCCCTCGTGGTGCTGAAACCGGTGGCCTGTGATGCGGATTTTCAGCCGCTCTCTCCGGTGCAGAAGCAGTTACAGGCACTGCGCCGCCAGCTGCCGGATCTGCTGATGTATGTCGGCGGTTTCTTTCACGGAAACAATGGTCTGCACCGCTCCTGGCAGAGTGCCTGCGCTGTGCAGCAACTGGGGCAGACCCCGGCGTACAGCCGTCAGAAAACCATTTTTTACGATGAAGTCAAATTACCCGCCTTGTTACAGGGATTTCAGGAGAGCTGGCAGGCCGCTGAACTGGCCTCCGCCTGGCAGAAACTGAAAGCGGCGGACAGCCGCCGTGTGTTGTGTCATACCCTGAAGACCTATTTTGATCAGAATTGTGATCTGTCTCAAACCACAAAAACGCTGCATATTCACACAAATACCCTCCGTTACCGCCTTCAGCGTGTTGAATCGATTACTGGCTTAAATATCAATAGATTGGAGTCAATGATTCAGCTTTATTTTGGTATTCTGACCGATCTGTGATTTGTGCGTTTGTACAAAATACGCGGTTTCAGCCCGTTCTTTTTTGTCGGAACCTCTCAAGCTTAACCTGATGGCTGCCGCCATAATGCCTCCTGTTCTGTCCGAATAATCATAACTACAGCAGGAGTCTGCACATGGTGACTGTTTCAGCTTTGGGCGCAATGGTTGCGCTGGTCGTGGCGATAGGGTTAATACTGAAAAAAGTACCGCCGGTATACGGGATGATGGCGGGGGCGCTGGCCGGAGGATTGGTCGGCGGTGCGGATCTGGTGCAGACGGTGACACTGATGGTCACCGGTGCTCAGGGGATCACCAACGCGGTGCTGCGTATTCTGGCGGCGGGTGTGCTGGCCGGGGTACTGATTGAATCCGGTGCGGCGAATACCATTGCGGAAACCATTGTCCGTAAAGTGGGTGAAAAGCGGGCACTGCTGGCGCTGGCGGTGGCAACCCTGTTACTGACAGCCGTTGGTGTGTTTATCGACGTGGCTGTTATCACCGTTTCGCCGATTGCGCTGGCGATTGCGCACCGCGCGGACTTGTCCAAAATGGCGATTCTGCTGGCGATGATCGGCGGCGGTAAAGCGGGTAACGTGATGTCTCCGAACCCGAACACCATTGCAGCGGCGGATAACTTTAACGTACCGCTGACATCACTGATGGCGGCGGGGATTATCCCGGGCATTTTCGGGCTGATCGTGGCGTATTTTCTGGCGAAGCGTTTGGTTCACCGTGGTTCAAAAGTGACGCAGGAAGAGCTGATTGCGGCGCATCATGATGGTAAGTTACCGGGATTCTGGGCGGCAATGAGTGCCCCGCTGGTGGCAATTTTTCTGCTGTCACTGCGTCCGGTCGCCGGTATCAGCATTGATCCGCTGATCGCCCTGCCGGTCGGCGGTCTGGCCGGTGCGCTGATCATGGGACGCTTCCGCCAGTCTAATCATTTTATTACCTCCGGGCTGAGCCGGATGGCACCGGTGGCAATTATGCTGCTGGGAACCGGAACCCTGGCGGGGATTATCGCCAACTCCGGTCTGAAAGATGTGTTAATTAACGGCCTGACGGCGTCCGGTCTGCCATCCTATCTGCTGGCACCGATTTCTGGGGCACTGATGTCCATGGCAACCGCATCCACCACAGCGGGTACGGCGGTGGCATCTGCGGTATTCAGCTCAACACTGCTTGATCTGGGCGTGAGTGCGCTGGCCGGGGCGGCGATGATCCACGCCGGTGCGGTGGTGCTCGACCAGATGCCGCACGGCAGCTTCTTCCATGCAACCGGCGGCAGTGTCAATATGCAGGTTCATGAGCGTCTGAAATTACTGCCTTACGAAACCATGGTGGGTCTGGTGATCGCGATTGTCTCCACACTGATTTTCGGTGTCTTCGGGTTTGGCGGGTAAAAGGAATTAAGTATGAAAATAGTGATTGCTCCGGATTCATTTAAAGAGAGTCTGACCGCCCTTCAGGTCGCTGATGCGGTGGAAGCGGGATTCAGAACCATTTTCCCTGATGCGCAGTACATCAAACTGCCGATGGCGGACGGCGGCGAGGGCACAGTGGTCTCTATTATTGAAGCCACACAGGGAACACTGAAAGAAACCGGGGTTACAGCACCACTGGGGAATAAAGTGACCGGGTTTTACGGGCTGTCCGGTGACGGCAAAACTGCCATTATTGAGATGGCAGCCGCCTCCGGGTTACATCTGGTGCCGCCTGCACAGCGCGACCCGCGCATAACCACCACCTTCGGCACCGGGGAACTTATCCTGGCAGCGCTGGATGACGGCGCGGAGAAAATTATCCTCGGGATCGGCGGCAGTGCCACCAATGACGGCGGTGCCGGGATGATGCAGGCGCTGGGCGTGGTATTCCGTGATGAACAGGGAAACTCACTGCCATTCGGCGGCAGTGCGCTGGCAACACTGGCCTCGGTGGATTTGTCCGGGCTGGATCCGCGTCTGGCGAAGACAGAGTTTGTGGTGGCTTGTGATGTGAATAATCCGCTGTGCGGACCGAAAGGGGCATCTGCCACCTTCGGGCCGCAGAAAGGCGCGACACCGGCGATAGTCAGTGAGCTGGATGCGGCGCTGCGTCACTACGCGGAAGTGATTGAATCCCTGACCGGTAAGTCACTGAGTGATGTCGCCGGTGCCGGCGCGGCAGGCGGCATGGGCGTTCCGCTGATGGCATGGCTTGATGCCCGGATGCAGCCGGGCATTGAGATGGTGATCGAAACACTGGATCTGAACGCGGTGGTGAAAGACGCTGATCTGGTGATCACCGGGGAAGGGCGGATGGACAGTCAGACGATTCAGGGAAAAACCCCGGCGGGTGTGGCGAAAGCCGCAAAAGCGCGCGGAATTCCGGTGATCGCGCTGGTTGGCGGGATGAGTGACGACTATGCCGTTGTGCATGAACACGGTATTGATGCCGTGTTCTCTGTGATCCCGCGGGTTTGCTCTCTGGATGAGGCACTGGCACAGGCGGCGGTCAATATTGAAGTTGCCGCCCGTAATATCGCAGCGGTACTGGCGATGAAAACAGGATAAATCAGTAATATTCGTAGCGGGATTCCAGCGTGATCCCGCTGCTCTGAATAGTGGCAGAACCTTCTAACTGGATCGCTTTGATCATGGTCTGCAATTCACAGTTTCCGTACTTATCCCATCGGTAGCAGTTATAGGAATAGGTGCTTTTTCCCCAGAATGTCGGCAGTTTTTGTGTGACGCTGACGACCTGATTCTGTTCGTTATAGGTATATTCCTGCGTCATCACATTCGGCTGCTCAATATCAGTCAGCAGCCCGTCAGCGTCATAATGATAAACTGTCACCCGTGTTTCACCGTTCTCTGTCTCTTTCCCGGAAACCAGGCGATTATTTTGATAACGGTAGCGGGTCTCTGACTGCCAGGATTGGTTATCCGGCGTTGTTTTATAGGATTCTGTCAGGCTGACGATCCGGTTTTCTGCATTACGGGTATATTGCTGATCAATCTGCGTGCTCAGTGTGGTATCGCCCGGGATCACATTACTGATGGTGATGGTCGCCTGATCCGGATTTTCCGGCATGATTTGTGTGGTTTGCGTAATCGGTACCTGGCCTTCTTCTATCGCCATTTCGCGGTATTCATAATCATATTGTGTCAGGTCAGCGCACGGACCGAAGTGCAGTTTTTCTTTCACCCACAGGATAAGCCCCATCGAGCGGTAAGACGTGATGGTGATTGATTTTACCGGCCCGTAATATTTCGTGCCGGTAATAATAAATGTATTTTGCCGGTTAATATCCTGAGCAGCAGTATCGCACTGACCGGGGGTTACCGCTGCCGCAGTCAGCGGCAGCGCAAAAGTGAGCAGGAGTATGCCTGTTAGTTTATTCATGGCGCGGACCATTCCATCAGTCAGAGTGAACAGAAAACCCGGATCCGGACAAATCAATCAGTAAACTGAATCAGACCCCGGGTTACTACGTCGCCGGATGAATCTAATAACAAAGAGAGATAATTGCTATCGGAATAGTGGGGAAAACTATTTTTCCGGTGATGAATTTCCGCATTAAGTTATCCTTAACGAATCATTAACCAGTTTATAACACTGTTTTTTGCCGAAAAAACACCCGATTGCAACCGGATATTATCCTGTTAATGATGCAATAATCTCCTTTTCTGATTTGCTTTTCAGAATAAAAATCCTGTTTAATGAACTGAAAATAAAGCATTAATTAATGTAATGCGACTCATTATAACGGAACTTTTAAAAATACCGCACATGCTGACCGTCCGGTCACTGCAACGCTAACCGATGGGGATGTTCTGATGAAAAAAACAATGAAAATGGCCGTCATTGCCGGGGCTGTATCCTGTGCATTAAGTGCAGCGGCGTACGCTGAAGATATTAAAGTCGCGGTGGTGGGCGCAATGTCCGGGCCGGTCGCACAATACGGTGATATGGAGTTTACCGGTGCCCGTCAGGCGATTGAGGACATCAACGCCAAAGGCGGGATTAACGGCAATAAACTGGTGATCACCGAATACGATGACGCCTGTGACCCGAAACAGGCGGTGGCGGTCGCCAACAAAGTGATTAATGACGGCATGCGTTATGTGATCGGACACCTCTGCTCCTCCTCCACACAACCCGCGTCAGATATTTATGAGGACGAAGGGATCCTGATGATCACCCCGGCGGCAACCAATGCGGATTTAACCACGCGCGGTTACAGCCTGATCATGCGCACCACCGGCCTGGATTCTGACCAGGGCCCGACTGCCGCAAAATATATCCTCGAAAAAGTGAAACCGCAGCGTATTGCCGTGGTGCATGACAAGCAGCAGTACGGTGAAGGCCTGGCGCGTTCCGTGAAAGACAATCTGAACAACGCCGGGGTGAAAGAAGTGCTGTTTGAAGGGGTCACGGCGGGTGATAAAGATTTCTCCGCGCTGGTGGCGCGTCTGAAGAAAGAAAATGTCGATTTTGTCTATTTCGGCGGTTACTACCCGGAAATGGGACAGATTTTACGCCAGGCAAAACAGGCGGGGCTGAATATCCGCTTTATGGGGCCGGAAGGCGTGGGTAACTCCTCACTCTCCAACATTGCCGGTGACGCATCTGAAGGCATGCTGGTGACGCTGCCGAAACGCTATGACCAGGTGCCTGCCAACAAACCGGTGGTGGATGCCCTGGCAGCGAAGAAACTGGATGCCACAGGGCCATTCGTCTGGACAACCTATGCCGCATTACAGTCACTGACCACCGCAATGCAGCGCAGCGGCAGCATGGAACCGGCGGATCTGGCCGCCGATCTGAAAGGTAAGCCGGTCGAAACGGTCATGGGCGAACTGAGCTGGACACCAAACGGGGATCTGAAAGGTTTCGAGTTCGGCGTATTTGAATGGCACAAAGACGGAACCTCATCACCGCTGAACTGATCCGCAGTGGTGACTGATGCGGGCAGTGTGTTTCAGGGGAGTGCGCTATGTCAGAACAATTATTATATTTTACGCAACAATTGCTGAACGGATTAACGCTGGGAAGCACTTATGCCCTGATCGCCATCGGTTACACCATGGTGTACGGCATTATCGGCATGATTAACTTTGCCCACGGCGAAGTGTATATGATCGGCAGTTACGTCTCGTTTATTGTAATTGCCGGGCTGATGATGCTGGGGATTGATGTCGGCTGGCTGTTAATTACCGCTGCATTTATTACAGCGATAATTATTGCCAGTGCCTATGGCTGGAGTATCGAACGGGTCGCCTACCGGCCCGTCCGTCACTCAAAACGGCTGATTGCCCTGATTTCGGCGATCGGGATGTCCATTTTTCTGCAAAACTTTGTCAGTCTTTCCCAGGGCTCCCGCGATCTCGCGCTGCCCGGGCTGATCAACGGTCGCTGGACCTTCGGGGAAAGCGGCGGTTTCTCCGCCACGGTTTCCGCTATGCAGATCACCATCTGGGTGGTGACGGTGCTGGCCATGCTGGCGCTGACCCTTTTTATCCGTTACTCACGAATGGGGCGTGCCTGCCGGGCTTGTGCGGAAGATCTGAAAATGGCCGGTTTGCTCGGGATCAACACCGATCGCGTAATCGCACTGACCTTTGTGATCGGTGCAGCAATGGCAGCGGTGGCCGGGGTGCTGCTGGGGCAGTTTTACGGCGTGATCAACCCGTACATTGGCTTTATGGCCGGGATGAAAGCCTTTACCGCAGCGGTTCTCGGCGGGATCGGCAGTATTCCCGGGGCGATGATCGGCGGGGTGATCCTCGGCGTGTCAGAAGCCATGACCTCCGCCTATTTCAGTACGGAATATAAAGATGTGGTTTCATTCGGCTTGCTTATCCTTGTGTTACTGGTGATGCCGACCGGGATCCTCGGGCGTCCGGAGGTTGAAAAGGTATGACAAAATCTCACTGGATCAACGCCATTGTCGCCACCGTAACGCTGTTTGTGCTGGCCTCGGTGATGATGGGGCTGCAATTGTCCCTCGACGGCACCCGTCTGATAGTCCGCAACGCCGATGCTGTCCGCTGGGAGTGGATCGGCACCGGCTGTGTGATTGTCTTTATCTTTCAGCTGGTGCGCCCGTCACTGAAAAAACTGACGGCGCGTCTGCCGAAAAGCAGCTGTTCCCTGCCGGGTTTTGACGGCTCCACCAACACGCAGAAAATTATTGCCGGGCTGATTATTATCGCTGCCATTATCTGGCCGTTTATGGTGTCGCGCGGCAGTGTGGATGTCGCCACCTTAACCCTTATTTATGTGATGCTCGGCCTCGGGCTGAATGTGGTGGTCGGGTTATCCGGCCTGCTGGTGCTGGGCTACGCCGGATTCTACGCTATCGGTGCCTACACCTACGGGCTGATGAACCACTATTTCGGCTGGGGATTCTGGCAAAGCCTGCCGCTGGCCGGTATTGCCGCAGCGCTGTCCGGTTTACTGCTTGGTTTCCCGGTACTGCGGCTGCGCGGGGATTATCTGGCGATTGTGACACTCGGCTTCGGGGAAATTGTCCGTATTCTGCTGCTGAATAATACGGAATTTACCGGCGGGCCGAACGGCATCAGTCAGATCCCGAAACCGACGCTGTTCGGACTGGAATTCAGCCGGACCGCCAAAGAGGGCGGCTGGGATACGTTCCACAATTTCTTCGGCCTGGCGTATGACCCGGGCGATCGTATTATCTTCCTGTATCTGGTCGCGCTGCTGCTGGTACTGGCAACACTGTTTATTATCAGCCGGTTACTGAGAATGCCGTTGGGCCGGGCGTGGGAAGCGCTGCGTGAGGATGAAATCGCCTGCCGCTCTCTGGGGCTCAGCCCGACACGTATCAAACTGACGGCGTTTACCATCAGTGCGGCCTTTGCCGGGGTGGCGGGTACGTTATTTGCCGCCCGTCAGGGTTTTATCAGCCCGGAATCCTTTACCTTCACAGAATCGGCTTTTGTGCTGGCAGTGGTGGTGCTGGGCGGTATGGGCTCACAAACCTCGGTGATTCTGGCCGCCGTTATCCTGGTGGTTTCCCGTGAAATGATGCGTGATCTGAACGCTTACAGCATGCTGTTGCTCGGGGCGCTGATGGTGCTGATGATGGTCTGGCGACCGCAGGGATTACTGCCGGTGTCGCGTCCGCACCTGAAAGTCAGCACAACGGATGCGGAAAAAACCGGAGGTGCGCAATGACTGATACCTTATTGCAGGTCTCCGGCCTGACTATGCGTTTCGGTGGCCTGCTGGCGGTGAACAATGTATCGCTGGAGCTGAACCGGGGCGAGATAGTCTCTCTGATCGGCCCCAACGGTGCGGGAAAAACCACGATCTTCAACTGCCTGACCGGTTTCTACAAACCGGCGGACGGGCAGATCCTGCTGCGCGGAAAACCGGTGCAGGGGTTATCCGGACAGGCAATCGCCCGTCTCGGTATGATCCGCACCTTCCAGCATGTGCGTTTATTCCGGGAAATGACGGTGATTGAAAACCTGCTGGTGGCGCAGCATCAGCATCATAAAAGCGGATTACTCGCCGGGCTGCTGACATTGCCCTCATTCCGCCGTGATCAGCGTGAAGCCACGGAGCGTGCGGTGATGTGGCTGGACAGAATCGGGCTGACGGCACTGGCAAACCGGCAGGCGGGTAACCTGGCGTATGGTCAGCAGCGGCGGCTGGAAATCGCCCGCTGTATGGTGACCCGGCCGGATATTCTGATGCTGGATGAACCGGCGGCCGGGCTGAACCCGAAAGAAACGGACGACCTCGATGCACTGATCGCGGAACTGCGGGCGGAGCACGGCGTCTCTGTCCTGCTGATCGAACATGATATGAAACTGGTGATGGGAATTTCAGACCGGATCTATGTGGTGAACCAGGGAACGCCGCTGGCAAGCGGCAGCCCGGCGGCGATCCGCAACCATCCGGATGTGATCCGTGCGTATTTGGGGGAGGCATACTGATGCTGGAATTTAATCGTGTCTCCGCGCAGTACGGCAAAATTCAGGCGCTGCATGACGTCAGCCTGTCGGTGCGCAAAGGGGAAATTGTCACCCTGATCGGCGCGAACGGCGCGGGGAAAACCACGCTGCTCAGCACACTGTGCGGGGAGCCGCGGGCAACCACCGGTGAGATCCGCTATCTCGGGGAGAACATCACGGCACTGCCGACGGCTCAGATCATGCGCAAAGACATTGCACTGGTGCCGGAAGGGCGGCGCGTGTTCGGGCGGATGACGGTAGAAGAGAATCTGGCCATGGGCGGATTTTTTGCATCCAAACCGCAGTATCAGGCACGGATTGCTCAGGTATATGAGCTTTTCCCGAGGCTTCAGGAGCGCCGCCATCAGCGGGCGGGAACAATGTCCGGTGGTGAGCAGCAGATGCTGGCTATCGGCCGCGCGCTGATGAGCAGTCCTCAGCTGTTACTGCTGGATGAACCGTCCCTCGGGCTGGCGCCGATTATTATTATGCAGATTTTCGATACCATCCGTGAACTGCGCGATGCGGGTATGACTATCTTTTTGGTCGAACAGAATGCCAACCAGGCGCTGAAACTGGCAGACAGAGGTTATGTGCTTGAAAACGGGCGGGTCGTACTGGAGGATACCGGTCCGGCACTGCTGGTGAATGAAGCGGTCAGAAGCGCCTATCTGGGCGGATGATTACGGTTTTCCGGAGAAAATCTGACGGAATGTATCCTCATTTTCTGTCAGATTTTTTACCCACGGGCAGGCTTCAGGCTCGCCGTTGTCACAGGCGGCTTTCATCAGCGCCACACCTTTGCCGTAATCCTGCTGCGTGCCGTGCCCCTGAAGAGACATCATGGCGAGATAAAACTGAGCCGGGCCGTGTGACTGCCGCGCCGCGCGCTCATAAAAATTCCGGGCAATGGCGCAATCACTCCGTTCACAACCTTTTCCGCGATAATACATTACACCCAGCTGATAAAGCGCGTCCGGCTGATCCTGAGCTGCCGCTTTCTCGAACCAGGTTCTGGCTTTACTGATATCCTGATCCGCCCCTTCGCCATATAAATACATCATACCCAGCTGATACCGGGCAACGGCCATATTCTGCCTGGCTGCCTGTTCAAACCAGTAATGGGCCTGCACCATCTCTTTGTTGTCACGATGGTTTAAATCGGCCAGATGAAGGTACACATTGGCCAGATTTACCTGTCCCGGCGCATATTTCTGCACTGCGGCTTTTTCAAACCAGACTTTGGCGTCCTGTAATGACTTCACAGACTGATCATTGAGCAGGAGCAGTTTTCCCAGCTCATTCTGGGCATACGGGTTATTTTGTTCTGCGGCTTTCCGGTACCAGTATTTGGCCTGCACAATATCCTGCTGTGCGCGGAAGTCATCCGCCAGTGTTATCTGTGCGGCAATATTACCGCGCAGTGCCCTGGCTTCGGTATGTTGTACTGCCGCCTGTTTCGCCTGAAGCGGCGCGGCAGTAAACAGTACGGCAAGCAGGAGTCCTGCGGTGGTGACGGTTTTCATTACACATCCTGTTATTGATGATGGCATCAGTTTCCTGCGGACATAACCGGGTGATCATGACCAATGTAAAAAGCGGGCAGGCCCGGATGCCCGCTGATGGTGCACCACAATGGTGCAAAATGCGCTTTTCTGCAACGGGAACCGGCGGAAAAGGCAGACAGAAAAAATGGAATGATTATTGCAGTCATTATTGCAGACAAAAAACCGGATTTTTTACCGTTTATAGCTATATGAGGCATTTATGACTGAGTACGATTTTGTAATAAAAGCGGATGATTTATCCTCACCGCAAACCGGGGCGCTGATTGCCCTGCATTTACAGGGAATGGCGCAAAATACGCCGCAGGAGCATGTTTATGCCCTGGACCAAAGTGGTCTGCGGGCGGATAACATCCGTGTCTGGAGTGTATGGGACGGTGACCGTATCGCGGCTGTCGGGGCGCTGAAACCGCTTTCTGATACGCAGGGTGAAATAAAATCGATGCGGGCTCATCCGGATTTTCGCGGCAAAGGGGCGGGTAAATTACTGCTGCTGCACATTATTGCACAGGCAAAACAGGATGGTATGACCCGCCTGAGCCTCGAGACCGGCTGCCATCCGGATTTTGAAGCGGCGCTGGCGCTGTACCGCCGCTGTGGTTTTCAGTCCGGGGCGGCGTTTGGTGATTATCAGGCCGGTGAACATCATCAGTTTTTCCATCTGGACTTGTGATAACAGGGCGGGTTGACGGAAACCCGCATTTTTATACTTTTTTTATACCTTTCCCGCCGAATTTTGCGACATCTTTGCACCCGCTTTTCTAGACTCAATGATGAATACCTCACACATGTAAGGACAAGTTATGAGTCTGGCTCTTATTGCAGGTATCGCCGGTACATTACTGCTGCTGGCATACCTCCTTTATGCCCTGATTAAGGCGGAGAAATTCTGATGGCCGCGAATGCCTTTTTACTTATCGCCGGGTTTCTGATTGTTTTGCTGATTGCGGCAAAACTACTCAGTAATCTGCTGGTCTGCTTTATTGACGGCACACCGCTGCCGGTGCTGCGCCGTGTGGAAGGTGTACTGTGGCGCTTTGCGGGAATTGGCCGCGACGAAATGCGCTGGCAGGGATATCTGACGGCACTGCTGCTGTTTAATGCGCTGGGACTGATATTCCTGACGGCGATCCTGATGCTGCAGGCGGATTTACCGCTCAACCCGCGTCACTTCCCGGGGATGTCATGGGATCTGGCGCTGAATACGGCGGTCAGTTTTGTCACTAATACCAACTGGCAGTCTTACAGCGGGGAATCCACGGTCAGCTACTTCAGCCAGATGGCCGGGCTGACAGTACAGAACTTCCTGTCCGCCGCCACCGGTATCGCCGTGGCGTTTGCCCTGATCCGCGCCCTGTGCCGCCGCTCTGTACAGACACTCGGCAATGCGTGGGCAGATCTGACCCGCATCACGCTGTGGTTACTGTTACCACTCTCTGTGATTATTGCGCTGTTCTTTATTTCGCAGGGCGTTATTCAGAACTTCCATGATTATCAAACTATTATCACGCCGGAAGGCGTGCAGCAGGTGCTGCCGATGGGGCCGGTGGCTTCCCAGGAAGCGATTAAACTGCTCGGCACCAACGGCGGCGGATTCTTCGGGGCCAACTCGGCGCATCCGTTTGAAAACCCGACGGCGCTGACTAACTTTGTGCAGATGCTGGCGATTTTCCTGATCCCGGCGGCACTCTGTTTTGCATTCGGGCGCTGTGCCGGTAATCCGGGCCAGGGGCGTGCGCTGCTGGCGGCAATGACCATTGTCTTTGTCGCCGCCGCTGTGGCGGTGATGTGGAGTGAAACGCACGGAAATCCGGCCTTTGCGGGCATGGGGATCGACAGCGCGTTCAATATGGAAGGGAAAGAGAGCCGTTTCGGTATCCTTGCCACCGGGCTGTTTGTGGCTGTGACTACAGCCGCCTCCTGCGGTGCGGTAAACAGCATGCATGATTCCCTGACTCCGCTGGGCGGTCTGGTGCCGCTGTGGCTGATGCAGATCGGTGAAGTGATCTTCGGCGGCGTGGGGGCCGGTTTCTACGGCATGATGCTGTTTGTCTTCCTCGCCGTTTTTATCGCCGGACTGATGATTGGCCGCACGCCGGAATACCTCAGCAAAAAAATTGAGGTTCGGGAGATGAAACTGACCGCGCTGGCGATTCTGGTCACCCCGGCGCTGGTTCTCGGCGGTACGGCACTGGCGATGATGACGGAAGCCGGACGCGGCGCCATGCTCAATCCGGGCGCACACGGCTTCAGTGAAGTACTGTATGCCCTCTCATCCGCGTCAAACAATAACGGCAGTGCCTTTGCCGGGCTGAGTACCAACACCCCGTTCTGGAACCTGCTGCTGGCATTCTGCATGCTTGCGGGTCGTTTTGTGGTGATTGCGCTGGTGATGATGCTGGCGGGTTCGCTGGTCAGCAAAACTATCCGGACCGCCGGTGCAGGCACATTGCCGACAACCGGGCCGCTGTTTACCGGGCTGCTGATTGCCGCAATATTACTGATCGGCGCACTGACCTTTGTTCCTGCACTGGCACTGGGGCCGGTGGCGGAATTTCTTGATTTACTTAAGTGATTGACGGGAGAACACCATGAGTCGTCAGACACAGCGATTATTTGAACCCGCACTGGTGCACCGCGCACTGCCGGATGCATTCCGCAAGCTTTCGCCGGTGGTGCAGTGGCAGAATCCGGTGATGTTTATTGTCTGGTGCGGCAGCCTGCTGACCACACTGCTGGCCGCCGGGATGTTCAGCGGATTTATCAGCGGTAACGGCGGATTTACCCTCACCATCGCCCTGTGGCTGTGGTTTACCGTGCTGTTTGCCAACTTCGCCGAAGCGCTGGCGGAAGGGCGCAGCAAAGCGCAGGCCGACAGCCTGAAAGGGATGAAAAAAACCAGCCGCGCACGTCGTCTGCATGCGGCACAGCGTGACAGCGGCTTTGATATGGTCTCTGCCGACACCCTGCGCAAAGGGGACTGGGTACTGGTGGAAGCGGGCGATCTGATCCCGTGTGACGGTACCGTGCTGGAAGGCGGCGCATCTGTGGATGAGAGCGCGATTACCGGTGAATCCGCCCCGGTGATCCGCGAATCCGGCGGCGATTTTGCCTCTGTTACCGGCGGGACCCGCATTCTGTCCGACTGGCTGATTATTGAGTGCAGTGCCAACCCGGGCGACAGCTTCCTTGACCGCATGATCAGCATGGTCGAAGGCGCGAAACGCAGCAAAACGCCGAACGAGATTGCTCTGACCATTTTGCTGGCTGCCCTGAGTATTGTGTTCCTGCTGGCGGTGGCGACACTCTGGCCGTTTACCGCCTATACCGGTCATCCGGTCACTCTGACGGTCATGATCGCCCTGCTGGTCTGTCTGATCCCGACCACCATCAGCGGCCTGCTCTCCGCCATTGGTGTGGCAGGGATGAGCCGCATGCTGGCGGCTAACGTGATCGCCACCAGCGGCCGGGCGGTGGAAGCTGCCGGGGATGTGGACGTGCTGCTGCTGGACAAAACCGGCACTATCACGCTGGGTAACCGTCAGGCCTCTGCTTTCCTCGCCGCACCCGGTGTGGATGAAAAAACGCTGGCGGATGCGGCACAGCTGTCATCCCTGGCGGATGAAACCCCGGAAGGGCGCAGTATCGTGGTGCTGGCAAAACAGCGTTTCAGCCTGCGGGCACGCAACCTGGAAAGCCTGAATGCCACCTTTATTCCGTTTACCGCTCAGACCCGCATGAGCGGTATCAATGTGGACGGACGCACTATCCGCAAAGGTTCCGTGGATGCTATCCGCCGTTATATTGAGGCCAACCACGGTCACTTCCCGGCGCAGGTTGACAAACTGGTGGAAGAGGTTGCACGCGGCGGCGGTACTCCGCTGGTGGTGGCGGAAGAGCACCGTGTGCTCGGCGTGATCGCCCTGAAAGATATCGTAAAAGGCGGGATCCGCGAACGCTTTGCACAACTGCGTCAGATGGGGATCAAAACGGTGATGATCACAGGGGATAACCGGCTGACGGCGGCGGCGATTGCCGCCGAAGCCGGGGTGGATGATTTCCTCGCGGAAGCGACGCCGGAAGCCAAACTGGCGCTGATCCGTCAGTACCAGAAAGAAGGGCGGCTGGTGGCAATGACCGGCGACGGCACCAATGATGCGCCGGCTCTGGCACAGGCGGATGTTGCGGTTGCCATGAACTCGGGCACCCAGGCGGCGAAAGAGGCGGGGAATATGGTCGATCTGGACTCCAACCCGACCAAGCTGATTGAGGTGGTGCATATCGGTAAACAGATGCTGATGACACGCGGTTCGCTGACCACGTTCAGTATCTCCAATGATATCGCCAAGTATTTTGCCATTATCCCGGCGGCGTTTGCGGTGACTTATCCGCAGCTGGATGCGCTTAATATCATGCGCCTGCACTCACCGGATTCCGCCATGTTAAGTGCGGTGATCTTTAATGCCCTGATTATTGTCTTTCTGATCCCGCTGGCGCTGAAAGGGGTGCCGTATCACGCCCTGAGTGCTGCACAGATGTTACGCCGTAATCTGTGGATCTACGGACTGGGTGGCCTGGTTGTGCCGTTTATCGGTATAAAATTGATCGATATGTTACTGACCCTGACAGGGTTAGTATAAGGATAAACAATGAGTCAGATACGTCCCGCAATCATAATATTTCTGGTTCTGGCACTGGTAACAGGGGTATTTTATCCTCTGCTGACCACCTCACTCGGGGAGTGGTGGTTTGCCCGCCAGGCCAACGGCTCACTGATTGAAGTGAATAACGAAGTCAAAGGCTCGGCGCTGATCGGCCAGCCGTTTACACAGCCCGGCTATTTTCACGGACGCCCGTCAGAAACGGCGGAGCATCCGTATAACGCACTGAGTTCCGGCGGCAGCAACCTGAGCACCGGCAACCCGGAACTGTTACAGCGGGTGGCGCAGCGGGCAGAGACATTAAGGGAGGAAAACCCGGACGCGTCGCATACGGTGCCGGTTGACCTGGTGACCGCCTCTGCCAGCGGGCTGGACCCGGATATCTCCCCGGAGGCCGCTTACTGGCAGGCACCGCGTGTTGCCAAAGCGCGTAATATGACACAGGCTGAGGTGGAGAAACTGATCCGCGAACATATCACCACCCCGGTGCCTGCGTTTACCGGTGTGCCGATCGTGAATGTGCTGACACTGAACCTGGCGCTGGATGCACATGTGACGGACAAAACCAGCCTGAACTAACGGAAGGACAGCATTATGTATGATGAGCCACTGCGTCCCGATCCTGACCAGTTACTGGCACAGGTCACAGAGCGCCCGCGCGGAAAACTGAAGATCTTCTTCGGTGCCTGTGCGGGGGTCGGGAAAACCTACGCCATGCTGAAAGAGGCGCAGCGGCTGCGTGAACAGGGCATTGATGTGCTGGCCGGGGTGGTGGAAACCCACGGTCGCAGTGAAACCGCCGCGTTGCTGGAAGGGCTGCGCATTCTGCCGCTGAAAAAACACAACTACCGGGGACGGCAGGTGGCGGGGTTTGATCTCGATCGCGCACTGGCACTGCATCCGGCGGTGATCCTGATGGACGAACTGGCGCACACCAATATCCCCGGCGCCCGCCACCCGAAACGCTGGCAGGATGTGGAAGAGCTGCTCAATGCCGGGATCGATGTCCTCACCACCATCAATGTGCAGCACCTGGAAAGCCTGAATGACATTGTCGGCGGCGTGACCGGTGTTCGTGTGCGGGAAACCGTGCCGGACCCGGTGTTTGATGCCGCCGATGAAATAGTGCTGGTGGATTTAACCCCGGACGACCTGCTCGACAGACTGCGCGAGGGGAAAGTGTATCTCCCGGCTCAGGCGGAGCGGGCGATCGAGCACTTTTTCCGCAAAGGCAATCTGCTGGCACTGCGTGAACTGGCGCTGCGCCGGACCACCGACCGTGTCGATGAACAGATGCGTGCCTGGCGGGAACGGAAAGGGCAGGAGAAAGTCTGGCACACCCGCGATGCGATTCTGGTCTGCCTGCGTCCGGACGGCGGCAATGAAAAACTGGTGCGTGCCGCCGCCCGGCTGGCGGCACGGCTCGGCAGTGACTGGCATGCCATTTTTGTTGAAACGCCTGCACGGCATAAATTACCGTCTCCGCAGCGGCGTACCCTCCTCACCACCCTGTCACTGGCACAGCAACTGGGTGCCACCACGGCAACGCTGGCAGAGCCGGAGGAGAGCCGGGCGGTGATCCGCTATGCGCGGGAAAATAACCTCGGCAAAATTATGATTGCCCGCCATGAACGGACATCCTGGTGGCGGCGCGACAAATTACAGGAACAGCTCAGCCGCAGTGCCGCTGATCTGGATGTGGTGATGATCGCTCCGCAGGACAGGCAGCCGGAAAACCGCGAAAAATTCAGCGACAACCGGCCGTTTCTGGATAAACACAAAACCGATTTGCAGGGCTGCGTTATTGCGGCACTGATTTGTGCCATCACCACGCTGATGGCGCACCACTGGCTGATGGCCTTTGATAATGCTAACCTGGTGATGCTCTATATCCTGGGTGTGGTGGTGGTGGCGAGGTTCTACGGGCGCTGGCCTTCTGTGTTTGCCACCATTATTAACGTTATCAGCTTTGATCTCTTTCTGATCAACCCGAAAGGCACGCTGGCTGTCTCGGATATGCAGTATCTGCTCACTTTCGCCGTGATGATGACGGTCGGGCTGGTGATCGGCAGTCTGACTGCCGGTGTCCGTTATCAGGCGCGGGTGGCGCGTTACCGCGAACAGCGTACCTGGCATCTCTATGAAATGTCGAAAGCCCTGGCGGTGGCGCGGGAATCTGATGATATTGCCTCGGTCAGTTGCCACTTTATCAGCCACAGCCTGCATGCCCGCTGTGAAATGTTGCTGCCGGATGAACAGGGGAATCTGATCCCGGCCGGCGGCGGCACAGCCGATAACGGCCGTGACGATGCCATCATCCGCTGGAGTTATGACAAAGGCCAGCCCGCCGGGTTCGGTACCGGCACACTGCCCGGTGTGCCGTATCAGATCCTGCCGGTCTGCACGACAGAAAAAGTCTACGGCGTGGTGATTGTGGAGCCGTATAACCGCCGTCAGCTGCTGATCCCCGAACAGCAGCGGCTGCTGGAAACCCTGATCCTGCTGGCAGCGGGGGCACTGGAGCGCCGCACCCTGACAGAACGCGAGGCGCAGTCGCGGCTGGTCAGTGAACGTGAGCAGGTGCGCAACTCACTGCTGGCGGCGCTGTCTCATGATCTGCGCACACCGCTGACCGTGTTGTTTGGTCAGGCGGAGATCCTGACGCTGGATCTGACCAGCGAAGGTTCGCCGTATGCCGCGCAGGCCAATGAGATCCGCCAGCACATCCTCAGCACCACGCGGCTGGTCAATAACCTGCTGGATATGGCGCGGATCCAGTCCGGCGGCTTTAATCTCAATAAAGAGTGGCTGCCGCTGGAAGAGGTGATCGGCAGTGCCCTGCAAATGCTGAAACCGCGCTTTGACACAGATTCGGTGCAGATTGACCTCAATGACCCGATGCAGCTGATTTGTGCTGACGGCCCGTTGTTTGAACGGGTGTTGATCAATCTGCTGGAAAACGCGATAAAATACGCCGGGCCGCAGGCGCAGATTGGCATCCGCTCGCGGTTGTCGGACAATATGATTGATATTGAAGTGTGGGATAACGGACCGGGTATCCCGGCCGGACAGGAAGCACTGATATTTGAGAAATTTTCGCGCGGTCAGAAAGAATCCGCCATTCCGGGGATCGGCCTCGGGCTGGCGATCTGCCGGGCCATTGCCGAAGTGCATGGCGGCACTATTTTAGCCGGAAACCGTGACGGGGGTGGCGCAAGCTTCCATATCCGTCTACCCTGTGAAGATCCGCCCGTGATTGATGAAGATGATAACCTGCTGTGACCACTGTACTGATTGTTGAAGATGAAAAAGGGATCCGCCGCCTTCTGCGCACCGCGCTGGAAGGGGATTCCGTGCGTGTGTTTGAAGCGAAAGACCTGGCGCGCGGGCTGGTGGAAGCCGCGACCCGCAAACCGGACCTGGTGATCCTCGACCTTGGGCTGCCGGACGGTGACGGCATCACCTTTGTGCAGGAATTCCGTCAGTGGAGTTCCGTACCGGTGCTGGTGCTTTCCGCCCGTGACAGTGAGCATGACAAAATTGCCGCGCTGGATGCCGGCGCGGATGACTACATGACCAAACCCTTTGGTGTCGGGGAGTTACAGGCGCGGCTGCGGGTGCTGATGCGCCGCTATCCCGGCAGTGAAAAGAACGATCCCGTCTATGCGTTCGGGGATATCTGTGTGGATATTGCCGCGCGCCAGGTCAGTAAAGGCGGGCAGGAAGTGCATCTCACGCCGATTGAATTCCGCCTGCTGACTATTCTTATCGGCCACAGCGGCAAAGTGCTGACCCAGCGGCAACTGCTCAATGAGGTGTGGGGGCCGAACGCCGTCGAACACGCCCACTACCTGCGTATTTACATGGGGCATCTGCGCCAGAAGCTGGAAACAGATCCTGCCCGTCCTCAGCATTTCATCACTGAAACCGGTATCGGTTACCGGTTTGTCTCCGTTCCCTGAATACCCCCGGCTGTTTTTTTTTACCTCCGTCACTGTTATAGAAAAACTGTTCTGTTTTCCGGCCGTTTTTATTGTTTACATCAAAAAATGGTTATTTTGTGCGCTTTATAGTGAAACCAGGTGATACAGACCCACGGATTTTTAAGTACCTAAAAGGAGTTAGTTATGGATTTTGCTATCCAGCTTGTCGTGGTATTGATCTGTCTGTTTTACGGGGCGCGCAAAGGCGGGATTGCCCTGGGATTGCTGGGCGGGATAGGCCTGGTGCTGCTGGTTTTTGTCTTCCACTTAAAGCCCGGAAAGCCGCCGGTGGATGTGATGCTGGTGATTATTGCGGTCGTGGCGGCATCGGCTACTCTGCAGGCTTCCGGGGGACTGGATGTGATGCTGCAGATAGCAGAGCGTCTGCTGCGGCGTAATCCGAAATATGTCTCAATTGTGGCACCGTTTGTGACCTGTCTGCTGACCATTCTGTGCGGCACCGGTCATGTCGTCTACACCATCTTACCTATCATCTATGATGTCGCGATTAAAAATAATATTCGCCCGGAAAGGCCGATGGCAGCCAGTACAATCGGTTCCCAGATGGGGATAATCGCCAGCCCGGTGTCGGTTGCCGTGGTCTCCCTGGTCGCTATGCTGGGGGATGTGACCATCAACGGCAAACATCTGGGCTTTGTTGACCTGCTGGCGATCACCATTCCGTCCACCCTGATCGGGATACTGTGTATCGGTATCTTCAGCTGGTATCGCGGCAAAGATCTGGATAAGGATCCGGAATTTCAGGCGTTTATCGCAAAACCGGAAAACCGGAAATACGTCTACGGCGATACCGCCACGCTGCTCAATAAAAAATTACCCGCCAGTAACTGGCTGGCAATGTGGATCTTTCTGGCCTCTATCGCGGTCGTGGCATCACTGGGGGCCTTTCCGTGGCTGAGGCCGGTTTTTGACGGCAAGCCGCTGTCGATGGTTCTGGTGATTCAGATCTTTATGCTGCTGGCCGGGGCATTAATTATCATTTTTACCGATACCAAACCGGCATCTATTTCGAAAAATGAAGTGTTCCGCTCGGGGATGATCGCGATTGTGGCGGTTTACGGTATCGCGTGGATGGCGGAAACCATGTTCGGTGCTCACCTTGAGCAGATTGAGAGTGTGCTGGGATCGCTGGTCAAAGAGTATCCGTGGGCTTACGCGGTGGTGCTGCTGCTGGTGTCCAAGTTTGTTAACTCGCAGGCGGCGGCTCTGGCGGCAGTGGTTCCGCTGGCGCTGGCTATCGGGGTAAATCCGGCCTATATCGTGGCATCCGCACCGGCCTGTTACGGTTACTACATTCTGCCGACCTACCCGAGTGACCTGGCGGCTATCCAGTTCGACCGCTCAGGTACCACCAAAATCGGGCGCTTTGTGATTAACCACAGCTTTATTGCGCCGGGACTGATTGGTGTCGGGGTTTCCTGCGTGTGCGGCTGGTTCTTTTCCGCGATGTACGGTTTTCTCTGACAGCTGTCCGGAACAGTGATAACGGGCAGTGATGCCCGTTATCACCGTGCGTTATTAAGACGGCGTTCCGGTAAGCTGAAAGACCCCGACCATCTCATTGAGTGTACCGGCCTGCTCATTCAGGGAAGAGGCGGCGGCAACCGACTGTTCCACCAGGGTGGCATTCTGCTGGGTGGCGGAATCAATCAGTCCGATAGCGCTGTTGATCTGGGTAATGCCGTCAGTCTGTTCATGGCTGGCGTGACCGATCTCATGCAGTAAATCATCCATCTGGCTGACATTACTGATAATACCGCGCAGTGATTCAGCCGCATCTTCCACCAGTTGTAATCCCTCGCGGGTCTGACCGGCAGAGTTTTCAATCAGTGTGCGGATCTCACTGGCAGAATCGGCGCTGCGCTGCGCCAGCAGACGAACCTCACCGGCGACCACCGCAAAACCGCGCCCGTGCTCACCGGCTCTGGCGGCCTCCACGGCGGCATTCAGCGCCAGAATATTGGTCTGGAACGCAATCGAATCAATCAGATTGATAATGTCTGACATCCGGGTGGCGGTGGTGTTGATCGTGCGGATTTTATCCGTCACCTGTTCCATCATCTCGCCGTTGTGTTTCACCACCCCGGCGGTATCTGCCGACAGCGTGGTTGCCTTAAGGGTATTGGCAGCGGTGTTTTTCACCGTTGCGGTGATCTGCTCCATGGAGGCCGCCGTTTCTTCCACCGACGCGGCCTGTTCTTCCGTACGGGCAGCCAGGTTCTGGTTACCGGCAACAATCTGCTCTGCGGTGGCAGACAGGCTGACCGCGCCGTTTTTCACTTCGGTCACGATATCCTGCAAATGCACCTGCATTTCAGCCAGCGCATTGAGCAGCACGCCGGTTTCATCATGATGCGTGACATTGATCTGCTGTGTCAGATCCCCTTGTGCAATGGCGCGGGCAAGCGTCACGGCTTTATCCAGCGGACGGGTGATACTGCGTACAATAATCTGTGCCAGTACGGCACTGATGATGGCACTGATGATGGTCAGGGTGATCAGCAGGAGACGGTTGGTTTTAAAATTACTCTCCACCTGATTTCCCGCCTCTTTCATATGCGCATCCTGAATGGCGATTAACTGCATCACATTATCGCGGTAAGCGCGCTGGATACCGGCGGTGGTATTCACCATCTCATTGATTGCGGCGGCTTCATCTCCGTTTTGTGAGAACTGAACCATGCGGCGCTGAGAAGTAAGGTATTTCTGACGAACATCGCGGATTTCTTTCAGGATGTTCTGAGATGCCTCATCTTTCAGCGTCTCATTAAATTCATCCAGGATCAGGGTGATTTTTTTACTGGTTTCGGAGGCACCGGCAGCCAGCTGACGAATCTGAGGGTTCTTATCATCCAGCAGTAAAAGCTGTTGAATACCGACAAAATCATGAAAGTAATCAATCAGTAAGTTTGCTTTTACCGTGACAGGATAGTCCTCGTCCAGGATATCGCGGATGCCGTCATTGGCGTTGTTCAGACTGACAACGGACAGTGTGGCACTGATAATCATCAGCAGAATGGAAAAGCCAAAAGCCACGAAAAGTTTCGTACTGATTTTAATGCTGCGCAGAAACATCATTCCTCCGGATACTCAGTAAATGACTGGTTATCGGAAACTATAGGGAAAACTTTATCAATTAATTAAATTAATTCATAAGCACATAACGATAACAGCTGAAATAACAACGGATTATCAGGACTATTTTTCTTCAGAGGCGGCCTTTCGCAGCGATAATCTCAGTGCTTAAGACCTTTGTTTTACGCTTTGTTGATGTTTTGTGCTGAGTTTTTATGAGAGAGAGACATAAAAAATGAGGTAAAAAAGTACAGGTTTCTCATTTTTGTCTGTCAGAAATCACGGGATATTTTGCTGAAAAATAAGAATTATTTTCTTTTTTCTTCCGGAACGGAGAATAAACGTCCCCTTTTCCCGGAAAATAAGATGGATTTTATGCTGCCGATTTACAGGTTGATTTTATAATCAGATTGTAATGTACTGGTAAGTACATTTTTGATATTAACCAGAGAGGCCAGCATGGAAAACAATAAAAAAATCATCCGCGGCGGCACAATCATCACAATGGATGATGCCACCGGCGATATTATCAACGGCGCGATACTGATCGAAGGCAACCGGATCAGTGCAATCAGTACTGATATACAGGCATTTGATCACCACACTGATGCGCAGGTGATTGATGCACAAGGGGCGATTGTCACCCCCGGTATGATCGACGCGCACCGCCACAACTGGATGGCGCTGTTCCGTGGTGTCTCGGCGGAAGAGTCGTTACCGGCATTTCTTATCAATACCTTCCATGCATTCGGCGCAATGATGACGGCAGACAATATGTATGCCGCTGTTCTGAACGGCAATATCAGTGCCCTGAATGCCGGTACAACCACCGTTTATGAAGTGAATGACTGCGTTAACTCACCGGAACATGCCGCCAATGCGGTTGCGGCGATGAAAGCCAGCGGTATCCGTGGCGTCTACGGTTACGGCATGCAGGTCTATGATTTTAAACCCGCGGGCTTTGCGTCCATGGATGCACGGCGTGACTGTGCCCGTGATATTTCCGAAACGTTGTTCCGTGACCAGGATCGGCTGGCGCCCGGGATGCTGATTTCCGATCCGGGTACGGTACCGTTTGCCGAATCGGCAAAACAAATCCGTCTGGCGGATAAACTCGGTCTGAAACACGCTTCCCATACAGGCGCAGCCAAAACCTCAGTTTTGCTGCGCGGCCTGCGTGAACTGGACGATCACGGCTTATTACTGCCGGGACATATCCACGCTCACAGTAACGGACTGACCGGCGAAGACTGGAAGCTGATCGCCAAAAGCGGCGGTCATGTGGCGAGCACACCATCCAGTGAGTTACAGATGGGGATGGGTTTCCTGCCTTATCAGCCGTGTGCGGAGTTTGGTATTCCGTTTGCGCTGGGTACGGATTTCATCGGTGTGACAACGGATGACCTGTTCACTCAGATGAATATGGCACTGCAAATCGAGCGGGCACTGGCGAATGAGAAAGTACACCAGCGCGATACCATGCCGTTTGAAATTACCCCGACCATCCGTGAAGCCCTGCACTGGGCAACCCTCGGCGCGGCACAAGTACTGGGACTGGAAAACGAGATCGGCTCACTGGTTGCCGGGAAAAAAGCAGACATCATTATTATCCGCCACAGAGACGGTTTTGTGGCACCGGTCCATGCCGCAGGCAGTGTGGTACAGATGACACACGCCGGTGATGTCGATACCGTGCTGGCCGATGGTGTGATCCGCAAACAAAACGGTGTGCTGACCGGTTTTGATCTGCCTGAGGTAACCCGCTTATCCCATAACGCCCTGGCCGGGCTGGAAACACGCATCCGTGACCGGAAAATCCTCAATGCACAGGAAGTGGAAGCCTTCTTCCGCCTGACGGAACGGATGGCATCCTTCCATTTCGCACAGGCATACAGTGATGAATTTTTTGTTCAGGCCATGAAACAGTCCTGATTTGCAGTGCGCTGCGGCGGGCAGCGGTCTCTCTTAGTGATCCCGCCTTTTCGGGGATTCCGGTTTAATCCGGGATCCCTTTTTTTATGCCTTTTACCAGTGAAGGGTCAGCGTGGTGGTTATCTGACGGTCATTGCCCCAACTGCATGCCGTATCGGTAAAGCAGGCGGAAACATAATGCTTGTTGAACAGATTATTGATATTCAGCGCGATTTCCGCATCCTCAAGGGCAGGGAGGTTATCAAGCCGGTAGCTCAGCATCATATCCGCCACGGTGTAAGCCGGAACGGTGAAGCTGTTGGCGTCATCCCCTTGTGTTTTACCGTTATAACGTACGCCGCCGCCGACAGTCAGGCCGCTGAGCGGTGTGCTGTCAAAGGTATAATCTGTCCACAGCGAGGCAGTGTGCGCCGGGACCATGGCGGGGTGATGATTGGCATTCTCCGCCTGCTGACGGAAACGGGTATCGGTATAAGCATAGCCGGCGATCAGGTTCCAGTTGTAGGTCAGCGCGGCTTTGGTTTCCAGCTCAACCCCCCGCGAACGAATTTTCCCGCCCTGAACACTGAAAAACGGATTCAGCGGGTCGCGGTGCAGGTTATTATCTTTGGTCAGTTCATACACTGCGAGTGTGGCGGACAGCGCAGCATTCTCCGGCAGGTATTTCAGCCCGGCCTCATATTGTTTTCCGCGTGACGGTGACAGCGGTTTTCCGCTGACCGTAGCTGCAGTGCTCGGCTCAAAGGATTCGCTGTAGCTGAAATACGGGGCGAAACCATAAGGCAGCTGATAGTTCACACCACCGCGCCAGGTGAACTCTCTGTCTGTCTGGTGATGGGCGCTGTCTGCGCCGCTGAGGTTATCGTGGCTGCGGGATTTACTGGTATTTTCGTCATAACGGCCGCCGAGGGTGAATGTCCAGTCATCCAGGAAAAGCTGATCCTGGGCATAAATTCCGGTCTGATGATTTTTATTCACCGTGCCGCTGTCTGCCAGCGGTAATACGGTCAGATTACCGTACTGCGGAGATCGCAGATCCAGCGGGGCAGCAACGCCCATCTCATTGGTCATCCGGTTGCGAAGCTGTGAGTAATCCACGCCCGCCATCAGGGTATTGCGCCAGCCGTGACCGCTGATGTTGTGGATGACATGGGTATCAGTGACCAGGCCGGACAGCCGTTCGTCATTGCGGATATGGCTGCGGGAGAGGGTGGATGAGAGATCCTGCTGCGGCACGCCGTAACAGGCCGCCGGATTGCTGCTGCATAATCCGCTGCCGTAAATGGTGCGCCAGTTGGTGCTGATGTGCTGATAACGTAATCCCTGATGCAGCGACCAGTTATCATTGAACGCATGATCAAACTGCCAGCCGATCAGCCGCTGCTGCCGTTCAAAGCGGTTATAGCCCGGCTCGCCTTCGTTAAACCCGGTCGGCAATTTCCCGGCAGCGCCGCTGTCCACTGTTCCTTCACGCGGCAGCCAGCCGTAATAGCCGTTGCACGGGGCATTCATGGCCTGGGCGGTAAGCAGCAAAGAAGTGGCATCATCCGGCTGCCAGAGGTAAGAGCCCTGCAAGGCATAATACCGCTCCCGCTCCCCCTGTTGCTGCTGATGCTGGTCATGCAGTGTGCCGGTCAGGCGGTAAGCCTGTGTTTCCTCATCATTCAGGGCATCACTGAGATCAAACCCGGTCTGCCACAGGTGGTGATCCCCGGCCTGTAAGCGGATTTCCCGCAGCGGATCCCTCTGCGGACGTTTGGAGGTCATCGTGACCACGCCGCCCGGATTGGATTGTCCGTAAAGCACCGACGCCGGGCCTTTCAGCACATCAATCCGCTGCATAAAGTCCGGCAGCATCCGGCTCTCCGCATACATATCCCCCTGTACCTTTAATCCGTCCAGATAGATATTCTGGCTGACATTATGGAAGCCGCGCATCATGACACTGTCGAAAACGGATGAACTGCCGGACGTACCGGTCACCACGCCGGGGGTATATCCCAGCGCCTGTTTCAGCGTGGCAGGATTGCGGACGGTGATTTCCTCCTCACTGATCACCGAAACTGAAGAAGGAACTTTGTTCAGCGGCGTGGCGGTTTTGGTGGCACTGTCGCTGTGTGTGGCGCGGTATGTGCCGTTGCTGTCCAGCGGACTGACCGCAGGCGGCGCGGCGGTGACCACGATTTCATCTTCAGCGGCGTGGCAGACACCGGCAACCAGTAAAGCCGCCAGCGAAAGCCGGAACAGGGAAGTGCGGTATAGTGCAGTCATACATCCTATCTCATTGAATGATAATTATTACCGTCATAAGTGACATGTGTGCGGATGACGGCTGTGATAAATAATGAAAAAGGCTGCCGGAGCAGCCATCAGAGTTAATTCAGGTGATTACGCCGCATCAGCGTGCGGGCGCGGTTTTTTCATGAAGAAGGCGAAAACCAGTGATAACAGGCCGAGCAGCAGACTCAGCCAGAATACGGCATGGATCCCCGATGCCAGTGCGGCGGTTGTTGTCTGCTGTGCTGCCGCCGCGTCACGGTAAAAAGACATCAGAGAGATGGCTGAAGCGGTACCAACGGCACCGGCTACCTGATAAAAGGTATTCCAGACGGCAGAGCCATCAGCATATAACCTGGCGGGCAGGGCACTCATGGCAGTAGTCTGCGCGGGCATGATCACACAGGTGACACCCAGGCACAGGAGCATAAAGGCGGCGACAATCTGCCACACCGGTGCATTTTCACCGATGGCATACAGGAACAACGCCGCACTCATCAGCATAAACAGAGAGCCGCAGACCACAAACGGGCGTGAATCAAACCGGTTATACAGAAAGCCGATCAGCGGTGAGAACACCACATTGATAATATTGCCCGGCAGCAGCAGAACCCCGGCCAGTGCCGCACTCAGCATCAGCACATCTTTCAGGAATACCGGCAGAATAATTGCAGCGGAGAGCACACTCATCATGCTCAGGATCATCATGATCAGGCCAATAATAAACAGCGGATTACGGAACACATCCGGGTGGATCATCGGCATCGCCATGTGTGTCTGACGGCGGGCGAATACGCCGAGGCAGAGAACCCCCGCCAGCAGGGAGCCCCAGACAGCGGGATCGCTCAGGCTGTGTTCCGCCAGGATAGCCAGCCCGTAGATGATGCCGCTGAATCCGGCGGAGGAAAGCAGAAGAGAAACGATATCAATACGCGGGCGTGTGATGTCACCAATCGGTGCGATGGATTTTACGGCAAGCAAAATGATGGTGGCATAGGCCAGCGCACTGAGCCAGAAAATAGCATGCCAGCTGAACAGGGTGATAATAAAGCCGGAGATTGTCGGCCCCAGTGCCGGTGCCAGGGTAATCGCAATACCTATCATCCCCATCACCACCCCGCGCTGATAGACCGGAAAAATGAGTAATGCCGCACTCATCATTACCGGCAATATCACCCCGGTACCGATGGCCTGGATAACCCGCCCGAGCAGCAGTACGGCAAAACCGGGGGCCAGTGCGGCTACCAGACAACCGGCTAGGGAAACACACAGCGCGGTGAGGATCAGCACTCTGGTATTAAACCAGCGCACCAGAAACGCCGACACCGGAACGAACACCGCCAGCGTCAGCAGGTAGCCGGTCACCAGCCACTGCGCCTGACCGGCGGAGAGAGAGAACTGGCTCATCAGATTGGTGAGCGCCATATTTAATGCGGTTTCCCCGAACAGGCCGGTAAATGTCCCGGCCATCAGTACGCTCAGCATCATTTTCGGATAGCGTACCTGTATTGTTGCTTCTGTTGTCACATTCTTATCCTATTATTTCATCAACCAGGTTGACGAAAGGAAAAGTAACGCACTTTGCGATGATGGTCAACTTAGTTGACTAAGTGTTTTTGGTATACTGCACAAAAAGAAAAGGGGAGTGCGCGTGAAAATTGCATTGAATGACCTGGATTTTATCGACCTTATCAGTGAGCGGCACACACTGCTCCGTGAACGGATTGATACACTCTGGAATGCCCGCAGCGACATTCACATGAGTAATTCGGAGTGGTACATTTTATCGAGGGTGTATGACCAGCCGGTATCCATAGCTGATATTTCTGCGACAGTGACGATTTCCCGTCAGGCGATTCATAAATTCATCCGCCAGATGGAAGAAAAGGGATTAATCACCATCTTTGATGTTCAGGGCAGCAAAAAGCTCAAGGGGGTGAAAATGACACCGTTCGGGCAGCAATGCTATGACGCCTATGAAGCCATCAAAACCGGATTATGTGATGACATTGCGGCTGCTGTCGGGCAGGAAAATCTCGCACTGATCATCCGGCTATTTCAGCAACCCTGGTTTGATAAAAAACAGTAACGCCTTTTCTGCTGCCCGGAAAAGGCGTTACTGTTCAGGCGGCAGCGATAAGGGTGAACAGCCAGCGGAGCAGCACATCGGTCAGAGCGGCATCATCCGACGGGTTCAGTTTTGCGGATTCTTTCCGGAAATGCTGCCATAACACACCGTTCTGCGCGGGGATTTGCCGGTGCAGGCGCTGCGCTGCTTCCAGCTTGCCGCTGATCACCTGCGGATCCGGAAAACGCGGCAGCGGCTGCCCGTACAGGCACTGCAGGTCATCCTGCAACTGTGAAATTTGTGACGGTGCAAAATTCAGTAATTTCCCGCTGTGTATTAATGCCGGGGAAGACTCCGCCTGAACCGCCTGTAATGATTGATGTAATACCTGTTGCAGTGTGTTCATTTTTCTCTCCTGATAATCCGGGCTGCTGTGCCGGGGATAATAGCGGACAGAAAAACCAATGCTTCGCTGTCCGGCGAAATATCTGCGCTTATCATGGAAGAGGAAAAGAAACGGAACACTCCGGTTATTGCTTTTTAATTGTGCTTATCCCGGGGAAAAGGATTCAGGACTTATCAGCATGTCCGCAGAATGATAAATAACGGTAAAGCTCAGGCAGATCTGAATGCCTCCGGCGGACAACAACCCTTGTATCAGTCAAAAGAGGATGGGGATTCCGGAAAAATACGCTTTTTATGTGGTTATATTGTGGGAAATTTAGGTTTTGGTAATGTAATCATTGGCAAATATCCTTAGGAAAAGCATAATGGTGTAAATTTTACTTACTTCCTCAGGTAACAAATGAGCCAGTACGAATTAGATTATTCATTCAGTGACGCATATCAAAGTACTTTGAATAACATTTCAAATGAACTCCGGAAAGAAGCCGAAACAATCGCGTATATGCATATACGTAATCCTGAAGTGAGGATGAAATTTTTAAGGGATATAAGTCAGTACATTTCAAGAAATGAATGGGAGGTAAGAAACGCCTGCCTGAGCTTATCCGCTGGACTGGATAATATCGAAGATATGAGGGCGTTACTGAAAGAGCAGCAAAGAGCAATTCAGCTTCAGGAAATTCGACAATATGCTTATGTTGAAGCACAGAATAATGAAAAAAATGGTGTAACAACTCTTTTGTTGAAACAAGTTGGATTTGTAGGTGGCGGTATACAGATTATCGCAGGTTATGGTGCCTGTGCAGTCAGCGTTGGTCTGCTGTGTAGTTCATTAAGTGTGGGGTTGATCGCTCAGGGCACGAATAATATGTATGAAAATGGTTATTATCTTCTCTTTAGAGAAAATACCAGCGGATATCTGAGAGATGGCTATAGATATACGACAAAAAATTAGGATACAGTGACCATGAGGCTGATATGGTTTATAACTTCGTTGACCTGACATTATCCGCCGGAACATTATTTAACCCCGCATTAAAACCAGGTGCTTTTAAATTATTTAATTACTATGATATGGATTTTGTTGCATCATGGAAATTAATGAATACAAGCGCATTTATTACAGAAGGTTTCTTTGATGGGGTGACAATTTATTCTACATATGACTTAATTCAAAAAGAAAATAAAAAATGACAGATTTCAATACGTTATCAACAGTTCCATTCGGCTGGTTCAAACTGATGTTATATTATGTAACAGCCATTATTATTTTCTCATTAATACGAAAGGCGAAGGTATTTTTTACACCAAAAAGACCTTTTTTCCTTGAGTTATTATATTTGATATTAATACTGATTATAGGGAGCTCTTATCTTATAATCTTTGTTTACGGTGAAAGTTTTTATATTGGTGGCTTATTTATAGAAAAAGGGAATGAGGATTTAATTAGATATAGTAGTTTATTTTTTATGATTATCTTATCGATTTACTACTCACCAAATATAAGAAAATAATTTATTGGCTGAAAATTATTATTTTCAGCCAATAAATAAAACTACACGGTACTGGCGATGCTGTAACCTGATGTTGATGCCATGATATGATTACAGGTAATGCTTTCATAACGGAGTGTCAGCGTTTCACTGGGTAACGCATCATTTTGCATCAGAGAGTTAGCGTGTGTTTGTGAAAAGTTAATGATGCTCGCATTCCGTAAAAGAATGGTCATATATTTCTCCTGAGCACCAGCATCGGATGTACGGTAATAATCAATTTCACAATCCATTACTTCATTATTCGTTACAGCGGTAATCAATAATGGCGTGGATTTATCCACGTATTTTGTTATTGAAACCGGGCCGTGAGTTAGATTTTGTGCCCTTGATATATCAAAAGAAACCGCTATTACCAATATTTCATCAGTATGTGATGCCTGGTACTTATTACCCAGTGATTTATAAGATGAGCAACCATCAGAAATCCCGCCCTGATTTTTGCCATTTATTGTCATATATATATTGTTAGCCATAACAACTACTCTCCAAAGAAATAATTGATTTAATAAATTATTTTACTTATGTTGATGTTTTAATGCCGCTATTTTCCATGAAATTAAAGTGCATTTTTAATTATTCTGAATGGCTTCAAATAATAATGGTAATGCCGAATCAATTAATTTAGTCAATGTAACGTTCCGGTTTACACTGTCATCATGTCCGGATGTCCGCAACGCCGGGCTTGTGATATAAATTTCATGCCCATGTCCCGGTTGATAATCAGACCCCGGTGACTCTCCGGAAGATGCTCCCTGCGAGATCAATCCCTGATTTTCACCGGTTACTGACTGGTAAATAGCGCGTGACATTAACTATCTTCATAAGGTATATGTTAAATTTACCTTAAATTCATCATTTTATTCATATTAGTGCAGTAAAAAAATACGACGTTATCGTAAGTAAAAATTACAACTGCACAGACAGCCGCCGGAACCGCATGATGTCCAACCGGCAGGCATTATTGCGCACTAAACGGTATCAGTGTTCGGATAAGCAGCAACAAAAAAGCCCTTTCAGTTATCCTGAAAAGGCTTTTCGATTCAATGCATTGTACGGTACTACTTAGTTCATGCCGTATTTTTTCAGTTTTTTACGCAGAGTACCGCGGTTGATACCCATCATCAGGGCAGCGCGGGTCTGGTTACCACGGGTGTATTGCATCACCATGTCCAACAATGGCTGTTCAACTTCAGCCAGTACCAGCTCATACAGTTCATTAACATCCTGACCGTTTAATTGAGCAAAATAGTTCTTCAGTGCTTGCTTAACTGAGTCACGTAACGGCTTTTGAGTTACCTGATCTTGTGAATTTACAGTAGCAACGGTTAGTACGTCAGAATTTACGCGTTGTTCGAACATAGTTCTGTCAGCTCTTTTCTTTATTTACGCAAAAAATTTTCAAAATATGCCTCCAACGCCTCCAGCTGTTCGCCGGCATCCTCAATGGCGTTGAATGTGCGCCGAAACTGAACATCAGGTGCATGTTCCTGCATATACCAGGAAACGTGCTTGCGGGCTATGCGGGCTCCCTTGCTTTGACCGTAAAAGTCGTGCAATTCCCGCACATGCTCGCACATTATGCGTTTCACCTCTGCACCGGGCAGGGGCGGCAACAGTTCGCCTGTGTCCAGATAGTGCTGGATTTCCCGGAAGATCCAGGGTCTTCCCTGAGCAGCACGACCAATCATCAGCGCGTCTGCGCCGGTGTAGTCCAGTACTGCCCTGGCTTTAAGCGGGTCAGTAATGTCGCCATTGGCAATAACCGGGATGGCAACAGTCTGCTTAACTGTCCGGATGTTGTCGTATTCGGCTTCCCCATTAAACAGACAGGCACGGGTCCTGCCATGGATCGTAAGAGCCTGAATACCGCAACGCTCGGCCAATTGGGCAATCGTGACACAGTTCCGTTCTTCCGGTGACCAGCCGGTGCGAATTTTCAGTGTGACAGGTACGTCCACCGCATTAACCACCGCGTTCAGAATCTCTTCCACCAGCGCCGGATAACGCAGCAGGGCGGAGCCTGCCAGCTTACGGTTCACTTTTTTGGCCGGACACCCCATATTGATATCGATGACCTGCGCACCACCGGCAACATTAATCTTTGCCGCAGCCGCCATTTCACCGGGATCATTACCGGCTATCTGCACAGAACGGATACCTGGCTCATCACTGTGTACCATGCGTAATCTCGATTTGTCCGTCTTCCAGACCTGCGGATTGGAAGAAAGCATCTCTGAGACGGCCATACCCGCGCCCATTTCATAGCACAACGACCGGAAAGGCCGATCGGTGATGCCTGCCATAGGGGCCGCGATAAGGCGGTTTTTCAACTGGTATTGTCCGATACGCATAGACGAAGAAGTGTGGCCATACTGTGACTGCAAGGGCGCGTATATTACGCATTTTTTCAAAGATATGAAAGGACAAACTTTGAGCAAATCGACCTTTACGGCGAAATTTTTTTTATTGCTTTTTTCGGATTTTATTAATTAGTCTGTTGTAACAATAAGTTAGCCCAGAACAGCATACCGTGCGGTTTTATGATTTAATTTTCAGAATAAAATGTGTTTGCGTGAAATTGCTTAAAATATATTCACTGAATCACGCAAACGCACGATTTATATACCAAAAAGTAAGAATATCAGCCGCGTTTTGTAGCGGTGATCCGGCACCATTCTTCTTTTTCGGCAATCTCATCAATCTCAAAGGCGTCTCGGTAAGCCTCTGCCACGCCTTCCGCCTGAGTTGCGAGTACGCCGGATAATCCGAGTAATCCGCCGGCCTGCGGCAGCGCGCCGATCACCGGTGCCAGTTCACGCAGCGGACCGGCCAGGATATTGGCCACCACAACGTCCGCAGAGAGCGTCTGCGGCTTTTTATCAGAGAGGTAAAGGGTCAGCTTGTCTGAGACGCCGTTACGCTCTGCGTTGTCCCTGCTGGCCTGAATCGCCTGCGGGTCGATATCGATACCGATAGCTTCTTTGGCGCCCAGTTTGAGGGCGGCGATCGCCAGGATCCCGGAGCCGCAGCCGAAATCGATCACGGTTTTACCGTTCAGATCCAGCCCGTCAAGCCATTCCAGGCACAGAGACGTGGTCGGATGGGTACCGGTACCGAATGCAAGACCCGGATCGAGCATCACATTGACCGCATCCGGGTCAGGGATTTCACGCCAGCTCGGACAGATCCACAGGCGCTGACCGAAACGCATCGGGTGGAAGTTATCCATCCACTCGCGTTCCCAGTCTTTGTCTTCAATCTGTTCGATTTTATGGACAAAGTGTTCGCCGAGCAGCGGGTGCTGCTGTAATTGCGCAACAACGGCTTTCATGTCTGTTTCGGCGTCATACAGGCCGATCACGTCGGTGTCGCCCCACAGGCGGGTTTCCCCCGGCAGCGGTTCAAAAATCGGGGTGTCGTGGCTGTCCTGAAAGGTGACGGAGACGGCACCGGTTTCAGTCAGTTCATCACCGATAACTTCGGCATCAGCACCGGTGGAATTTAAGCGTATTTGGATCCAGGGCATAGCATACTCTTTATAAAAAAGCCCCTGTTTGACAGGGGCCTGAGAAAGAAAAGCGACAGAAAATCAGACCTCGTGCAGGCCGAGTTTCTTCTCCAGATAATGGATGTTGGTGCCGCCTTTACAGAAGTTCTCATCATTCATAATCAGCTGGTGCAGCTCGATATTGGTTTTAATACCGTCGATAATCAGTTCCGCCAGCGCATTTTTCATACGGGCGATAGCAATTTCACGGGTTTCACCATAGGTGATGAGTTTACCGATCATGGAATCATAATACGGCGGCACAGTATAACCGGCGTAAATATGAGACTCCCAGCGGACACCGAAACCACCCGGAGAGTGGAAGCGGGTAATTTTGCCCGGGCTCGGTAAGAAGGTGTGCGGATCTTCGGCGTTGATACGGCATTCGATCGCGTGACCTTTGACTTTGATATCGTCCTGTTTCACAGAGAGCGGCAGGCCGGATGCGACACGCAGCTGCTCTTTGATCAGGTCAACACCGGTGATCATTTCAGTGACCGGGTGCTCTACCTGAATACGGGTGTTCATTTCGATGAAATAGAACTCGCCGTTTTCAAACAGGAACTCAAAGGTACCGGCACCACGGTAGCCGATATCGATACAGGCTTTGGCACAACGTTCGCCGATGCTTTTGCGCAGCGCCGGGGTGATACCCGGTGCAGGGGCTTCTTCGACCACTTTCTGGTGACGGCGCTGCATGGAGCAGTCGCGTTCCGCCAGATAGATGGCGTTGCCCTGACCATCTGCCATCACCTGGATTTCAACGTGACGCGGGTTCTCAAGGAATTTTTCCATGTAAACCATGTCGTTGTTGAAGGCCGCTTTGGCTTCGGCTTTGGTCATTGCAATCGCTTCTTCCAGATCTTCATCATTGCGGACAACGCGCATACCGCGTCCGCCGCCGCCGCCGGAGGCTTTGATGATGACCGGGAAACCGATACGTTTGGCAATGGTGTGGTTCAGCGGCATATCGTCGCTGAGCGGGCCGTCAGAGCCCGGTACACACGGAACGCCGGTTTCTTTCATCGCGCGGATAGCAGACACTTTGTCGCCCATCAGGCGGATGGTTTCCGCTTTCGGGCCGATAAACGTGAAGCCGGAGCGCTCAACCTGCTCGGCAAAATCAGCGTTTTCAGATAAGAATCCGTACCCCGGGTGGATGGCCTGTGCGCCGGAAATTTCAGCGGCAGAGATAATGGCCGGGATATTCAGATAACTTTTCGCAGAGGCCGCCGGACCGATACAGATGGTCTCGTCAGCCAGCAGAACGTGTTTTAAATCACGATCCGCGGAAGAGTGAACAGCGACCGCTTTGATCCCGAGCTCTTTACAGGCCCGCAGGATCCGCAGTGCAATTTCACCCCGGTTGGCAATAAGGATTTTTTCCAGCATGATTCGCCCCGTTATTCGATGACGACCAGTGGCTCGTCAAATTCGACAGCATCGCCGTCTTTTAACAGAATTGCTTTAACCACACCGGCTTTGTCAGCTTCGATCTGGTTCATCATTTTCATGGCTTCGACGATACACAGGGTGTCACCGACATTGACCTGTTTACCGACTTCAATAAAGGCTTTCGCATCCGGGCTTGGTGAGCGGTAGAACGTACCGACCATCGGAGAGCGGACCACATGACCGGCAATCTCTTTTTCCGGTGCCGGATCAGCCAGACCTGCGGATGGTGCCACAGCGGCTGCTAATGCAGGCTGCTGAACAGGTGCGCTGTATTGCTGTGGTACGGCCATAGCCTGAACCGGTAACGCGCGGCTGATGCGTACTGACTCTTCGCCTTCAGAAATTTCCAGCTCAGAAATACCGGACTCTTCGACCAGCTCGATCAGTTTTTTTATTTTACGAATATCCATGAGATGATTCCGTACTCTTAGTGTTGAGTTAATTGTGACAGACGGTGAACCGCTGCCTGTAAAGCATAACGGTAGCCTTCCGCACCCAGCCCGCAGATAACACCGGTGGCGATATCAGAGAGATAAGAGTGGTGACGGAACGGCTCCCGTGCGTGTACATTCGACAGATGGATCTCGATAAACGGGATGCTGACGGCCAGCAGGGCATCACGCAGAGCCACACTGGTGTGAGTGAATGCAGCCGGGTTTATCAGAATAAAATCGGTGTTTCCCCGTGCAGCATGAATTCTGTCGATGAGTTCGTGCTCGGCGTTGGATTGCAGGTGGCTTAGTGTAACGCCACACTGACCGGCATCCCGGGTCAGCGTTGCAACGATATCTGCGAGCGTGAGCGTCCCGTATTTATCGGGTTCCCGCGTGCCCAGCAGGTTAAGATTCGGGCCGTTCAGTAACAAAATATGATAACTTTCGGTCATCCTGCCGGTATCTCCTGCAATCTAACGTAAACGCACAAGATAACGCGATGTTAATGCGTTGTCACCTTTTTCTCACCGCAGGCAATATTAATTTTTACAGAGGAAGGGCGACATTATAAACATTTCATTGCAGTTCGCAGCAAAATACTGGTCTGAACAGACCGGAACCGCGACAGGGCTGACCAGTTCATCATACGCATTATCTGAATATCCGGGGGAAATAACCGCCGTTTGCATCCGTTTGCTGATAGTAGTCTGCCTGCCGGTTTTTTAACAGGCACGCCCGGACATCAGGGTGTTTTTCTGCCGGTGTGCTCACATAACCGGCATTCCGGAGGTAGATATTACGTAAGATGAACAGCGCAGAAATAAGCCGTTGTGAATAGTTGTCTGCCGTTGATGGTGCGTTATAGTGCATCCGCGCCGGGAAATTGGCAAGTTCCGCAGATATTACGGCGGTCAATACGGACTGAGCGGGATATAACGGGGCTGTATCCGGGATACGGCTATTTATAGTTACGGCTATTTTGAGATTATTCTGAGTCAGTCGTGTTGCTTATTCATCATAATCCGGCGAATAACCCGGTGTTTTTGTCGTCTTATCGGGGATTAAGCCGCTTGTTTTAATGCGAGGATAGAAACAACGGGCGTCAGGCCGATTGTAAGATTGCGTATATTATATAGAATCCGGTTGAACTTGATGCATAGTTACCGGTCAACTGTTCGGAAGTTTGCAGGAATTAATGACGAAAAGAAGGCCGCAGCCGGATTTTTTACATTAATTTTAATCTGCCTGCGCGTATTTTATCAAATAAGTGAAAAAGTCTGCGTTTTTATGCAGCTTTATACTGCGCAGTATATAAAAATTATCTAGAATAGACCGCTCCCTGATGTGATGTGGACACGCTGCCGGCAAGGTGCAATCTGTGGCTTGTCGCAAAGAAACGTGGTTGGTAAAGTAGACGGGTTTTCCCCCGTCCCCGGCTTGCAGGATTATCCTTTTGTATGTTTAAAAAAATTCGTGGCATGTTTTCCAACGACTTGTCGATTGACCTGGGTACAGCCAATACCCTGATTTATGTCAAAGGACAAGGCATTGTTCTGGATGAACCGTCTGTCGTGGCTATCCGCCAGGATCGTCCGGGTTCAACCAAAAGTGTTGCTGCTGTTGGCCATGAGGCCAAACGCATGCTGGGTCGTACCCCCGGCAATATCGCAGCAATCCGTCCGATGAAAGACGGTGTTATCGCTGACTTTTTTGTGACCGAAAAAATGCTCCAGCATTTTATCAAACAGGTTCACAGTAACAGTTTTATGCGCCCGAGCCCGCGTGTTCTGGTGTGTGTGCCGGTCGGCGCAACCCAGGTTGAACGCCGTGCTATCCGTGAATCCGCGCTCAGCGCCGGTGCACGTGAAGTGTATCTGATTGAAGAGCCGGTTTCGGCGGCTATCGGTGCCGGTTTACCGGTATCAGAAGCGACCGGTTCCATGGTGGTGGATATCGGCGGCGGTACCACCGAAGTGGCGGTTATCTCCCTGAATGGTGTGGTGTATTCTTCGTCTGTCCGTATCGGCGGCGACCGTTTCGACGAAGCTATCATTAACTATGTGCGCCGTAACTATGGTTCACTGATTGGTGAAGCCACCGCAGAACGCATCAAACACGAAATCGGTTCGGCTTACCCGACTGACGAAGTGCTTGAAATTGAAGTCCGCGGCCGTAACCTGGCGGAAGGGGTTCCGCGCGGTTTCACCCTGAACTCCAACGAAATTCTGGAAGCCCTCCAGGAACCGCTGACCGGTATTGTCAGCGCAGTGATGCTGGCGCTGGAACAGTGCCCGCCGGAGCTGGCATCCGATATTTCCGAACGCGGAATGGTGCTGACCGGCGGTGGTGCGCTGCTGCGTAACCTGGATCGCCTGCTGATGGAAGAAACCGGGATTCCGGTGATCGTCGCGGAAGATCCGCTGACCTGTGTCGCCCGCGGCGGCGGCAAAGCTCTTGAGATGATCGATATGCACGGCAGCGATCTTCTCAGTGAAGAATAAGCGGACTCCCGTCCGTTCAATACTGCAGGCCGGGGGAGTCCGCTCCCCCTGCTCGCCGGATTCACACTCTGTCTTCCCGGACGGAATTACTGTAGTGCCTGATATCGCATCCTATGAAGCCGATTTTTAGCCGGGGGCCTTCCCTTCAGATTCGCATTATTGTTGCGGTTATTTTTGCCATCGGACTGATTGTGGTTGATAACCGGATTGATGCTTTTACCAAAATCCGTAACTATCTGGATACGGCGGTCAGCCCGTTCTATTTTTTAGCCAACGGCCCGCGTCAGTTACTGGACGGTATCTCTGATAATTTTGCCACCCGCGAACAGCTGGAATTTGAAAACCGCGCGCTGCGCCAGGAACTGCTGGTTAAAAGCAGTCAGAATCAGCTGCTTGAACAATTTAAGCAGGAAAATGCCCGGCTGCGGGAACTGCTTGGTTCACCGCTGCGTCAGGATGAGCACATGATGGTCACTCAGGTGATGGCGGGGGCCAATACCCCGTACCGTGACCAGGTCGTGATCGACAAAGGCAGCCGTGACGGCGTGTATGACGGCCAGCCGGTGATCAGTGATAAAGGCGTGGTGGGGCAGGTGATTGCCGTGTCCCAGTTAACCAGCCGCGTTCTGCTGATCTGCGATACCACCCACGCACTGCCGATTCAGGTGCTGCGTAACGATATTCGTGTCATTGCATCCGGTACCGGATGTAATGACGATTTACAGCTTGAACCTCTGCCGAACAATATTGATATCCGCGTGGGGGATGTGCTGGTCACATCCGGCCTCGGCGGTCGTTTCCCGGAAGGGTATCCGGTCGGGATCGTCTCTTCGGTGAAAGTGGATAATCAGCGCGCTTATACTATTATCAGTGCCAAACCAACAGCAGATCTTCAGCGTCTGCGTTATCTGCTCTTATTATGGGGCGGAGACAGCAACCCGCGTGACCCTTCCGGCCCGTCTGAAGTGTACCGCGCAGCCAATGAGCGTATTATGCAGGTGATGCCGCAGGTGATCCCATCCGTTGCGGCGCCGGAAACGGACCCGGCAGCGGTACTGCCGGACGCGCCGCCATCCTCCGCCGGTACGACATCGCCGACTCCGGCTAAGCCAAAGCCTGAACAGCCAAAACCGGCAGACAGCCCGGCCACTGCCGCACCTGCCGCTCAGGATCCGGCGGCGGATACCGCACCGGCCCGGCCGCTGAGGATGAGGCCGCAGCAATGAATACCTACCGGGGACAAAACCGGATTATTGTCTGGCTCTCCTTTCTGATAGCACTGGTCCTGCAGATTATGCCCTGGCCGGAGCAGATTCAGTTTTACCGTCCGTCGTGGGCGATGCTGTTTCTGATCTACTGGGTGATGGCGCTGCCGCACCGGGTCAGTGTCGGCTCCGCTTTCTTTCTCGGTATGATTATTGACCTGATTGAAGGCTCCACACTGGGTGTACATGCCCTGAGTCTGTCTATCGTCGCTTATCTGGTCTCATTCAGACATCAGCTGCTGCGCAATATGGCGCTGTGGCAGCAGTCGCTGGTTATTATGGTGCTGTCAGTACTGATGCAGTTCTTTGTTTTCTGGTCAGAATTTCTGTTGTCCGATATTGTGTTTCATCCGGAAGTCTTCTGGAACAGTCTGGTCAATGGTATCTTATGGCCATGGATTTTTTTATTACTGCGTAAAACCCGCCGTCACTTTTCTGTTCATTAATCAGGGAACGGCGGCGTGATACGTGAACAAAACGTCAGGACCTCTGAATGCTGCCGATTTACCTTGCTTCAACCTCTCCCCGCCGCCGGGAACTTATCCGGTTGCTGAATGTTCAGTGTGAAACACTTTCCCCCTGTATTGATGAAGTCCGCCGTGACGGTGAACCCGCAGCGGATTACGTGGTACGTCTGGCGCGGGAAAAAGCACAGGCCGGTGTGGCGCTGGCAGCAGAAGATCGTCCGGTTATCGGCTCTGATACCATTGTGGTACTCGGCGGTGATATTCTGGAGAAACCCCGTGATGCGGCACATGCCTTTGCCATGCTCAGTGCATTATCCGGCTGTACCCATCAGGTGATGACGGCGGTCGCGGTTTCTGATCGTTTCCGGACACTGAGTACATTGATTGTGACGGATGTGACATTCCGCCGGTTATCAGATGACGAAATAAACGAGTATATTCAGACAGGTGAACCGATGGACAAAGCCGGTGCGTACGGCATCCAGGGCCTGGGCGGGCGCTATGTCCGCAAAATTAACGGTAGCTATCATGCTGTGGTGGGATTACCGTTAGTGGAGACCGAAGAATTAATTAAGCGGTACACGGATACCCTGAACGGGGTTGTACCGGAACATATTGACGGGAAAGAAATACCATGACAGCCGAGCTATTAGTCAACGTGACCCCGTCTGAAACACGGGTCGCTTATATTACCGGCGGGATCCTTCAGGAAATTCATATTGAGCGCGAGGCTAAACGCGGTATCGTCGGCAATATCTATAAAGGGCGTGTGAGCCGGGTGCTGCCCGGAATGCAGGCGGCCTTTATCGATATTGGCCTGGATAAAGCAGCCTTTCTGCATGCCTCGGATATTATTCCGCACACGGAATGTATTTCCGGGGATGAAAAAGAGAAATTCCGCACCCGTGATATCGGGGAACTGGTCCATCAGGGGCAGGATCTTATTGTGCAGGTGGTCAAAGATCCGCTGGGTACCAAAGGCGCGCGTCTGACCACCGATATCACGCTGCCTTCCCGCTACCTGGTCTTTATGCCGGGCGCGTCTCATGTCGGGGTTTCCCAGCGCATTGAGAGTGAAGAAGAGCGTGAGCGCCTGAAAAACATTGTGGCGGGTTATTGTGATGAGGACGGCGGTTTTATTATCCGCACAGCGGCGGAAGGCGTCGGGGAAGAAGAACTGACCTCTGATGCCGCGTTTCTGCGCCGGTTGTGGACCAAAGTTATCCAGCGCAAGAAACGCAATACCACCCGCACCAAAATCTACGGTGAACTGGCGCTGGCACACCGCATTCTGCGGGATTTTGCCGGTGAGTCACTCGACCGCATCCGGATTGATTCCCGGCTGAGCTTCAAAGAGTTACAGGAATTTGTGGATGATTACATCCCGGAAATGACCGCCAAACTGGAGTTGTACCAGGGCAGTCAGCCGATTTTTGACCTCTACGATACTGAAAATGAAATTCAGCGGGCGATGGAGCGCAAGGTTGAAATGAAGTCAGGCGGATACCTGATTATCGACCAGACTGAGGCGATGACCACCATCGATATCAACACCGGCGCGTTTGTCGGGCACCGCAATCTGGAAGAAACCATTTTCAATACCAATATCGAGGCCACACAGGCGATTGCGCGGCAGTTACGTCTGCGTAACCTCGGTGGTATTATTATCATTGATTTCATTGATATGATCGATGATGACCACCGCCGCCGGGTGCTGAGCTCGCTGGAGCTGGCGCTGGCCAAAGATCGCGTGAAAACCACCATCAACTGTTTTTCTCAGCTCGGGCTGGTGGAGATGACCCGCAAGCGCACGCGGGAGAGCCTTGAACATGTCCTGTGTGAGAAATGCCCGACCTGTCAGGGGCGCGGCAGTGTCCGCTCGGTGGAAACAGTCTGTTATGAAATTCTGCGTGAAATTGTCCGCGTACACCACCTGCTGGATGTTGACCGCTTCCTCGTCTATGCCTCACCGGCAGTGACTGAGGCATTGCAGGGGGATGAATCCCATGCACTGGCAGAGGTGGAGATTTTTGTCGGTAAACAGGTTCAGGTTCGCGCCGAACCGCTCTACAGTCAGGAACATTTTGATGTCGTTATGATGTAATTCATTGGCGGTACACTGCCGGATATAAGCGGATATCCGGTTCCGCCGGCCTTGACAGCTGCAGGAGAAGGAGAGCCAGTGAGGCGACTGCCCGGGATTTTACTGACATGTGTGATTGTAATCGTGATTGCTGCGGCACTGGTGCTCGGCGGTCTGCGCTATCTGCTGCCTCAGATTAATGAATACCGCCCGCAGATCGAACAAAAACTCTCGCAGATGACCGGTGCCACGGTCAGAATCGGGGAAATCAGCGGCCGCTGGCAGGGATTCGGCCCGGCGCTGACACTCCGTGACCTGACGGTTACCGCCCCGGACGCAGACATTTCAGCTGAAAAAATCGACCTCTCTCTGGATATCTGGCGGACACTGTTCCGTTTTCAGGTCAGTTTCCGTGATCTGACATTCTGGCATATGACGCTGGATTACAAACAGCCGCTGAGCAGTGACGGCAGCAGCATTGAAACGGATGATGCTCTGTCCGGACTCTGGCTGGAGCGCTTTGATAATTTTGATCTGCGCGACAGTGAAATCCGTTTTCTTACACCGTCCGGCGATCCCGCCACGTTGCTGGTTTCCCGTCTGTCATGGCTCAATCAGAGCAAACGCCACCGCGCCCAGGGGGAGATCAGTCTCTCCTCGGTGAATAACCCGCGCGGCTGGCTGCAGGTGCGTCTGGATCTGCGTGATGTTAACGGTCTGCTGGATGAGGGAACGGTCTATCTCCAGGCGGATGATATTGATATGACACCGTGGTTCAGCCGCTGGCTGCGCGATAACACCGGGCTGAACAAGGCCGGTTTCAGCCTGGCCGGGTGGATGACGGTGGAGAAGGGGACGATAACCCGGGGCCTGGTCAGACTGAACTCAGGCGAGGCGGACTGGCTGGTCGGTAAGGACACGCACACCCTGGAAGTTCAGGATCTGCTGGTGCAGATGCGCCGCCAAGGGGAAGGCTGGCTGTTTAATATCCCGGATCTGCTGAACCTGAAAACTGACGGACAGCAGTGGCCGGAGGGCAGTCTGTCTCTGCTTTATATCCCGGCATCGGCTAAATACGGCGGCAATCCGCATCTGCGTATCCGTGCCAATGATATTGAGCTGGCACGTCTGAGCAGTATTGTGCCGACATTCTCTTTCCTCACCAATGATATTGTCAAAGCCTGGCAGGAGCGCGAGCCGTCAGGGCTTATCCGTGATTTTGCCCTTGATATTACCCCTGCTGCCCCGGAAAACCTCGAACTGGATGTTTCCTGGCAGGATGTCAGCTGGAAAGCCCGGGAAGAATTACCGTCAGTATCCCATTTCAGCGGCGTATTGCGCGGCGGACAGTCACGCGGCATTCTGCGTTTTGCCCTCGATGACAGTGTGCTGGACTACCGCCCGATGTTTACCGCACCGCTGACGGTATCAGAAAGCCGCGGACAGGTGCAGTGGCGTAATACCGGCGGCAACTTCAGCCTCTGGAGTGATAATTTAGATCTGCAATCCGGCGCACTGCGGGCGAACGGCAACTTTCGTTATCAGCATGATAAGGACAGGCCGCCGTCACTCGGTATCCTCGGCGGCGTGACGCTGACCGATGCCGGGGAAGCCTGGCGCTATTTCCCGGTACCGCTGATGGGGGAATTCCTGAGCGAATACCTGACGCAGGCGCTGATTGCCGGGAAAGCGGAAAATGCCACTGTCATATTTCAGGGCAACCCGGCGGACTTTCCGTTCCGTAAAAACGAAGGGCAGTTTCAGATTTGGGTGCCGCTGCGTGACGCCACCTTTAAATATGATCCGGAATGGCCGGCGCTTATCAACATGGATGCGGATCTGAATTTCCATAACCAGGGGCTGTGGATCAGTGCGCAGGAAGCAAAACTGGGCGAGGCTACCGCCCGTAATCTGAAAGCGGATATTCCGGATTTTACGGTTGAGCGCCTGTATATTCAGTCCGATATTGAAGGTAAAGGCGAATCGCTGGGCAGGTATTTTGATGAAACCCCGATGAAGGGGTCTATCGGTAATACCCTGGCGCAGCTGAAAATCGGCGGAGAGGTGACCGGTGATCTTAAACTGGAAATCCCGCTTAACGTCAATGAGATGGTGCGGGCAACCGGGCATGTTAATCTGAAAAATAATGATATTGATGTGGTGCCGCTCGGCAGCACACTCAAAAATGTCAGCGGACAGTTCCGCTTTGATAACGGTGACCTGGAAAGCGACCGTATCACGGCTTCCTGGTTCGGGCAGCCGCTGAATATCCGCTTTACCACCAAAGAAAACCCGTCTGATTTCGCCGTCAATATCGATCTGGACGCTGACTGGCAGATGAAGGGCATAGACGGGATACCGGCGGCGATAAAACAGCACGTAACGGGGTCGTTCCCGTGGACGGGGGATGTGAAGATTATCCTGCCGCAGAAAGGGGAAATGCGTTATACCGTGGATTTGGAGGGTCAGACCGGCAAACTGACCAGCAGCTCTTTACCGGCTGTCCGGCGCTGGGCCGCGGAGAGCGGCACCCTGAATGTGCATGCCAGCGGGACAGAACACACCCTGAAAGCCGGAGGAACCGTCGGTAAATCGTTCAGCGTTCTGACGGACTGGCGCCTCGGCGATATCCTCACGCTTAATGGTGCGGTAATCGTTCCGGGCACAAAAGTGCCGGAGAAAGTTACCCCGGATGTCATCAGTATTGCCCTGCCGCCGATCAGCGGTGAAGAGTGGGTCGGCGCGCTGGCGGTTGCCGGTCAGAATCATCAGCAGTCTGCCGCACTGAAACTGCCGGGGAATATTGATATTTCCGCGCCTTATGCGGACTTTGCCGGACAGCGCTGGAATCAGATAAAACTGCGCATTCATCCGCAGGAAAATGGCTGGCTGCTCAGCTCAGACAGTCAGGAGCTGCGCGGGGATGTCCGTATTCCGGCCTCCGGGCCATGGCAGGCGAGTATCGATTATCTCTACTATAATCCGGAGTCGATTCAGAACGCCCTGCCGGAATCACAGCGCAATGAAACCACCAAAACGGATTACCGTGTCGGCAGCTGGCCTGCGGTCACGCTGCGCTGTGAAGCCTGCTGGGTGAGCGGTCTGAATATCGGTACGGTGAATGCGAAAGTCTGGCCGGACAATAATTCACTGGTGCTGGATGCGGCAACAGTCAAAAACAGTGCCAGTGAACTGACCCTCAGCGGTCGCTGGGATGCCGGACCTGCGCCGCTGTCGCACTTTAAAGGGCAGTTTAAGGGGCCGGTCTTTGATAATATGGCGGCGTATTTCGGGGTACTGGTGCCTATCACCGGCTCACCGTTTACTGTGGATTTTGACCTGAACTGGCGGGATGTTCCGTGGTCGCCGGATGTGGCAACCCTGAACGGCATCATCAGCACGTCGCTCGGTAAAGGAGCGATTGAGCGGATGGGCGGCGGTAACGCCGGTAAACTGCTGCGGCTCGTCAGTTTTGATGCGTTACTGCGCAAATTACAGCTCGATTTTACGGATACCTTCAGCAATGATTTCGTTTTTGACAGCATACGTGGCAAAGGCGTGATAAAAGAGGGTGTTTTAAAGACAACCGATACCCGCGTGGACGGATTAATTGCGGATATCAGCTTTAGCGGTTCAGTTTATCTTGTGGAGCGTCGTATTGATATGTCGGTGGTTGTCACACCGGAACTCTCTGCGACGGTCGGGGTGGCGACAGCCTTTGTGGTTAACCCGATAGCCGGAGCGGCAGTCTTTGTGGCGAGTAAGGTACTCGGCCCGCTCTGGAGTAAAATTTCGGTGATACGGTATCACCTGAGCGGTAGTTTAGAAGAGCCGAAGATAGATGAAGTTTTGCGTCAGTTAAAGGAGACCCGGGAATGAAAAACGCAAATGTGGCTTTATTGCAGCTGTGCAGCGGCACAAATATTAAACACAATTTGGCGCAAATCGAACAACAGATCAAACAACTGCCTGATAATATCAAACTGGTGATGACACCGGAAAATGCGCTGATTTTTGCATCAGGCAACACCTATCAGAAATATGCGGAAGTGCAGGGCGAAGGCCCGCTGCAGTCAGCCGTCGCTGACATGGCGCGCCGCTACGGGGTGTGGATCCTGGTCGGCTCAATGCCGCTGATCAGCCGCGAAGACCCGGCGCGCATCACCAGCAGCAGCCTGCTGTTTGATGATAAAGGGGAAATCAAAGCCCGTTATGACAAAATTCACATGTTTGATGTGAATATCGATGATGAGCAGGGTTCATACAATGAATCAAAAATCTTCCAGCGCGGCGAGCACATCACCGTGGTGGATACCCCGGTTGGTCGTCTCGGTATGACCATCTGTTATGATCTGCGTTTCCCGGGGCTGTTCCAGGCACTGCGTGAGCAGGGCGCGGAGATTATCTCTGTTCCGGCGGCCTTTACCCGGCTGACCGGAAAATCTCACTGGGAGCCGCTGCTGCGTGCCCGTGCGATTGAAAACCAATGCATTATCCTGGCGCCGGCACAGGTCGGTGTACACGGTACCCGCCGCACATGGGGACACACCATGGCGGTTGACGGCTGGGGCAAAGTGATGAAGAAAAACACGGATGCGGTGGCCGCCATCGGCGTTGATATCCGTCCGGACAGCTTAACCTCAATGCGTGAACAGATCCGCGTGGTGAAACATAACCGTTTCCGCCCGCAGCTGACCTCACTGATTGAGAAAAACACCACAGGTAAAGAGTAAATTATGAGTTTTTCAACTGTCAGTAATCATTTGCTGACCGCCCATGATCTTGACGAACAGGATCTCTTTTCTGTCCTCACACAGTTAGCAGATCGCCATATTGATTATGGCGATCTGTATTTTCAGAGCAGTTTTCATGAAGCCTGGGTGCTGGAAGATAAAATTATCAAAAACGGCTCTTACAATATTGACCAGGGTGTCGGGATCCGCGCCGTCAGCGGCGAGAAAACCGGCTTTGCCTATGCGGATCAGATAAGCCTGACCGCATTACAGCAGAGTGCCTCCGCCGCCCGCAGTATTGTCCGTGAGCAGGGTAACGGACAGGTGCAGAGCCTGCACCGTGTCAATAACACGGCACTCTATGCCGCGCTCGATCCGCTGCGTGCAATGCCGCGCGAGGAAAAAATCGCACTGCTGCATCGTCTTGACCGTGTGGCTCGGGCGGAAGATCCGCGTGTGCAGGAAGTGAATGCCAGCCTGACCGGTGTGTATGAAGAAGTGCTGGTGGCTGCCACTGACGGTACACTGGCAACGGATATCCGTCCGCTGGTGCGCCTGTCTGTCAGTGTGCTGGTGGAAGAGGACGGCAAACGCGAACACGGCGGCAGCGGCGGCGGCGGTCGTTTTGGTTATGAATATTTCCTCGGTACGGAAGACGGTGAGATCCGCGCAGACCATTTTGCCCGTGAAGCGGTGCGCATGGCACTGGTGAATCTCTCTGCCGTTGCGGCACCGGCCGGATCAATGCCGGTTGTGCTGGGCGCGGGCTGGCCGGGCGTATTACTGCATGAAGCGGTCGGTCATGGCCTGGAAGGGGATTTCAACCGCCGTGGTGCATCGGTATTCAGCGGAAAAATCGGTCAGCAGGTCACATCATCACTCTGTACCATTGTTGATGACGGTACTATCGGCGATCGCCGCGGTTCACTGGCAATTGATGATGAAGGTGTACCGGGACAGTATAACGTCCTGATCGAGAACGGTATTCTGAAAGGTTATATGCAGGATAAACTTAACGCCCGTCTGATGGGGGTTGACCCGACCGGTAACGGCCGTCGTGAATCTTATGCTCATCTGCCGATGCCGCGCATGACCAACACCTATATGCTGGCGGGGGAATCATCGCCGGAAGCGATTATCGCCAGTGTGAAAAACGGCCTGTATGCCCCGAATTTCGGCGGCGGTCAGGTGGATATCACCTCCGGTAAGTTTGTGTTCTCGACATCCGAAGCGTATCTCATTGAAAACGGTAAGATTACCAAACCGGTAAAAGGCGCGACACTGATTGGCTCCGGTATTGAGGCCATGCAGCAGGTCTCGATGGTCGGTAATGACCTGAAACTGGATAAAGGTGTCGGTGCGTGCGGTAAAGAAGGCCAGAGCGTGCCGGTGGGTGTCGGTCAGCCGACCCTGAAACTGGACAGCATTACTGTCGGCGGAACGGCCTGATGATGAAAAAATACGGCACGCTGGTGATCGTTCTGATTGTGGCGGTCTCTGCCTGGCTGGCAGGGTTACCGGGGCAGTTTATCGATACCCGTCCGTCAGAGCCGGTACCGCAGCAGACAGCGCAGCCGCAGAGCATTGATGCGTTGACAGCACAGGCACGGGTGGTCAGCTATGTGCAGCAGCACCAGCGTCTGCCGGATTACTATGTGACGAAAAAAGCCGCCCGTAATGCGGGCTGGCAGCCGTCAAAAGGCAATCTCTGTGAGGTGATGCCGGGTAAAGCCATCGGCGGTGACCGTTTCGGCAACCGGGAAAAAGGGTTGCCGGATGCACCATCACGGCAGTGGTTTGAAGCGGATATTAACTATAACTGCGGTCATCGCGGCAGTGATCGTCTGCTTTACTCCAGTGACGGGCTGATTTATGTCACCACCGATCATTACCGTTCATTTCAGCAGGCCAATTAATCCATGACACCTGATATCAGCATTGTGCGTTTTGATTTCCGTACCATCCGGACAACAGACGATTTTTATCAGCAGTTCAGTGATAAATTTCAGCTGCCGTACTTCGGGTGTAACACGGATGCACTGTGGGACATGCTGACAGGCGGGATTGATCTGCCGGTGATACTGGCGTTTGAACATATTACCGCACGGCAGCGGCGGCTGTTTTCAGCCATTATCGGCACCTGCCGGGATGCGGAGGAAGAGTGGCCGGGGGATATTCAGCTGGTGCTGACCCCCCTGACCATGACGGCGGATTAAGCGCTTTCTGCCAGTTCTTTCAGATACTGGAACAGCTGGCGGTAAGCTTTCGGCGGTTTATTGCCTTCGCGCTCTTTTTTCGCATTGCGGATAAGCGTACGCAGCTGCTGGCGATCAAGGTGCGGGAACAGCGCAACGGCTTCTTCCGTCACGGTATCATCACCGCTGACCAGGCGTTCGCGCAGATCTTCGAGTTTATGCAGCAGGACAACCTGCTGGTTATGGCGGTTTTTCAGTTTGTCGAGTGCCGTGGTAATCGGCTCCGGGTCACGGGCCCGCAGCAGTTTACCGATGAGCTGTAACTGACGGCGCAGGCCTTCGCGCTTGATTTTTTGTGCAAGCAGGATGGCTTCGAGCAGCTGTTCATCCAGCGGAATACGTTCCAGCTGGGTCTTGCTCAGTGCAACCAGTTCAGCGCCGAGTTTTTTCAGGACTTCCGCATCGCGTTTAATTTCGCTTTTGCTGACCCAGATTATCTCGTCATCCTCTTCCTCCTGAGGAAGTGCGTCGGGTTCTTCAAACCAGTCTTCAGGCTGCTTTGCCATAATAGTATTTCCTGTGGCGAAACACAGAGCGGCGGGTGCCGGATGATCTCTGTGTTTGTGAGTGTTAACATTTGATTATTGCGTATTGTAACCGGGGAAAAGGCCGGATAACACCTATTCAGCTGTCTGATTAGCTGACGGCCCCTTAATTTATTGAATTGGAACCTGATTGATGAATATCACTTCTCAGATTATGGCGCAGCGTACGCGCCTGGAACAAGCGGTTTCGCAGGCACTGAGTATTGCACAGAAAGGGTGTGACAGCGCCGAGGTTGCTGTCAGCCGGACCACCGGGATGAGTGTGAGCACCCGTATGGGTGAGGTGGAGAATGTTGAGTTTAACAGTGACGGCGCACTGGGGATCACGGTGTATCATAACCAGCGCAAAGGCAGTGCATCCTCCACCGATTTAAGCGAAGAGGCGATTGCCCGTACCGTACAGGCGGCGATCGACATTGCGAAATATACATCTGAAGATCCGTGTTCGGGCCCGGCAGATCGCGATTTGCTGGCTTTTGAGGCACCGGATCTGCAACTGTTTTATCCGTCCGAAGTGAGTGCTGATCAGGCGATCGACTACGCCGCCAATGCGGAAAAAGCGGCACTGAGTGCCGACCCGCGCATCACCAACACAGAAGGCGGCAGCTTTAACAGCCATTACGGCATCCGTGTGTTCGGTAACACGCTGGGTATGCTGCAAAGCTACTGCAGCAGCCGTCACTCCATGTCCGCCTGTGTGATCGCGGAAGAGAACGGCGATATGGAGCGTGATTACGCTTACACCATTGCCCGTAAGCTGGATGACCTGAAATCTGCACAGTGGGTGGGGGAAGAGTGTGCCCGGCGGACGTTGTCCCGTCTCGCACCGCGCAAACTGGCAACACAGAAAGCGCCGGTGATTTTTGCCCCGGAAGTGGCAACCGGCCTGTTCGGGCATCTGGTCGGGGCGATCAGCGGCACCTCCGTATACCGCAAATCCACTTTCCTGCTCGACAGCCTCGGCAAACAGATCCTGCCGGACTGGCTGACTATCCGCGAACTGCCGCATGTGATCGGCGGCCTGGCCTCCACCCCGTTTGACAGCGAGGGGGTCCGCACAGAAGATCGCCTGATTATCGAAAACGGTGTGCTGAATAACTGGCTGATGACCACCTACGCTGCCCGTAAACTGGGCCTGAAAAGCACCGGTCACGCAGGCGGTATTCACAACTGGCACATTGCCGGTCAGGGGCTGGGGTTTGACGACATGCTCAGAGAGATGGGTACCGGTCTGGTGGTGACCGAGCTGATGGGACAGGGTGTCAGCGGTATTACCGGTGATTACTCCCGCGGCGCATCCGGTTTCTGGGTGGAAAACGGCGAGATTCAGTATCCGGTCAGTGAAATTACCATTGCCGGAAACCTGAAAGACATGTGGGCTAACATTATCGCCACCGGTGACGATATTGAAACCCGCAGCAACATTCAGTGCGGCTCAGTCTGGCTGCCGGAAATGAGTATTGCGGGGCAGTAAGTGTTTTAGTGCATTAAAAACCCTGACTTTTATGCCAGGGTTTTTTTATGCCCGAAAGAGGAACAGCACTATATCATCAGCATGATCAGGCCCTTTGTGAGCATAAATAACTGATTTTCGAAATTAAGCACCAGTGGCAGCGGGGAGTCCGTTAACGGGGAAAAGGCAAGAACGTGCAGCAGACTGAATGTTGACATAGTGGCTCCGGAAAGAGGAAAGATAAGCCATCATGCAGAAAAAGAAGGGAAAATGGAAGCTGCGCCCGCAGATTGCCTGAAACGGACGCAGAGCAGGCTTAAAGCGGATTAACGGTGTAATTCACCGGCAGCTTCAGGCTGATAGATAATTTCTGATACTTTTACGCGCGTTGCTTCACCGTTCGGCAGTTCCCATGAGATCTCATCGCCGACAGAAAGCCCGAGTAACGCAGCTCCCAGTGGTGCCATCACAGACAGCTGTTCTGCGCTGTCTTTCAGTGATGCCGGGTACACCAGGGTGCGGATACTCTCTTTCCCGCTCGATAAATCTTCAAAGCGCACGCGGCTGTTCATCGTCACAACCGTGGCCGGCATTTCTGCAGGCGGCAGGATTTCCGCGCGATCTAACTCGTCATTCAGGGCTTCAGCCACCGGATTGTCAGCATAAGCCGGCTGTTCCAGTAGCATATCCAGACGCTCCGCGTCCAGTTCATTAATAATTATATTGGGCTTTTTCATACCACACTCCAAATCATTTCCAATACAAAAGAACACCCCCACACCAGAAGGAGGGGGGTGCTCATTTGATAATTAATCTGATAGTAGGCTGTTCTCTCCGGAAAGGAAAGAGATCAGGATCACGAACCGCCGGGCTGCGTGAACGAAACAGCGTATCAGTTTTCTTTAAGTAAAATATTTCGGTTAGTATAACTAATCTTCATCAAAACCTGAATCAAAAAGGGAAATAATTGCCTCAATGGCAGAATTTTCATCAGGTCCTGTTGCTTCCACTTCAATAAAACTGCCCTGTTCGGAATCCAGCATCAGCATGGCAAGCACACTGTCTGCCCGGGCTTCTTCATTTTGCTTATTACGGAATACCACCGTTGACCGGAAGGTCTGGATCAGTTCAAACAGCTTCATGGCCGGCCGGGCATGCAGCCCCAGCCGGTTTTTGATTTCAACCTGACAACGGATGGTCATGGATTACTTCCGTTTTTCCAGGGTCCGGTGGCGCGACTGTACGTTTTTCCCGCGTGAGCGGAAGTAATCCGCCAGCTGTTCCGCCACATAGACAGAACGGTGTTTGCCGCCGGTACAGCCGATAGCGACGGTCAGGTAGCTGCGGTTGTTGGTTTCCAGCATCGGCAGCCACAGTTCCAGATAACTGCGGGTCTGGTAGATAAAGTTGTGTACTTCGGTATGGCGGTCGAGGAACGCCGCCACCGGTTTATCCAGACCGGTCATCGGACGCAGTTTCGGATCCCAGTGCGGGTTCGGCAGGAAACGGACATCAAACACATAATCCGCATCGATCGGAATACCGTGTTTAAACCCGAACGACTCGAACACCATGGTCAGCTCGCGTTCGCGCTTGCCGAGCAGGCGGGTTCTCAGCATCTCTGCCAGTTCATGCACTGACATCTCAGAAGTATCGATAATCAGATCGGCACGGGAACGCAGCGGCTCCAGCAGATCGCTCTCTTCGTCAATCGCACTTTCCAGCGAGAGATTTTTACTGGAAAGGGGATGCAGACGGCGGGTATCACTGTAACGGCGGATCAGGGTGTTGCGATCCGCATCCAGGAACAGCAGCTGGGGAGAGAAACTGTCCGGTAATCTGGTCAGGGCTTCCTCAAAGACTTCCGGGGACTCCGGCATATTGCGGACGTCAATACTCACTGCAGCAGAGATATCGCGTGTTGCCAGGGTAGCGGCAAGCTCCGGCAGAAGAGTGACCGGCAGGTTATCAACGCAGTAGAAACCCATATCTTCCAGCGCCCGCAGGGCAACAGATTTACCCGAACCAGAGCGGCCGCTGACAATCATCAGCACCATGAGGGGACTCCCTATCGTTTCTCTTTCAATGGCAATACGCCATTATCTGTTGTCGTCAGCCGGTTATCATCACTCTGTGATGATACTGTACAGCTCTTCATCACTTTGCGCCTGACGCAACCGGCGGCAGAGCGCTTTGTCAGCCAGTTTTTTGGCTACTAACGACAGTGTGTGTAAATGCGTCTGACACTGATCAGACGGAACAAATAACGCAAACAGAATGTCCACATTCTGATTGTCAATCGCATCAAACGCGATAGGTTGCTCCAGATGTAAAAATACGCCGCAGGCAGTTTGTGCCTCGCTTTTATCCAGTTTTCCGTGGGGGATGGCAATCCCGCCACCGATACCGGTTGTCCCGACTTTTTCCCGTGTAAGGAGTGCCTCAAACAGCGTGTTTTCCGGCAGCGCCAGCGCGGTGGCAGCCAGTTCACTGATAATCTCCAGCGCGCGCTTCTTACTGGTACAGTGAATATTATTGCGTGTACAGCTGATACTCAGTACATCGCTCAGGGACAAATTTGCTTCGTTATTCATTTCATTGTTCACTTAGGATCAGAATCCCGGCAACCACCATGGTAACCGGGATCAGAGCACTGCTTTTTCCTGAGAAAATTCAGACTGTTAATTCAGTCATGCACCCGGGTGCAGAAAGTTTACCGGTTTCTCAGTTTTTCTTTGTGTTTGGACAGCTGGCGGCCGAGTCTTTCTGCCATCTCATCAATTGCCGCGTACATATCCTCTTTTTCCGCTGAGGCGTGAAGATCCGCACCGTTTACCTGAGCCGTTGCCTCCGCGATTTTACTGACTTTCTCAACCTTAAGGATCACCTGAACGCTGTTGATTTTATCGAAATACTGCTCCAGTTTTTTACACTTGGCTGTCACAGTCTCACGTAAAGCATCTGTAATTTCAACGTTGTGGCCGGTAATTTGTAATTCCATAGTGTCTTCCTTCTCAATGTGTATCAAATCAGCTGTTTACGCTGATTTGAGGGCGGGATGGATAACGACTCGCGATATTTTGCGACAGTCCGTCTGGCGACCTGAATACCTTGTTCGGCAAGCATGTCGGTCAGTTTGCTGTCGCTGAGCGGTTTCGCCGGATTCTCGGCGGCAACCAGTTTTTTCACCAGTGCACGGATGGCGGTGGAGGACGCCTCGCCCCCGCTGTCAGTGCTGACGTGGCTGGAGAAAAAGTACTTCAGTTCAAAGATCCCCCGCGGACTGTGCAGGAATTTCTGCGTTGTTACCCGGGAAATCGTGGATTCATGCATCTCAACCCGCAGTGCGATATCCGCCAGCACCATGGGCTTCATATATTCTTCGCCCTGTTCAAAGAACGCCTGCTGCTCTTCCACAATACAGGTCGCGACTTTGAGCAGCGTATCGTTCCGGCTTTCCAGACTTTTAATGAGCCACTTTGCTTCCTGCAAATTATTACGGATAAACTGACTGTCGCTCTCACTGCGGGCCCGCGATCCCATCGCGGCATAGTGATTATTGACCCGCAGACGGGGAATGCTGTCGGAATTGAGTTCCACTGTCCAGCGTTCGCCGTGTTTTCTCACGAGGACGTCAGGAATAACATACTCTGATTCTCCGGTGTTGACTACCAGGCCCGGACGCGGTTCCAGTGACTGAATCAGATCAATGGCGGATTTCAGCGCCTCTTCTTTCAGTTTGGTCACCCGGCCCAGGGTGCGGAAATCCCGGTTCCCCAACAATGCCAGATGCTGATCCGTGATAGCAAGGGCTTCTTTCAGGCTCGGGGTTTCCGGCGGCAGAATTTTCAGCTGCACCATCAGACACTCCCGCAGGTCACGGGCGCCCACACCCACCGGATCAAAACGCTGAATACGCTTGAGTACTGCTTCGACATCTTCGGTGGTGACGTCATCGTCACCGATACTCAGGCGGATATCATCGACAGAGACGGTCAGATAGCCGGTTTCATCAATCGCATCAATGATTGAGAAGGCAATCGCGGCATCGGTTTCGGTAAAGGGGGTCAGGCGGGCCTGCCAGATCAGATAATCCTGTAAGGTTTCGGTGGTTTCGCCCTGATAGAGCGGCAGTTCATCGTCGCCGTAATCATTGCCGGTGCCGGACGGCGTACCGGCGGTGTAGATTTCTTCCCACTGCGCATCCAGCGGCAGATCATCCGGCATGGCGGTCTGCTCGAGAGCTTCGGCGCTGTCCAGTTCTTTTTGTGTTTCAGATTCAGCAGGCGTGTCAATTTCCTGATGGTTATCATCAAGTTCCAGCAACGGATTAGATTCCAGCGCCTCGCGGATCTCCTGCTGGAGTTCAAGCGTGGAAAGCTGCAACAAACGGATAGCCTGCTGAAGTTGTGGCGTCATCGCCAGTTGCTGGCTGAGTTTAAGCTGCAGACTCTGCTTCATTACGGACACGGGCTCCTTACGGCATTACAGGCGGAAACCTTCGCCTAAATAAACACGTTTAACCTGCTCATTATTCAGAATGGATTCCGGGCTGCCGTGGGCAATCATATGGCCCTGGCTGACAATGTAAGCCCGTTCACAGACATCCAGTGTTTCGCGGACGTTGTGGTCAGTGATCAGGACGCCGAGCCCGTAATCACGGAGGTGCTGAATAATCTTTTTAATATCAATAACGGAAATCGGGTCAACACCGGCAAACGGTTCATCCAGCAGGATGAATTTCGGGTTGGCGGCCAGCGCGCGGGCAATTTCCACACGGCGGCGTTCACCCCCGGAGAGTGACTGGCCCAGGTTATCGCGCAGATGACTGATATGGAACTCTTCCATCAACTCTTCCGCCCTGTCCCGGCGTTCATCATTGTTCAGATCTTTGCGGATTTCAAGCACCGCCATCAGGTTCTGCCATACCGTCAGACGACGGAAAATAGAGGCTTCCTGCGGCAGATAGCCAATCCCTTTGCGGGCACGTTCGTGCAGCGGCAGCAGGGAAATATCTTCATCATCGATGCTTATTGCACCGGCATCACGGGGAACAATACCCACGACCATATAGAAGGTCGTGGTTTTCCCGGCACCGTTCGGGCCGAGCAGTCCGACGATTTCGCCGGAACTGACTTCAAGCGTCACATCTTCGACGACTTTGCGCCCTTTGTAGGCTTTGGCTAATTTGCTTGCAATTAATTTTGCCATAAATCGTTACTTACCTTTCTGGCCGGTTGCCGCCGGGCCTTTTTCCTGAATCTGTGACGGCAGCAGTACGGTAGTCACCTGTTTGCCTTTGTCACTGAATGCCTGCATTTGTTGTGTCGGCACCACATAGGTAATCTTGTCACCGGTGATATTGCTGTCCAGCTGTTCCAGATAGGCATTACCGGTCAGCGTGACCAGCTCATTGGCCATTTCGTAACGCAGTTTGCTGCCGCGTCCTTTGATTGGCTTGCCGTTATCCTGCATCTGGTAGAAGGTCACCGGATTACCGAATGCTTCGATCACCATTTTGTTGGAATCGCCGCCCGGACGGGTGACCACCACTTTGTCAGCGCGGACATCAATCGTTCCCTGTTTTACCACAACATTATCCGTAAATGTGGTGATATTTTTTTCTAAATCAAGGGCTTGTTTTAATGATGTTACCGTCACCGGCTGCTGTGTATCTTCTTTTAACGCCAAAGCAGGGACACTGACGGCCAGAATTGCTGTTGCAATCAGAGTATTAAGGATGTTTGCTTTCATTTGGGATCTCATAGTAAGTCTGTACATCTTTGATCAGTTCCGCATTACGACTGCGTAAATTACCCCGCATCTGCAATCCGGCGGAACGCAGTCCTGTGCCCGTGATGGTGACTTTGTCGTCAGAACTCACATCCTGGGTTATCAGATTGACTTCGGCGTTATCCGTGGTGATCTGCCTGAGCTGCGTATCGGTGGTCAGGCTGTCAACCTGCACATCACCGTATAAATATAACATTCTGTCATTGGTTAATTTGGCCCGCTTTGAACGTATCGTCCAGGTGGCGGTTTTATCAGGATCGTAGGTGGTCAGCACCGGATTAGTAAACCATGTTACTTTTTCCTGAGCAAAGTTCTGCACATCATCCGCATTCAGCCGGTACGCCAGCAGCCCTGTCGGTTCGTAAGCCAGGGTTGAGGACGTTTGGGTTTTATACGTCGGCGTACCGTCTTCCACAATTCTGCCGTCGGCGTCACCTGAACGGGTGACCGACAGGTTCCAGCCGAGCAGACCGAGGGCAATAAGTGCCAGAATAATGATCAGCCAAAGCTTAAATTTACTCATGAGATCCCTGATAAAGCCATTATAACCAATAAAATACTTTTCAGACGGACAGGCCTTTCGCCGCATCCAGGTTATTTTGTGCCAGCAGAATCAGATCACACAATTCGCGGACAGCGCCGCGGCCGCCTGCAATCTGTGTAACATAATCCGCTTTGGGTAACAATAACGGGTGGGCATCCGCCACTGCGGCGGATAAGCCGACCTCTGCCATAACCGGCCAGTCAATCAGGTCATCGCCGATATAGGCGACGTCGCCGGGGCGAAGCGCCAGTTTAGCTAATAGTTCGTGATACGCCAAAAGCTTATCGCTCTGTCCCTGGTAAAGATGTGTAATGCCGAGTGTATTGGCCCGATCTTCCAGTAATTTTGCGTTGCGGCCGGTAATTATAGCCACTTCTACGCCGGAGGTCAGCAGGCAGCGGATACCGTAGCCGTCACGGACATTAAATGCCTTCAGTTCTTCACCGCTGTTGCCCTGATAAATCAGGCCGTCAGACATCACGCCGTCCACATCACAGATAAGAAGCCGTATTTTAGCGGCTTTTTCCAATACTGTTTGCGCTATCGGGCCATAGCAGGTGTCAATGGTGGTAATTTGTGTCATCGTCAGTCCTTATACCACCCCGGCCTGGAGCAGATCATGCATATGCAGTACGCCGAGCAGTTTATCACCTTCTGTGACTAATAAAGAGGTGATATGACGGGACTGCATTAAATTCAGTGCCTCAACCGCCAGGGTATTGGCTTTGATGCGGATCCCGCCCGGGGTCATCACATCGGCAATCCGGCAGTTATTGAGGTCGGTGCCCGCATCGAAAATCCGGCGCAGGTCACCGTCAGTGAAAATGCCCTGAATAATCATGTCATCATCACAAATCACGGTCATGCCCAGTTTTTTACGGGTGATTTCCACCAGTGCTTCGCGCAGTGAGGCGGTTTTCGGCACATGCGGGATATCATCCCCGGTGTTCATCAGGTCGGAAACCAGTAACAGCAGTTTACGGCCGAGCGCGCCGCCCGGATGCGAGAGGGCAAAATCTTCAGCGGTAAAGCCGCGGGCCTGCAATAAGGCAATCGCCAGCGCGTCACCCATCACCAGCGTGGCGGTGGTGCTGGTGGTCGGCGCAAGACCGAGCGGACAGGCTTCCTGCGGAACTTTAATACACAGATGGACATCCGCTGCTTTTCCCATGGTACTGTCCGGGTTGCCGGTCATGCAGATAAGCGGGATGTTCTGACGTTTGATAACCGGGATCAGCGCCTGAATTTCTGAGGATTCACCGGAGTTTGAAATCGCGATAACCACATCTTTCTTTGTGACCATTCCCAGGTCGCCGTGCGCGGCTTCGCCCGGATGCACAAAGAAGGAGGAGGTGCCGGTGCTGGCAAATGTCGCGGCCATTTTATGACCGATATGACCGGATTTTCCCATTCCCATGATGATCACTTTACCTTCACAGCGGAATATCAGTTCACAGGCTTTATCGAAATCATCATTAATATACTGCTCGAGTGACGCGAGGCCTTCACGTTCAATCCGGAGGACACGTTTACCTGTTAGTTGAAAATCAGTTCGGGACATCAGTTTTTTCTCACTTTCAGTATCTGTCTGTGTATTCATGGCTGACGCTTATCAGCCGGTAAAAAGACTTATCAGCCAGGCGGTGAACGCGCTGAGCAGAATAATGCCTTTCAGCCGGTTCAGCCGCTGGTTCCGTCCGGCCGCGAAGAAAATAAATAACACACCGGCGGCGAACATCACGGCGAAATCGGTCATAAAACGGTCTGCCGCCATCGGCGCAGTGGCTAACAGCGCCGGGATCCCCGCCACGACCGTGGTATTAAACAGTGTCGCGCCGATAAGGTTCCCCAGCGCGATATCTTTTTCACCTTTGACTGCCGCCGCAATCGTGGTGCACAGCTCCGGCAGACTGGTACCGATAGCCAGGATAGTCAGCCCGGTGATACGCCCGCTGATCTCCGCATAGCGGGTGAAGGCAGAGGCGTTATCGATCACAATCCGGACCGCTACCGGCATAATCAGCAATCCGGCGACCAGCCACAATAAAGCAACCGGTAAATTATTTTCCTGCGGCAGTTCATGGTTTTGTTCAGTCGTGAAGCCGTCATACTGATCACGCCGCGCCATTGCGGCAATTTTCACCACCAGCCAGAGACTGGCGAGCCCCGCAAGCACCAGAAACCCGCCCTGAACCCGCGTGATACCGCCGGACCAGATAAACAACCCGAACAGCGCCATCACCGCCAGCATCAGCGGAAGCTCACGGCGCAGTACCGCAGACTGCACACTCAGCGGACGGATAAGGGCGGCAAGCCCGGCAATCAGCAGTAAATTGATAATATTGGAACCGATAATAGTGCCGAGCGCCAGATCCGGCTGCCCTTCAAGCACCGCACCGGCGGAGGTCAGCAGTTCCGGCAGCGATGTGCCGGGACCGGCCACCAGAATACCGGTGATAAACGGGGAGATGCCGAGCGCGCGGGAAAATACCGCGGCACCGTACACAATCCGGTCAGAGGCATAAACCAGCAGAATCAGCCCGGTCAGTAAAAGGATGCTGGTGAGTAACATGGCTCTCCTCCGGGCTGAAAAACAGTCAGAAATAATGAAATGCGGGAAATTGAGGGTATTGTACGGGCTGAGACGCAAAAGTAAAACAGACGTTTTGTACCCGGCAGAGCGTTAATGTTAAATGCTGATATACTTGTGTATCACGCTGTTTATGTCCCGTTACTCAGGGGGGATAAATAATTCAGACAGTAACACCCGCATTTAAAGGCGAAAACTGCCGGATTTTTTTATATTATGATGGGTCAGTCCTGTATGTGTTGTAAAAACACGAAAAACATAACGTTAAGGTTGTGAGGTCATGAACCGACAGACGGAAAATATTATTGAGATCCGGAACATGTGTTTCCGGCGCGGTTCGCGCATGCTGTTTAATGATATCAGCCTGGATGTGCCGCGCGGCAAAGTGACCGCGATTATGGGGCCGTCCGGGATCGGGAAAACAACGCTGTTGCGTCTGATCGGCGGGCAACTGCGCCCGGACAGCGGTGAAATCTGGTTTGACGGTGATAATATCCCGGCACTCTCCCGCAGCAAACTGTATCAGTCGCGCCGTAAAATGAGCATGCTGTTTCAGTCCGGGGCGTTATTTACCGATATGACAGTCTATGACAACGTGGCGTTCCCGCTGCGTGAACATACCCGGCTGCCGGAATCCCTGATCCGGACAACCGTGATGATGAAACTGGAAGCGGTCGGTTTACGGGGGGCGGCAAACCTGATGCCGTCTGAACTCTCCGGCGGGATGGCGCGCCGTGCGGCACTGGCGCGGGCCATTGCACTGGATCCGGATCTTATCCTGTTTGATGAACCATTTGTCGGCCAGGATCCGATTACCATGGGTGTGCTGGTAAAACTGATTGATGAACTCAATCAGTCGCTGGGTGTAACCTGCGTTGTGGTTTCTCACGATGTGCCGGAAGTGCTCAGTATTGCGGATAAGGCCTATATTGTCGCGGAGCAGTCCGTTATCGCGCAGGGTACCGCAGAAGAGTTGCAGGAGAACACCGAACCGCGTGTGCGCCAGTTCCTGGATGGTATCGCTGACGGGCCGGTTCCTTTCCGCTATCCGGCGGGTGATTACCAATCAGATTTATTAGGATAAACGAGACATGTTGACACAGGCACTTGCTGCTTTGGGACGCCGCGCGTTAGCGACATGCGCGTCTTTCGGGCGGTCAGGATACATGCTGTTCCGTGCGCTGTTCGGCAAACCGCAGTTTGCCCGGCAGTGGCCGCTGCTGCGCAAGCAGCTGTACAGCGTCGGTGTGCAGTCCCTGCTGATTATTTCAGTGTCCGGGCTGTTTATCGGGATGGTTCTGGCCTTACAGGGATATCTGGTTCTGAAAACCTTCAGTGCGGAAGCCAGCCTCGGCATGATGGTGGCGCTGTCGCTGCTGCGTGAACTGGGGCCGGTGGTGACCGCACTGCTGTTTGCCGGACGCGCCGGTTCCGCACTGACAGCAGAAATCGGGCTGATGAAAGCCACAGAACAGTTATCCAGCCTGGAAATGATGGCGGTCGATCCGCTGCGCCGTGTGATCGCACCGCGTTTCTGGGCGGGTTTGATCAGTATGCCGCTGTTATCCATGATTTTTGTCGCCGTGGGTATTCTTGGCGGGGTCATGGTCGGGGTGGACTGGAAAGGGATCGATGAAGGGTTCTACTGGGCTTCCATGCAGGCCAATGTGGACTGGCAGAAAGATGTGATGAACTGCATTTACAAGAGTGTGGTTTTCGCCTTCACCGTCACCTGGATTGCCCTGTATAACGGGTATGACGCTATTCCGACGTCTGAAGGGATTAGTCGGGCAACAACACGCACGGTCGTTCATTCATCGCTTGCCGTGTTAGGGTTAGATTTTGTGCTTACGGCACTGATGTTCGGGAATTAAACAATGCAAAGCAAGAAAAATGAAGTTTGGGTCGGGCTTTTCGTCTTAATTGCCATTGCGGCGATTATCTTCCTGGCACTGAAAGTGGCGGATATCCGCTCTGTCGGCAGCGAAAAAACCTACCGCGTATCTGCCACCTTTGATGATATCGGCGGCCTGCAGGCCCGTTCACCGGTAAAAATCGGCGGTGTGGTGATTGGCCGCGTCAATGACATCCGTCTGGACAAGGACTATAAACCGGAAGTGACGCTGGACATCTACAGCCAGTATGACCAGATTCCGGACACCAGTTCGTTGTCTATCCGTACCTCCGGTCTGCTGGGTGAGCAGTATCTGGCACTCAGTAAAGGGTTTGAGAATACAACAGACCCGGATCTGCCGATGACTGAAATGCTGAAAGACGGCAGCCGTATTCAGGACACCAAACCAGCGATGGTGCTGGAAGATTTAATCGGTCAGTTCCTGTATAAGAGCGGTGACGGCGAAGGGGGGAATACCCCGGAAGCGGCACCGGCTGCACAGCACTGATACGAAAAGTAATGTAAAAGCGGATGTTTTTGCCCGCAGGGGCGGACATCCTGCATAATACTGTTTACCGAAGACACCTTCACGGCGGAAAGTGCCGGTGATTAATCAGGAGTTGATTATGTTTAAGCGTTTACTGATAGCGGCAATGCTGGTGGTGATAGCCCCGTTTGCCGGCGCTGTTGACCAGACAAACCCGTATACACTGATGAATGATGCGGCGGCGAAAACCTTCAGCCGTCTGAAAGCAGACCAGGCGCAAATCCGGCAGAATCCGGACTATCTGCGCACCGTGGTTCAGGAAGAATTACTGCCGTATGTGCAGATCAAATACGCCGGTGCGCTGGTGTTAGGTTCTTACTACAAAGATGCGACACCGGCACAGCGCGACGCCTATTTCAAAGCCTTTGAGGCGTATCTGGCCCAGGCATACGGCCAGGCACTGGCAATGTACACCAACCAGACTTATCAGATTGATCCGGCACAGCCGCTGGGTGATAAAACCATCGTGGCTATCCGTGTGACACTGACCGAGCCGGGCGGGCGTCCGCCAATCCGTCTGGATTTCCAGTGGCGTAAAAATACCAAAACCGGTCACTGGCAGGCGTATGACATGATTGCTGAAGGCGTGAGTATGATTACCACCAAACAAAATGAGTGGGCCTCTATTCTGCGTCAGAAAGGGGTTGATGGTCTGACTGCGGAGCTTGAGCGCAGTGCGAAAACCCCGATTACCCTGGATCAGAAATAATGACGGCTGCGCTGACGTGGGAAAAACAGGGTGAAACCCTCGCCCTGAACGGGGAACTGGATCGCGATACACTGCTGTCGTTCTGGAATGCACGTCAGCAGCAGATGAACGCCGTGCAGACGGTGGATGTTTCCGGTCTCAGTCATGTGGATTCCGCCGGGCTGGCTATGCTGGTCCGTCTGCGGGGAGAGCGTCCGGAAGCACCGTTTGTGTTATCCGGAGTAAGCGCTAACTTGCAGATGCTGATGTCACTCTACAGTGTTGAGTTCGAATTCAGTCAGAACGCGTGAATTAAAAATAATGTAAATAACGGCAGGACAGATACTTATTTGCCGTTATTTTCCGTAAGGTAACTGCCTCCGGTTATGTCACTCAGGTGACCGCACAGCCGGAGGCATTTTTAATGGTTTAAGAGCGGGGCATATTCGATTACGATAGTGCCTATAACACACAATCTGATAACCAATTTGAGAAATTATGGATACGAATGAAATCAAACAGGTGCTGATGGATAAGTTAGCACTTACTGACGCAATTGTGACCGGTGACGGCAGCCATTTTCAGGTGATCGCTGTCGGCGATCTTTTTGACGGCATGAGCCGCGTTAAACAGCAGCAGGCCGTGTATGCGCCGCTGATGGAATATATTGCCGATAACCGTATCCACGCGTTGTCTATCAAAGCCTATACCCCGGCTCAGTGGGAACGGGATCGTAAACTGAGCGGGCTGTAACCGCGGCGGCTGACAATGCAGTGACAAGTCACGCGGCAGCAATTAATGATAATGAGAGTGTCTACAGATGGATAAATTTCGGGTAAAAGGTCCTTCCGTTCTTCAGGGCGAAGTGACTATCTCAGGGGCAAAAAATGCAGCATTGCCTATCCTGTTCGCGGCAATTCTGGCGGAAGAGCCGGTTGAGTTACACAATGTGCCGGAACTGCGGGATATCGACACCTCTGTGAAGCTGTTAACGCGGCTGGGTGCCAAAATTGAGCGCAAAGGAACCACACTGCGTGTGGATGCCTCTGCGATTAATGAATATTGTGCGCCTTATGATCTGGTCAAAACCATGCGCGCGTCCATCTGGGCGCTGGGGCCGCTGGTGGCCCGTTTTGGTCACGGTCAGGTTTCTCTGCCGGGCGGCTGTGCTATCGGCGCCCGTCCGGTTGATTTGCATATCACCGGCTTAGAGCAGTTAGGGGCGAAAATCACCCTCGATGAAGGGTATGTCAAAGCGGAAGTGGATGGTCGTCTGACCGGCAACACTATCGTGATGGATAAAGTCAGCGTGGGTGCCACCATCACTATTATGTGTGCGGCGGCCCTGGCGAAAGGCAAAACCATTATCGAAAACGCGGCCCGTGAACCGGAAATTGAAGACACCGCTGCATTCCTGAATGCACTGGGTGCGAAAATCACCGGTGCAGGGACTGATCACGTGGTGATTGAAGGTGTTGAACGCCTCGGCGGCGGCTCTCACACCGTTGTGCCGGATCGTATTGAAACCGGGACCTTCCTGATCGCTGCAGCGGTTTCACGCGGTAAAATTCTGTGCCGTAACGCCAAGCCGGATACACTGGATGCTGTGCTGGCCAAGCTGCGCGAAGCCGGGGCGGAAATCAAAACCGGTGACGACTGGATAAGCCTGGATATGAAAGGGCAGCGTCCGAAAGCAGTCACCTTCCGTACCGCGCCGCATCCGGGTTTCCCGACAGATATGCAGGCGCAATTCAGCCTGCTGAACCTGGTGGCGGAAGGATCCGGCATGATCACGGAAACCATCTTTGAAAACCGCTTTATGCACATTCCGGAACTGATCCGTATGGGCGCACACGCGGAAATCGAGAGTAATTCGGTGCTGTGTCACGGTGTGGAAAAACTGTCCGGTGCTCAGGTGATGGCGACCGATCTGCGTGCATCTGCAAGCCTGGTACTGGCGGGTTGTATCGCGGAAGGCACCACAATCGTTGATCGTATTTATCATATCGATCGCGGTTATGAGCATATTGAAGAGAAATTACGCGGCCTGGGTGCGGATATCGAACGTATTCATTCAGCAGAGTAATTCCCTGATATAAGTGATAAACAGAAAAGAGCGGATATCCGCTCTTTTTTTGTGCCTTATTCCTGTCCGCCGGGGGAGGGAGTGAACTCTTCGATGGTCACATCGACAGACCGCATCTGGCCATTGCGTAACAGGGTGACCGGCACAACACTGCCCGGGCTCAGTTCCGCCACCTGATCCATCATTTCCAGTGGTGAGGTGCTTGGCTTGTTATTGACGCTGGTGATGATATCCCCGACCTGAATCCCGCCTTTATCTGCCGGGCCGTCACGGGCAACCTGAAAGACCCGCAGACCGGTTATCTGATTGATATCACTGTTGTTAGTCCGGATCGGTGGCAGCTCTTTGGAAGTGATACCAATGTAGCCCCGGATCACACGGCCGTCTTTTATCAGTTTATTCATAATGCGCAGGGCAAGCTCTGCGGGGATCGCCAGCCCGATGCTGTCACTCATCCGTGACGGATCGTTGCTGTCGTAAGACATGGTATTGATGCCGACTAACTCGCCCTCAGTATTGACGAGGGCACCGCCGGAGTTACCGGCCATAATCGAAGCATCAGTCTGGAGAAAATTCTGGCGGCGGGTCGGACTCAGCCCGACACGGCCCATTGCACTGATAATGCCCTGATTGACCGTTTGTCCGACATTAAACGGGTTACCGATTGCCAGCACCACATCACCCACATGGGACTGACGTTTCGGGTTGATCGGGATCACCGGCAGTTTATCGGTGGTATTGATTTTCAGCACCGCGAGGTCAGTCAGATCATCCGCACCAATCAGCATACCTTCATACAGGCGGCCGTAATTGCCGTATTGCAGTGCGATCAGAATCTGATCGGCATTTTTAATCACATGCTGGTTGGTCAGGATGTAGCCCTGATCATTCATGATCACGCCGGAGCCGAGGGAGTTCAGCTCGGGGCCCTGCTGGGAGAGGCTGCCCATACTACTGCTGTAAACGTTGACCACGGCAGGTGCGGCACGGCGTACTGCCTTGTTGTAGCTGACCGGTTCGTCATTATTAAACAGATTCGTAAACCACTGGGTCACAAATTGCGGGCGAATAGACGGGACGCTGACCAGAAGCAGGGCAGCCACAAGAAGTCCCATAAAAACGGAGCGCAATAATTTAAACCACATAGTCCTTAACCGGTGTTGTGAGTACGGGAAGAAAATACTCCCGGCAGAATAGCATAATCCGGGCGAATTATATGTGGGTAATTGCGGTATTTTATGATGTGGTACAAATAAACAGGTGCGGTATCAGGCGGTTATTTATCACTTCCGGTCATGACGCGCCGGGCCGCCGGCTGCGTCATGTTATACAGGTGTTTAAAACGGTTTATCACCGATCACGGTTGCTCTGTGCATAATGCGGTGAAAATCGCCGTAATCAAAACTGGCGAGATGCTGGGTGCAGCGGTTATCCCAGACGGCCATATCACCGTTCTGCCAGTGCCAGCGGACAAAATATTTCGGCTGTGTGCTGTGTTTAAACAGGAACGTCAGCAATGTATCACTCTCTTCCGGACTTAATTCACAGATACGGCGGGTAAAACCTTCGGTTACAAATAAGCCCTTCTTACCGGTAACCGGATGGGTTCTGACCAGCGGGTGGCGTTTCGGCGGGAAATCACGACGGGCTTTTTCCAGCGCGTCTTTTGCTTCGCCGGTCTGCGCAAAGCGGCTGTCCGGGAACGAGAGGCTGATATCATGCTCCGCCGTCAGGCCGGATAAAAATGCCTGTAACGGCGGTGATAAATCATCATAAGCACGGGTCAGACTGGCCCACAGGGTATCGCCGCCGAAAGGGGGAACCTGTACGGCGGATAACACACATCCCATGGCCGGTTTTTCGAGAAATGTCACGTCGGTGTGCCACAATTCGTTATCTTTCAGATCCAGAAGATGGCTGTCGAGCACAATCAGTTCCCGCACGTCTTTATGGGAAGGAAAAACCGGATGGATATGCAGCTCACCCAGCGCGGCGGCAAAGTCCCGCTGGGCTTCCGGCTCAATATACTGCTGACGGAAAAACAGCACCTGATGTTCCAGTAACGCATCCTGTAATGCAGCCAGTGTGGCGGCATCCGGTGTTTTATTCAGGTTAATCCCTCCGACCTGTGCGCCGATAGCGGGTGTTAACTGTTGGATTTCCATATGCATGACCTCTCTGTCAGTTAAGATTCTTTGCCGTACCACGGCACTAATGCCTGCTGCAAATGACGCAATGCCAGTTCGATGGCCAGCGCCACCACGGCAATCACAGCGATGCCGGTGATGACGATGCCGGTGTTAAGAAACTGCGCGGCGGACTGCACCATAAACCCCAGTCCCTGCTGTGCCGCGACCAGCTCTGCCGCCACCAGGGTTGACCAGCCCACGCCGAGGCCGATCCGGATGCCGGTCAGCATCTGCGGCAGTGCTGACGGCAGGATCACATGTCTCAGTACCTGAAGCCGGTTTGCCCCCAGAGACTGTACAGCGCGGATCCGGTTTCCCGGCGCAGCCATAATGCCCTGCATTGTTGAAATCAGAACCGGCGCAAGGATCGCCAGCCAGATCAGCAGGATCTTGGTGGTTTCCCCGATCCCGAACCAGATCACGATCAGCGGCAGATAAGCAAGCGGGGGAACCGGGCGGTACAGTTCAACCACCGGATCCAGTATGCCGCGTATCCGGGAACTCAGTCCCATCAGTACGCCCAGCGGGATCCCGGTGATAACCGCCAGAAGCAGCGCTTTGAGCATGCGGTCAAGACTGGCTGCCAGGTGCTGCCACAGCGTGGCATTCATATAACCGGATTCGGATAACGCCAGAAACTGGTGTCCTATCTGAGCCGGGGCGGGTAAATAGAGGGGATTAACCCACTGAAATGCGGTGATCAGCCACCAGCCGGCAATCAGCACGGATAAACTCACGATACTGAGAAATACACGGCTGTAGCGGGTCTGTTTATTTATATCTGCCATTGATGTCACTCCGTACCGGTGAATTAACCGCGCTGGTATGCCATTATTTTGTCTGACAGTGTGTCGCGGTGATGAATAAAGGCCGGGTCTGATTTAATTTGCCGGACAGGCCTGCCATCTGACCACTGCTGATAAAACGGGGGTTCTTCTTCCGATATTATCCGTCCCGGAGACGGTGCCATTAATATCAGCTTCGTCGCCATTAACAGCGCCTCTTCAATATCGTGAGTGATAATAAAAAAGGCACTCTGCTGTTTTTGCCACAAGGTCAGAATTAAGGTTTGCATCTGCTCCCGGTTGGCGGCATCGAGTGCGCCGAAGGGTTCGTCCATCAGAATAAAATCAGACTTTACAGCCAGTGCCCGGGCAATGCCGACCCGCTGCCGCATTCCGCCGGACAGTGACCAGATATTATCGGTAATGGCATGCAGTAATCCGACTTTTTGCAGATTCTCTTCGACCACTGCTTTTTCTTCCTGTTTACCGAGTTTTTTAATTTTCAGTCCCAGTGCGACATTTTCATAGACATTCAGCCAGGGCATCAGGGCGTCATTCTGAAATACCACGGCTCTGTCAGAGGCGGGATGCCGGATTTCGTTTCCGTCCCGTGTTATTTTTCCGCCGGAGGGCGGCAGAAAACCGGCGACAATATTCAGCAACGATGTTTTTCCGCAGCCGGACGCACCGAGGATCACGGTAATACCGTTATCCGGAATGGTTAAATCAATACCGGATAAGGTTGTCTGCGCCTGACCGTGATAAATCAGATCAATGTTCTCCAGTACGATATCCGCCATGGTTATTTCCCCGCTGCCGTGGTGACAGCGTCTGTATTGATATTGCCGGCATAGGAATCTTTAACCGAATCAATACTGCCCTGCTGCTGTAAAAACAGTGCGGTATTGCGGATATCATCCGCCAGGGTGGTCGTCAGGATCTGTTTTTGCTCTTTCAGCGCGGGATAATCACTACCCGCCATTACACCCGCCACATCCTCCGGACGGGCACCGGTCAGTTGAGCAATTTTGTCTGTGATGTCAGGAAAGTCCGCAATAGTACTTTTATTCCGCTGATACCACTGAACCTCAATGTCAGTAACGGCGGCAAACTGCGTCAGCACATCAGGATGCTGTGCGGCAAAGTTGCTGTCCGCGACCCACAGGTCATAGGTTGGTTTACCCCATGCCCGTACGTCGCGACCGGAAATCAGGATTTGCCCGTTGGCTTTCAGCTGACTTAAGGCCGGTTCCCAGACATACGCCGCGTCAATATCGCCTCTCTCCCATGCCGCGACAATGTCAGCAGGGCGCAGATTGACCAGCTGTACGGATTTTTCATCAATATTCAGGTTCTCCAGTGTCGCAAGCAGGCTGTAATGGGCAGTGGAGGTAAAGGGTACGGCAATTTTTTTACCGGCCAGTCCGCCGGACGGATCACGGTCATTGCGGATAATCAGTGCTTCGGCGGTATCCGGGATGCCGGAAATATAAAAAACCTCCACCGGCAGTCCGCGGCTGGCGGCAACAGTAAACGGTGCGGATCCCATATTGGCAATATCCGCTTCACCGGCAGCCAGGGCGGTCAGCACATCCGCACCGCTGTCGAATTTCTTCCAGATGAGCGGTTTACCGGTGGCGGCTTCGTAGGCATGGTTTGCCTGCGCGATTTTACCGGGGTCGATAATCGCCTGATAAGCGATCACCACCGGTTTTTCCGTTGTTGCCGGAGGTGCCGGTGCTTTCTGGCTGTAAATAAACCCGCTGATAATGACCAGTGCTGCCAGCAAAGAGATAACCACCTTTACTTTATTTTTTCTCTGAGGCTGATATAACGACATTGTTCTCTTCCGTTGCGAAGTCACGAATAGTTATCTATTTAGTGTTATGGAATATATTCCGGGAAAGAATTACTTCTTATATTGAAATTCCTTTTTGTTATAAATGAAGAATATTCCCGGCAGAGATCCTTATTTCATTAAAATGAAGGGTGGGTTCGTTATTTTTTTATACGTAATTCATTGTTTATCTGTGTGTAACCCGGAGATATACGGTTGGTAAATAATTATCATGATATATCAGATTATTTTGTTATGAGTTATGGCTTTATTTTCTTATTCTCAATAAGCCGTAATGCGATAACCTGGAAAATAACGGAATAATAACCACAATGAGCAATGCGGGAGTAACGGGATTATGGCAGCACAGATACCGCCGGAGCAGGTCTTTCCGGTTTCTGCGGAGCAGCTTGCGGCTTTGCAGACAGCAACAGCAGGTTTTACCTCTCAGCAACTGGCCTGGTTATCCGGTTATTTGTGGGGACGGGGAAATACGTCTGTACCGGCAGATATTTCTCCGGCATTAAATACAACAGACCGTGAGATTATTACGCTTATTTCTGCCTCGCAAACCGGTAATGCACGTCGCGTGTGTGAAGAATTAAAAACGCGTTTTCTCAGTGAGAAATTCGCGGTTAATTTGGTAAGCGCCGGGGACTATAAATATAAGCAACTTGCCCGGGAGAAGATTGTCATTATTGTGACATCTACTCAGGGGGACGGTGAACCACCGGAAGAAGCGGTGGCATTTTATAAATATCTGCATTCATCAAAAAGGCCGGATCTCAGCGGAACAGCGTATGCCGTTTTCTCGCTGGGGGATTCGTCATACGAAAAATTCTGTCAGGCAGGAATCGATTTTGATACTCAGCTGACAAAGGCCGGTGCAACCGCACTTGTGCCGAGAACAGATGCGGATGTGGATTATCAGGCAGCGGCAGCGGCGTGGACTGAATCACTGACACAGGTGCTGAAAGCGCGGGACAGTACGGCGGGAAGTTCGCTGCAGACTGTCGCTCAGGCGGTCAGTGTCACTGAAAACCGTTACAGCAAAGAGGCACCGCTGACGGCATCTCTCTCCGTTAATCAGAAAATTACCGGTCGTAATTCACTGAAAGATGTGCGGCATATTGAAATTTCTGCGGGGGATTCCGGTCTGCATTATCAGCCCGGTGATGCGCTCGGGGTCTGGTTTGAGAATGATCCGGTACTGGCGGATGAGATTATCAGCCTGCTGCATGCGGATGCGGCAACGGAGATCACGGTATCCGGCAATACCTGCAGCCTGCGCGAGGCATTGATCCGGCATCTGGAGCTTACACAGAATAACGGGGTGACGGTCAGCAAATACGCGCAGTTATCACAGCATGACGTGTTATCCGCTCTGATCAGTGATAAGCAGGCTGCGCTGCATTACGCGCAGACTACGCCTGTCGCGGAAATGCTGCGTCAGGCACCTTCCCGGCCTTCTGCACAGGCTTTTGCCGATATTCTCCGGCCACTGACCCCGAGACTCTATTCCATCTCATCATCACAGGCAGAAGCGGACGATGAAATTCATCTGACGGTCGGCGTGGTGCGTTATGACACGGATGGCCGGGTGCGGACCGGCGGGGCTTCCGGGTTTCTCGCCGATCAGATACAGGAGGGCGGGGATGTACGGGTTTTCATTGAATCTAATGATAATTTCCGCCTGCCTGCCGACCCGGATGTGCCGGTCATTATGATCGGCGCGGGCACCGGTATCGCGCCGTTCCGCGCCTTTATGCAGCAGCGGGAAAATGACGGTGCCTCCGGTAAAAACTGGCTTTTCTACGGCAATCAGCATTTTACCGAGGATTTTCTGTATCAGACCGAATGGCAGCGTTATGTCCGTGACGGCGTGCTGACCCATATCTCGCTGGCCTGGTCGCGGGATAAACCGGCGAAAACCTATGTCCAGGACAAACTGCGCGAGCAGGGAGCGGACGTGTGGCGCTGGATTGAGGACGGCGCACATATTTACGTCTGCGGTAATGCAGGCCTGATGGCCCGTGATACTGAGGACGCATTACTGGCGATCATCAGCCGGTACGGTAACCGGGATCATGAATCAGCCGATGAGTTTTTAAGTGAGCTGCGCACAGCGCGCCGGTATCAGAGGGATGTCTATTAATGAGCGATAAACACAACGGGCCTTTAATCGTGGAAGGCAAACTGAGCGACAGCGAAAGAATGAAGCGCGACAGCAACTATCTGCGCGGCACCATCAAAGAGGATCTGAGCAACGGGCTGACCGGCGGATTTGAGGGGGATAACTTCCTGCTGATCCGCTTTCACGGCATGTATCAGCAGGATGACCGCGATATCCGGGCGGAACGCACAGAACAGAAACTGGAGCCGCGCCACGCCATGATGCTGCGCTGCCGACTGCCGGGAGGGGTGATCACCCCGGAACAGTGGCTGAAAATAGACAAGTTCGCCGCAGAGCAGACGCTGTACGGCAGTATCCGGATCACCAACCGGCAGACGTTTCAGTTCCACGGTATTCTGAAAGGGGATGTTAAACCGGCGCATCAGATGCTGCATGAGGCGGGGCTGGATTCACTGGCGACCGCCAATGATGTGAACCGCAATGTACTCTGCACCTCAAATCCGGTTCAGTCCGGCCTGCACCGGGAAGCGTATGAATGGGCGAAAAAAATCTCCGAACATCTGCTGCCCCGTACCCGCGCTTATGCTGAAATCTGGCTGGATAAAGAAAAAGTGGCGGCAACCGATGAGGAACCGATCTTAGGTGAAACCTATCTGCCGCGTAAGTTTAAAACCTCGGTGGTGATCCCGCCGCTGAATGATGTTGATTTACACGCTAATGATATGAACTTTGTGGCGATTGAGGAAAACGGCAAACTGATGGGTTTTAATGTGCTGGTGGGCGGAGGTCTGGCAATGACCCACGGAGATACCGCGACGTTTCCCCGTCTCGCCAGTGAATTCGGTTTTATCCCGCTGAAAGACACACTGGCGGTGGCGGAGGCGATAGTCACTACCCAGCGCGACTGGGGAAACCGGACGGAGCGCAAAAATGCCAAAACCAAATACACGCTGGAGCGGGTGGGGGTTGACACATTTAAACAGGAAACCGAACGGCGTGCCGGTATCACGTTTGCCCCGATCCGCCCGTATGAATTCACCCTGCGCGGTGACCAGATCGGCTGGTTAAAAGGGATTGATGATCACTGGCATCTGACGCTGTTTGTTGAAAACGGGCGTCTGATCGATTTACCGGGTAAGCCGTTAAAAACCGGTGTGGCGGAAATCGCCAGAATCCACCGCGGGGATTTCCGGTTAACCGCCAATCAGAACCTGATTATCGCCGGTATTCCGGAGGCGGAAAAATCCCGCATTGAATCCATTGCACGGGCACACGGCCTTATCAGCGATAATGTCACGCCGCTGCGGGAAAATTCCATGGCCTGTGTGTCATTCCCGACCTGTCCGCTGGCAATGGCGGAAGCGGAGCGCTTTCTGCCTGAGTTTGTCACAGAGGTTGAGAAAATTATGTCTTCACACGGTGTGGGGAATGAAGAGATTGTTCTGCGGGTCACCGGCTGCCCGAACGGCTGCGGAAGGGCCATGTTGTCAGAGGTGGGATTGGTCGGTAAAGCGCCGGATCGCTATAACCTGCATCTCGGTGGTAACCGCACCGGCACCCGTATTCCGCGCATGTACCGCGAAAATATCAGCTCAGCAGCTATTTTATCGGTGCTTGATGAGCTTATCGGTCGCTGGTCACAGGCGCGGACGGACGGGGAGGATTTCGGTGATTATCTGATCCGCGCCGGGGTGGTGAAACCGGTATTGAATTCCGCCGTGGATTTTTATGAGGCCGGCGCCGCCTGAAATAAAAAACCGCGCGCGTGTTACGCGGCGCGGTTTCAGTACTCACTGCAAAAATGTATCAGCGACCGGCATTATTCAGCAGCAGATAGATATTGTCGTCGCCGCGTAAAATATTCAGTGCCAGCACGCTTGGCTTGCCGTCGATAATTTTGCGCAGTTCAACAATGGTCATCACACGCTGATTGTTGACGCCGATAATCAGGTCACCCGGCTGAAGGCCGGACATGGCCGCCGGAGAATCTTTCTGTACCGCGTCAATATTAACGCCTTTATTACCCTCTTTATTGCTGCCGTTACTCAGGGTTGCGCCCTGCAGCAGAGTGGTCAGGTTTTCCGCTTTGGTGGTCTGGCCTTCGCTGTCATCCAGTATCACGGTGACTTCCTGCGGTTTGCCTTTGCGCAGCAGACCAATTTTCACTTCTTTGCCCGGCGCGGTGGTGCCGATTTTGGCTCTCAGTTCCGCAAAGCTGCTGACACGTTTGCCGTCAACGGAGACCAGCACGTCACCGGATTTAATCCCCGCTTTGGCGGCGGCAGATTTCGGGATCACTTCACTGACAAACGCTCCGCGCTGGGCTTCCACATTCATTGCCTTGGCGATATCGGCGTTCATTTCAGTCCCGCGGATGCCGAGGGAGCCGCGTTTGACTTCACCGGTGGCAATCAGCTGGGAGGTCAGGTCTTTGGCCATGTTACTCGGGATAGCAAAGCCGATCCCGATATTACCGCCGCCCGGTGCCAGAATCGCGGTGTTGATACCGATCAGTTCACCGTTGAGATTTACCAGCGCACCACCGGAGTTACCCCGGTTGATGGAGGCGTCGGTCTGGATAAAGTTTTCCAGCCCTTCCACATTCAGGCCGCTGCGGCCTAATGCTGAGATAATCCCGGAGGTTGCGGTCTGACCCAGACCAAACGGGTTACCGACAGCAACGGTGAAATCACCGACGCGCAGTTTATCGGAATCCGCCAGGGTGATGGCGGTCAGGTTCGGGGCATTTTTCACCTGTAACAGGGCAATGTCGGTCTGCGGATCACGACCGATTAAGGTCGCGTCATATTTGCGGCCGTCATTGAGCTGGATCTGAATTTTATCTGCATTCTGGATAACGTGGTTGTTGGTCAGAATATAGCCTTTCTGTGCATCAATAATGACGCCGGAACCCTGTCCCTGGAAGGGACGGACACTTTCCTGCTGTGACGGCATATTCGGACCGAAGAAGAATTTAAACTCTTCCGGCACCTGCTGACGGGCAACGGCTGTCCCGGAGACTTCTACGCTGACCACCGCAGGCAGTACTTTTTCCAGCATCGGTGCCAGGCTCGGCAGCGATTCGCCGGTGGCCATTTTGGCCGGTAACGCTGCATTGGATACCGCAGGCAGTGCCGCGAGGGATAACCCGAGGCTGATGGCAACAGCACTGAGCAGGTTTTTTTTCTTTTTATTCATCATTCGTTTTGTGTCTCATCAATTAATAAGCTGAATCTGCAGGCATAAGAAGCCGCAGCATACGCAGATACTCCTATGACTCTATGTGTGTGTAAAAGTTCCGCATTCAACGGAAATAAAATAACCTTTACAAGGCTTTACGTGAACTGAAGATTAGTGCGGGGAATGGTTCGGGAGGCTGCATTAAGCGGCTGAATTCAGGCGGAAAAAAACCGCAGTCGCCTGCGGTTTTAATGATTAGCTTTCTTTGTTTTCGACGGGACGGAACAGGCCGGATGAGCCGTCTGAATAATCACGCGGCGGCATTTTTACCGGCGCCTGATCATTATCGGCCTCAGCTTCCGTCAGGCGGTAGCTGAACGGATTATCCTGTGCGGACAGTTCCGGCATCAGTTCTGATGAACTTTTCGCCATGTGCTGATATAACTGGCGGTAATCTTTCGCCATGTTATCCAGCAGTTCTGCACTGCGGGCAAAGTGGCTGACCAGCTCTTTGCGGTACTCTTCCAGCTCGGCCTTGTTCTTTTCCAGGTCCCGTTTCATGGCTTCCTGCTCTCTGAACTTAGAACTGCCCAGACGAACGGCCAGCGCACCAATGATTAAACCAACTGCTAATCCGATGAGTGCATATACCCAAATCATGGCTACTCCTTTAAGTGCATCATGCGCGTTAGAATCTGTTGTCACTATAACCGGATTTGCTGTCCGGGGGGAATAGTGAAGGTAAGGCTTTCCGGCATTATCCCGGATTTCCGGGTATAATACCCGCCGCTACATCATAAAAATCTCAATAAAAACCTCTGATAATATTAAGGGATTACTGTTTATGAGCACAACACCGCGTGAGTTGTATCAGCAGGCACTGAACGGCAGCGGATTTGCGCCGGACGAGGTGCAGCGGCGTACCGTTGAACGGCTGACAGAGATGCATCAGGCGCTCCTGATGCGCACACCGTGTTCCCCCGGGCCGGAAAAAGGGCTGCGCGGCACCCTGAGCCGCTGGCTGAAAAAAGCGCCTGAACCGGTGAGTTGTCCGCCGGTACAAGGCATTTATATGTGGGGCGGGGTCGGGCGCGGCAAAACCTGGCTGATGGATCTGTTTTATGACAGCCTGCCCGGGCCGCGCAAGCTGCGGCTGCATTTCCACCGTTTTATGCTGCGGGTGCATGAGGCGCTGACGGCGCTTCAGGGACATGAAAATCCGCTGGAAAGTATCGCCGACGGCTTTGCACAGGAAACGGATGTTCTCTGTTTCGATGAATTTTTTGTCTCCGATATCACCGATGCCATGATCCTCGGCACTCTTCTGGAAGCGCTGTTTCAGCGCGGTATCGCGCTGGTGGCGACCTCCAATATCCCGCCGGATGACCTGTACCGTAACGGATTACAGCGCGCCCGGTTTCTGCCGGCCATTGAACAGATCAAAAAATATTGTGATGTGCTGAATGTGGATGCGGGAATTGATTACCGCCTGCGTACCCTGACACAGGCGCATCTGTGGCTGACCCCTGTGGATACGGAAACGTCAGCGGCAATGGACAGCATATTCTCCCGGCTGACCGGTGGGCAGAAAGCCGGACAGGCGGCACTGACCATCAATCACCGTCAGCTGCCGGTGGTGCGGGAAACGGACGGCGTGCTGGCGGTGACCTTCCGGACGCTGTGCGAGGATGCGCGCAGCCAGCTCGACTATATTGCGCTGTCGAAAATCTATCACACCGTACTTTTATATGATGTTCCGGTGCTGACAACGGAAAATGAGAATGCCGCACGGCGTTTTCTGGCGCTGGTGGATGAGTTTTATGAGCGGAAAGTAAAACTGGTTATTCAGGCGCAGAACGCGATGGATTCTCTCTATCAGGGGCAATTATTGTCCTTTGAGTTCGCCAGATGCCTCTCCCGGTTACAGGAAATGCAAAGTGAAGAGTACCTGAAACTGCCGCATCTGATATAATGCGCCCCCCGAAAAGGGTTTCGGGGAAATTTTTTTAATTTGGGGTCGATTTTTTGCAGGGACTTCTCTATAATCTTGCGACCCCACGTTACAGCGGTTTTCTTTATTTCCCAAAGAAGACTGCAACTAGCGCCAGATGATTCTGCTCGAAGGGGTAGGTTTACTGGACAAGCGTCGTGTGAGCCTCAGTTTCTGAACATTGGTTCACCAACATGTAACTTATTTATTGGGTAAGCTTTAATGAAAACTTTTACAGCTAAACCAGAAAGCGTACAACGCGACTGGTTCGTTGTTGATGCAACCGGCAAAACGTTAGGCCGCCTTGCAACTGAATTAGCCCGCCGCCTGCGCGGTAAGCACAAAGCGGAATATACTCCTCACGTTGACACCGGTGATTACATCATCGTTCTGAACGCAGAAAAAGTTGCTGTAACCGGCAACAAGCGTACAGACAAAGTGTACTATCGCCACACTGGCTACGTTGGTGGTATTAAGCAAGCGACCTTCGAAGAGATGATCGCACGCCATCCTGAGCGCGTTATTGAAATCGCTGTGAAAGGCATGTTGCCGAAAGGCCCTCTGGGTCGTGCAATGTACCGTAAACTGAAAGTTTACGCAGGTAACGAGCACAATCACGCGGCACAGCAACCGCAAGTTCTGGACATTTAATCGGGATTATAGGCAATGGCTGAAAATCAATACTACGGCACTGGTCGCCGCAAAAGTTCATCCGCTCGTGTCTTTATTAAGCCGGGTAGTGGTAACATCGTCATCAACCAACGCAGCCTCGAAAACTATTTCGGCCGCGAAACAGCACGCATGGTCGTTCGCCAGCCGCTGGAACTGGTTGAAATGTTAGAAAAACTGGACCTGTACATCACTGTTAAAGGTGGTGGTATCTCTGGTCAGGCAGGCGCAATCCGTCACGGTATCACCCGTGCTCTGATGGCGTACGACGAATCTCTGCGTTCTGAGCTGCGTAAAGCCGGCTTCGTAACGCGTGATGCACGTGAAGTTGAACGTAAAAAAGTGGGTCTGCGCAAAGCACGTCGCCGTCCACAGTTCTCCAAACGTTAATCACTGGTTTCGTTGGAATACAAAAAACCCGCCACCGGCGGGTTTTTTTATAACCGTATAACTGCCGCAAATTATCCCGTCATAACCTGTAGTTTCATGTTTATTTCATGAATCTGTCGCTGTTAACCCCCATTTCTGGTGTTTTTGAATGATTTTTTGCCCGGAGTCACCCTAAGTTGGGCAAAATCTGGTAAACTGGCACAAACATTTTCTCGCCCCTGAACACACTGCCGCGCGCCCGGATTGGCTCGCTGTGGTTTTCTTTCCCGGATTCAGTGAGAGATTACAGGTAGGAATGGCGTAGTGCGCTGTTCATTCCTTTATTTTGATAAACTTGGAGGTTTTCATGGCTGTCGCTGCCAACAAACGTTCGGTAATGACTCTGTTCTCCGGCCCGACCGATATTTTCAGCCACCAGGTACGGATTGTACTGGCGGAAAAAGGGGTAAGTTTTGAAATTGAGCATGTCGAAGCAGGCAATCTGCCACAAGACCTGATCGATCTGAACCCATACCAGACGGTACCGACACTCGTGGATCGCGAGCTGACCTTATATGATTCACGTATTATCATGGAATACCTTGATGAGCGTTTCCCGCATCCGCCACTGATGCCTGTTTACCCGGTGATGCGTGCGCAGAGCCGTGTGATGATGCACCGCATCGAGCAGGACTGGTACTCGCTGATGAATAAAATTGAAAAGGGCTCTGCCCAGGAAGCGAACCAGGCCCGCAAACAGTTAACGGAAGAGCTGGTTGCCGTTTCGCCGGTATTCAAAGAATATCCGTATTTTATGAATGAAGAATTCAGCCTGGTGGACTGCTATCTGTCCCCGCTGTTATGGCGTCTGCCGGTACTGGGTATCGACCTGTCCGCACGTCCGTCTTCGGATACCAAACATCTGCAGTTCTACATGCAGCGTGTGTTTGAGCGTGACTCTTTCCTGGCTTCCCTGACGGAAGCTGAGCGTGAGATGCGTTTACAGTCACGGGGTTAATCACTGATGGATATTCAGGAATTAACACCGCGCCGCCCTTATCTGTTGCGGGCACACTATGAGTGGTTACTGGATAATGAGCTGACACCCCATCTGGTGGTGGATGTGAACACCCCCGGTGTCAATGTGCCGATGGAGTATGCTCAGGATGGACAGATTGTCCTGAATATTGCACCGCGTGCTGTGGGCAATCTGGAAATGACCAACGAGTGGGTCGGTTTTAATGCCCGTTTCGGCGGCGTTCCGCGTCAGGTGGATGTGCCGATGGCCGCCATTATTGCGGTCTACGCCCGTGAAAACGGTGCGGGTATGATGTTTGAGCCGGAAGTGGCTTATGAGGCTGCGGAAGACGAAGACATTCTGACCCCGGCTGTGGATAACATCACCCTGATCCACGACGAACCGGCAAAACCGGCGGAAGAAAGCACTGACGGGGATGACCCGGAGCCGCCGAAACCACCGCGTGGCCGTCCGAACTTACGTGTCGTGAAGTAACAACCGATAAATAAAAAAGACCGCTTTCGCGGTCTTTTTTATTGAAATTCTGCGGAGGCTACCGGAGTATCGGGCAGGTAAATGTTTTTGCTTCTTTGTCTGCAATAAACGTCTCAATGCAGGCTATTTTTGTGCGAAGGTGTTGTTTTTCATCTGCGGATAACTGATTAATCTGATTATCCACGGTTTCAGCCGAGCGGTAATAGAGAAGTGTATCCGGTACAACCACGGTATTAAACTCAGTTAAGGCATTGTTCCGGGTTTTTACGTCTTTAAGCATTAATAACCGGGCATCAGCATAATGCACGATAGTGTCAGGTGAAGGATAACGCAGCATCTTTTCACCATACATTTTTCCGGCAGCTGACCAGTTTTTTTTTGCCATTGCGTTGACAGCCGGCGTATTAAATTGCGAAAGCACGGCATCATCAGGTGATATCGCAGCATTTTTCAGGCCATCAAGAACCAGGCCGGGTTGCCGGGCATCAGCCGTATTTTTCAAAACAAGCGTATCAATACCGGCACTGGCAGGTGCAATAAAAAGACTATTAACGAGTAACAGTAACACGACCGACAGTTTTTCCATCTCCGCTCCTGCAACGAATAAGATATTCGTATAATTCTGTCCATTTGGTAGGGTCAACAGTAATACAGCCTAAAGTACCTCTTCCGGGATGTAAATACCGGTCATTATTACCCGGGACTGCATTTCCTGTTCCCAAATAAAACCAATTTTTGGCAAACGGTGATTGTACGGTATATCCCAAACCGCCATCATGCGGGAAATCAGGTATTTGAATATTGTGAATACCCACGGGGATTGGGTTGATATCATCGGTGAAGGCATGTATTTGCCCGTAAGGATATTCCAGTATTTCATTTGAAACAGAAAAACTGAGTGACGCGGCTGATCGGTAATTCGGACTGACCCGTGATAAATACCCCTCTTTAACAGAAAAGTTTTTCCCTTTTTCCACACCTTCTAACGCTGTAAAATAGTCGCGACCATTCTTACTACTGGTCACATCAACTTTTAATGTACCGGGGAGTGCAATAATGTTTTGTGCGGGTTCTCTTTTGACATTAAGCCAGCCATCTGCACCGCCTGTAATATAGCGTAAATCTGCCATTGGATATTTCCTTATGATCCGAAATTCAGATAATACTAACAGCCGGTAATTAAAAATAAATGAGTAGTAATAATTAGACAATAAAACGGTGCCGTCAAATCTGAAACATAAAACCGGATTTCAGGGGACAGACAATAACGGGAAGGGAAATTTTCAGCCTTCCCGTTACCGGGTTTTATAGAAGCGTGGATCCGTTTTTATACATGCAGATAATCCAGAATACTTTCTGCCGCCCGGCGGCCTTCGGCAATGGCGGTAACCACCAGATCCGAACCACGTACCACATCCCCCCCGGCGAAAATGCCGCTGACAGAGGTTTCAAACGGATAGGTTGCCTGTGCCGGGGCGCTGATCCGCCCCTGCTGATCCCGTGTGACACTGAGAGCATCCAGCCACGGCATCGCGTGCGGCCGGAAACCGAACGCGATAATGACCGCATCGGCATCAATAACAAAAGCGGAATTATCATCCGTTTCAATCTGACGGCGGCCGCTGCTGTCCGCATCACCTAACCGTGTGGTGAATACGCGAACACCACATGCAGTGCCGGATGCATCGGTTTCAATGGCGGATGGCTGACAGTTAAAACGGAAATTCACACCTTCCTCTTTCGCGTTTTTTACCTCACGGCGCGAGCCCGGCATATTTTCCTCATCACGGCGGTACACACAGGTCACTTCCGAAGCGCCCTGGCGAACAGCGGTCCGCAGACAGTCCATTGCGGTATCCCCACCGCCGAGCACCACAACGCGTTTATTCTTCAGGTCAATAAACGGGGCTGAATCATCATCGGGCAGTTTCATGACTTTGCGGGTATTACCGATCAGATACGGCAGGGCGCTGTATACGCCCGCAGCGTCTTCATTTTTCAGTCCGCCGCTCATCGGCTGATAAGTGCCCGCACCGATAAATATGGCGTCATATTGCTGCTGTAATTCACTGAGGGTGATATTTTTCCCGACCTCGGTATTCAGCTGAAATTCCACGCCCATTTCGGTGAACAGTTCACGGCGGCGCTGCATAATAGATTTTTCCAGTTTGAACGACGGAATGCCGAACGTGAGAAGCCCGCCGATTTCCGGATGCTTATCAAACACCACCGGGGTTACGCCGTTACGGATCAGAACATCCGCGCAGGCCAGACCGGCAGGACCGGCACCAATCACCGCGACCTTTTTTCCGGTCGGACGGACAGCGGAGAGATCCGGTTTCCAGCCCATCTCAAAGGCTTTATCGGTGATGTAACGTTCAATATTGCCGATAGTGACCGCGCCGAATTCGTCATGCAGGGTGCAGGCACCCTCGCACAACCGGTCCTGCGGACACACCCGGCCGCACACTTCCGGCAGGCTGTTGGTCTGGTGTGACAGCTCTGCGGCCTCAATAATCCGGCCTTCCTCCGCCAGCCGCAGCCAGTTGGGGATATAGTTATGTACCGGGCATTTCCATTCACAGTACGGATTACCGCAGCCGAGGCAGCGGGTCGCCTGCTCTTTCACCTGCGGCGGCGAAAACGGCTCATAAATCTCGATAAATTCGGTTTTACGGAGTGCCAGCGGCAGCTTTTGCGGATCCGTACGCTGTAATTCAATAAACTGATAAACATTGCGGCTCATCTTGATTCCCCTTACTGTACCCGGATCCGTAATTCACTGTCTGACCGGTTGTTTATCCCGGCAAGTGCATGAATATCCGCAGATTTCGGCTTGACGAGGATAAACCGCCCGGCCTGTTCTGTCCATTCTCTGAGAAGTGCGTCTGCTCTGGCGGATCCGGTCAGGCGGCGGTGGTCTTCCAGCATGCCGCGCAGATGTTCCTGCAGAACCGGCAGCCCGCTGATATCGCGGGTTTCCGCCATTTCCGGATTAACACGCCCGGCGGCGGTGCCGTCTTCATCATAGAGATATGCGAATCCGCCGGTCATTCCGGCAGCGAAGTTAATCCCGGTTTTGCCGAGCACACAGACAATCCCGCCGGTCATATATTCACAGCCGTTATCACCGACCCCCTCGACCACCGCGAGAGCGCCGGAGTTACGGACAGCAAAGCGCTCTCCGGCACGGCCTGCGGCATAGAGTTTGCCGCCGGTGGCACCATACAGACAGGTATTACCGGCAATCGTGGTGTCATGAGCGGCAAAGGCGGAGCCGGGATGCGGATGCAGGACAATCTGTCCGCCCGCCATGCCTTTACCAACGTAGTCGTTAGCATCACCCGTGAGCGTCAGTTCAATCCCGGCGGCATTCCAGACGCCGAAACTCTGCCCGGCAGTGCCGGTGAAATGCAGCTTCAGCGGTGAGGCGGCGATCCCGTCGTTGCCGTACAGTTCCGCCACAAAGCCGGAGAGCGCAGCCCCCACCGAGCGGTCGGTATTGTGGATATCGTAATAAAAGGCGCGGGATTGCTGTGTTTGCACGCAGGTACGGGTATCTTCCAGGATGCGGCGGTTCAGTTCACCCTTATCAAACGGCGGATTGGTTTGTGAACAGAACAGAGCAGCACCCTCATGCGGCACCGGGGAGACCAGCAGATCAGACAGATCCAGTTTCTGCTGGCGGGCGGTGGTGCCTTCAATCCGGACCAGCAAATCTGTGCGGCCGATAAGATCAGTCAGTTTTCTCACACCCAGTTGCGCCATCAGCTCACGGGTTTCCTGCGCAATAAAGCGGAAATAGTTCATTACCCGCTCCGGCAGGCCGTGATAGTGATCGCGGCGCAGCGTTTCATCCTGGGTTGCCACGCCGGTGGCGCAGTTATTCAGGTGGCAGATGCGCAGATATTTGCAGCCGAGCGCGACCATCGGTCCGGTGCCGAAACCGAAGCTTTCCGCGCCGAGAATGGCGGCTTTGATGATATCCAGCCCGGTTTTCAGCCCGCCGTCTGTCTGTAAGCGGATTTTATGGCGCAGACCGTTGCTCACCAATGCCTGCTGGGCTTCCGCCAGCCCCAGCTCCCACGGCGTACCCGCGTATTTGACCGAGGTGAGCGGGCTGGCGCCGGTGCCGCCGTCATACCCCGAAATGGTGATGAAATCGGCATAGGCTTTCGCCACACCGGTGGCAATGGTGCCGACGCCCGGCTCCGAGACCAGTTTGACGGAAATCAGTGCGTCCGGGTTGACCTGTTTGAGATCGAAAATCAGCTGAGCCAGATCTTCTATCGAGTAAATATCATGATGCGGCGGCGGAGAAATCAGGGTAACGCCGGGCACCGAATAGCGCAGCGAGGCGATATACGGCGTGACTTTATCACCGGGAAGCTGACCTCCTTCACCGGGTTTCGCGCCTTGTGCCACTTTGATCTGGATAACCCGCGCACTGCGCAGATATCCCGGTGTCACACCAAAGCGACCGGAGGCTACCTGTTTGATTTTAGAGTTTTTTTCCGTACCAAAGCGCGCCGGATCCTCGCCGCCTTCGCCGGAATTGGAACTGCCGCCGAGCCGGTTCATGGCGACAGCCAGTGCTTCATGGGCTTCCGGGCTGAGGGCACCGATAGACATGGCGGCGGTATCAAAGCGGGAAAACAGGGATTCAGCCGATTCAGTTTCATCAATACTGATAGGTTGTGTGTCGGTGCGCAGCGCCAGCAAATCGCGCAGCATAGCCGCCGGACGGCCGTTTACCAGGGCAGCATAGTGCTGGTAATCCGCATAATGTCCGCTATGAACCGCTTTTTGTAATGTTGCGATCACATCCGGGTTATAGGCGTGATATTCACTGTTATGAATGTATTTCAGCAGACCGCCCGCATCGAGCGGTTTGCGCGGCAGCCAGGCGAGACGGGACAGGTTATGCAGATCCTGCTGGAAATCACTGAAATCCGCACCGCCGATCCGGTTCGGCACACCCCGGAAACAGAGTTCCGCCACAGAATCACTCAGGCCGACCGCTTCAAACAGTTTGGCGCAGCGGTATGAGGAGACAGCAGAGATCCCCATTTTGGACATGATTTTATACAGTCCCTTGTTGATGCCGTTGCGGTAGTTGAGTAACACCTGCGCCGGTGAGTGCGTGAGGACGTTATCGCTGCACAGTTTCAGCAGGGATTCACAGGCAAGATAAGGGTAAATGGCGGTAGCGCCGAACCCGAGCAGGACGGCAAAATGGTGCGGGTCACGGGCACCGGCGGTTTCGGCAATAATGTTGGCATCACAGCGCAGGCTCCGGCTGACAAGGCGCTGCTGTACCGCGCCGACAGCCATCGGTGCCGGGATAGGCAGGGTATCCGGGGAAATCTGCCGGTCACTCAGCACCACCAGGACGGCACCGGCGCGGACAGCGGCTTCCGCATTATCACACAGGGTGCGGATTGCCTGCTCCAGTGTGGTTTCCTGCGGATCAAAGCAGAGTGACAGATGTTCCGCGCGGTAATAATCCGGATCGCGGCTCAGCAATTGTTCAAAGTCCGTGTGCATCAGTACCGGCGAGGCCATACTCAGCCGGTGTGCCTGGCCTTCCGCTTCGCAGAAAACATTCATTTCCCGGCCGATGCTGGTGGCGAGCGACATAACGTGGGCTTCCCGCAGCGGATCGACCGGCGGGTTGGTTACCTGGGCAAACTGCTGGCGGAAATAGTCATAAATCAGACGCGGGCGGGTGGAGAGTACCGCAAACGGGGTATCATCCCCCATCGAGCCGACCGCTTCCTGGCCGTTTTCCCCCAGTACACGCAGCACTTGTTCCAGCTCTTCCAGGGTGTACCCGAACTGCTTCTGATAGACCGCCAGTTGTGCATCATCCAGCGCACGCTGCGGCGGCGTTTTATTCATCAGATCCTGATACGGCGTGAGACGCACAACGTTTTTTTCCAGCCACGCTTTGTACGGATGACGGGTTTTGAGATCGTTATCGGTCTCGCGGGTATGCAGGATGCGGCCTTCCTGTGTATCGATCACCAGCAGTTCTCCCGGTCCGACACGGCCTTTTTCAGTGACCTCATCCGGCTGATAATCCCAGATGCCGATTTCAGAGGCGCAGGTGATCAGTTTATCTGTGGTGATCACATAGCGGGCGGGGCGCAGCCCGTTGCGGTCAAGGTTACAGGCGGCATAGCGCCCGTCAGAGATAACAATCCCCGCCGGGCCGTCCCACGGCTCCATATGCATGGAGTTAAAATCAAAAAAGGCGCGCAGATCATCATCCATGTCCGGGTGATTCTGCCAGGCAGGCGGTACCAGCAATCGCATGGCGCGTACCAGATCCATCCCGCCGTTGAGAAACAGTTCCAGCATATTATCCAGTGAGCTGGAATCCGAACCGGTTTCATTCACAAACGGGGCGGCAGTGATGAGATCCGGGATCAGCGGCGTGCGGAATTTATAAGCGCGGGCACGTGCCCATTCGCGGTTACCGGTGATAGTGTTGATTTCGCCATTATGAGCGAGATAGCGGAAAGGCTGTGCCAGCGGCCAGCGCGGAACGGTATTGGTTGAAAAGCGCTGATGAAACAGACAAATAGCAGATTCCATTCTTAAATCGGCCAGATCCGGATAAAAACGCGGCAGATCGGCGGCCATGCACAGGCCTTTATAAATCGTCACCAGATTGGACAGGCTGCAGACATAAAAATCCGGGTCGCTGATGCGTTTTTCAATCCGGCGGCGCGCCATAAACAGGCGGCGTTCCAGATCCCGGGCCCGCCAGCCTGCGGGCGCATTGATAAAAACCTGCTCAATCTGCGGCATACCGGCGAGAGCGATTTCGCCGAGGATTTCCGGTCTGACCGGCACTTTACGCCAGCCTGCGATAAACAGCGTCTCGTCCGCCAGCTCTTCTTCGATAATATCGCGGCAGGCTTGTGCAATGACCGGATCCTGACTGAGAAACAGCATCCCGACTGCATAATTACGCGCCAGCCGCCATTCATTCTCCGCAGCAATCATCTGAAAGAAACGATCGGGTTTTTGTAATAACAAACCGCAGCCATCCCCGGTTTTGCCGTCGGCAAGGATCGCACCGCGATGCTGCATCCGCGCCAGTCCGCTGATGGCGGTACGCACAACTTTGTGGCTGGGGTGTCCTTCGAGGTGGGCAATCAGGCCGAAACCGCAGTTGTCCTTATCCTGTGACGGGTTATAAAGCATAAGTGGCCCCTTTTGCATGTCTCACATTAGGCCGCATTCCTGCGGCGAAGCTGTTTCCGGGCCTCAGTCAGCCCTGCTGACGACAGATATCTCAGCAAAGGGTATTGTGATGTTGTGTATATAATTATTATATCGGTGCTGACCACAGGTGATCCGGAACGTCATTTTTCAACTTACCGGGAAATACGGTGACGGTCAAATATCAGGGGGCTGACAGTATGTGAGCCTGATTTTTGCGATAATTGAATGAAAAAAAACTATTTTCAGGATTTTAATCCGCTGTTTCCGCAACCGGAGTGCCAATTTTTTGTGTGATGCACATCACTGTTTTTTGCGGGTTATTACCGCGCAGCGTGGGCATTTTTATTTATAACCTGATTTTATCTGCTCTGTTTCTGCTAATTTGCAGATAAATGTCGTGTTTTTAATTTTATTCAGATAAAAAAACAGTGCCGGGGGATAATCCGGTCATATTATCCGGCGGAAAATGCGTACAGCGCCGGTGAGTTTGATTTTTTACTTAATCCGCGCCGGAAACGCGGTGATCCGCCAATTTTACGCTATGATACTAATCCTCATTCAGCGGGTGGAGCAGGTATGAAATTGCTACGCGGTTTAGCACAATATTATGTTGATTTACTGATGAAACTGGGCCTGGTCCGGTTTTCGTTATTGCTGGCATCGGGACTGGTGGTACTGGCAATGGTAGTGCAGATTGCTGTCACTATGCTGCTTCAGGGGGAAGTGCAGAGTATTGACCTGGTGCGCTCGGTCTTTTTCGGCCTGCTGATCACGCCGTGGGCGGTCTATTTTATGTCGGTAGTGGTTGAACAGCTTGAGGAGTCCCGCCAGCGCCTGTCCGGGCTGGTCAGTAAACTGGAAGTGATGCGTAAGCGGGATCTTGAGCTCAATGAACAGCTGAAAGAGAACATTACCCAGCTGAATCAGGAAATTACCGAGCGCGAAAAAGTTGAGGATGAACAGGTTGTTCTGCTGGATAAACTGAAGAAAGAGATCAGCCGCCGCGAACAGACCCAGCTTGAGTTTGAACAGCAATCAGTCCTGCTGCGTTCCTTCCTTGATGCCTCGCCCGATCTGGTTTATTACCGCAATGAGAAAAATGAGTTTTCCGGTTGTAACCGCGCCATGGAACTCCTCACCGGGCGCAGCGAAAAACTGCTGCGCGGCCTGACCCCGCGCGATATTTATGACCCCGAAATCGCCGATAAAGTGATGGAAACCGACGAAAAAGTGTTTCGTCATAATGTCTCGCTCACCTATGAACAGTGGCTGGTCTACCCGGACGGGCGCAAAGCCTGCTTTGAGCTGCGCAAAGTGCCGTTCTATGACAGTGTCGGCAAGCGCCACGGCCTGATGGGTTTTGGTCGTGATATCACCGAGCGCAAGCGCTATCAGGAAGCGATTGAAAACGCCAGCCGCGAGAAAACCACCTTTATCTCCACCATCAGCCATGAACTGCGCACACCGCTGAACGGCATTGTCGGGCTGAGCCGCATTCTGCTGGATACGGATCTCAATCCGGAGCAGGAAAATTACCTGAAAACCATTCATGTCAGCGCCGTGACCCTCGGCAATATCTTCAATGACGTGATTGAGATGGACAAACTGGAGCGGCGCAATGTCCGCCTCGATACCCAGCCGGTGAATTTCACTGAATTCATTTCTGATCTGGAAAACCTGTCCGGCCTGCTGGTGCAGCCGAAAGGGTTGCAGTTCACCCTCGATCTGATCCAGCCGGTACCGACCGTGATCATGGCAGACGGCACCCGTCTGCGCCAGATCCTGTGGAATCTTATCGGTAACGGTGTGAAGTTTACCCGCGAAGGCGGCATTACGGTGAAAGTGTGGCGCGAAGCCAATGACATGCTCTGTTTTGAGGTGCGGGATTCCGGCATCGGTATTCCGAAGGATGAACTGGAGAAAATTTTCGCCATGTATTACCAGGTCACGGACAGTGCGGGCGGACGCCCGGCCACCGGCACCGGTATCGGCCTGGCGGTCTCCCGTCGTCTGGCACAGGCAATGGGCGGTGATATCACCGTGACCAGTGAGCCGGGCAAAGGCTCCTGCTTCACGCTGTCGGTCTGCGCACCGGCCCGGGAGGCACCGGAAGAGGAAGATGATGGTGACCTGTTGCCTGCTCTGAATATCCTGCTGGTGGAGGATATCGAGCTGAATGTGGTGGTGGCGCGTTCTGTCCTGGAAAAACTGGGTAACACGGTGGATGTTGCGATGAATGGTCGTGACGCGCTGGCGATGTTCTCGCCGGAGGAGTACGACCTTGTGCTGCTGGATATCCAGCTGCCGGATATGAGCGGGCTGGATATCGCCCGTGAGCTGCATCAGCGTTATCAGGCAGATGAGTTACCGCCGCTGGTGGCACTGACCGCCAATGTGCTGAAGGACAAAAAAGAGTATCTGGATGCCGGGATGGATGACGTACTGAGTAAACCGCTTGCTGTGGGCGCTCTGACGCAGATGATAGCGAAATTCTGGGGGGATGGCAGTGAGGCACTGCCTGCGGAGGAAAGCAGCTCAGCGGCATCTGAGGACGTGTATGCGCAATCACTGGATCTGGAGATGCTGAACCAGTATATCGAACTGGTGGGACCGAAACTGATTGCAGACAGCCTGGATGTATTTGAAAAAATGATGCCGGGCTATCTGGCGATTCTCAATTCCAATATGGTGGCGAAAGATCGCAAAGGCATTGCGGAGGAAGGGCACAAAATCAAAGGCGCGGCCGGGTCTGTCGGGCTTATCCGTCTGCGGCAGGTTGCGCAGCAGATTCAGTCACCGGAACTGCCGGCATGGGATGATAACGTGCAGGAATGGGTCGATGAACTGAATCACGATTGGGAAAGTCAGGTGGGGATTTTAAGAAACTGGCTGGCAAATCGCAGGTAAAAAATAACCCCAACCGAGGTTGGGGTGCGCGAATACTGCGCCAACACCAGGGAAACTGGTTCACCCGCGACAACTATTTATCGTTATTTAGGCGAGTGATGAAATAGGCTCTTACATCATACAGGCTTCAACATAGCAAAGATAAGTATTTTTGTTACAAGATTCATTAAAAACTGTGATGAAGATTGGTGTTTGGGCCTCTAAAGGGTTAAGCATTAATCTACTACAAAAGGAGTCAGATATGAAATCGGTTGGTATCGTTTTAAGCGGATGCGGTGTTTTCGACGGCAGTGAAATCCATGAATCCGTTCTTTCACTGCTCAGTGTAACCCAATCCGGCGCACAGGTGTATTTTTTTGCACCGGATGAACCTCAACGCACTGTTATCAATCACCTTTCCGGTGAGGAAAAGTCAGAAAAACGTAATATGCTGGAAGAGTCTGCACGGATTTCCCGCGGAGAAATCCGTTCGCTGGCTGACGCGGATGCCTCACAGCTGGATGCCCTGATTGTTCCGGGGGGATTTGGGGCGGCAAAAAATCTGTGCGATTTTGCGGTAAAAGGCGCTGACTGTGAAATAGATAAATATTTTTTATTGTTAACGCGTGAGATGTTGTCTCAGGGCAAGCCGATGGGATTTATGTGTATTGCACCGGTAATGATCCCGAAAATCGTTAATTCATCAGTGCAACTTACCATTGGTGATGATTCGGATATTGCGGCTGCGATCGCAAAAATGGGCGGTGTGCATGTCAGTTGCACGGTGGATAATATCGTCGTAGACGAAACCCATAAAATCGTGACAACCCCTGCTTATATGCTGGCTGAGAATATCGCACAGGCTCAGATCGGGATTGATAAACTCGTGAAAAAAGTGCTGGAAATGGCCTGATAAAGGATGAGGAAAATGATGGGGAGGATATTGTGGTTTCTGCGGAAAATAGTTGTTTTTGTTATGTTGTTATGGGTAACAATGATAATTTTATTCGCATTCCTCCCGGTTCCTTACTCCATGGTGATGCTGGAAAGGCAGCTGTCGGCATGGTCAACATTCAATTTTTCTTATGTCGCCCGCAGCACATGGGCGGGCGAAGACGCTATTTCCCCGCAGCTGAAGCTGGCGGTGATTGCATCTGAGGATCAAAATTTCCCGCACCACTACGGTTTTGATTTCGGCGCTATCTCTGATGTACTGTCAAAACGCGGTAAGAAAGGCGGGGCTGCACGCGGTGCATCCACACTGAGCCAGCAGACGGTCAAGAACCTGTTCCTGTGGGATGGGCGCAGCTGGGTACGAAAAGGGCTGGAAACGCTGCTGACACCCGGTATTGAGCTGGTCTGGTCAAAGTCACGGATCCTGACGGTGTATCTCAATATCGCAGAGTTCGGGCCGGGTATTTTTGGTGCGGAAGCGGCGGCGCAGCATTTTTTCGGTAAAAGCGCGAAAAACCTGACGGCTGCTGAGGCCGCATTACTGGCAGCCGTACTGCCAAATCCGCACCGTTTGCATGCGGATAAACCTTCTGCGTATCTTCGTCAGCGCCAGCAGTGGATATTGCATCAGATGCAGTTACTGGGCGGAACCGGGTTCCTGAAGAAAAATAATCTGGCTGACAATTAACCACGGTATAATGAATTTATCTTACGGATTTATTTTTTGCAGAAATCCTAAATAATTATGATAGTCGCTGCGGTTCAGACTGTTTCGGTATAATGTTCTTATTATTTGTTATTTACTGATATATCCTGCACTTTATCTGTTTTCGGGCGGGGGGACAGAAAGCCGGTGCCCGGTACAGGTATAAAAAAACCTGACATTAAGTCAGGTTTCTTATCGGTTTCTGAAAGCGGACGGAATTAATTCAGCCAGGTAAAGGCGGTGGTGACTTTTTTCGCGCCATCCGTTTCACTGGCCACTTTTGCAGCCGCTGCCCCTTCCTGACGGGTAACCACCCCTAACAGGAAAATCTCACCGTTTTCAGTGATCACTTTGATATTGGCGGATTTTACCGCATCACTGGTCAGCAGTTTGGAGCGGACTTTTGTTGTGATCCAGGCATCTTTGGAGGCGGTCCCCAAATCAATCGGCTCTCCCTGACGAACTTCGTTATACACCAGTTCGGTGCCGTCCACCTTGGCGGCAATCTCTTTTGCACGCCGGGCGAGGGAGAGATCGTTTGCCTGACCAATCAGCAGAACTTTCCCCTGATAAGCCACCGGAATAATCCTCTGCTGTTTGATATCTTTATCTTTATTGAGCTGGCCGCTGACACGGGCTTCCAGTGTGCCGTCATCGACCTGTGTGCCGACAGAACGGGGATCTGTGGCGGCTTTGGTCGCCACAGCTGCCGATCCGACAAGTGCTGCGCCGATACATCCCTGTAACAGTAACGCGCTGCAGATTAATGCTGCCACGGGCACAATTCTCATAATATCTCCTTAGTCTTCCTGGTGGGGGAAAAGGGTATTGTCGATTAAATCACATAAACAATTCACCGTCAGCATATGCACTTCCTGTATGCGGACACTGTGCTGTGAAGGTACGCGGATTTCCGCATCACGCGGACCCAGCAGACCCGCCAGTTCCCCGCCATCGTAACCGGTCAGGGCGACGATCGTCATATCACGGGTCACCGCTGCCTCAACCGCTTTGATGATATTGCGGCTGTTACCGTGTGTGGATATTGCCAGCAGCACATCACCGGTCTGACCGATGGCACGGACCTGCTTGGCATAAATTTCATCCTGCTGCCGGTTGGCGGCGATCGCGGTCATCACCACGTTATCCGTATTCAGAGCCAGTGCGGGCAGGCTCGGGCGTTCGGTTTCAAACCGGTGGATCATACTGGTGGCGAAGCGTGATGCTGTCGCCGCTGATCCCCCGTTCCCGCAGCAGAGGATTTTATTGCCGTTGAGCAGCGACTGAACCATCATCAGGGCGGCCCGGGAAATAGCATCCGGCAGAGCTTCTGCCGCTGCAATCTGCGTCTGAATACTTTCAGTAAAACACTGTTTAATTCTGTCTAACACGTATAAGTCCTGCTATCAGCAACGGATGGCGTCATTAACAAAAATCGGCGTGACCAAAGGCATTTTTCAGCCAGTCAATATGGTCACCGGTTATCGCGCAAATGTCAAAACGGCAGTTACAGGTCAGCATACTCAGCTGTTGCTGAGATAACCAGCAGGAAGCGGCATAAAGTAAGCGGCGCTGCTTGGTTTTTGTGACACTGGCGGCTGCTCCGCCATAGTGCGCATTGCGGCGGTAGCGGACCTCGGTAAACACCCAGGTGCCGTTGTCCCGCATAATCAAATCAATTTCGCCCCGGCGGAAACGGACATTCTGTGCAACAAATGTCAGTCCCTGCCGTTCCAGCCAGCGCCGGGCAAATTGTTCATGACGACGTCCTGTCAGCAATGTAAGCATAAATACGGTCCCTGTATATCGGTAATATCCTGTATGCCGGTAATATAAAGGTGACATCCTGTCACCTCGTTATCATTCAGACAACGACGAGTTTACGGCATCCAGCGGGGTAAGATTACCCTGCTTAAAGACCAGCCACGGCAGATGACGGTAAACGGTGCAGTTATCAGTGACAGTGATATCTCCGCTGGCACCATTCATGCGCAGAGTATGGCGCTGCATATCACCGAACTGATTCGCCAGGCGCCATGCATCCATACCCATTGCATAGAGGCGGACACGGGTATAGTCGTTGCCGAATTTCCCGGCAGCCTGATTCAGTAACTGCGGGTTACCACCTGCAATCAGCGGGATATCCGTCAGTTTCAGCCCTTCCATCTCAAATTGAAAATCTTTACCGGTTCCGGCTTTATTGCTGCGGGAGCTGGCATAAAACGCCGGGCGTCCGCGCGCGCTGGTGGCAAATTCCAGTGCCGGTTTGATGTAAATCAGCTGATCAGAGGTGGCGATAATATAGACGGAGTCCACACCGCCGCTGACAGGCTGCGGCTGTACCACCGTGCCTTCCGGCTGTACCATTGTGCCTTCCGGCTGCGGTACCGCGGATGAGGACGGCTGCACCGGGACACCGGTCAGTGAAAGTGAGCTGCCCGGATTGCCGGAGAAGGTCTGGTGCAGTACCACACCACCGCCGTTTTTCTGCCACTCATCGGCAAAGCTTTGTGCGATCCGGCGACCAAAGCTGTTATCCGGTGTCAGTACCAGCGGCGCGGTTTTATTATCCTGAAGGATAAACTGCGCCGCGTTGCGGGCTTCATCTTCCGGTGAGAGCGAAAAATAGCAGACATTAGGACGGGCGATTGGTGTATCTAATTCATTGAGCGCCAGAATGTTCAGCGGGGTGTTTGCTGCTGCCAGTGTGGCAACATCCCCTTTGAGCAACGGCCCGACGATCAGATCCATGCCGTCAGCCTGTGCCTGTGCCAGCAGGGTTGCCAGCGGCTGGCTGTCGGTATCATAGATTTTTACATCGGTCACCGTGCGGGACTCACCGCTGTACGGCAGTGCCTGCGGGGCAGACACCGGGCTGGCCGCTGTTGCGCCGTCTGCGGTGCTGTCGTTGGACGGTGCGCCGTTTGCGTCATCCGGGGTGGTGATGTCTTTATCCGGGTCCGCCGGGCTGAGTGTGGTCTGCGCCGGTACCGGCTCTGCAGCCGGCATATCAGCAGCACGGTAACCGGTACTGTATACCGCCCCGTTTTGTGCATCGGTAAAGCCCTGACGGATAGCATCACCCATCAGTTTCGCCTGACCGCTCAGCGGCAGGAACAGGGCGACACGGGCATTGTTACCGGTCTGACCGTAGGTGTTGCTCAGTATCTGGATAAGATCCTGCGGCAGGGATTTGGCGGCCGGGTTATCCGGGTAGCGGATTTGCCAGTCACCGAGTGCGGCGGAAAGCGCTTTCAGATCCTGCTGGTTGTTCTGATACAGAAAAAGCAGGTCAACCCAGCCCTGTAATGCACTTTCATCCGCGTTAACCTGAATGTTATTGCGCTCATCGGGAGTAAAACGTGTTAGCATCAGCCAGGTTTCATCAATATTCTGCTGATGTGCATCCGGATCAGAAAGCAGCGGCTCTTGCGCGATATAGGCACGGATGGCATCAACGGACGGTTTTCCGGTCGCTGCATCAATAACCTTCTGATATTGCTGAACCAATGTTTCCGGCTGGCCTTTGCCGGTAGTACCCGCATGCTGATTATCGGGTGTACACCCTGAGATAACCAGTGTGGAAAAGAGTGCGGTACAAAGTAATTGCCTGCGGTAACGCGATAAAGTTAAGGAAAACATACTGTACCCGGTTATAGTTTTCTGAAAGCTCAATTCTAATGTGATCATCTGGACGAAACAATGAATCAACCTAATCAAGCCGTGGTTGCGGCAGCGACACTTTATGTTGTGCCGACACCGATCGGTAATCTGAAGGACATCACGGCACGCGCGCTTGAAGTGCTCACGAATGTCGATCTGATTGCAGCGGAAGATACCCGGCATACCGGCTTATTACTTTCTCACTTCGGTATTAATAACCGCTTGTTTGCGCTGCATGATCATAATGAACAGTATAAAGCAGATCAATTAATTACCAAATTACAGTCCGGGAGCAGTATCGCATTAGTGTCCGATGCAGGTACACCTTTAATTAACGATCCCGGTTACCATCTGGTCCGCCGCGCCCGTGATGCAGGGCTTACCGTGATCCCGCTGCCCGGTGCCTGTGCGGCTGTCACCGCGCTGAGTGCCGCCGGTCTGCCGTCTGATCGATTTTGTTACGAAGGGTTTCTGCCCGCCAAAACCAAAAGCCGTCAGGACACGCTGCGGGCACTGGCCGATGAACCGCGCACGCTGATTTTTTATGAATCAACCCACCGTATTCTGGACACACTGGCTGATATGGTCACTGTCTGGGGGGAAGACCGCTATGTGGTACTGGCGCGGGAGCTGACCAAAACCTGGGAGTCGATTCAGGGAAAACCGGTCGGGGAACTGCTGGCCTGGGTTCTGGAAGACGAAAACCGCCGCAAAGGGGAGATGGTGCTGATTGCGGAAGGGGCGAAACCGGTTCAGGATGAGGAATTCAGCCCGGAAATTTTGCGTGCGCTGGCGATTGTGCAGAAAGAACTGCCGCCGAAAAAAGCGGCTGCCGTGGTGGCAGAGCTGTACGGTGTGAAGAAAAATGCCCTTTACCGTTACACCCTGGAGGGGAATTCCGCTGCGGAGTGATGCATTTCCCGCCATCCGCTCTTTCGTCGCGGAGTTATTCTGTACATCAGCGGGAAAGCTGCTTATAATCCGCAGCGGAGTCAGCCAGGCAATCGCTGCTTTATCGTTGTCCCTTCGGGAGACGGGTAAAGGGGAGGAAAGTCCGGGCTCCGCAGGGCAGGGTGCCAGATAACGTCTGGGAGGCGCGAGCCTACGACCAGTGCAACAGAGAGCAAACCGCCGATGGCCCGCAAGGGCACAGGTAAGGGTGAAAGGGTGCGGTAAGAGCGCACCGCGCGGCTGGTAACAGTCCGTGGCACGGTAAACTCCACCCGGAGCAAGGCCAAATAGGGGTTCACATGGTGCGGCCCGCACTGAACCCGGGTAGGCTGCTTGAGCCAGTGCGTGAGTGCTGGCCCAGAGGAATGATTGTCCACGACAGAACCCGGCTTAACGGCTGACTCCTCACTATCACAACCCCGCGTCTGACGCGGGGTTGTTTCATTTCAGGGCCGTGTATCAGGTAAGAATATCAATCAGCAATGCCCGGCAGGGCGTTTTCGCCTGAAAGATCACTTCCCGGCTGTCCTGTATAAACGCACCGTCACCACACTCAATTATCCCCTGTTTTTGCCCGTCATCCGCCGTCACGGTGCCGTGAACTGACTGATAAAATGCCCGTTTGCCGTACAGCGGCAGTGTCAGGGATTCACCGGCAGGGAGCAGAATATGGGAAATCCGCACACCCTGCTGTAAATCAAGACTGCCGTTTTCACCGTCCGGTGAGGCAATCAGTTGTACCGGTTGCTGTGTCAGCATCAGTTTTTGCGAACTGCCGCGCAGGCTGCCGCGTGCGGCTTTCAGCCAGATCTGAATCCGGGTCAGCGGGGACGCCTGACAGGGATTGGTTTCGGTGTAACTGGTATCCTTGCGCGGTGAGAAAAACAGACACTCATCCTGTCTGCTCTCCAGATACAGCCCGTCATTATCACGAATATCGTGCTTCCCTCTGAGGATCAGGTTTACAATATCCACATCGGGATAGGATTTTGGCTGGAAACCGGCTCCGGGTGCCAGTACCTCCTGATTCAGTGCTTTCAGCGGACCGTACCCCATAAATCCGGGGTCAAAATAGTGTCCGAAAGAGAAGGCATATTTTGCCTGTAACCAGCCATAGTCGGCGGACCCGGCCTGTCCGGCGGTTCTGTGTATAATCATAATGGTCTGCCTGTTATTCAACATAGTGAAATAATAAAGGGCTGGACGCTGAATTGTTAGCCAGTTAATCTGGTGGCGACATTCAAAATTTCTGACTGAGATAATGATGAGTAAAGACAAAGCGTTAACGCTGGAATCATTGCGCGTGATGGATGCCATCGACCGCCGGGGAAGTTTTGCGGCGGCGGCAGAAGAACTGGGGCGTGTACCATCTGCCCTGAGCTATACCATGCAGAAACTGGAAGAAGAGCTGGATGTTGTTCTGTTTGACCGCTCGGGTCACCGGACAAAATTCACCAATGTCGGGCGGATGCTGCTGGAACGCGGCCGCCTGCTGCTGGAGGCAGCGGATAAACTGACCAGTGATGCGGAAGCCCTGGCAAGAGGCTGGGAGCCGCATCTGACCATTGTCTGTGAGGCGTTGATCCCGGCAGCCTCGCTGTTCCCGCTGGTGGACAAACTGGCACAGAAATCCACCACTCAGCTGACCCTGGCGACCGAAGTGCTTGCCGGGGCCTGGGAGCGGCTGGAAACCGGGCGCGCCGATATCGTGATTGCGCCGGATATGCATTTCCGCACCTCCTCTGAAATCAACTCCCGCCCGCTCTATTCCGTGGTGAATGTGTACGTGGCGGCACCGGATCACCCTATCCATAAAGAGCCGGAGCCGTTATCCGATACCACCCGGGTGAAATACCGGGGAATTGCGGTGGCGGATACTGCCCGTGAACGGCCGGTGCTGACGGTGTTACTGCTGGACAAACAACAGCGTCTGACGGTCAGTTCTATTGATGATAAACGCCGGGCTCTGCTTGCCGGGCTGGGGGTGGCGAGTATGCCGTACCCGCTGGTGGAAAAAGATATTCAGGAAGGTCGCCTGAAAGTGATCGGTTCCGAATACAGCCACGAAACCAATGTGATTATGGCGTGGCGCCGTGACAGCATGGGTGAGGCTAAAGCATGGTGTCTGCGGGAAATTCCGAAATTGTTCAGCGGAAAATAAATTGTTATATGACTGAACCGCATCAGTATGCCCGCCCTGTTATGCAGGGCGGGCATTTTTTTGCGTGCCGGCGGTCTGTTGCGGCATCTTCCCGGAAATGCGTTCATCAATAATAAGAACAACAGCAATTGACGATAACTATTTATCCGTTAGCCTTTACCGGATACCAGTGGTCATAGCAGAAATATTTCATCAATGAATGTGCAGGGGGCAGTGTGGATCTGAAGCGGTTTATGTCGGATGCGGATTTTGCATTTGATCATGATTTTTTTGAGAAGGTTATTTATATCAATCTTACATCACGACCGGATCGCAAATTCGATATTCTGGAAGCACTGGCAAATATTGAAATTCCGCACCATAAAATTGTCTGTTTTGAGGCGATCGCGAAAAGTCCGGGGTTTCTGGGATGTGCGCTTTCTCATGCCGCAGTGATGAAGATGATTATCGACAATGACTGGGGGCCGGTATTGGTCGTCGAGGATGATAACAATTTTTATGATGATGATGAGCATATCCGGCAGGCGAATGTTTTTTTATCGGCTTTGCGGGAAAAAGACTGGGATGTCGCGTTACTGGGCGGAAATTATTATAATGCCTATGAGCATGAACCGGAGTGGTATTCACTGAAACTGAAATATTCACATTGTACAAATGCCTATATTGTGAACCGGGGTTATGCAGAGACACTGTATCAGGCCTTTAGTGAGTCTGTTTGCCGGATTACTGCAGGCGATGAACCGAATGAATCGCACAGTATTGATGTTGTCTGGAACGAGCTGATGGATAAAGATAACTGGTATGGCTTATACCCGTGTATTGCCTATCAGGAAGCCGGATTTTCGGATATTCGTATGGCAACACTGAATTATGAATATTTGTTTAATAAACCGTTATCCGATCTGACATTCTTTACCCGCGATGGTCATATAAAAAAAACAGAAACATCCGCCGGCACGGATGTTTCATAATATTATTATTATATTGCTGTGTGGCTTTACCTGAATGTGATTACCATTTCTTTTTCAGTAAATAATCGATACTGAATTTACCCGGTCCGGTTACCGCCAGCAGTAAATAACCGCCTGCAATGGTAAAGTTTTTCATAAACATTAACTGGTTGGCACCTTCCGCAAAATTGCTGTGGAACAGCAGGGCGGTCAGCACAGTAAAAGCAAAGGTGAAAATCGCGGTTGTGCGGGTTAAGAAACCAAACAGGATGGCCAGCCCGCCGCCCAGTTCAAGCAGAATAGTTAACGGCAGTAATGCCCCCGGAACACCCATTGCCTGCATATATTGCTGAGTACCTGCATAAGCATCCCCTAATTTGCCGTATCCGGCCACAATAAATAAGACAGGCATCATGATACGGGCGACTAAAATAGCGTAGTTGTTCATTGTGAGATCCTTATTAGCTCAACAATACTGAATAGTAAATATGAGGACTGTGTCACATATTATTTTGTTTAAATGGCACGATGTGCCAATCCGTTTCGTTGGGATAATAGTAAGTGCGAATGAGAAGGATTGTTAGCAAGAATTCTTAATAAACAAATTCAAAAATTTTGAATGCGGGGGAATATATCAGTGCTGTTTATTGCGGGGTAAACTGTTCTGTAGTGTGCGGAAGACACCCCACAGTCCCAGGGCGCGTTGCCCCCAGCGGACGAGTTTTTTCGGGTGGCGGACAGCAAAGACGGAAAACAGGCTGACACCCGCCACAACCAGCGGACGCAGTTGTGATAATGTTTGCCAGGTGCGATCGAATGGCTCGGTTTTTTTCAGCCACTGATCCGTGGCCTGTGACAGATCGCTGCGCTGGGCAGCGATCGTGTCAATCAGTGCCTGTTTTTTGCGGGCGCGTTCAGCACGCTGATGCTTATTCATGATCCGGCTCCTGCTTTTTTCTTTCCAGAAGTTGCCGGTCGATAGCCAGCTGTTCGCGGGTCGCGCCCAGTAAGGATGAACGGCGGGCTTTACGGACGGCACACAGGGCAAAAATCAGCGCCCCGCCGAGAAGAACCGATGTCATGATAATCATTGCGGTCAGGCGGTAGACAGGATCGACCGCCCACATAACCAGAATCATCAGGCTCATCAGCCCGAATGCCGTCAGCAACAGAGCGGCACCGGCCAGTAAAATCAGCTGGATCAGGCTGGATTTCTCTTCTTCCAGCTCCGTGGCGACAAGCCGGAGCCGGGTCTCAGCCATGCTGATCACAATGGTGGCGATACGTGTCAGTGTATCAAGGAGCCCTTTGCCGGGCCCCTGCGGACGCTCCTGATCGGTCATAACTCAGCGGCGGGCCAGTAAAACGCCTAACACCACACCGACAGCGGCACCGATACCGACACCGGTCCACGGATTTTCGCGGACATAATTATCGGCCTTGCCGGCGATCTCTTTTGTCTGCTGCACAACCTGCTCTTTTCCTTCCGCCAGGCGGGTACGGGATTTTTCCAGTGCGGCCTGTGCTTTTTTCTTCAGCGAATCCACTTCTTCCTTGGATTTGCTTTCTGCCGTACTCAGCACAGATTCCAGGGTGTCAGCCAATGATTTCAGTTCAGCGCGTAACTCTTCATTTGTATGATGTGACATAGGAACTCCTCGTGGTGGTTATACCGTAGCAGATTCAAAATAACCGCTTTTTATCTGCAATTAAAGGTAAATTATAGTTTATTTTCCGGCATCGTTCTGCACATTACGGGGGATACCGGGATAATTCAGACGAAATGACGCTGAAATGGCGGACGGGGAGATAATGTATCCCGGCCGGCTGCTGTAATTGCACCGGCCGGAAAAATAGTCTGTTGATTTACTGTGCGTGCGTATCGTCAGACGGCTTTGTCCGCCTGCGTTTCCACACCACCCACAGGCTGGCGATCAGACCAAAGACCAGCAGCACCACCGGGATCAGCATGAGGATATTCATCAGATGATGCTCATACTTGCGGAAAATCGGGCTGATACCGAGGCCGTAACCGAGGGTGGTTAAAATGCCGACCCACAGGAAGCCGCTCAGCCAGTTGAAAAACTGAAAACGGCGTGAATTCAGACCGGCGATCCCGGCCAGCATCGGCAGCAGGGTACGGATAAACGCCAGGAAACGACCGACTAACAGTGCCGCCAGGCCGTGACGGTGGAATAAATTGTGTGCCCGCTGATGGTAATGCGGGGGCAGATGAGACAGCCAGCCTTTCACAATCCGGGTATTACTGAGCCAGCGCCCCTGTAAATAGCCTACCCAGCAACCGAGACTGGCACCGGCGGTGAGAACTATCAGGGTTGTCGGGAAATCGAGCGTATCTTTGGCGATCAGAACACCGACAAGAATCAGCAGGCTGTCGCCGGGTAAAAATGCAGCGGGAAGCAGGCCGTTTTCCAGGAAGAGAATGGCAAACAGCATAATGTAAATCGCCCACAACAGGGACGGATTTGACAGGGTTTCATAGTCCTGATGCCAGAGGGCAAAAAAAAGTTGCTGCATTGTTTCCATCAATTATTCCCGGATCTGAAGTAAACTTATTTTATGTTATGGGGCATTTCTGCGGATATGGCCGGAACCCCTGATATATACGCTGGTAAATCCGGCCACTTTAGCAAATTAGGCGTAGCGGAGACAGTGAATTTTTCCCGCCGCCCTGAAACAATATTAAGATTAAATTCAGCCTTTTGCAGATTATATTTTACGGAAAATCAATACGTTCTGTAATGAAATGTCAATTACCGGTCAAACCTGCTGTAAATGAAGGATTTTTCTTAAATAACGTTATGTTGAACAGCTGTTTTATTTTCCGCCGGCGGCAGTTGCAGGCGTTCACACACGGCCTGTGCCACATTATCCAGTAACTGATAACGGCGGCGGTATTCGGCACGTTTTTTACTGGCTATTTCCTCCGCCGGTTTACGCGGCAGGGTCAGCGGAAGTATATATTCCTGCTGCGGGTTGGCGGTGCCCCCGACAGATTCCCAGAAAGTATTATAATCGGCCACCCATTGTGTCAGTTTTTTATGGCGGTAACGGCGGCTGCGGTAAATATGCGTTTCATTACTGGACGCAATAATCTGCCGGCACTGAAACAGTGAAGCGATAAGGCAGATGACTTCCGTGAGAATACGTTTGGGAAATACACCGTGGCAGTTTTTGGTCGCCGCGCGGATAGCATGGTGCGCCTGTTCGCTGACCCCGCCCTGGAGTGCGCCGATAAACAGCGTCCGTTTTTCGTTCAGATTCAGCAGCGTGAAGGCACTGCGGGCCAGAATCTCTCCGGCATCATCCCGCATCTCCAGCGTCAGTTCACCCTCTTTGTTAAACGCATCCTGCACATCCAGCCAGAGGTGGCAAAGACCCTCTTTCCCCTCAACCGGGCAGAGATAAAAACGCTCGTTACTGTAGATTTGGTTGAATACTTCCGGCGGCAGAACGGCTTTGGTGATCCGGTAATGGTCACAGATAGCCGCAGACTTATTTTTCCGGTGAAAATTAATACTCAGATACGGACGCTGTAATTTGGTCGGCAGCAGCGGCTGCTTTTTCAGGATCGCATCACAGCAGGCGGTATCTGTCAGACCGGACAGGTATTTCATGGTAGACAGCGGCATAAACAGGCTGCGGGCCGCAAATTTAAAGCGGTTACGGGCGGAATCCCAGTGTATACCGGGGCAAAATTCTTTGGTAATGAGTTGTTTGAACAGCTGGAGGCCGGACATAGTAGTGCCTTTGATAAATGAAATTATTACACAATGAAACAATTCATCCATTTTAACGGCAGAATAAAGATAAAAATTAAAGAAAGCTTATTACCGGACCCGGGCTTAGCGAATTATAAGGATTTCAGGGAAAAAACCAGTGGTTACAAAACCACAACAACCGGCGTAATAATAGCCGGTTAATTATATAAAAATAATATTTTCATTTAAAATCAATTTGTTAATTATGTATTTCATGCCACGGACAGAAAATCGTTTATCAGCATTCATTAGCTATATTCAGGGTATTTTTATTATCCGGCAGTATTTTATCTGGCGGGAGAAGTGAATAGCGACGGAAAACGGAAAAAGAAGCAAAATAACCGTGATTTTTCAGCAGAAGAAAAATCACGGCAGAAAACAAATGATAAGAAAAATTAAATAATACATCACCAGTCATTGAGGCGGGGTTGTTAATATTTTGTTTTTATTGGTATTTTGCAGAATAAAAAACCAGTAAATGGTTTGTTATGTAAATTTAAAATCTTATTTTTTATTATTTTATGGATTATAAATTTGTGATCTCTTCGTCATTTCTCAAAAAAATTTAATCGCTAAAAAGGTGGGGTATTTTATCTATTTAATTGATTTTATTTTATTTATTTTTATTTAATCACTGTGATTTATAGTTAGGCTATCATTTAAAATGCAATGAATTTGGCGCAAAGTAATGACATTACCTTAGTGTAATTTATTATTTTGGAGCTCATTGTGAATCAGTCAGAACTTATCACGCTCGCGTCCGCGAATGCGTTAAATAAAGATTTCGACGTTAAGTATCAAAATGTCATCAGTGATTTTTTCAGCCGGGATCCCGGCAAATGGCCGATTTTTAATCATCCGCAAATTCGGGCAATTACACAATTCCGTCAGACCACTGACGCGGATGTGCAGCAGATCAACCGCTATCCGCAGGGGAAAGCGCTGTTTGCTCAGCTGGCGGGTGAGTCACATGTCCGTCAGAACGTGCTCCGCCCGGGAGAAGGGCAGGATGATTTACTGGTGTTTGCCTCCGCGCTGTGCAAAAACTGGGAAAACCCGCTGGCCGTGGAAAACGTGATTGCCATGCCGTCAGACCCGGCCGTTTACGGCTCCATGCTGGGATTACTGGGTAATCCGAACATGGTGTACTGCGAGTACTCCGGCGTGGCGGATAACATGGAAAAAACCGTTATCCGTAAAGTGGCTAATCTGATTGGCTATGATGCAGATAAAGCGTCCGGTCTGTTCACCCAGGGCGGAACCATGTGCAACCTGTACGGTTATCTGTTCGGGATCCGTAAATCGCTGAAGCAGTCAAAACACCTAGGAATGTCGGTTGATCAGGATTTCCGTATCATCAACTCACAGGGCGGTCACTACTCCAATATGACTAACCTGTCCCTGTTAGGTGTGGATATCACCAATAAAACAATCCGTATCCGGGTCACGTCAGATAACACCATCGACCTGGCGGATCTGGAACAGCAAATCCGTGCCTGCTATACCGTCCACTGTAAGATTCCGGTCATTTTACTGACCGCAGGAACAACCGATACCTTTGGTGTGGATGAGATCAAACAGGTTTATGATCTGCGCAACCGTCTGTGTGAAGAATTTGAAATGACCGAAAAACCGCATATTCACGTGGATGCGGCGGTCGGCTGGCCGATTATTTTCTTTATTGATTATGATTTTAATACCAACCCGCTGGCGATTAACGACGCCACCCTGGCTGGTCTGCGTCACAATGTGGCGAAATTTAAACAGCTGAAATATGCGGATTCCATCACTATCGACTTTCATAAATGGGGTTATGTGCCGTATACCTCCAGTCTGGTGATGGTGCGTGACGGTGATGATTTTAAAGCACTGGAAAATGACCCGGAGAACTTCACCTATTTTGAGCATGCGCTGGAAGGGCAGACTCACCTGCAATCCACCATTGAGTGCAGCCGCAGCGGTGTCGGCGTGTTCGGCGCGTATGCCGGATTGCATTACCTGGGTACTGAAGGCTATCAGACCATCATTGCGCACTGTCTGCAAAATGCGAACTATATGCGCAATCAGCTGTTATCGCTGGGGAATGCTTGTGTGATGGCACCGGAAAATCAGGGGCCGAGTGTCGGTTTCCGTCTCTATTCACCGAAACTGGTCAATGATCCGCAGGCAATGTTTATGCATGAGCTGACCTGTGCCGGAGATAGAACGGCCTATGACATGATGGTGCGCAACAGTCGCTGGCACCGTGAACTGTTCCTGAAACGCGGCAAAGCGGGACTGTTTACCAACTGGGTGGATTCTATCGCCTGCTCGGCTTATGCGGAGCATAACCGGTTTGCCTATATTCCGGGGGAAAAAGCGGTCTTTATGAATCCGGTGACGCAGCGTCATCACATCGACGCGTTTACTGAAATGCTGAAAACCATGAGCGCAGAATAAAAAAGGGTGTTTTTTTCTTTTCTGTTTATGGTATAACAGAAAAAGAGCATCACGGCAGTGTCATATAACGGCACTGTCTGTGAAGCAAAATTAACGATTTTCAGAGAAGAGTAAACCGATGAACTGCATGATCAACCGTCAGCTAAGCCTAAACCTACTATTCAGTTAGGTGGCTTCGTTTATCTGTTTTTCTTCATAAGCCACCAGCAAGGTGGCTTTTTTGTGCGTGTAAACCTGCTGGTGGAACTGTTTTTTTTAGGGAGAGTTCCTATGATGTCAGGTTTTACCGCAAGGATTATTATCAGCGCAGCTTCACGATCGGTCTGTTGTTCTGCCGCCGCTTCTGTCTCTCAGATGACACCGCAGGAGGCCGTATGAGTCAGCAATGGACATCCCGTTTTGGTCATATTTTAGCCGCTGCCGGGTCGGCCATCGGCATCGGTGCTATCTGGAAATTTTCGTATGTTGCCGCCAATAACGGCGGTGGTGCCTTCCTGGTGGTTTTCCTCTTATTCAGTTTTGTTATCGGTCTTGCGGTATTACTGGCTGAAAATATCCTCGGCAGCAGCACCCGCAGCGAAGCCGTCAACGCCTTCAAAAAAATGATGGGACGCCACTGGGCGTGGATCGGGGTGATCGGTGTATTCAGCTCGTGGTGTATTTACAGTTTCTACAGCGTGGTCGGCGGCTGGACTATCGGTTACACCGTGATGGCCGCCGCCGGTGAGCTGAACATTACCGACAGCAGTCAGCTGACCGGCATTTTCACCCGCTTTATCAGTAACCCGTGGTGGCCGGTGATCGCCCACCTGGTATTTGCCGGCATGACCTGCTTTGTGGTGCTGGCCGGGGTGCAGCGCGGGCTGGAAAAATCCGTGAAAGTGATGATGCCGTTACTGTTTATTATTATGATCGTGCTGATTATCGTCGGGATAAGCTTACCCGGCTCATCCGCCGGACTGAAACTGTTCCTGTACCCGGATTTCAGCAAACTGACCGGCAAAGGCGTACTGGATGCACTGGGGCTGGCCTTCTTCTCTCTTTCTATCGGGCTGGGGATCCACATTACATACAGCGCGTATTTGTCTGATAACAAAAGCATTGCCAACTCCAGCATGTGGGTGGTGATCCTCTCCTGCATGGTGTGTGTGCTGGCCGGACTGATGATTTTCCCTGCATTATCAGCAGCAGGTCTGGAGGCGAATGCCGGTCCGGGTCTGACCTTTATGACCATGCCGGTGTATTTTGCCCATCTGCCGGGCGGTTCTGTGCTGGCGGTGACATTTTTTGTCTTGTTGCTGATGGCGGCACTGACATCCGCAATCTCACTGCTGGAACACATTGTGGCGTATGTTCAGACGCGTTTTCAGTGGACACGCCGCAGAGCTGGTCTGGTGGTGACAGCATCGATTATGCTGATGGGGATCCCGGTATCATTATCTTTCGGGCCGTTAAGTGATGTGACCTTAGGCGGGAAAACAATTTTTGATGTTCTTGATTATCTGACATCCAATATCCTGATGCCGCTGTTCGGTATTGCTGTCTGCCTGATTTTCGGCTGGTCACGTAAAGCGAATGCGCTGATCCCGGAAAATATCACCGGACTGAAGCGTCAGAGTTTATTACTGGTCTGGCGTTATGTGGGACCGATCTGTATCGGCGTGATTCTGGTACACGGTCTGATCAGTTAATAACAGACAAAAAAACGGCCTGCATGTTCGCAGGCCGTCAGGCCGTTGACAAACCCGAAGGGGTTGGCGACGACCGACAGAGGTTGTAAAAATAAACCAGGAAAATCAATTTATTGATTTTCGGCTGATAACACAAAGCGGGAAAAACCCCGTTTTATCCTGCTTTGTCAGCAATCTCACGGCCTGCATGTTCGCAGGCCGTTTTGCTTTACGGACAATCAGAACCGGTAGTTCACACCCAGGAAACCGCTGTACGGCGTTTCCTGTTTACTGCCGTTGGCGTAGTTGAATTCGCCGTAGACAGCCCAGTTATCATTCAGTTTTGCATCAACACCAATGCCGTATTTCCCGGTGGTGCCGGACATATCATTGGTTCGCTTCCCTTGTTTATTCAGTTCCACATCGCCGTTTTTCAGGAACTCATGGTTCACGGCCACGCGGATATACGGTTTGATTTGTGTGCCGTTTTCCAGCACAAAATTTTTCCCGAAGGTGGCACCCAGCTCACCGCTGAACGAGCGGGCGGCATCGGCTTTGATACTCATCTCATTACTGTAGCGGTAATCCGCGCCCTGGCCGCGGAAGGCGGCAACCATGGCATACGGTTCGATAAAGTAATTCTCTTTTTCGAAGTACTTACCGGTTTCAACAGAGAAGCCGATACCGTTGGTGTTACTGTTGGCAGAGGTTTTGCCGTCATTAAACTGCGCATCATAATCACTGCGGAAATGGTTGGCTTTCACCACACCGTCCACATAGATACCGGATTTATGCTGCCAGGTGGTGTAAACGCCGAGGCTGTAACTGTTAATGGTACCGTCGTTTTTATCCATCTTCAGAGAGGAGTGAGAATACCCGGCAACAACGCCGCTCCAGAGATAGCCGTTTTCCAGCTCCGTCATTTTGTCACCACCGGCGACAATCCCGCTGATGTCATGACGGTAGGCGACTTCATTATTACTGATGTTGTGGCGTCCGCCGGTGACTTTCGACCAGACACCGAGATTCACCTGCGGGTTATTGCGCAGCTCACCGAGACGGGCGCGCAGTGTGCTCAGTTCGCTCCGCCAGATTTGCGGCAGGGCGTTGGCAATCATCATTGCGGTTTTACTTGGCTCAGAGAGATCCGGTCGTTCAGGTTCCGGATCCACAGGGTCAACCGGATCCACAGGATCAACCGGCGGAGTCTCTTTGGTAGGTGACAGATACCATTCATCCGATGAATCTTTATCCTGCACCAGATAATATTTATACGCCCCGAGATCCACACTCTTGTTGGTCATAGTAAACGTATCGTTCTGACTGCCGGCGGCGTGGATCAGATGATAGCGATCCGGGTCGGAGGTGTTACTGACCAGCGCTTTACCGGAATCCATCACACGGACACCAAACTTACCGTCTGTTTTATCCGAGACACTAAGGAAATCCCCGCTGCCGTCCGCGAGGCTGGTATTCATCACAAACAGGCCGTTACCGGAGAGTTCTTTGATGTTGAGCTGACTGTTGCGCCCGGTATTGCTGCTGCCCGGTTCACCAAAGACGGCGACACCATTGTTCACCAGGTTATCGACAGTGACAACGGATTCACCGGTATCACCGTTATGGCGGATATAGAGATACGCATTATTACCGGTCAGATTCACATTCTGAGCATACGATCCTTTGCCGAAGTTGCTGAGCCACGGATGCTGATCCCCGCCTTCCATCACCAGAGAGCCGTCTTCCACATCCAGGTTATAGAAGGCGTAAGCACCGTAATCGAGGATGGTTTGTCCGCCGTTGCGGATAGTGGTACCTTCTGTGCCGCCGTAAGCCAGAACATGCTGGATCCCGCCGTCAACCAGGGTAGTGGCCGCTTCCGCATATTTGCCGACAAGCTGAAGGCCGCCTTTATAAATCGTGGTATCGGAGGCTTTGCCGTTCAGTCCGACATTCTGAACACCGCCTGCCATGACTTGTGTATGAATAGCCGTCGGATCATTACCCCATTTTGCATCAGGATCACTGTTCTCAACCCATTGGCCGTCTTTCCAGTCACCGTCATGGTTTGTCACCAGCTGCTGACCGTATATCACGGTATCCTCAACCGTCCCGGAGCGCACCCGCTGTGTGCCGCCTGCATAAATCGTGGTGTTTTTGGCACCGGTACGGTCATTAACATAAACCGACTGATAGCCGCCGTCATAGATATAGTTATTCAGTGCCAGCCCGGACACCGCGTGATAGCTTCCTGCGCCGGTAATATAGTTATTGGTGGCTGTACCACTATCCTGTGTATAGGTACCGCCATTCTGAATAAGGGTACTCCGGGTGTCTGCATCCGGATTACTGACAGGAATGTACAGCTCGCCGCCGTCAATCAGATTATTTTCAGCATAGGCGTTATAGCCGACAGTCAGCTTACCGTCTTTATTTACACGGGTATTATAAGCCGATACCCGCTGTTTGGTGTCAGATGCGGTGCGTAACTCCATCACACCGAAGGCATCCACGGTGGTGTTGTAAGATGTGGTGCCGTTATACATTTGCAGGTTAGCGACATGGCCCGCATCAATCCCTTTCAGGGTAATACCGATAACGCTGCTGTTATCAAAAGGGGTTGCTCTGAATGAATCGCCCAGGTGGGTCGTTGAGTGCCCGAGGGTCGTGCCGATCAGGTGGGTATCATCCTGAAATCTGACATTCGGTTTTTTTGCTGCAGAGTAATTGAGATCTATTCCGGTCAGGTATTTATAACCTTTTACCGTAAATCCTTTGCCTGCACTGACATCCGCCTGCACATCAGCATCCGCATTGCTATAGCTGCCGCTATTTTTAATACTATCAATACGTTTGGATTCATCACTGAAGGAAAATTCAGGAATTGGTTCAGGTATCACAGCATAACCGGCAGAGGCGTACGACATCCCCATTGCGGAAAGTATCAGAAAGGAAAGTTTATTCATTTTCATTTTTTTGCCCGTGGTGGTTTTTTAAAAACACGTGAAAATTTGTGTTATTTAATTAATAACTAAAAGAAAAATATTTTTTTTCGGGGGCGTAAAGAGAGTAATAAGATCCTAGGATTTTAGTTAAGATCAGTCAATGCAGGGAATTTAGGGAAATTTAATAATGTCTGTAATGCTGATTTTTTGCACAAAAAAGATCAGAAAGTATGAAAGTAAAATGATTATTTCAGGTGATGATCACTATTAAAATGAATAATAAACAGAATATAAATAATCAGCTAAGTATAAACAGATAATAATATTATAATAATAAACATCTTGTTGCTTTTTTATGGTGACATTATCTGTATTTACACTTATTTGTGGTGTTAATATCTGATTTGCTCAATTTAATGCAGATCGTAAGAATAATGAAAAATTCAACATTAATTGATTTAAATCAAAAACAACCAAAGGCCATATTGTATTAATTGATATTCACCGGTAAATGAATCAGATGTAATTTATTTAATTTGTTATTTATTTGTGCTTAACCGATTAAATTATACCGAATGAGAATGTATTTCATTTTTATTTTAAACAGCCGCAGTTGTCCGAAATGTATTATTTCACCGGGTTCAGTTAATTCTGAAAACACCCCAGGTTGCATCTGATGAACCGGTGAAATGCATCCGGTAAATGCTGTCTTTTTTCCTGTCGGTAGTGAAAAATTCCGCCATTCTCATTGCGGGTCGCCGGTACGTTATATTTTAAATTGATATGTATTAATAAAACCGATAAATAGATTAAATGTTAAAAATAGAAAAAATTCTCATTATCTGTAAAATAATATTTCTGATTTTATTTTTTTGTTTATTGATTATGTTCCGTGTCTCAGTAATTTAATAATAAGCGGATTATATTAATATTAAATTAACACAACGGAATAGAGAGAATGATCGAAGATAATACCTTTATTACTTCGGATATCACTTCTGAGGGTATTGACCGGCGATGCTTTCTGAAACTCTGTGCGGCCTTAGCGGCTACCATGGGTCTCAGTGCAAATGCATCTGCCGAAATCGCGGCGTCCGTCAGCCGTAAGGATTGTCCCCCCGTCATCTGGATATCTGCACAGGAGTGTACCGGTTGCACTGAGTCCCTGCTCCGGGCGACGCACCCGACCATCGAAAATCTCATCCTTGATATGATTTCGCTGGAGTACCACGAGGTACTCTCAGCGGCATTCGGTCATCAGGCGGAAGCCAACAAGCACAATGCGATTGAGAAATACAAAGGTAAATATGTGCTGGTGGTGGACGGCTCTGTACCGCTGAAGGATGACGGTATTTACTGCATGATTGCCGGTGAGCCGATTGCCGATCATATCCGCCGTGCGGCGGAGGGGGCTGCCGCGATTATTGCCATCGGCTCCTGTGCCGCCTGGGGCGGGGTGGCTGCCGCCGGTGATAACCCGACCGGCGCGGCATCACTGGAAGCGGTTCTGCCCGGCAAAACGGTGATTAATATTCCGGGCTGCCCGCCTAACCCGCATAACTTTCTGGCAACGGTTGCTCACATCATCACTTACGGCAAAGCCCCGGGGCTGGATGATAAAAACCGGCCGCTGTTTGCTTATGGGCGTCTGATCCACGAACACTGCGAGCGCCGCGCTCACTTTGACGCCGGACGTTTTGCAAAAGCGTTCGGCGACCACGGTCACCGCGAAGGCTGGTGCCTCTATCACCTCGGCTGCAAAGGACCTGAAACGCACGGTAACTGCTCCACACTGCAGTTCTGTGATGTCGGCGGCGTGTGGCCGGTGGCTATCGGGCATCCGTGTTACGGCTGTAATGAGGCCGGTGTCGGCTTTCATAAAGGCATTCATCAGCTTGCGGGCGTACAGAACCAGACACCGCGTTCTGAAAAACCGGATGTGGAACTGAAAGAGGGCGGTTCGGTATCGGGCGGCGCTATCGGGCTGCTCGGCAGTGTCGTCGGGCTGGTGGCGGGTGTCAGTGTGATGGCTGTCCGTGAGCTGGGCCGCCAGCAGAAGAAAAACCGGAACGGCGATCCGCGGGGAGAGTAACTGTGAACAGGCGTGACTTTATTAAAGTGGCTTCCGGCGGGGCATTACTGTTAGGTAATACATCCGTGAGCCACGCGGCGGCGGAGAACCGCCCGCCGATCCCCGGTGCATTGGGCATGCTGTATGACTCCACCCTGTGTGTCGGTTGTCAGGCGTGTGTGACCAAATGTCAGGATATCAATTTCCCCGGCCGTAATCCCGACGGGGCGCAGACGTGGTCCAACAATGACAAGCTGTCGCCGTACACCAATAACATTATCCAGGTATGGACGAGCGGCAGCGGCGAACACAAAGATCAGGAAAAAGACGGTTATGCCTACATCAAGAAACAATGTATGCATTGTGTTGATCCGAACTGTGTCTCCGTCTGCCCGGTCGGTGCGCTGAAAAAGCATCCGGTCACCGGCATTGTGCATTACGACAAAGATATCTGCACCGGCTGCCGCTACTGCATGGTCGGCTGTCCGTATGATATACCGAAATACGATTACGATAACCCGTTCGGGGCGATCAGCAAATGCGAACTGTGCAACCAGAAAGGCGTTGAACTGCTGGATAAAGGCGGTTTACCCGGCTGTGTGGATGTCTGCCCGACCGGCGCTATCATCTTCGGTTCCCGCGAAGATCTGATGAGTGAAGCGAAAAAACGCCTCGGGCTGACAGCCGGAGAGGAATACGCCTATCCGCGCCAGACCCTGAAAACCGGCGACAACTACAACCATCCCGTGCCTTCCTATTACCCGCATCTGTACGGCGAAAAAGAGGGCGGCGGAACGCAGGTGATGGTACTGACCGGCGTGCCGTATCAGAATCTGCAACTGCCTGAACTGGCCGAACTCTCCACCGGTGCCCGCTCCGAAAACATCCAGCATACCCTGTACAAAGGGATGATCCTGCCGCTGGCGGTACTGGCCGGGCTGACTGTGCTGGTGCGCCGCAACAGCAAAAATGATACTCACGACGGAGGTGATGATCATGAGTCATGATCCCAAACCCCTCGGCGGAAAATTATTCAGTAAGCCGATCATCATTTTCGGGCCGCTTGTTATCCTCTGTGTGCTGCTTATCGTCAAACGTCTGGTCTTCGGGCTGGGGTCAGTCTCTGATCTGAACGGTGGCTATCCGTGGGGGATCTGGATTGCCTTTGACCTGCTGATCGGCACCGGTTTTGCCTGCGGCGGCTGGGCGCTGGCGTGGGCGGTGTATGTCTTTAACAAAGGGGAATATCACCCGCTGGTGCGTCCGGCACTGCTGGCAAGCCTGCTGGGGTATTCGCTGGGCGGGTTATCCATCACCATTGACCTTGGTCGCTACTGGAATATGCCGAACTTCTTTATTCCGGGCATTTTCAACGTCAACTCCGTTCTGCTGGAAACCGCGGTCTGTATGACGATTTATATCGGCGTGATGGCGCTGGAACTGGCCCCGGCATTCTGTGAGCGTATGGGCTGGAAAATCTCCCTGAAGCGGCTGAACAAAATCATGTTTTTTGTGATAGCGCTCGGCGCGTTGTTACCGGCTATGCACCAATCCTCGATGGGATCACTGATGATTGCGGCAGGCCACAAGGTCTATCCGCTGTGGCAGAGTTATGAAATGCTGCCGCTGTTCTCTCTGCTTACCGCCTTTATTATGGGATTCTCCATCGTGGTCTTTGAGGGCTCGCTGGTGCAGAGCGGCCTGAAAGGCAACGGCCCCGATGAAAAACGGCTGTTCGGCAAGCTGGCACTGACGGTCAGTGTGCTGATGGCGTTGTTTCTGGTGCTGCGCTTCGGGGAACTGATCTATCGCGGCAAGCTCGGGCTGGCTTTCGCCGGGGATTATTACGCCGTCCTGTTCTGGTGTGAAATCCTGCTGATGGTGTTTGCACTGGCAGTCTTCAGTATCCCGGCGTTCCGCCACGATTCCCGTCTGCTCTATACCGGTGCGGTGAGTATGCTGCTCGGCTGTGCGGCCTGGCGTCTCGCCTATTCATTGCTGGCGTTTGATCCCGGCAATGGCTATCACTACTTTCCGTCAGCAGAAGAACTGTTAATTTCCATTGGTTTCGTGGCTGTTGAGATCTGCGCTTACCTTTTCCTGATCCGCCTGTTACCGATACTCCCTGCAGTAAAAAAACCAGCAGCTCCCCCTTATCATGAGGCAAGCAAGTCATGAGCCAGAGAATTACGATTGATCCGGTTACCCGTATCGAAGGACATTTACGCATCGACTGTGAAATTGATGATGGTGTGGTCACCAAAGCCTGGGCGTCAGGCACCATGTGGCGCGGAATGGAAAAAATTGTCAAAGGTAAGGACCCGCGCGATGCGTGGATGATCCTCCAGCGTATCTGCGGTGTGTGTACCACCACACATGCCCTGGCCTCGGTGCGTGCGGTGGAAAACGCCCTGAATCTGGATGTGCCGGTGAATGCGCAGTATATCCGCAATATTATTCTGGCGGCGCACACCACCCATGACCATATCGTCCACTTTTATCAGCTTTCCGCGCTGGACTGGGTGGATATCACTTCCGCACTGAAAGCCGATCCGGCAAAAGCCTCTGCCATGCTGAACGGCGTGTCTGACTGGCCGCTCAACAGCACGCAGGAATTCGTCAGAGTGCAGGATAAAATCAAAGCCCTGGTGGAGAGCGGACAGCTGGGCATTTTTGCCAACGGCTACTGGGGACACCCGGCGATGCAGTTGCCGCCGGAAGTGAACCTGATTGCGGTCGCGCACTATTTACAGGCGCTGGAATGCCAGCGCGATGCTAACCGCATTGTGGCGCTGCTGGGCGGCAAAACGCCGCATATCCAAAACCTGGCGGTCGGCGGGGTGGCAAACCCGATTAATCTCGATGGTATCGGTGTGCTGAACCTGGAACGCCTGATGTATATCAAATCATTTATCGACAAGCTGAATGATTTCGTTGAGCAGGTTTATAAAATTGATACTGCGGTTATTGCTGCATTTTACCCGCAGTGGTTTGAAACCGGGCAGGGCGCGGTGAACTACCTGAGCACGCCGGAATTCCCGACCGACGGCAAAAACGGCAGTTTCCTGTTTCCCGGCGGCTACATTGAAAACGCTGACTTAGCGACCTTCCGCCCGATTAATTCCCAGACGGATGCTTTCCTGCTGGAAGGGATTCAGGAAAGCTCGCCGCACTCCTGGTATCAGGATGAAGCGCCGCAGAAACCGTGGGAAGGCACAACCGAGCCGAAATACACCGGCTGGGACCCGGACGGTAAATACTCGTGGGTGAAATCGCCGACCCTGTACGGCAAAACCGTGGAGGTCGGGCCGCTGGCGAATATGTTCTGCAAACTGGCGGCGAAACACCCCGGTACAGAAGAGAAACTGAATGAAATTATTGCGGTTTATCAGACCCTGACCGGCAACACGCTGGAGGTGAAACAGCTGCACTCGACACTCGGGCGGATTATCGGCCGTACGGTGCACTGCTGTGAATTACAGGCGGTGTTGCAGAACCAGTATGCCGCGCTGATCGCTAATATCGGCACCGGCGATCACATCACCTATGTGAAGCCGGAATTCCCGGCCACCGGCGTGATAAAAGGCGTGGGTTTCCTGGAAGCACCGCGCGGCATGTTATCGCACTGGGTGGTGATCAAAGACGGTGTGATTGAGAACTATCAGGCAGTGGTGCCGTCCACCTGGAACTGCGGGCCGCGCAATCACGACAATGTGGCGGGGCCGTATGAACAGTCGCTGGTCGGGCTGAAAATTGCCGATCCGGAAAAACCGCTGGAAGTGGTGCGTACTATCCACTCATTCGACCCGTGCATGGCATGTGCGGTTCACATTGTTGATGTTGATGGCCGTGAAACGGTATCAGTGAAGGTGCTGTGATGCGGATTCTGGTATTAGGTGTCGGTAATATTCTGCTGACCGATGAAGCCATCGGCGTACATATCGCGGAAGCACTGACGGAACGTTATATCCTGCCGGATTATGTGGACGTGATGGACGGCGGCACGGCGGGGATGGAATTGCTTGACAGCATGGCCGGGCGGGATCATCTGATTATCACCGATGCCATAGTGACGGCGAAAAGTGCCCCGGGCACCATCCGCATTCTGCGGGATGAGGAAGTACCGGCGCTGTTTACCAACAAAATCTCCCCGCACCAGCTGGGGCTATCCGATGTCTTGTCCGCACTGCGTTTTACCGGGGAGTTCCCGGCTAAACTGACGCTGGTGGGCGTGGTTCCGGCCTCGCTGGAGCCGGATATCGGTCTGACCCCGCAATTGCAGGCTGCTGTTGAACCGGCACTGCAGCAGGTGCTGGCGGTACTGCGGGAATCGGGCGTTGAGGCGGTGAAGAAGGAGACGGCAGATGTCTGAGGATATTCAGGGCTTTATACACAGCCCGGCAACGCAGATCCGCGAAGCTTTTGAAAAGATAGCGGCAGAGACTATGCACGATCTCACCTTCCTGCACCCGTCAATGCCGGTTTATGTCACGGAACTGACACTGTTTGAAGGGCAGTGGACGGGGTGTGTGATCACGCCGTGGATGTTCAGTGCCGTGATTTTTCCGGGGCCGGATCAACTTTGGCCGCCGCGCAAAGTCAGTGAAAAAATCGGCCTGCGGCTGCCGTACGGCACCATAACATTCACGGTCGGTGAGCTGGAAGGGGTATCTCAGTATCTGGCGTGTTCGCTGCTGTCCCCGCTGCCGCATACACTGTCCCCGCAGGAAGGAATGAGGCTGGCAGATGACAGTGCGCGTATGCTGCTCTCACTGCCGGTCACCGATCCGGATGTCCCGGTGATGGCCGGACGCAGAGCGCTGTTTACCGGTAAACCGGTGCCCCGGCATGCATGAGTTATCCCTGTGCATGAGCGCGGCGGACATTATCCGCGAGCAGGCTGAACAGCACGGTATTGCGCGGGTAACGGATGTCTGGCTGGAAGTCGGCGCACTGGCGGATGTGGAAGAGAGTGCGCTGCACTTCTGTTTTGATATCGCCTGCCGTGATACCGTGGCGCAGGGCTGCACACTGCATGTTGATGTTATCCCGGCACAGGCGTGGTGCTGGGATTGCAGCCGTGAGGCCGAAATTATGCAGCACGCCGGATGCTGCCCGTACTGCGGCAGTGAACGGCTGCGCATCAGTGACGGTGATGATTTGCGGGTAAAAAGCCTGGAAGGTGAGTGAGTGTCATTTTCCTGCCGTATTCAGCAGCCAGCGGGAAAAATGCTGCATGGCCGGGGTTTCCGGACGGGACTGTAACCGGGTCAGCCAGTAGCCGCCGAGGGTGATCTCAGCGGCAAACGGCTGTACCAGTGCGCCCGACTGCAACAGGCGGCTGAACATACTTACCGGCGCAATCGCTACCCCGGCACTCAGTTGCGCCGCTTCCGCCATGGCCAGTGAGGTATCAAACACCATGACCGGCTGTGACGGGGAAGGCGGTGTGCCGCCCGCACAATCCAGCCAGCGGCTCCACTCATCCCGGCGGAACGAACGCAGCAGCGTGAAGCGGTGAACATCATCCGGCTGCTGTAACTGCTTTGCAATCGCCGGTGAGCACAGCGGGGCGTGCGGTGCGCTGAAAATCAGTTCCGCGTCTGATTCATGCCATGCGCCGTTACCGAAACGGATCGTATAATCATGCCCTTCCGCCGCCGGATCCACGTGGTTATTGTGGGTGGAGATATGCAGATCAATATGCGGATGGCTGTCATAAAATCCGCTCAGACGCGGCAGCAGCCAGCCTGCGGCAAATGTCCCGACCACCCCCACTTTCACCCGCTCACGGAACTGCCCGTGAGAAAAACACTCCAGCGTGTCCGCAATCCGGTCAAACGCCTCGTTAAGCACCGGCAGTAATCCCTCGCCCTCATGGGTCAACACCAGCCCGCGCGAAACGCGGGTAAACAGCGCACAGCCGAGCTGCTCTTCCAACACTCTGACCTGCTGGCTGACGGCGGCATGGGTGACATTCAGCTCAATCGCCGCGCGGGTAAAACTGAGATGACGGGCGGCGGCCTCAAAGGCGCGCAGCGGGTTAAGGGGGAGGTAACGTCTGACCATAATCCACCTGTAAGTTTTTCTTTAGGCTCTTGTTATAATTAACCGTTTGTTCTGTCCGGCGAATCTGACGATACTTGCCGCCGTTACTCACACACGGAAGGTTAATTCTGATGAAAAAATCATTATCTGCAACACTGATTTCTGCCCTGCTGGCGTTTTCCGCCCCGGGGTTTTCCGCCGCTGACAATATCGCAGCGGTGGTGGACAGCACCATTAAACCGCTGATGGCACAGCAGAATATTCCCGGGATGGCAGTTGCTGTTTCCGTAAAGGGCAAGCCCTATTATTTCAACTATGGTTTTGCCGATGTTGAGGCAAAACAGCCGGTCACTGAAAATACACTATTTGAGCTCGGATCTGTAAGTAAAACTTTCACAGGTGTGCTGGGTGCGGTTTCCGTGGCGAAAAAAGAGATGTCCCTGAATGACCCGGCGGCAAAATACCGGCCTGAACTGACACAACCGCAGTGGAAGGGGATCACATTGCTCGATCTGGCTACTTATACCGCAGGCGGCCTGCCGTTACAGGTGCCGGACGCGGTGAAAAGCCGTGAAGATCTGCTGCATTTCTATCAGCAGTGGCAGCCGTCATGGCAGCCGGGCGATATGCGTCTGTATGCAAACAGCAGTATCGGCCTGTTTGGTGCTCTGACCGCCAACGCCGCAGGGATGCCGTATGAGCAGTTGCTGACCACGCGTATCCTGTCTCCGCTGGGGTTATCACACACCTTTATTACCGTGCCGGAAAGCGCGCAAAGCCAGTATGCGTACGGCTATAAAAACAAAAAACCAGTTCGCGTGTCGCCGGGACAGCTTGATGCGGAATCTTACGGAGTGAAATCCGCCTCAAAAGATATGCTGCGCTGGGCGGAAATGAATATGGAGCCGTCACGGGCCGGTAATGCCGATTTGGAAATGGCAATGTATCTTGCACAGACCCGCTACTATAAAACCGCCGCGATTAACCAGGGGCTGGGTTGGGAAATGTATGATTGGCCGCAGCAGAAGGACATGATCGTGAACGGCGTGACCAATGAAGTCGCATTGCAGCCGCATCCGGTAACCGACAATCAGGTGCAGCCGTACAACCGCGCTTCCTGGGTGCATAAAACGGGGGCAACAACCGGTTTCGGCGCCTATGTGGCCTTTATTCCGGAAAAACAGGTGGCGATTGTGATCCTGGCGAATAAAAACTACCCGAATACTGAAAGAGTCAAAGCCGCACAGGCTATTTTGAGTGCGCTGGAATAATGTTTTTCCTGAACCGGCCCCGGCGGACACGGCGGGGCCGTAATTTAAGATTATTCCTTATGCAATAATTTGCTTTATGGGCTGTTTTATGGAGGATGAGAGTATCGGGCACTGACAGCTTCCGGCTGAACCGGATTTCACTGTGTGCTGCGGCAAACTGATGTCAGTCTCAACACACAGAGGAAAATGTTGTCATGGACGTTCTGCGTTTTATCCTCCGCTTACCTTTTATTCTGCTGCGTCTGGCAGCACGCGGTCTTGTTTATCTTTTTACGCTGCTGGGTTTTCTGCTGCGCCCGTTCACCGGACGGATCCGCTGGGCGGTACCGGGCTGGGTGACCTTTGCCGGTAATCAGCTTGTCCGGCTGGAGCGGGGTGTAAACCGCTATCCGAAAACTATTTTTGTCTTATTGCTGCTGACCGCTGCGGTGGCAGCGGGCAGTTATTACACGTGGCACTGGTATCAGAACAAACCCAAGCCGGTGGATGTTGCGCCGCTGGTGGTGCAGGATATTTCCGCGTCTGTGCAGCGCCCTTCGGCAGTAAATTATCACCGTGATGATAATTCAGCGCAGATTGTGGTGGTGACATTCTCCCGCTCTGCCGCCCCGGTGACACTGATCGGCAAACCGGTCACTGCCGGTATTACCCTGACCCCCGCAATGGAAGGTGAGTGGCAGTGGCGTAATGACCGCAAGCTGGTATTCACGGCGAAAAAAACCTTCCCGATGGGGAAAACCTACACCGTCGATATGGATGTCAAAACACTGCTGGCTCCGCAGGTGGCGTTAGCGGAGAAACAAAAGACCTTTACCACACCTGAGTTTTATTATCGCGGCGGCCGGGCGGAGTTCTATCAGGATCCGCAGGATCCGATGAAGAAACACGCCATCATCGGCCTGACCTTCAATGCCCCCGCTGATGTCAAAAATCTGGAATCGCGTCTGTCCATGACCCGTGACGGCAAGCCGGTGCCGTATACCGTCACTTATGATGATAAAAAACTCAAAGCCTGGATCCACTCCGGGCAGCTTGCACTCAATGATACGGACAGCGAAGTGCTGCTGACAGTCAGAGCCGGTGTCGGTGCAGCCGTTCCGGCCAATACCACGGACAAAGATGAAACCTTCCGTGTGATCGTGCCGAACCGCTACAGCCTGGATGTGACGGGTATCGACAGTCAGCTGGTGGAATCAGATGACGGAAAAGATCGCCGCGCCCTGATTGTGTCATTCTCCGACCCGGTAAATGAAAAACAGATCACAAAAGCGGTTCGTGCCCGTCTGCTGCCGGAAAAACATCCCGATTATCATTCTGAGGGTATTTACGACGACTGGAAACCGGATGATATCAGCGAAAAAGTCATTGCTTTATCAGAGCCGGTGGCGCTGACCACGGATGACAGCGAGCAGGAAAATCAGGCGGCATTCAGCTTCAGTTACAATGCCCCGGCCAACCGCTGGCTGCTGGTGGAAATTACCGGCGGTATGAGTTCAGCGGGCGGTTATTACCTGAAAACATCACGCTATCTGCCGGTACGCATCCCGGATTACCCGAAAACACTGCGCTTTATGTCAGACGGGGCACTGCTGTCGATGAAAGGTGAAAAACAGATCACCGTCGCGGCACGTAACTTCCCTGGCCTGCAACTGGATGTGAAACGGGTGATCCCGGGCCAGTTACAGCACATCGTCTCCTTTAAAGATAAAAACTTTACCTCAACGGATTTTAACCGTCTGAGTGATGAATACTTTACGGAGCACTTTACTTATCAGACGGCGCTGTCAGCCGCCCGCCCCGGCGATATTCAGTATAAAGGTATCGACCTGAGCAAATACCTTTCCGCCGACCCGTCCGCAAAACGCGGCATATTCCTGCTGAGCCTGCGGGCGTGGGATCCGGCTAAACCGGCGGAAGCCACGGAAGCGGAAAGTTATGACGAAGGGGATGAGGATTACGAAGAGGACGCGGTGCTCGACTCGCGCTTTGTGGTGGTCACTGATATGGGGATCATTGCGAAATCTTCCCTCGACGGCTCGCGGGATGTGTTCGTGCAGTCCGTGTATACCGGCGAGCCGGTCAGCGGCGCGAAAGTCTCGGTGGTGGCCAAAAACGGCACCACACTGCTGAGCCGTGTGACCGGCAGTGACGGTCACGCCGCATTCCCGCCGCTGCATGATTTCCGTAATGAGCAGATGGCGGTAATGTTCCTGGCGGAAAAAGAGGGGGATGTCTCCTTCCTGCCGGTCAATGCCTGGTATGACCGGCAGCCGGACTTCTCGCGCTTTGATATTTACGGCGACGAAACCCCGGAAGATCCGCGCACCCTCAGCAGCTATCTCTTCTCTGATCGCGGTATTTACCGGCCGGGAGAAACCTTTCATGCGGGGCTTATCACCCGCACCTATGACTGGAAAACCCCGCTGACCGGCATCCCGCTGCGGGCGGAGATCCGCGACCCGCGCGACACGCTGATGCACTCACAGCAGATTATTCTTGATGCCACTGGTTTCAGCGAACTGAGCTACACCACATCGGAAAACGCCCCGACCGGCGACTGGAATATCTATCTCTACCTGGAAGGTAAAGATGAGAACGATCTGCGCCTGCTCGGCACCACCACCGTGGTGGTGAAAGAGTTTGAACCGGACACCATGAAAGTGGCGCTGAAACTGACGCCGGATCGTCAGCAGGGCTGGGTAAAACCGGATGAATTGCAGGCAGCGGTTGATGTGCAAAACCTGTTCGGCACCCCGGCGCAGAACCGCCGTATCGCGACAAAAATGACCATGCGGCCGGTTTATCCGTCATTCACGCAGTATCCGGATTACCGTTTCTATGAAAACAGCCGCAGTACGGATAACTTTGAAACGCAGCTTGAAGAGCGCACCACCGATGAAAACGGTGCCGCACCGCTGGCGTTAGGGCTGGAAAATTACGCGGAAGCGACCTATCAGTTACAGCTGTTCACCGAAGCGTTTGAGCCGGGCAGCGGCCGTTCGGTCACGGCAGCGGCGCGGGTGCTGGTCTCCCCGCATGACTCGCTGGTGGGTATCAAAGCGGACGGTGACACGGATTATATCAGTAAGGATGCAGTGCGGATGCTGAATCTGATTGCGGTGGATCCGTCACTGACCCGTATTGAAAAAACCAATCTGAAACTGGTGCTTCTGGAGCAGAAATACATTTCCGTGCTGATGCGCCAGCCGTCCGGGGTCTTCAAATATCAGTCAAGACTGAAAGAAACCCGGATTGATGAACAACCGCTGACCATCAGCAGCGCCGGCACTGATATCACACTGAACACCTCGAAACCCGGTCACTTTATCTTACAGGCGGAAGATGCGGACGGTAATGTGCTGAACCGAACCGACTACACCGTTGCCGGTAACGCGAATATCACCCGCTCGCTGGATCGCAATGCGGAACTGCAGCTGACGCTGAATAAAGAGGAATACAAACCGGGCGAAGAAATTGAAATTGCTGTCAGTGCGCCGTACACCGGCAGCGGTATTATCACCATTGAGCGCGACAAAGTGTATCAATGGGTATGGTTCCGCGCAGATACCACCAACTCGGTGCAGAAAATCCGTGTACCGGCAGAGCTGACCGGCAACGGCTATGTTAACGTGCAGTTTGTCCGCGATATCAACTCCGATGAAATCTTTATGAGCCCGCTGAGCTTCGGCGTACAGCCGTTCCGTGTCAGCCATGAGGCGTTTAACGCGGGGATTTCACTGACATCGCCGGACGTGATGAAACCGGGTGAAAACCTGGCGGTTCATGTGAAAACCACCTCGCCGCAGAATGTGGTGGTCTTTGCCATCGATGAAGGCATATTGCAGGTGGCGCGTTACCGCCTGAAGGATCCGCTCGACTATTTCTTCCGCAAACGGGCGCTGGAAGTGAAAAGCACTCAGATCCTTGACCTGATCCTGCCGGAATTCAGCAAAATGATGGCGCTGACCGCAGCACCGGGCGGGGATGCCGGAGAGGGCATCGATCTGCATCTTAATCCGTTCAAACGCAAGCGGGATGAACCGGTGGCATACTGGTCGGGGATCACCGCAGTTGATGGCGACGCGGTCTTTAATTATCAGGTGCCGGATTATTTCAACGGTAAGATCCGCGTGATGGCGGTATCGGTTTCACCTGACCGCATCGGCCACACACAGAGCAGCACCACGGTACGGGATGACTTTGTGCTGACGCCGAATATTCCGGCCATGGTCTCCCCGGGCGATGAGTTTGATGTCTCCCTCGGTATCGCCAATAATCTGACAGGGCTGAACGGTGAAGCGGTACCGCTGGATGTCACCGTCAGCGCCGATCCGGCACTGGAAATCACCGGCAGCAACCGTGCGCAGATCACCCTCGGTGAGAAGAAAGAGACGGTACTGTCGTTCCGCCTGAAAGCCAATGCGCTGCCGGGCACGGCGGATATCACTTTCCGTGTCACTTCCGGGGATAAATCGGCGATCCGCACGCAGAACCTGTCAGTCCGTCCGGCCTCGGCTTACCGCACCCGTTCATTTCTCGGGCGGATGGACGGTAAACAGCAGCGGGTGACGGCGCTGCGGCAGATGTTTGATAACTATGCCAAACGGGATGCGCGGGTATCATACTCGCCGATGGTGATGAGTGAGGCGCTGTCGCAGTATCTGGATAACTATCCGTATAACTGTTCGGAGCAGATCACCAGCCGCGCCATTCCGCTGCTGTTCAGTCAGCGTAATCCGGAAATCAGCACACTGCAGTCACAGACAGCGATCCGCAAACAGCTGCAACAGACCATGACCACACTGCTGACGCGGCAGAACGGCCAGGGCGGTATCGGCGAATGGCAGGCGATGCCGGAAACCGATCCGTTTGTCACGCTGTATGTGGTGCAGTTCCTGCTGGAAGCACAGGACGCGGGTTATCCGGTGCAGGAATCGCTGCTCGGCTCCGCCAATATTTATCTGAAGAAAGTGGCGGCGAACCCGATGCTGAATACGCAGGATGATATGCGGATGCGTGCCTTTGCCGTCTACTTGCTGACCCGTCAGGGCGAAGTGACCACCGGACTGCTGGCTGAGGTGCAGACACAGATGCAGAGCCGTTATCCGGATTCGTGGCAGGCTGATCCGGGCGCATTGTATCTCGCGGCATCCTACAAAATGCTGAAGATGGATAAACAGGCAGATATGATGCTGGCACCGACGTGGAAAGCCCTGAACACCGCTTACAGCAAAGCATGGTGGACACGGCGTTATCTCGATCCGCTGGTGCAGGACAGCACACGGCTCTACCTGATTGTCCGTCACTTCCCGGAAAAAGTGTCTGCTATCCCGCCGCAACTGCTGGAAAACATGGTGCTGCGCTTTAAAGAGGAGCGTTACACCACCTATTCAGCGGCCATGAGTATTCTGGCAATGGAATACTACAGCCGTCATATGCAGCAGAGCGGTGCACAAGCCGGTGAACTCACCATCAGTGTCCTGAAAGGCAAAGACGCGCCTGACGTGATTTCGGTGATGAAAAATGCCTCCGCGACCGGAAAATTCGGTGACGGTATCAGTGAAATCCGCTTTGATAATCCGTCGGATAACCCGGCTTGGTATGTGGTGACAGAATCCGGTTTTGACCGCACACCACCGCAGGCGGCAGTAGCGAAAGGACTGGAAATCAGCCGTGATTACCTGAATGAAAAAGGTGAGGTGATAACCAGCGCGGCACAGGGCGAAAAAGTGTATGCCCGTCTGCATATCCGCGCCAACGCCAAACAGGGACTGAATAATATTGTGGTGGCGGATCTGCTGCCGGGCGGGTTTGAGGTGGTGCGTCAGGATCCGGAAGCGGCGGACAGCCTGCAACTGTCACAGCTCCCGTTCAGCACCGGCCGCCGCTGGGTGCCGGACTTCACTGATGCCCGCGAGGACAGAGTGCTTATCTACGGCAGTGCTGCGGCGGATAGTCAGGAGTTTATCTATCAGATAAAACCGGTGAATACCGGGCGCTTTACCATTCCTCCGGCCTTTGGCGAAGCCATGTATGACCGGGAGATTCAGGCGCAGTCTGCGGCAGCCGGGGTCTTTACGGTTCTGCCGCCTGCCGGTGATAAACCCTGAATGCACGGGCGGTATCGGTCAGAATGAGCGGCATCCGGCGCGTAATACAGAACCTGGCGGCAGTGATTATCCTGCTGGCGCTGTTTCTGATCGGATTCCGCCTCTGGCCGCACCCGCCGCTCTCGGAAGGGCTGCCTCTGTCGGTGGCTTATTATGACCGCAACGGCACACTGCTGCGCCTGACACTGGCAAACGATGACCGCTACCGGCTGTGGACACCGCTGGAAGAGATGTCACCGCTGCTGACACAGGGCACGCTGCGTTATGAGGATCGCTGGTTTTATCTCCATCCCGGGTTTAATCCGTACAGCCTCACGCGCGGTTTTTTTGTCAGTTACATCAGCGGGGAGCGGCTTCAGGGCGGTTCAACCATCACCATGCAGCTGGCGCGGATGCGCTGGCACCTCAACACCCGTACCCTGTGGGGGAAAACCGAACAGATCCTGCGGGCGGTGCAGCTGGAACTGAGCTATTCCAAGCACGACATTCTGGAAGCCTATCTTAACTATGCCCCCTATGGCCGGAATATTGAAAGCGCCGGGGCGGCCTCACTGGTCTATTTCAATAAAAAACCGGCGGATTTAACGCTACCGGAAGCCCTGACGCTGGCGGTACTGCCGCAGTCGCCGGGGTATCGTGTCACACCCGGTACGGCAGATATCAGTCAGCCGCTGATGCAGGCACGTAACCGGCTCTGGCAGCGCTGGCGGGAAGAACATCCGGACGATGAAAACATGGCGGCACTGTTTGAATTGCCGCTGATGCTGCGCCAGCCGGAACAGATGCCTTACATCGCCCCGCATCTGATTGAGCAGATAGCCCGGCAGAACCGGTTCAGTGCTGAAAAACCACAGACAGTGGTCACCACGCTGGATGTGAATCTTCAGCGCATTGCCGAAAAACAGGTGGCTGCTTTTATCGCCCGCCGTCAGCAGGCGGGATTACACAATGCGGCGGTGCTCCTTGTTGATACCCGTGATATGGGTGTGCGGGCGCTGGTGGGCTCGGCGGATTATTACAACACGGCGATCCACGGTCAGGTGAACGGCACCAATGCCAAACGCTCCCCCGGCTCGGCGCTGAAACCCTTTATTTACGCCCTCGGGTTGGAGCAGGGCGTGCTGCACCCGCTGACCATTCTTAAAGATGTGCCGTCCACTTTCGGCAGCTACGCACCGGAGAACTTCGATCTGCGCTTTATGGGGCCGCTGCCGGCGACACAGGCACTGAATTACAGCCGTAATATTCCGGCAGTGGATATCGCGGCAAAACTCAGCAAACCGAATATCTATCAGTTTCTCCGTCTGGCCGGGCTCTCCGGGATGGCGGGGGAAAAACACTACGGGTTGTCGCTGGTCCTGGGCGGCGGTGAAGTGACCGCGCAGGAACTGGCAAAACTCTATGCGATCCTCGCCAACCGGGGCGTTCTGCGTCCGCTGCGGATGACTGAATCAGAACAGCCTGCTGCACCGGTCCGCCTGCTGAGTGAGGAAGCGGCGTTTATCACGCTGGATATGCTGGGGCAGCACCGCCGTCCCGGTAACAGCCTCGCGCAAAAACCGATGACACTGCCGGTGTACTGGAAAACCGGCACATCCTGGGGATTCCGTGATGCCTGGAGCAGCGGCATCACCGGGCCGTATGTGCTGGTGGTCTGGCTCGGGAACTTTGACGGCACCGGAAACAGTGCGCTGATTGGTGCGGAAGCTGCCGCACCGCTGTTTTTCAATATTATCGACAACATTATGGCGGAGTACCCGGCGCTGCGGGAGCCGGACTTTCCGCAACCGGAAAACCTCCGTCAGGTGGAGGTTTGTCTGGCCAGCGGCAACCTGCCGACGCAGTGGTGTCAGCGGCGGGGCAAAACCTGGTTTATCCCCGGTAAATCACCGATTGCGGTTGATACCATCTACCGCCCGGTGGCAACGGATAAAATCACCGGTGAGGTGGTGTGTCCGCCTTATGATCCTGCTGAGGTGAATATTGATATCTATGAATACTGGTCGTCTGACCTGGCGCGGGTATTTGCCATGGCCGGTCTGCCGAAGAAAACCCCGCCGTCTGCCGCACACTGTAAAGGCGGCAACAGCCTGATTGGCGGCACACCACCGCGTATCACCTCACCGCTGCGCAACACCACCTACACACTGCGGCGGACAGCAAACCAGCCATCCTCTCTGTTTTTTACCGCCACTGCGGATAATGACAGCAGTGTGATTTACTGGTTTGCCGGTGATGCATACCTCGGTAACAGCACCAGCCGCCGCCCGCTGGAATGGAAACCGGAAGCCGCCGGGAGCTACCGTATCCGCGCCGTGGATGATCACGGTCGTGCAGATTCACGGATGATTCAGGTGGATATTCTGGGAGTGAGGGACAGGTGAGTTGTAAACACTCTCCCGGAACAGGTCATATTCCGGGAGGGCGCTGATAATAAAACCGCTTATTTATTTTTTATCGCTGATACGTGAAAAATCCCACTCTTTTAAGGCTTTTTCGGCCTCTTTATTGCCGTATTTTGCTGACAGTATCAGGTTATCCCGTGCTTTGCGCAGATCATCATCACTGCCGGTACCGACCAGTTTGTGATAATACATCCATGCGACCTTGAGTTTCGCCATTTCATGATGATTGCCCTGTTCAAGGGAGGTCATTTCATAATAGCGGGCAGCCTGCGGATAATCCTTTTCCAGCCCGGACTGACCGAAATAGAGCATATCTCCGGCGAGGTGTGCGGTATTGCTGTCACCCAGTCTGGCTCCCGCATCAAAATACGCGAGGGCTTTTTTGCCATCCTCCGGGATGCCGCGCTCATTCGGTTTGCGGTAGAGATTCCCCAGTACGTTATACGCTCTGGCGTAGCCGTTTTTACCGGCGAGTTCATAGAAATAGAGCATTTTTTCCGTATCTTCCGGAACACGTTCGCCACGGGCATAGTTTACCCCCAGCGAGAATGCAGCCATGGCATCACCGCTTTCCGCTTTCTGCCGTTTCGCTTCAATTTCCTGTTCATAACGGCCGTATTGCTCATATTCCTGTTTTTTCTTAATCCGTTGCAGCACCGCATCATGTTCTGCATCTGTCAGTGTGTCAGTCAGTTTGTCTCCCTCGCGGGAACTGACATCGGCAAGTGAACCGTAGTAATACGCTTCGGCGGCCTCTTTTTTACTGACATAAGCGTTATACATACCTTTCAGAGCGTGCGTGTTGTTATATTCCAGCGAACGGGTATACCACGCGATGGCTTTATCCGGGTCGGGTGCGGTGTTGCAAAAGCCTTCAAGCCACGCATCCCCCATGGCTTTGGTCATGGTTTCCGGCGGCATCAGCATATAGTTATCGGTATTTTCCGGGTAGTCCGATTTTTTCAGCCACGCCGTGAGATACTGTTCCGCTTTAGCGGGATCGGCATCGTCACGGCGGCAGTATTCCGGTGATATATAGTATTCGTAGAGGGCTTCTGTGGCAGCAATATCGCCGTTATCATGGCCTTTCTGCAGATAAGACAGTGCTTTATCTGTGTCATTATTCTGCCGGTAATAATTGAACAGAGCGATTTGCGCATCGGCCCGTTTATCTGCCTCCGCTTCCAGCAGTGCGAGATATTTTTTGTTATCCGCGTTATACAGGGAGCTGCCGTTGTTATCACTGAGAGTACCGTTATACAGCCGGGCCAGTGTATCAAACGCGGTTTTTGACACAGATTCATCACTGTTTTTCAGTCCGTTTTCCACCTGGGTGACAACACCGGCCCACTCCGGTGAATCCGGTGGTATGCGGTTCTCTTTGAGCTGCATGACTGCCAGCAGGGTATCGGAGCAACTGTCACCTTTCTCCGCACCACGGCGTAATACCGCCATTTTGCCGTCATTGGTTTCCGTCGCCCCGGCCAGGGCGCAGAATGCAGGCAGATAACCGCTTTCCGCGCTTTTTTCAAACCAGTAACGGGCGGCATCATAATTACCGTAGCTCTTATCGCGTTCCCCGGCGGCGTTCATGGCGCTGCTGTCCCCGGCCAGTGCCGGTTTTATCGTGCTCTCATAGAATGCGATATCTTCTGATACATCACGCGGCCCTTTGTAGGCACGTATCAGGACGATGGCTTTGTCCCAGTCCGGTGCGATAATCCGGCGCTGTGTTTTTTTATCGTACTCTCCCTTTGCATAGGTATCCGCCAGCAGGATGGTGGCATAATTATGACCGGCATCTGCTGCCTTTTGCAGGTATGGCAGGGCTTGCTGCAGATCTTTTTGTGTGCCGCGTCCGAGAAAATAAGCATAACCGGTTTCATAGGCTGCATTAGGGCTTTCATCCGCCAGTTTTACGTTTATTTCAAACTGATCCATTGCCTCCAGTTCGTGAGCACCGTAATCACCGGCTTTGCTGAAATAATAGCGGGCTTTCTGACGATCCGCGCTGACAAGATTGCTGCCCTGCAGGTACTGTGTACCCAGATCACGCAGATAGCTGTTATTGCCGGTTCCTGGGAGTTTGTCGTACAGCGACAGCAGCCGTTTTTTATCTTCCGGACTGAGTGTGTCAGTGTTTTTGTAGTTATCAATCAGAGCAGTGATGGCATTTTCGTGCCCGCCTTCGGCTGCCATTTTCAGGTAATACAGCGATTTTTCCGGATCCTGCGTCAGGCCGTGGTTGCCGTTTTTCCAGGCGTAAGATAATTCATAGGCGGCTTCAGCATCCCCTTTCCGGACGCTGGCATTCAGGTCTGCCAGGGTATCACGGCTCTTTTTGACTTTGCTCAGGCGTGATTCTGTGAAACGGTAATCGCGGTCAGGAATTTTTTCATACCAGGCAATGGAGGCATTCAGGTCAGCGTTTACACCGTATTGACCTTCATAATAGATCTCGCCCAATTCATACATGCAGGCCCATTCACCGGCATCAGCACACTGTGTCAGGCGGGGTACAATATCGCGTTCCGTCAGTCCGGTTACCTTCAGAAATGCCTGATTCAGATTGCTCTGTGTACCGGGGCGGGTTGCGCTCTTCAGACGATTCACCATGTATTCACCGGCTTCCGGGCTGCCCTGATCTGCCGCTTTCATCATCAGTTCAATATCCGGACGCAGGATCTCATCGGTCATATCCGGTTTATCTTCCGCATCTTCCAGTTTCAGCCGCGCATAGTAATACGTGACATCCGGATCCTGACCCAGCAGCGGGGTAATCAGTTTCTGTGCTTCGGCGTTATTATCCCGCAGGGCAAGCAGGACCCAGAATTGTCTGGCAAGGAGGTCATTTTTGCCTTCGGAGAAGACAATCTGTGTGACATCATGCCATTCTTTTTCCGTCAGCAGGGAGCGGGAATATTCACTTTTCATGATTTCCAGCGCCAGCTTCAGCGCCTGTTCATTATCGCCGGTATTGAGGGAAATAAGCGCTTTTGCCAGGTGAGCATTGGCAGCGGGGGTATATTCGCTGGCTTTCTGATACAGTTCCATAGCCTGTTTGCGGTTTTTGACCGGATCTTCCCGCAACAGATAATCGGCATAAAAGTGTGCCTGGCGGTAGTTATTATTCTCTTCGGTATCTTTTTTCAGGAACGCGATAATCTCTTTTTCATCAATTTCACCACCGGTATCAAAGGAAAAATACAGATCCGTTAAACGCCGGTAAGCCTTATCCTGAAAATAGGGATTTTCTGACAGGGATTTATAGATCCCGACGGCTTTTTTTACATCCTGTTCAACACCGATACCTCTGGCGTATTTATAGGCCAGCTGATCCTGTGAATCTGCCAGCGGCGATAATTCTGCCGATTTTTTATTCAGTTCAAAGGCACGGACCGGATCATAAATATTCCCTTCCTGATCACCGTAACGTGCGGAAGCCAGCATCAGTGCCTCCGGGTCATCCGGATATTTTTCCAGTAACCTGGCTAAATACGCGGATATCTGTGTGTTGGTATCGTTATCCGGAAATTGATAGCTGTCGGCAAGATCCGCAATGATTCCGATTAATGCATCGTGGTGTCCGGTATCCGCAGCCTGTTTCAGGTATTCTGCTGCGCGTTCACGATCATAATCGAAGGCATCATCAAAACGGATATTACGGTGGATTTGATAAAGCAGATAAAGGGCATCGGGATATCCGGCTTCAGCTGCGGCTGTCAGATATTCAGGATTTGTTTTGGTATCAAGATACCAGGTATAAAGGGCTTTCGGATCGTTTTTATCAATCAGCGGCTGTAAATAACGGAGGGCTTTTTCTTTATCTGTGATGACCCCCGTTCCCTGCATATAAGTATCATAGAGGGCGTAACGGGCATGAAGATTACCGCTCTCTGCCATCTTTTCCAGTTTTTTCAGCCGTGCTGCTGTTTCATCCGTGGTTTCTGCGCCGTAGAGTGATAACGCTTTCGGCATAACATCTTCTTCACTGAGTGAGCTTATTTGTGAAAAAGCCATATAGCGGTATTTTTTTGCCTGTCCGGGGTCGGCTTCTATTCCGTGACCGCCGGTCTCGTATATCCGGGAAAGTAACATGGCGGGGAAGATAAATTGTTCACTGAGCAGAGGTGTCAGGATCTCAACGGCTTTTTTATAATCTTTATCATATTCGTAAGCGATATAACCCAGGGCGAATTTAGCAAAAAACGACCCCTGATCGGCGGCGGCGGTCATATATTTTCGCGCCTGCTCTGCATCTGACGGAATATTTTCATATTTATCGTGCAGATAAATACTGCCCAGTAATTCCTGTGCCTCACGTACACCGGCTTCTGCCGCAGCGTTCAGTGAGGTAATACCGTACGGATCCTGTTCGGTATAAGGCACTCTGCCGTGATAGCGGTAATAACCGAGGTTATATAACGCGTTTTTATTACCGGCTTTCGCAGCCCGTTCCAGCCACTGATAACCCAGCACCGCATTTTCCGGTGTACCGTTGCCGCTGAGATACATGACTGACAGCGCATAAGCAGCCTGCGGATCCTTTTCCGCTTCGGCGGAAAAATAGCGGAATGCCCCGTCAGTATCCCCGGATAAATACAGCTCATAGCCCTTATCTGCAGGGGTAGTGCCGGACGTCACAGAATAGGTCAGCCAGGCCCCGCCGGACAGTGCAATAGCTATAAGCAGAGCAATCCTTAGTTTACGTTGCTTTGTCATATCATCCCTTATACGGATTAATTTTAAACAGAAAGTGAAGAATAAAAAATTTGACTTAGTGTAACGGAATGGAGCGGTAATTCAATGTGATTGGATAAGGAAAAAACAAATAAAAACATTATGTTATTTTATGGTGGTATCCGGGGAGCTGTTTTTTGATTCGGGGGAATTGTTATCCGGATCTGGTGAGTTCGTCCGCAGGTATAATCGGCCGGCATTTAACAGCGCTGCGTTGTCAGTCAGTAAACATACGCCACGAATATTCATTTCTGTGTCCTGAATCGTTTGCATTCGCACTTTCCGGCGGTATCATTCTGAGAATATGAACATTTTCCGGGGGCAATCCGGTTTCCCGGCTGTAATATCTTTCAGGATCTCTTATGACTGACTCTAATTTTTCCCAAACGGCTGCATTTATATGGTCGGTAGCCGATTTACTGCGCGGTGATTTTAAACAATCTCAGTAGGGGCGCGTGATCCTGCCATTTACACTTCTGCGTCGTCTTGAATGTGTGTTAGCCGGGACCAAAGAAACCGTTGTGGCAAAAGCGGAAGAATTAAAAAAAAGCCCGCTGCCGGAAGACGCTAAAGAGAAATTTCTGTTGCGTGCCAGTGGTCTGACATTCTTCAATGCGTCGCCGATGGATCTCGGCAAGATGGGGCAGAATGATATTAAAGCCAACCTGGAAAATTATGTTCAGTCATTTTCAGCGGATGCGCGTGAAATCTTCGAACATTTTAAATTCAGCGAGTTTGTTGGTCTGCTGGATGATGCCAACCTGCTGTTCAAAGTTGTTAAGAAATTTGCCACCACCGATCTCAGCCCGGAGAAAATTTCCAATCATGATATGGGGCTGGTCTTTGAAGAACTTATCCGCCGTTTCGCGGAAAGTTCCAACGATACCGCTGGTGAGCACTTCACCCCGCGCGATATCGTGCGTCTGACCACCTCGCTGGTGTTTATGGAAGATGATGAAGCGCTGACGCAGGACGGTATCATCCGCACCATTTACGACCCGACGGCCGGGACAGGCGGATTCCTCTCTTCGGGAATGGAATATGTGCATGAATTGAACCCTTACGCGGTGATGCGTGCCTTTGGTCAGGAGCTGAACCCGGAATCCTACGCTATCTGTAAAGCCGATATGCTGATCAAAGGTCAGGACGTCAGCCGCATCAAACTGGGTAACACCCTCTCTAACGACCAGCTGCCGCAGGATCAGTTCGATTACATGCTCTCTAACCCGCCATTTGGCGTGGACTGGAAAAAGATTGAGGGTGAAATCAACGACGAACATACACAGAAAGGTTATAACGGTCGCTTTGGCCCGGGCCTGCCGCGTGTTTCAGACGGCTCGCTGCTGTTCCTGATGCACCTGATCAGTAAAATGCGTGACAGCTACAGTGCGGACGGTCATTTAACCCATGGCGGGCGTATCGGGATTATCCTTAATGGCTCCCCGCTGTTTACCGGCAGTGCGGGCAGTGGTGAGAGTGAAATCCGCCGCTACATTCTGGAGGCAGATCTGCTGGAAGGCATTATCGCGTTGCCGACCGATATGTTTTATAACACCGGCATTGCAACGTATGTCTGGATCTTATCGAACAACAAATCTCCGGAGCGTAAAGGCAAAGTGCAGTTGATTGATGGCACTCATCTGTACGGTAAGATGCGCAAGTCACTGGGTTCCAAACGTAATCTGATGGGCGAAGACGATATCAGACTGATCACGCAGACCTTCGGGGACTTTGAGGTGGTGGATGCCACCACTCTGGAAGAACCGGGTCTGGAAAAAACGACAGAACAAAAATCCAGCCGCGGCCGCCAATCTGCCACATCCAAAACCGAAACGCCGAAAACCTTTGCCAGCAAAATCTTTAACAGTACCGATTTTGGTTATCGCCGCCTGACCATTGAGCGCCCGCTGCGTTTATCCGCTCAGGTCACGGATGAAGCGATTGCCGGCCTGCGCTTTGCACCGAAGCCGTTTAATGCGCCGATGGAGCGCCTGTATGAGGAGTTTGCGTCACAGTGGCAGGAAGATAACTACGGTGACTTCTCAGAAACGGAAACAGAAGCGCGCGCCATCATTAAAGCCGAATTTGCCGAACTGAAAGAAAAGCAGATTAAAGACCTGCTCGACAGCAAACTGTGGCTGGCACAGCGCGGGTTAATGGAAAAAGCGCAGCAGATTCAGACGGCGCTTGGTACGCAGGAAGGTGGTAAAACGCTGGTGAGTAATGATTTTAACCAGTTCCAGCTGACGCTGAAAGGGGCTGTCAAAAAGGCGGGTGTGAAGCTGGATGCGAAAGAAAATAAACAATTTATTGATGCCATCACCACGAAGAACCCGGACGCCGAGCCGGTAGTGAAGAAGGTGCTGAAAGAAGACGCTCAGCCGCTGTACGGGGCGTTTGAGTACAACGGTAAAGTGGTCGAGTTTGAACAGGACGGCGACCTGCGGGATAACGAAAACGTGCCGCTGGATCCGAAACTTTCAACCAGTGACCTGATTGAAACCTATTTTAAAGCAGAAGTTCAGCCCCATGTCGCCGATGCCTGGATTAATGCCGATAAGCGCGATGCGAAAGATGGCGAAGTGGGGATTGTGGGTTATGAGATTCCGTTTAACCGCCATTTCTACGTCTATCAGCCGCCGCGCCCGCTGGAAGAAATTGATGCCGATCTGGATGCGGTCAGTACCGAAATCATGAAGCTGTTACAGGAGGTACATTCCTGATGGCAAAATATAAGGCGTATCCGGAATATAAGGATTCCGGGATTGAGTGGCTGGGGGAGATTCCGGAGAGTTGGAAAATAACTCGCTTAAAATTTGAAACGTTGTTAAATATGGGGCAATCACCTAGCTCAGATGATTGCAATATTGAAGGTGATGGATTAGCTTTCCTTCAGGGGAATGCAGAATTTGGTAAAGTTAATCCTATAGAAAAGCAATATTGCCCTGTAGCAAAAAAAATTGCTAATCCTGGCGATATTTTATTTTCTGTACGAGCTCCTGTGGGGGCTATTAATTATGCAGACAAAAAATATGGAATAGGGAGAGGATTGTGTAGTATTGCTGAATCTATAAAGATAATATCCTCTTTTTTGTGGTGGTTATTACCAACATATAAATATCAACTTGATGCGATAGCCACGGGTAGTACTTTTGAGGCTGTATCTGCAGAGCAATTAGGGAACTTAAGTTTTACATTACCGTCTATTTCAGAGCAATTTCAAATTGCTGATTTTCTCGATCACGAAACTACAAAAATAGATAATCTTATCGAGAAACAAAAACAACTGATTGAACTACTAAAAGAAAAACGTCAGGCGGTGATTAGCCATGCTGTGACGAAAGGATTAAACCCTGATGTACCGATGAAAGATTCGGGTGTTGAGTGGTTGGGAGAAGTACCGGAGCATTGGATTATCAAACGGTTAAAACATATCTCTCCCAAAATTGGTGTTGGGCTCGTTATTAACCCTTCTACATATACTAAAGATGAAGGTGTCTATTTTATATTTGGTGGTGACGTTAAAGAGTTTGGATTCGACCTAGCTAAAACAAGGCGAATGTCACCTCAGGATAGCAATAAACTACTTCCTTCAAGATTAAATAGTAGAGATTTAGTGTCAGTACGTGTTGGATATCCAGGAATCACTTCAGTGGTTACTGATGATTTAGAAGGCTCTAATTGCGCGTCAATTATCATTATTAGAAGAGGCAGTTACAACTCTGACTGGCTATGTGCGGCAATGAATGTTTGGGTTGGAAGACAACAAGTTGATCTTGCTTCTTATGGTGCAGCACAAAAGCAGTTTAACGTATCGGATGCTATTGAATTTGTATTTCCTGTACCTCCGATACATGAGCAAAATGATATAGCTGATTTTGTCCAAAAAACATTGAAAAAATTTGATGATTTAACTCAGAAAACTCTCAAACAGGTAGAGTTGCTACAAGAACGCCGCATTGCCCTAATCTCCGCCGCCGTCACCGGTAAAATCGATGTCCGTGATTGGGTTGCCCCTGATACTCAGGAAATAGAAAAAACTGAGGAGACTGCCGCATGAGTATGGACAGCACCAAAGAGCTGATTTTCCAGGACGAAATAATTGCTCAGATGATCGATAAAGGCTGGGTTAAAGGTAAATCGGACGGCTACGACCGCGAACGTGCGTTGTACTCACGGGATGCGCTGACGTTTGTGCAAACCACTCAGCCGAACGAGTGGGAAAAATTTGCCAAAATTTATCCCACCGATACCGAGCGTCACTTCCTCGATGCGCTGGTGGCGCAACTGAAAAAAGCAGATATCAATGCCACGGATATGCTGTCGCGGACTTATGGTACGCTTGGTGTATTACGCCACGGGATCAAAAGCCATAACGCGCGGTTTTCCCTGTGTCAGTTTAAACCGGAACACACTCTCAACCCTGAAACCCTGGCGCGCTATAAACAGAATATCTGTCGCATTGTGCCGGAGCTGGTCTACAGCCCGCACGCATCAAAAACTGCATATGAAGAAACCGGTGTAAAGGCGAAGAAATGGCGTATCGACCTGGTATTGTTCATCAATGGCCTGCCGGTAGCGACGCTGGAGCTGAAGTCTGAATTTAAACAGACGGTGCAAAACGCGATGACGCAATATAAGAAAACGCGTTTGCCCAAAGACCCCGGTACGAATAAACCTGAGCCGCTGCTGACCTTCAAACGCGGGGCGCTGGTGCATTTTGCTGTCAGTCAGTACGACGTGTTTATGACGACCAGACTTGATGGCGATAAAACCTTCTTCCTGCCGTTTAACAAAGGTACCCATGATGGCGGAGCAGGCAATGATATCCCTGAAGATGAAAATGATTACGCCACCAGTTACCTGTGGAATGAGGTGCTGCGCCCGGAGAATCTGCTGAAAATTCTCGCCAGCTTTGTGCATCTGCAAATTGAAGAGAAAGAAGAGTGGAACGGCCTGAAAGGTAAAAAAGAGAGCCTGATTTTCCCGCGTTATCATCAGTGGGACGTGGTGAATAAGCTGATCACTGCTGCGGTGGCAGAAGGCACCGGCAATAAATATCTGGTTCAGCACAGTGCGGGGTCGGGTAAATCCAACTCTATCGCCTGGACGGCCCATCAGCTCTCCCGTCTGTATGATAAAAAAGGCGAAAAACAGTTTGATTCCGTGATCGTGGTGACAGACCGTACTGTGCTCGATGATCAGCTGCAGGATACTATCTATCAGTTTGAGCATCAGGATGGTGTGGTCGGGCGCATCAATAACAAAGAGGGCGATGGCTCCAAATCGGAGAAACTGGCTGCGGCGCTGGAAAATTCGCAGCCGATCATTATCGTCACCATCCAGACCTTCCCGTTTGTATTAAAGGCGATTGAAAACAGCGTCAGCCTCAAACAGCGTAAATACGCGGTGATTGCTGATGAAGCGCACTCCTCACAAAGCGGCTCTACGGCACGCCAACTGAAGGAAGTGCTGATGACCGAAGAAACGGATGATGATGTGGTGATGTCGTCAGAAGATATTCTGGATGCTACCGTCGCCGCGCGTAAAGGCAGCAATAACCTGAATTATTATGCCTTTACCGCCACACCAAAAGCCAAAACACTGGAGTTGTTCGGTCGTCGCCCTGATCCGTCTGAACCGGCGTCAAAAACCAACAAACCGGAAGCGTTCCACGTATATTCCATGCGTCAGGCCATCGAAGAGGGTTTTATTCTTGATGTCCTGAAGAATTATACCAACTACAAAGTCGCTTATAAGCTGCTGCAAACGTTGGGTGACCCCGATTGTGAAGTGGACAGTAAAAAGGCCAAAATAAAGCTGAATCAGTGGGTCACGCTGCACGATCATAATGTATCGCAGAAAGTGAAGGTGATTGTTGAACACTTCCGCAAGCATGTCATGCACTTGCTGGGCGGTCAGGCGAAAGCCATGGTTGTGACCAGTTCGCGTAAAGCGGCGGTACGCTACAAGCTGGCATTCGATAAGTATATTTCTGATAATAAATACCAGAAAATCAATGCAATGGTGGCATTCTCCGGTGAAGTTGAATTCAATGAGGACGACCATAACAGCCCTGAGCTGCTTAACCAGAAATTCACTGAAAGCAATATGAATCCCGGGCTGAAAGGCCGGGACATGCGTAAAGCGTTTGATACCGATGACTATCAGGTCATGCTGGTGGCCAATAAATTCCAGACCGGTTTTGATCAGCCTAAACTGTGCGCCATGTATGTCGATAAAGCGCTGGGCGGCGTGGAATGTGTACAGACGCTGTCACGCCTGAACCGTATCTACCCGGGGAAAGCGCAGTCAGGCACGTTTGTGCTCGATTTCTATAATGAACCGGACGATATTCTGAGTGCTTTCCGGCCATATTATCAGACAGCAGAATTAAACGATGTCAGTGATCCTCAGCAGGCTTTTGAGCTATTTGAAAAACTCCGGGCTGCCGGTATTTTTCAGTGGAGTGAAGTAGAGCAATTCTGTGAAGCCTTCTTCACCAAAAATAAATCCAATGCCGCCATCAGTAATATTTGTAAACCTGCTGTCCAGCGCTGGAAGCTGCGTTATGTCTCCGCGATTGATGCGTATGTTCAGGCGAAAGAGATGCTTGAACGCGTCAAAAAATACGGGGATGTGGTCGTAACCACTAATGCAGAGAATAACGTTAAAGCCTGTAAGCAGGAAAAAGATAAGCTGGATATTTTTAAGAAAGATCTCGGCAGCTTTGTCCGTTTTTACGAGTTTATGTCACAAATCGTGGATTACGATGATAAAAACTTAGAAAAACTGAGTCTTTTTGCCCGCCATCTGCGCCCTTTATTGCATGAGCAGCGTATCGAAGACGATGAGATTGATCTGAGTAATGTTGAAATGAGCCATTACCGTCTGTCTAAGCTCCATGAACAGAATCTGAAGCTGCAGGAAGATACGGAAGACTATAAACTCACGCCGGTTAATGATATTGGCACCGCGAAACCAAAGGACAAGAAAGAAGAGTTTTTGTCGAATATTCTGGCACGTCTTAATGATCTGTTTATTACTGACAATCTCACTGATAAAGATATGATCAATTATGCTTTCACTGTGCGTGACAAACTGTCGGAAAATCAGGCGGTGATGACGCAGATAGCGAACAACACCCGTGAACAGGCCATGCTGGGGGATTTCCCGAAAGCCATTGATGATGCCGTTATGGACAGCAACGACGCCCAGCAGGAAATGATGATGCAGTATCTGTCTAATCCGGAACTGGCGAAAGGCTTTGCCCGTGTGGTGTTTGATATGCTGAAGGGCGCATGAATTTTTATTGATATCTGATAAGCAGATGGTCGTTTATGACAGGACAAAATATGGATCTGACATCAAAGAATTTGGATGAATTTTTACGGGACAGAATGAATGCCAATAAGAATAGTAAGTGGGGAAAATCTTACCGGGAATTAGTCGAACGGGTTAAAAGAGAATCTCCCGATTTTTCTGATGGTATTATCCGCGAGATTTGGTACACCCGCGGAAATGGTGTCGCCAGTCTGAACCAGGGCGGAATGTCCAAAGAGGAATTTGATAATGCGCAACACGAGTTACGTGAATTAACCAAAACGATTTCGTCGGGATGCAATCAGGATGTTCTCGGAAAGGCATACCAGCAGATACGAAGTTTAGTGAAAAGCCATGTTCTCCGGAAACATTACTGGGCACTCTGTCACCGGGCATTTGCTGCATTCTACCCTGATAAACTGAGTTCGGTTATTAATGAGTCGGCATTTTCTAAAGTTTATTTTTTCCTTAATAACCGGTTTGAATTGGGATTATCAAAAGATAACGGGAACTGGCTGGAGAGAAATATCTGGCTGAAAACAGTGTTGAATAATGCACTGGATAATAATGCCGATGATGTTGAGCTTAATATGTCATTGTGGTATCTGTATGAAGATATTGAAGCTAATAATAACAGTATTCGTGATACTTCGGCTGAAATTATCGACGAAGAGATCGCCACAGAATATGAAAATGGACGTGATTACAGTATTCCGAAAAACCAAATTTTGTATGGCCCGCCGGGAACGGGAAAAACGTACAAAACCATTGAACTTGCCGTTCAGGCCTGTGAACCTGAAAAATATACAAAGTTAACCGGATTTAAAGGAAAACAGTTCAGGGAACCATTGAAAAAGTTGTACGATGAACTTATTGATCAAAAACGTATTCGTTTTGTAACATTTCATCAAAGCTTTGGATATGAAGAGTTTATTGAAGGTTTACGGGCTGAAACAAATAATGGCAATGTCAGTTATGAAATAAAACCCGGTATTTTTCGACAGATTTGTGACGATGCATTGTTAGGGCAGGGCGATTCTGGTAACCGGCCTGAACTTGAGAGTGCCATCGAAAAATTTAAAAAAAAATGTACTGAAGATGACGGTGTTGATCTAAAAACTGCTACTGGTAAAGGGTTCCGTGTCAGGTATACAAACAATACCACATTCCGGGTATACCCGGATGCGAATGAAAAATTAGAGTATGGATATCCTGCATCTATAAAGCATATTATTAGTCTTTATTATCACAATGAAGCAGGAATTTATAACTTGCCGTATGTCAAGGGTATCCTTAGTTATCTGATTAGAACATACAATATTGCACCTGCGGTAAAATCAATTCCTGATGGGAAAAAACAAAATTATGTTCTTATTATTGATGAAATAAACCGGGGGAATATTGCAAAAATTTTCGGTGAACTGATTACGCTGATTGAATCTTCAAAGCGTCTCGGAGAACGGGAAGCTCTGACGGTAAATCTTCCGTATTCATCGGATACTTTCGGAGTACCTAATAACCTGTATCTAATAGGCACGATGAATACGGCGGACCGTTCACTGACTACTCTGGATACTGCATTACGCCGCCGGTTTGAGTTTACGCCATTATTACCGGATAGTGAGGCTCTGGGCAATACCGATATTATGGGCGTTAATCTTTCACGGTTACTCGGGACGTTAAATCGCCGTATCCGGGTATTGTATGACAGTGAGCATACGTTGGGGCATGCTTATTTTATCCCTGTTATTCAATTGAAAGAAACACAGGAAGAGGCATTTAAGATTCTTCAGCGAGTGATGAAAAATAAAGTTCTTCCGTTGCTGGAAGAGTATTTTTATAACGATTGGGATAAAATACGGTTGGTACTCGGTGATAATCAGAAAAAGGATGATTCATTACGTTTTGTTCGCCAGGTCAGTGAACAACAGAATCTCATTGAGCTGTTTGGTCAGGATGTTCCGGATGAGCTTGATGAAGCCGGGATGAGCTTTCAGTTATGTTCTGACGATGATGCAGTGTGGAATAATCCTTTGGCATATCAGCAAATTTATGATCCTGAAGCGTTAAATAATGAGAATAACTGATGCCAAAAGGTAAGGTAATTACACTTTTTGAACATGGATATCTTGTCAGCGAACGGGATAAAGATAAGGCAAACTATGCCAGGTCGCTGCCTGAACCGGCTTTTCGATGGCTCGAACAACGTTGCCTGAAAGATAAGGATACGGTTGACCAGCGGCTGCTGACACTTTGTGTACGGGCAGGTGTTAAGGTTTTACAGGTAAAAAACTATGTAGGTGTTCTCGCTTTGCCGAAAGGTATCCGCATTGAAATTTTACCAAAAACAGGGAAGAAGGATCCTGATGCCGGCCTGTCCCGCACTCAGTTGCTGATGATGCTGCGTACATTGAAAACATTTCGCTGTATTGCCAGCACAGATACATTCATATCCACATCAAAAATGACATTACCGGATATTTTTGTTGGCCAGTTTATTCGTAGTCTTCAGATATTACTCAAAAAGGGAATTAAAAGTGATTACCTCCGGCAAAGTAAAAATAGTGCCTGGCTTAAAGGTAAATTACTGGTCAGTAAGCAGATAAAAGCAAACAGTATTCGGCGTGATCGTTTTTTTGTTGAATATGATGAATACCGTGTTGAACGCATGGAAAATAGGATATTGAAAACTGCGGTTGAAAAAGTATACGACGAAGTTTACAGCCCTCAGCTGCGTCTGGGATTGCGTAAATTTCGTGACTTATTTGAAGCAGTTCCGATGATAAGTGATCCGGCAATTGCGTTCAGAAGTTTGGTACCTGACAGGCATATGCAGCATTATGCACTTCCACTCGAGTGGGCAAAACTGATCTTAAGCGGAAACTCACCTCACTGCATGAGTGGGAATGCTGAGGCTGTATCATTGCTATTTCCGGCAGAAGCTGTTTTTGAGGCATTTATTTCACAGTGGATGAGACATCATATGAGTGATGATTGGGGAATAAAATGTCAGGCCAGACAACATTCACTTACTTATTATAATGATAAGAATTTTTTTCAGCTCAGACCGGATATATTATTGGTACCAAAACCGCATACACAGGATTTACCACAGATATGTGATGCAAAATGGAAAATCATCAGCTCTGAAGATGGCGGGATAAAAAAGGCCGGGTTATCACAAGGTGATTTTTATCAGATGTATGCCTATGGTATGAAATATCTGAACGGAAAAGGAAATATTTTTTTGATTTACCCTGCTCATGAAGGTTTTAAAAAACCATACCAATCTTCATTCATGTTTAATTCTGAACTGCGACTATGGGTTGTACCTTTTGATCTGAAAAAGAGTATTCAGGATTCCGGTAAGATACTGCGACAGCATTTTGCAGAGATTTCAAAATCAGCGGGTGCTGAAAGAATCGTTTAAAATGGTATAAAAAAGGACTCAGATAATTTTTTATCTGAGTCCCTGATAAATCTGGTGGCCCCTACTGGACTTGAACCAGTGACCAAGCGATTATGAGTCGCGTGCTCTAACCAACTGAGCTAAGGGGCCGAGTGAGGATGATTATACTGCCTGTTTCCGGCGGGGTCTAGCATTTCTTGTCTATCTGACTGTTTTATGAGCGGAATATTGACTTCGGAAAATGATTGATGTGCGGTGATTGTGTAAATGAATGACTGTGTGTCCGGTAATGGGTCAGCATAAAAAAGGCGCCGTTAAACGGCGCCTGATAATGCTCTGATCCTGAAGCGGATTATTCGTCGAGGAAGCTGCGTAACACTTCAGAACGGCTCGGGTGGCGCAGTTTGCGCAGTGCCTTCGCTTCGATCTGACGGATACGTTCGCGGGTAACGTCAAACTGTTTACCCACTTCTTCCAGCGTGTGGTCAGTATTCATATCAATACCGAAACGCATACGCAGCACTTTCGCTTCACGCGGGGTCAGGCCGGCCAGCACTTCGTGAGTCGCGGAACGCAGGCTCTCTGAGGTGGCTGAATCCAGCGGCAGCTCGAGGGTGGTATCCTCGATGAAATCCCCTAAGTGCGAATCTTCATCATCACCAATCGGCGTTTCCATTGAGATTGGCTCTTTGGCGATTTTCAGCACTTTGCGGATCTTATCTTCCGGCATCAGCATCCGCTCTGCCAGTTCTTCCGGTGACGGCTCACGGCCCATCTCCTGAAGCATCTGACGGGAGATACGGTTGAGTTTGTTGATAGTCTCAATCATATGAACCGGGATACGGATAGTACGCGCCTGGTCCGCGATAGAGCGGGTAATCGCCTGACGGATCCACCAGGTGGCATAGGTCGAGAACTTATAACCACGACGGTATTCAAATTTATCAACCGCTTTCATCAGACCGATGTTACCTTCCTGAATCAGATCCAGGAACTGCAGGCCACGGTTGGTGTATTTTTTCGCGATAGAGATAACCAGACGTAAGTTCGCCTCAACCATCTCTTTTTTCGCACGGCGGGCTTTCGCTTCACCGATAGACATGCGGCGGTTAATATCTTTGACCTGTTCAATGGTCAGGCCGGTTTCTTCTTCAATCTGACGCAGGCGTTGCAGGCTGCGTTCAACTTCTTCCGCGACATCCTGCAGCTTTTCAGACCACGGTTTGTTCATCGCGACAGCAGCCGTAAACCAGGAATCACTGGTTTCATTGCCGGTGAACAGGGTGATGAAGTTTTTCTTCGGCATTTTGCTCTGCTCAACGCAGAGTTTCATGATGTAGCGTTCCTGCTGACGGACACGATCCATCATTTCACGCATGTTGTTGACCAGATGGTCAAACTGCTTCGGAACTAAACGGAACTCTTTGAAAACTTCAGAGAGCTGCTGGATTTCCGCATTGGTGTTCGGGTGGTCGCGGCCGTGAATTTTAATCTGCTGACGCGCTTTTTCATGCTGCACACGCAGCGCTTCGAATTTCTGACGAGCCAGTTCAGGATCGATGCTGTTATCGTCATCGCTGTCACTGTCATCCTCTTCTTCTTCGTCTTCGTCGTCGTCATCTTTGTTTAATTCTTCGGCCGGCAGCTCAGAACCGATGTTGGTTGCGGTTGGTGCCAGATCTTCTTCCGCGTTCGGGTCAACGAAGCCGGTAATCAGGTCAGAAAGACGGACTTCGCCTGCTTCAACGCGGTCGTACTGATCGAGTAAATACGTGATTGCCTCAGGATATTCAGCAACGGAACACTGAACCTGATTGATGCCATCTTCGATGCGCTTGGCAATGTCAATTTCGCCTTCGCGGGTCAACAGTTCTACCGTCCCCATCTCACGCATATACATGCGCACAGGGTCAGTGGTCCGGCCAATTTCCGATTCTACACTTGAGAGGACTTGTGCTGCAGCTTCGGCTGCATCATCATCGGTGTCTGTTGAATTCTCTGCCAGCATCAGATCATCAGCATCAGGTGCTTCTTCCATTACCTGAATGCCCATGTCATTGATCATCTGGATAATATCTTCGATCTGATCAGAATCGACGATATCTTCAGGCAGATGGTCATTGACTTCAGCATAGGTCAGATAGCCTTGCTCCTTACCACGGGTGACAAGAAGTTTCAGCTGTGACTGCGGGTTTTGCTCCATAAGACGGTATCCACACTTCTGAGTATTTAGGTTTGTGTTGGTCGGCAAAACAACTTAGCCAGCAACAATAACAATCAAGGATTTCTTTTCTTCGGCCATGAACCTTGGTGACATGGCATGCAGGGCTGTTCCTGCTGTCTGCGGCACTTAAGCCGTTATATTCATCATCGTTTAATAATAATACTTATTGCCGGACCCGTACGAGAAGACTCACTTCATTGCGCTCTTCCGGGGTCAGACCTTCTGTCCGCTCTTTGGCGATCAGGAAGTTAAATCTGTCATTGAGTGCAGATACCACCAGATGATTTAAAGCATCTTTGAAGGTTTTTTCTGCTATCTCATCTATCTCTATATCGTTCCATCCGGCCAGTTTTTCAAGCTGTGGCGCTAATTTATTATCACGGTAGTGTTCCAGTAACTGACCGGTGGTCAGCCCGGGTTGTGATAAACAGGTATCAATCAGCTCCCTGAATAATGAAAAACCGGCAATACGGCTGGTATCAATGGATTCCAGCGGCGGCACTAATTGTGCAAACTGCGGATTCTGTACCAGCAGGGCAATCAGGATCCGCATAGTGGTCGGTTTCAGTTTCGGGGCCTGATAACCGGGACTGTTTTCACTCTGGCGAACCGCCTGTTTGAGCTGCGTGATATCCGGTAATCCGAGTAAATTGCCCAGATCCTGCAATAAAAACGCCTGTTGGGCTTCACCCGGCACGCGGCTTATCAGTGGCATCGCCAGGGCATTCAGCTTGCTGCGCCCCTCCGGGGTGCTCATATCCACCTGGCGCAGCAGGGTATCGAACAGAAACTGAGACAGACTGTGTGCCTCATTCTGCCGCTGCTCGAAGGCTTCACGGCCTTCGCGGCGTACCAGTGAATCCGGGTCATCACCATCCGGTAAAAACATAAAACGCAACTGCCGCCCGTCATTAAGATGAGGAAGGGCCGTTTCGAGTGCCCGCCAGGCGGCTTCGCGTCCGGCGCGGTCTCCGTCATAACAACAAATTATGGTATCAGATGTCCGATAGAGCAACTGTATGTGCTCTGTCGTTGTCGATGTCCCGAGTGAGGCCACCGCATAATCAATACCGAATTGTGCCAGGGCAACCACATCCATATAGCCTTCCACCACAAGGATGCGGGACAGTTCGCGGTTATTCTGCTGTGCTTCATACAGCCCGAATAACTGACGACCCTTATGAAAAATATCGGTTTCCGGTGAGTTCAGGTATTTCGGCATCGCATCATCGAGGACACGTCCGCCGAAAGCAATTACCCGGCCGCGCCGGTCACGGATAGGAAACATCACGCGTTCCCGGAAGCGGTCATAGCAGCGGCCGTTATCATTGACCACTAACATGCCGGCATCCAGTAACTGCTGACGATCATCCTCGCTGCGGGCAAAGCGTTTGAGGACGTTGTCCCATCCGGCGGGGGCATAGCCGATAGCAAACCGGCTGATAATGTCCTGACTCAGGCCCCTGCGGTTCAGGTATTCACGGGCATGCACGGCGTTATCGGCCTGTAATGCATGGCGGTAAAAGCTGTCCAGTTTTTCCATCAGCTGATACAAATTCTGGCGCTGATGTTTTTCTATCTGACTGCTGCCGCTTCCGGTTTCATAAGGAACATCCAGCCCGTGCATTGCTGCTAATTCTTCGATCGCCTCGACAAACTCGAGCCGGTCATAATTAATTAAAAAATCAATAGCATTGCCGTGGGCACCACAGCCGAAGCAGTGGTAAAACTGTTTATCGCTGCTGACTGTAAAAGAGGGAGTTTTTTCGTTGTGGAAAGGACAACACGCCTGGTGATTTTTACCGTGTTTTTTCAGCGGCACCCTGACATCGATAAGATCGATGATATCGGTTCTCGCTAATAAGTCGTTGATAAATGTGCGTGGAATGCGCCCGGCCATAACCCCTTTTTCGCCTGTCTGATAACGATAATAAGCCGCGCTTCCTTCCGGAAACACGGCCATTAACTGCAACTACTGCGGTCTGACTAAGTTGCGGCGCGGCCGCAGCGATTAGTACAGACGAGTGCGACGTGCGTTTTCGCGAGCCAGTTTCTTAGCGTGACGCTTAACAGCAGATGCTTTAGCGCGTTTACGTACAGTCGTTGGTTTTTCATAAAACTCACGACGACGTACTTCAGCTAATACGCCTGCTTTTTCGCAGGAACGTTTGAAACGACGCAGTGCAACGTCAAATGGCTCGTTTTCACGTACTTTAATTACCGGCATGTGCCTCTCACCTCAATAAATAGGTCTGTACTGGCGTTATGCCAGTTGTCTTTAAAATGGTGCGGAATTTTACTTCAATGTGACCCACGTTGTAAAGTGCTGTGGATAATCAGACAAAGAAATACCCCGGATTTGGTCCGGTGTTACCGCCGGGACCGGATCCGCACACCCGACAGGGGTTTTACAGAGGGTGCAGATTATAGCGGATACGCGGTGATTTGTCAGCAACAGAAATCCGTTATGCAGGGGAAAAGTGTGTGGATAACTGTGTTCATCCTGTGAATAAGCGGTTTTTGCTGAATAAAAATACGGCAGAAAAGCCCCGTATTTCACCTTAATACCTGTCAGCACGCCATTATGGTGATACACTGCACTCTTTGCGGAGACGGATGTGCTTCCTGCTGTCCGCCACCAGTCCCGTCAGTTTTTGTTCCAGCGAGTTAAGTCCCATGCGAGTGTTAGGCATTGAAACGTCCTGCGATGAAACCGGAATCGCAATTTATGATGATGAAGCCGGTTTGCTGGCTAATCAGTTATACAGCCAGATCAAAGTCCACGCGGATTACGGCGGCGTGGTGCCGGAACTGGCATCCCGTGACCATATCCGGAAAACGGTGCCGCTGATCCAGGCAGCACTGAAAGAGGCCGGTCTGACGGCACAGGATATTGATGCGGTGGCCTATACCGCAGGACCGGGGCTGGTCGGGGCGCTGATGGTCGGGGCAACAGTCGGCCGTGCGCTGGCATTTTCCTGGGGAGTTCCGGCGGTGCCGGTTCACCATATGGAAGGCCATCTGCTGGCACCGATGCTGGAAGAACATCAGCCGGAATTTCCGTTTGTCGCGCTGCTGGTATCCGGCGGTCACACGCAGTTAATCAGCGTGACCGGTATCGGTGAATACACGCTGCTGGGTGAATCTATCGATGATGCAGCCGGGGAAGCCTTTGATAAAACAGCCAAATTACTGGGGCTGGATTATCCGGGCGGGCCTGCACTGTCACGCATGGCAGCTCAGGGCACGCCGGGTCGTTTTACCTTCCCGCGTCCGATGACCGACCGGCCGGGGCTCGATTTCAGCTTCTCCGGGCTGAAAACCTTTGCTGCCAATACCATTCGTCAGAATGATGATTCAGACCAGACCAAAGCAGATATCGCCCGTGCTTTTGAAGATGCGGTGGTGGATACGCTGGTAATCAAATGCAAACGCGCGCTGGAGCAGACCGGTTTTAAACGGCTGGTGATGGCAGGCGGGGTGAGTGCAAACCGCACACTGCGTGAACGCATGGCGCAGACACTGCAAAAACTGGGCGGAGAGGCATTCTATGCCCGTCCTGAGCTGTGTACGGATAACGGTGCGATGATTGCACTGGCCGGGATGATCCGCTTCAAAGGCGGCATGCGCAGTGAGTTAGGGGTGACCGTCCGTCCGCGCTGGCCGCTGGCTGAGTTACCGCCGCCGGACAAATAATCTCCGGACACAAAAAAGGCGCTTCAGCGCCTTTTTTAATCCTCTTTTTCCTGCTCTTTCGCTTCCTGGATTATCTCTTTATCCGTTTTGGCCCGCTTTTTCTTCAGCTTCTGCCAGATGCGGCTTTCCTGCCCGCGCCACAACCGCTGGATATTGTCATGATGGCGGATCAGCACCAGACAGGAGAGCATGGCAACCGGGAAGGTAAACTCCGGTTTGAACCACCAGACATAAAACGGTGCCACCAGCGCACTGACAATCGCGCCTAATGATGAGTAACCACTCAACAGCACGGTCAGCAGCCAGGTGCCGGCAACCAGTCCGGTCAGATCCCATCCGATGGCGGCAATCGAACCAAATGCCGTTGCCACGCCTTTTCCGCCTTTAAAGTGGAAAAATACCGGATAAATATGGCCTAAACAGGCAGCAATGGCGATAATGCCGAGGTAAAAATACGGTATTTGCAGGAGGTAGGCGAGCCAGACCGGCAGCATACCCTTGAGAACGTCGCAGATAAGGACACCGGCAGCGGCCAGTTTGCCGCCGATGCGCAGCACGTTGGTCGCCCCCGGGTTTCCGGAGCCGTGATGCCGCGGATCCGGCAGTCCCGCAAGACGACAGATCAGGATCGCACTGGAAATTGATCCCAGCAGATAAGCGAAGATGATCATACCAAGCGCGATTCCACTCATGCTTCTCTCCTGACAGACGGTAAATTACAGTTATTGGCCTCCATGGATAATACGCATATTTCATGGGAAGTGATATCCGATGAGCATAAAAAAACGGGGTAATTGCGGATGGATGTTGTTTTTATTAAGAAACTTGTTGTTTTTACAACGATTGGTGCTTACGACTGGGAAAAGGATATTACGCAGAAATTAGTGCTCGATATCGAAATGCACTGGGATAACAAACGCGCATCTGAGAGTGACGATGTGGAACATTGTCTCGATTATGCCAGTGTCAGCACCGCTATTCTGGATTATGTACAGACAAGAGCGTTCGCGCTGGTGGAACGTGTGGCGGAAGAAGTGGCGTCATTATTGCTGACAGAGTTCGCTACACCGTGGGTGCGTATTCGTGTGGCTAAACCGGGGGCGGTGGCGCAGGCGGAAGAAGTGGGTGTTATTATTGAACGACGTGCGGCCTGATATTGTCATAATGCCGTCAGCGGAACTGTCATAAAAGCGCTGAGGGTGTCATGAAATTGTCACACTTACGTCATATGCTGTCCTCCGTATCCGGCATTCCCGCGTCCGGGAGTGCCTTATTTTATCTGCCATACAGGGCGTTATATGGGCGATATCACAAGTTTACTACATGCATTGATTCTCGGGGTTGTTGAAGGGTTAACCGAATTCCTGCCGGTGTCATCAACCGGTCATATGATTATTGTTGCTGAGCTTATCGGCTTTACCGGCGATAAAGCAAAAACGTTTGAAGTGGTTATTCAGCTCGGTTCCATCCTGGCGGTGGTTTTCCTGTTCTGGCGGCGGATGTTTGCGCTTATCGGCATTCACTTCGGCCGGGTTCCCCATGAAGGACAGACGCAGGGAAAACTGAATTTACTCCATATTATTATTGCTATGTTACCGGCGGTGGTTCTTGGTTTACTGCTGCGGGATCAGATCAAGTCCCTGTTTAACCCGGTGAATGTGATGTACGCGCTGGTCGCGGGCGGTATCCTGCTGATTGTGGCGGAAGTCTTTAAGCCGAAGAAGGTGCAGGCCACAGGTCTTGATGATATCAGCTACCGTCAGGCGTTTGCTATCGGTTGTTTCCAGTGCCTGGCACTGTGGCCGGGATTCTCCCGCTCGGGTGCCACCATTTCCGGCGGTATGCTGATGGGGATCAACCGTTACACCGCATCAGAATTTTCCTTTATTCTGGCGGTACCGATGATGATGGGCGCGACAGCGCTGGATCTGTACAAGAGCTGGCATTTCCTGGGCAGTTCAGATATCCCGATGTTTGCGGTTGGTTTCCTGGCGGCGTTTATTGTGGCGCTGATTGCCATGAAAACCTTCCTGTCACTGATTAAACGTATCTCCTTTATTCCGTTTGCTATCTACCGCTTTATTGTGGCTGCAGCCGTTTACGTGGTCTTTGTCCACTGAGTTTCGCGTAAACACATCACTCTTTGCGCAGGGAAAATCCATCTGACCTGCGCAAAGTCAAAGCGGGCACTCCGCAGATTTGCTACTAATATAATTAATAACGGATACATAAAAGCCGGTAATGGTTTACCGGCTTTTATGTGTAATATTTTATTTATGTTGACTGCCCGACACAGCGTGATCAGATGCTCCGCACCTGTCACGAGTCTGACCACAATGCCGCGCCGGAGCCAATAAATCGAGCAGGAGTCAGGATTATGTGCAGCACATGCGGTTGCAGCGAAGGAAACGTGCAGATTGAAGGTCACAGCCACGATCACCATGATCACCATCATCATGACCATGACAACCATTCCCGCCCTATCATTATTCATCACCACCACTACCATCATAACGGCGATGTAAATCACTACTATTATGACGGTCGTGAAGTCGGTGAAGAGCATGAGCACGCACATGCTCACGATCATCATCATTCACATGAGCATGAACATGCGCACGACCACGGTCATGACCACGACCACGCAGCGGCCTTTGCGCCGGTAATTGATAAAGACAATATGCATTACGGGATGGGCGAAGCGGGCACACACGCGCCGGGCCTGACCCAGAAACGGATGGTGCAGATTGAAATGGGGGTGCTGGATAAAAACAACCAAATCGCCGTCCATAACCGCGAGCATTTACAGGAGCAGGGCATTTTGGCGCTGAACCTGGTGTCCAGCCCCGGCTCCGGCAAAACCACATTACTGACCCGCACACTCAATTACCTGAAAGACAAAGTCCCTTGTGCCGTGATTGAAGGGGATCAGCAAACCACCAATGATGCTGAGCGGATCCGCGCAACCGGCGTACCGGCGATTCAGGTCAATACCGGCAAAGGGTGTCATCTGGATGCACAAATGGTGCATGACGCTATGCATCACCTCGGACTGAAAGATAACAGTCTGTTATTTATCGAAAACGTCGGCAACCTGGTCTGTCCGGCCGGTTTTGATCTGGGTGAACAGCATAAGGTAGCGATTCTGTCAGTGACAGAAGGTGAAGATAAGCCACTGAAATACCCGCATATGTTTGCTGCCGCAGACCTGATGCTGATTAACAAAATCGACCTGCTGCCGTATGTGAACGTCAATATTGAAGCCTGTGTGAATGCGGCACGCCGTGTGAATCCGGATATCGATGTCATTGTTCTGTCAGCCACTACCGGTGAAGGAATGGATGAGTGGGTTGCCTGGTTGCAGGATCGCCTGAGTAAGGTGAAGCAGCAGCGCAGTACGGCGGAATAAGGGATGTCTATGCGTTTTGTTGATGAGTTCCGTGATCCGGCACTGGCAGAAAAACTGCTGGCGCAGATCCGGGAAGAGATGGCCTCATGGCCGCATCCGCTGAAACAGCCGTTACAGATTATGGAAGTGTGCGGCGGTCATACGCACGCCATTTTTAAATTCGGGCTGGATAAACTGCTGCCCGATTCCGTGGAATTTGTTCACGGGCCGGGCTGCCCGGTCTGTGTGCTGCCGATGGGGCGTATTGATGCCTGTCTGGAAATCGCGGCCCGTCCGGGGGTGATTTTCTGTACATTCGGGGATGCCATGCGCGTTCCCGGTCGCGGCGGTTCACTGCTGGATGCCCGCCGTCACGGCAGCGACATCCGCATTGTCTATTCCCCGCTGGATGCGCTGACCATTGCCCGTGATAATCCGGACAAAGAGGTTGTTTTCTTCGGACTGGGGTTTGAAACCACCATGCCGGGCACGGCGGCGACCTTACAGCTGGCGAAAAAAAACGGACTGAAAAACTTCACCGTTTTTTGTCAGCACATCACGATTATCCCGACGTTGCGCACACTGCTGGAGCAGAAAGATGTGTTTATCGACGGCTTTATCGCGCCGGGGCACGTCAGTATGGTGATTGGCTGCACGCCGTATCAGCCGCTGTGTGATGAATTCGCCAAACCGTTTGTGGTGACCGGCTTTGAGCCGCTGGATCTGCTGACAGCTATTCTGATGGTTATCCGCCAGCTGAAGAAACAGGCACAGGATAACCACGCGCCGATGGCGGTGGAAAATCAGTACAGCCGCATTGTGCCGGAGCAGGGAAATCTGCTGGCACAGAAAGCACTGGCGGAAGTCTTTGAACTGAAAGCCAGCAGTGAGTGGCGCGGGCTCGGTAATATCGCGGACTCGGGCATTCAGCTGACCCCGGCTTACCATGAATTTGATGCTGAACGCCGCTTCCGGCCGCAGCCACAGTCTGTTGCTGATAACCCGCAGGCGCGTTGCGGGGATGTATTAACCGGTCGCTGCAAACCGGCGGACTGCCCGCTGTTCGGCAACGCATGCACACCGGAAACAGCACTCGGCGCACTGATGGTCTCCTCTGAAGGGGCTTGCGCAGCGTATTATCAGTACCGGCGCGGAGAATAATATGAAACCCATTACTGAAATCACCCTGGCCCAGGGCAACGGCGGACAGGGAATGCAGCAACTGATTGACTCCCTGTTTTTGCAGGCATTTTCCAACCCGTATCTGAATGAAAAAGAAGATCAGGCACGAATACCGCTGGCGGAATTACAGGCCGCCGGTGATCGCCTGGCGTTCAGTACCGACAGCTATGTGATTGATCCGATTATCTTTCCCGGCGGCAATATCGGCAAACTGGCGGTATGCGGCACGGCGAATGATCTGTCTGTCGGCGGCGCAATTCCGCGCTATCTCTCCTGCGGATTTATCCTTGAGGAAGGGCTGTCGTTTGAGATCCTCTCTCAGCTGGTTAACAGCATGGCAGAAACCGCAAAAGCGAATGGCATTCAGATTGTGACCGGTGATACCAAAGTGGTGCCGCGCGGTGCGGCAGACAAAGTGTTTATCAATACCGCCGGTATCGGTGTGATCCCGCACCGGCTGAACTGGGCTGCGGCACGGTGCCGTCCGGGGGACAAAATTATTGTCAGTGGTACATTGGGTGACCACGGTGCGGCGATCCTCAATCTGCGCGAAAACCTCGGGCTGGATGCGGATCTGCGCAGCGACTGCGCAGTGCTGGAACCGATGCTCGCACCGCTGCGGGCAATCGACGGCGTCAGAGCTGTCCGTGATGCCACCCGTGGCGGCGTCACCGCTATCCTGCATGAGTTTGCCGATGCTTCACAGTGCGGTATGAATATTGAAGAACAGAAACTGCCGCTGAAAACCGCCGTACGCGGTGTGTGCGAACTGCTGGGGCTGGAGGCACTCAATTTTGCCAATGAAGGTAAAGTGGTGATTGTCACAGCTCCGGAAGCTGAAGCTGCGGTGCTGGCAGCCCTCCGTAACAGCCCGCTGGGTCAGGACGCCTGTACCATCGGGCAGGTAACAGAAGCAAAACAGGTGAAGGTACAGGGGATTTTCGGCGCAACGAGGTTGCTGGATCTTCCGTATAACGAGCCTCTGCCCCGCATCTGCTGAATCTGCGAATCTGCGTCATCCTTCGCTCCACAGACGCGTTGGCTGCATAAAAATCCCCGGGTCACATACTGGTGTATGCTCCCCGGGGATTTTTCTTTGCCGCCTTCCTGTGAAACGAATGATTTAGCAGATTCATTTTTCTGATTTCTTGTTTTCCTGTTTTTTCTGAGTTGAAGTACATGAGGGGTTAACCGGCAAAAAAGGAAAGCGTAAAGCGCCATGGATGTGTCAGCGTCTTTCCGGTTTGCTGGTTATTCCCTGCTCCCCGGTGGTGAAAAATGGACATCCGTATTTCTGCGAATCAAAAAAAAATATTAATAAGCTAATTATCTCAACAGGAGTATGATTCTCCGGTGGATCACATATAACGATCCTACTGGTACACACGTACTCCGACATCGATTCCCGACGCTGTCGGGATTTTTTTTGGTAAAAAAATGAACTGGTCTACATTTAAATCAACGTATCTTGTCAGGTTCTGGCAGCCGTTGCCCGCAGTGATCGCCGCCGGCATCTTATCCGCTTACTACTTCGGATTAACAGGCACATTCTGGGCGGTCACCGGAGAGTTTACGCGCTGGGGCGGACACATTCTGCAACTGTTCGGCGCTCATCCGGAAAACTGGGGGTATTTTAAGGTGATCGGTTTGCAGGGCTCGCCCCTGGATCGTATCGACGGCATGATGATTATCGGTATGTTTGCCGGTTGTATCGCCGCTGCCTTATGGGCTAACAACGTCAAAATCCGCCTTCCGCAACATAAAATCCGTATCTGGCAAGCCGTTATCGGCGGTATTATTGCCGGGTTCGGGGCGCGTCTTGCAATGGGGTGTAACCTGGCGGCGTTCTTTACCGGTATCCCGCAATTTTCCCTGCATGCTTGGTTCTTTGCACTGGCAACCGCCGCAGGCTCTTACTTCGGCGCAAAATTCACACTGCTGCCGATGTTCCGCATTCCGGTCAAACTGCAAAAAGTCAGCAAAGCCTCGCCGCTGACACAGGATTTGCAACGGGCGAAACGCCGTTTTCGTCTCGGTATGCTGATCTTCCTGCTGTGTGTCACCTGGTCTCTGTTCACGCTGTTTAAATCCCCGAAACTGGGTATGGCGATGCTGTTCGGTATCGGATTTGGTCTGCTGATTGAACGGGCGCAAATCTGCTTTACCTCCGCATTCCGTGATGTCTGGATCACCGGGCGTACCCAGATGGCAAAAGCCATTATCCTCGGTATGGCCGTCAGTGCTATCGGCATCTACAGCTATGTACAACTGGGCGCAGAGCCGAAAATATTCTGGGCAGGCCCTAACGCCGTGATCGGCGGGTTGCTGTTCGGCTTTGGTATTGTGCTGGCAGGGGGTTGTGAAACCGGCTGGATGTACCGTGCCGTGGAAGGTCAGGTGCACTTCTGGTGGGTCGGTCTGGGCAATATTATCGGCGCGACGATCCTGGCCTATTACTGGGATTCCGTGGCACCGTGGCTGGCGACTGACTACGACAAAGTCAACCTGCTGGATACCTTCGGCCCGGCCGGTGGTCTGCTGGTGACTTACGGATTACTCGCTTTTGCCTTTGTCCTGTTACTGATGTGGGAGAAGTGCTTCTTCCGCCGGAAAAACCAGGCTGACGCTGTCGCCTCTGCTGCACACTAAGGAGCACACCATGAATACCGAAAATACTGCAATTGTGCCGGATTACCGGCTGGATATGGTTGGTGAGCCGTGCCCGTATCCGGCAGTGGCAACCCTTGAAGCCATGCCGTCACTGAAATCCGGGGAGATCCTCGAAGTGGTGAGTGACTGTCCGCAATCCATCAATAATATTCCGCTGGATGCCAAAAACCATGGCTATACCGTGTTATCCATCCAGCAGGACGGGCCGACAATCCGCTATCTGATACAGAAATAATGCGGTTCCGGACACCGGTTACCCGCCGGTGTCCGTCAGCGTTTCAGTAATGCCACCGCAGCACGGATCCGCGCCTGTACAGGGTAATCCGGTGCCGGTGGTGCCAGTTTCAGGGCAATCTGGCGCAGCGGCTCTGCCATCACCATCGATAACAGCAAATCACTGGTTTGTGCTGCATCCGGCAGCGGCAGGAAGTCCCGATGGCGGGACAGCCATTCCGTCAGCAGCGCACGTCCGCGCTCAATTCCGCCTGCCTGATAGCGGGTCAGTAATAACTCCCGGCCGGGAAATTCACTGCTCAGTAAACAAAATAATCCCGCCGCCTCAGCACTCAGCACCTTGTGGCTCATGATGGTCAGGTTATTTTCAAGCAGCTGATAAAAATCATCTTTAGTCTTTGCGTCCTGCATAAACAGCGGCACAAAGGAATCCGTCCAGCCGCGCACTATCTGCTCTGCCAAATCTTCGCGGTTATCAGCGAACCGGTACAGCGTCTTTTTGGAGACCCCCGCCTGTTTTGCTACCGCATCCATCGTCATCGCGGTATACCCCTGTGATAACAACAAACTAAGTGATGCCTCCCGGATTTTCGCAATAAGTTCTTCTTCCGGGACAACCGGGCGTCCCCGTCCGCGGGATTCTGTGGCAGGTTCATGATTAGCCATACGTGCGATCCTCAATTGACAAATGTCCGTGGCGGGACAATATTAATTAGGAAACGAAAATCGTTTCTTAATTATGGAGTATACGATATGTCAGCGAAAAAGCAAAACTTACCGTGGGCACTGAGTGATATTAATCAGTTATTATCCCCGGAGCCACTGAGAATGGAAATGGGGCTGGAACGCAGCGAAGAGGGGTTGCTGACCGTCTCTGTCAGAACTGATCTGCACGGTTGTAAAGGGCGGATGCTGGAGTGGTGGTTCACATTTTTTGAAACCACACAACATATCCGCTGGTGGCATCCGCATGATCATGTGGCACATCACGGCTGGGATTCAGTCTGGAAAAAAGGGGAGAGTTATATCGGGGCAACAATCCGTGCGGTTGAGTCTCTCGGGCCGATCCCGCCGGTCGGGGCGACACTGAAATTCAATGATGCACTGGATTTCTTTGATGCGGATAAACTGGCCGCTGCGCGGCAGACTCATCAGATTTCCGGTGCTGTCTGCGCCCATATCGGGTTCGGGGATGATGTGAAAACCGATTCCCCGGGTTACCCGATCGACGGAAAAATGCTGCATATCACTTATGATACTGAGTTCGGATGTGTGTTACGCAGCCGGTTTTTACTCGGGGCGTCATTGGCGGATCCGCTGACGGAATTGCCGGATGAGATTGGTTTTGGGCTGATGAAGCACTGCTATAACGAGTTTACTTACTTGTCCCGTTTTCTGCCGTCACTCTATTACGGCGAGCACGGTAACGATGAAAAAGCTCCGCTGCCGTGGGCATAACAGCGGGTGTCTGCGGGAGCCTGTTGCCGGGCTTCCCGCAGATCGTGTTTTCAGCGCTCCGCTTCACCGCCGAGGGCGGCAATGGTGTTGCTGATCAGCGCACTCAGTTCGCCGGTCATCAGAATAAAATCAGCATCAAACCGCTGAGCAAAATCCTCGCGGTCGATATCTTCATTTTTGTCTTTTAAATCATCACTGTATTTCAGGCGTTTAAAGGAACCGTCATCAGACATCAGGAACTGAATACGCTCTTCCCAGTCCAGTGCCAGTTTGGTAACACATTTTCCGGCTTCAATGCAGGTGGCGATTTCGTCTGAGACCAGATCCTGTTTCTTACAGCGGATCACGCCACCGTCTTCCAGAATGGCTTTCAGTTCAGCTTCTTCCATCAGGGCAAAACCGGTTGGTAAATCACCGGAACGCACCCATTCGGTCAGCGTCAGTTCAATCGGGTCTTTGGTGGTCAGCGGGATCACCGGCAGAGAGCCGAGTGTTTTACGCAGCAAGGCAAGGTTATCTTCCGCCCGTTTGGCACTGGCGGCATCGACGATAATCAGGCCGCGTTCCGCATCGATCCAGATGGCGGTCTGGCTGAAACGGCTGAAGGCACGCGGCAGCAGCGCGTGAACCACTTCATCTTTCAGGGAATCTTTTTCCGTTTTCTTCAGTTTGCGGTGCTGCTCATGTTCCAGCTTTTCAATTTTCGCCTGTAATTCTTGTTTAATCACCGGCGATGGCAGCATTTTTTCTTCTTTTTTGGCACAGATAAGGATCTGTTTACCGGCAGCGTGGGTCAGTGCATCACCCCGGGAGCCCATCGGCGAAACCCAGCCGGTTTTCATCATATCCTGACTGCCGCACGGCGTGAATGCCATGTGTTCCAGCTGTTTTTCCAGTTCATCGGCAGACAGCGGAAACGGTGAGCTAAGGCGGTAAACGAGTATATTTTTAAACCACATCGGACAGTCCTGTTTTATGATGCGCGGTCATTGCGCGGTGAGATTTGCATCCCGCTATGATAGCGGATCTTGCCGCGTTGCTCTAATGCCTTCGCGCGGAAACTTGATTGTCAGGCCGCTGCCCTGCATTATCAGAGACATGAAAGACAGAGCGTAACTCCACAGCAGAAGGGGACAGTATGCGGATCGGTATTGATTTGGGCGGCACCAAAATTGAAGTGATTGCACTCAGTAATGAGGGGCAGGAATTATTCCGTAAACGGACGGATACGCCGCGTTTTGATTATCAGCAGACATTACAGGCGATTGCCGGGCTGGTTCACGATGCAGAAACCGCCACCGGAGAGACCGGCACTGTCGGAGTGGGGATCCCGGGAACACTGTCGCCGGTCACCGGACGGGTAAAAAATGCCAACTCGGTCTGGCTTAATGGTCAGCCGTTTGATGCGGATCTCAGTGCATTGCTGAAACGGGAAGTCAGGGTCGCTAATGATGCCAACTGCCTGGCGGTCTCCGAAGCGGTTGATGGCGCAGGCGCCGGGTTTCCGGTCGTTTTCGCGGTGATTATCGGCACCGGCTGCGGTGCGGGGATTGCCCTGAACGGGCAGGTTCACAGCGGTGGTAACGGTGTGGCCGGGGAGTGGGGGCATAACCCGCTGCCGTGGCAGGATGACGCCGACCGGCTGTTTAAAGGCATGGCAGATTGCTATTGCGGTAAACAGGGCTGTACCGAATTGTTTATCTCCGGCACTGGTTTTATGGCTGATTATACCGCGCTGACCGGCGAGGTCTGCAAAGGTGCGGAGATCATCCGCCGCTTGTCGCAGGGGGATTTACCGGCTGAACAGGTGATGGTGAATTATGAGCAGCGGCTGGCAAAAGCGCTCGGTCAGGTCGTGAATATGCTGGACCCGGATGTGATTGTGCTGGGCGGCGGCATGAGTAATGTCGATCGTCTGTATCAGACGGTACCGGCGCTGATGCGATCCCGTGTTTTCGGTGGTGAGTGCGATACGCCGATCCGCAAAGCGGTGCATGGCGACTCCAGTGGTGTCCGTGGTGCGGCGTGGCTGTGGCCGAAAGCCTGATAAAAAAAGCCCGCACAAGGCGGGCAAGGCATATTTTAACACGATAACAGAAGGTAATTGCGGCGCTTTATGACAGGTAAAGCGCCTGATGCGTCCGGGAACAGCTGCGCTTAATGCGCCGCTGAGTCCGGAAGATTAGTTGAAGATTCTGAAGCGACTTTCATCATCGATAAAGGCTTTTTCACCGGCTTCCTGTTCAATGGAACCGAACACTAACTGTGCGCGCAGTTTCCAGTCAGCCGGGATATCCCAGGCTTTGCTGACCTGCTCATCAATCACCGGATTATAGTGTTGCAGGGATGCACCGATATTTTCTTCAGACAGTGCTGTCCAGACAGCAAACTGTGCGATACCGCTGGCCTGTTCAGACCAGATCGGGAAGTTATCCGCATACAGTGCGAATTGTTCCTGTAAGCCTTTGACAACGGACTGGTCTTCAAAGAATAAGACAGTACCGGCACCGGACAGGAAGGCATTATCAATTTTGCTTTCAGTGGCGGCGAATGCGTCTGCCGGTACAATGGCGCGCAGTGCATCTTTGACGATGTTCCACAGTTTTTTGTGGTTCTCACCAAACAGTACCACGACACGTGATGATTGTGAGTTAAATGCAGTCGGACTGTGTTTCACGGCTTCTTTGATGAGAGCAGCGATACGATCCTGAGAAACAGGCAGATTATTACCAAGGCTATAAATTGTTCTGCGTTTTTTAATTAACTCGATAAATGAATTAGACATGTTACTCTCCGTTAAATTTTTTGTCGGAAAAACCGGTTTCCGCGCTCTCTTCAGTTCATGATGAACAGCATATAAGCAATGAATCAAAAAACATACCGAAAATATTTAACCTTATGTTTCAAAAAATTCGGCCAACAGAAAAATTCCCAATAAATATCATTGAATTAATCATTGTGTACTGACGGCGTGAAAATATCACGCCGTTGTAACACGATATTCCGGCGACAATTTGCTGATCCCGAGTCCGTTCATTTTTCTGACAGAGATCTGCACCGCAATACGTTCTTTCATGGCTTCAATATGGCTGATAACGCCGATGGTTTTCCCGGTGGCATTCAGGTTATCGAGTGCATCCAGCGCGATATCCAGTGTTTCCTGATCCAGCGTGCCGAAGCCTTCATCGAGGAACAGGGATTCAATCTGTGTTTTATGGCTGACGAGATCAGACAAGGCCAGTGCAAGCGCCAGGCTGACCAGGAACGTTTCCCCGCCGGAGAGGGTTTTGGTGTCGCGCTGAGTGTCAGCCTGCCAGGTATCGGTGATTTGCAGCTCCAGGCTGTCCGCCGTTTTGCGCTGCAATACATAGCGGCCATGCAGTTTTTCCAGCCGCCGGTTCGCCAGATGGATCAGGTAATCCAGTGTCAGCCCCTGGGCAAAGCGGCTGAATTTGGCACCATCGGCTGAACCTATCAGCATGTTGAGTCGGCTGTGATCGGTGACGTCCTGCTGATACCGGGTGATCTGATCCAGTAAATCGCGCTGCTGTACCCGCAGATTATCATCCGCCGTCAGCCGTCCGCGCAGTTCCCCCTGACGGCTGCTCAGTTCCCGCAGTTGCTGTGCGGCGGCGGTCTGTAACTCTGTCAGCTGTTGCCGGGACTGTTCACGGAACAGCTCCGGTTGGGCGGACAGATGCTGCCCGAGCGCGGTTTTGGCATCCCCGAGACTGGTGGCGGCTTTCAGCTGCGCCTGGTTTAGTGCTGTTTCCAGCGTCTGTAACTGCTGATGTTCCTCTTCACTGAGCAGGGCGGCGAGGAAATCAGCCTCACCGGCAAACGGACTTTCTGCCAGTTGCTGCTGAAAAATCTGCTGATTCCTGCTGTGTTGTTCCTGCACATCCAGTATCTGCTGTTGCAGCCGTTTTTCCTCTCCCCGAAGCCCGGCAAGGTGTTGTTGCAGGCTGTCGCGCTGCTGTGTCAGGGTTTTCAGGCAGTTTTCCGTTTCCTGCTGCTGATGAAGCAGTTTCTGTAATTCCGTGCTGATATTTTTATCACCGAACAGTGCCTGCCGTTGTTCCGTGACCGTTTTGTGCTGTTGTTGCAGTGCAGCCAGTGCGGCGGATTGTTCTGCCAGTTGTGTGGTCAGTTTTGCCTGCTGTGCCTCCAGATTTTGCTGCTGTGTGGTCAGTTCCGCGAGTTGCTGTGTACTTTGCTGTATCAGTTGTTCATTTGCGGCGAATTGCTCACTTTCCTGCTGACGCTGTGCCAGCCATTCTGTTGTTTCTTCCGGTGACGGAATGGTGTAACCAAAGGCGGTCACTGTTTGCATCAGCGAGGTTTCCAGCATCTGTTGCTGCTGATGAAGCTGTGTCAGCCGGGTGGCCCGTTCCGTCTGCTGCTGTGCCAGGAACTGCTGTTCCTGACTGTTGCGCTGTAATGTCTGTGACAGCCGTTCACACTCAGCGTCTTCCGCCTGTAACCGGTTTTGCAGTGTTAATACCCGGGTTTCCAGCGCACGGCGGGCTTCCAGAGCCAGCTGTTGCTGCTGATACAGCCCGTCATAATGCTGAGTGATGTCATTCAGTGATGCCGGGGAATCCGCCGGGGCGTCAAATCCGCTTTCAAGACAGATTTTTTGCCATTGTGAAGTATGAGCCGCAAGGGCCTCTCCGGTTTCCTGCAGTGTACTGCTCAGTTTTTCGTATTGTGTGCGGGTAAAGGCCAGCTGAGATTGCTTCGCTGCCAGTGTTTTCTCTGCCTCTCTGATAGTGTGTGTCAGTGTTTCCAGGCGCTGTGCAGTTTCATCCGGTGTTACCTGCTGATAGTCAGTAACAGCCGGGTGATCAGTACTGCCGCATAACGGACAGGGCTCTCCGGCCTGTAAACGCTGACGCTCTGCCTCCAGCCGGACAATAGTTTGCTCCAGCTGATAACGGGCTGTCAGGTCACGCAGATGTGTCTGCTGGTCAGCCAGAACCGGCTCCTGTTGTACGATCCAGTCTGTCAGCGTTTTAATCTCTTCCTGAGAGTCGTGCTGTTGTTGCAGAAGATTTTCCCGGTTACGGGTCAGCAGGGTGATTTCCGGTGCCAGAGAGGCCAGTTTTTGCAGTAATCCGCGTTTTTCACCGGTCTGTTGCAGTTGTGTGGTTAACTGCTGATCCGGTTCGGTTTGCCGGGCCTGCTGCAGTGTGGTCTGTAAGGCGGTCAGCTCTGTTTTCAGCGGCAGAACAGACTGATTGCGGGCAGCCAGTTTATCTGCCATTTCTGTGTGTGCTGCGGTCAGTGACTGCTGCTGAATCTCCCCCGCCTGCTGCTGTTCTGTCAGCGCAGATATCTGAGCCCGGTATTCCTGCCGGGTGTGCAGCTCATGCCGCCACTGAACAATGGCGGACGGAAGCTCTGCTTTCTGTGCATTTTCCTGTCTGAAGTGTGTACTGCGTGCATAACGGTCACGGGTTTGTGCCAGCTGTTGCTGAAGCTGTACCGACTGGTTTTGCAGTGCCTGCTGTTCCTGTAATTGTGTCTGATAGTGCTGTTTCAGTGTATCAGACTGGCTGTTCAGCAGCTGCAGCCGGTTATCCAGCGGCCTGATGTCGTTCTCTGCCAGTGTTTCCAGTTGCTGATACTGCTGTTTCAGCCCGCAGAGTAACTGTTGTTGCTCCTCACACTGATCGGCCAGCGGCTGCAGTGAGCGGGTGGTGCTCTCTGTTGTCTGTGCCAGTTCCTGCATACGGGCGGTCAGCTGAGTACATAACGCCGTGCTGCTCTGCACCGCTTCTTTGGCCGGGCGTAATTTTTCCGCCGGTTTGGCGCGGGCAAGCCGGTCAAGCTGCGGCTGTGCATCCTGAATCTGCTGCAGAACAGCGGCATGCTGCTGCTGCCGCTGTTCTGTTTCTGTGTTCAGTGTGTCGCGGTGCTGCCACCACTGTAGCGCGGTCTGTAGCTGTGTCTGGCGGATAAGCTGCGCCTGCTCATTGGTTTGCAGAGTGGTCAGTTCAGCCTGGCATGCAAGCCGCTCCTCGTCTGTCATCAGCCGGATAGCACCGGTCTGCGCTTCCAGCAGAGACAACGCCTGTTGCGCGGCTTTGTAGTCTTCATAAACCTGACGGGAAATCAGCCGGTAAATTTCCGTGCCGGTGAGTTCTTCCAGCAAGTCTGCCCGTTCATTATCATCGGCATTCAGAAAGGCGGCGAAATTTCCCTGTGATAACAGGACGGAACGGGTAAAACGGGCGAAATCCAGCCCGGTGATCTCAATAATGCTCTCTCTGACCTGCGTCAGTTTGTCTGAGAGAATTTTTCCGGTGGCACACTCAGCCAGTTCGGCCTTCGGCGGCTGAAGATTACCATCGGCTTTATCTCTGGCGCGCCGCTGGCTCCAGAAAGCGCGGTATGCTTTTCCTTTTACGGAGAATTCCACTTCAGCCAGACATTCCGCAGTATGGCGGGTCATCACATCATTCTGCGAAGCAGATGTTTTTACGCGCGGGGTTTCATGGTAGAGCGCGAGACAGATAGCATCCAGCAGGGTGGTTTTTCCGGCACCGGTCGGGCCGGTGATGGCAAACAATCCGTTTCCGGCAAAGGGCTCTGCCGTAAAATCAATCTTCCATTCGCCCTGCAGTGAATTGATATTTTTAAACCGTAATGTCAGGATTTTCATTCACTTTTTCCTTTCCGGTTGTCTGTGCGGGTACTGTTTTTTCCGCTGGTACCGGTACTGATTTCACTGCTGTCACTCTCTGCCTGGTCACGAACCTGTTCACACACACGGCGGAAAAGGGTGGTGAGACGCGGAATATCCTCTTCTTCGGTATCACTGAGCGCCAGACGGCGGGCAAAAACATCATCCGGCGTCAGTTCATTCAGGGTTTCACGCAGGGCTTCGCTGTTGTCTGCGGTTATCTGCCTGCGCTCCCGGCGCAGCAGGAGCACTTCAGCAGCCAGCGGCTCTGTCAGTGCCTGAATACGTTTCTGAATATCCGGCAGATAATCCCTTCCGGCAATTTCGATGTCCAGCCAGACCAGCTGTGTGTGTTCATCACGGGGCGGAAACTGTTCCAGCGCCAGGCTGATGGCATCCAGATCGCCTTTCAGACAGACCATTGGCTGAAAACAGGGAACCGGCACCGCATCAATCGCTGTAATGCGGTTGTTATCCAGGGTCAGGAGAAAAACACTTTTTTCCTGTCCGGATTCATCAAAACTGAGCGGGACGGGGGAACCGCTGTAACGGATGGTGCCGCTGTCGCCGATGGACTGTGCGCGGTGAATATGCCCGAGGGCAATGTAATCCGCCGGCGGGAATGCACCGGCCGGGAAGGCATCCAGTGTGCCGATATAAATATCACGGACAGATTCCGATGTTTTGGCACCCACTGTTGTCAGGTGGCCTGTCATAATGATTGGGACATCCGCGCCCAGTTCAGTCCGTTTTGCCACCGCTCTGTCATAAAGGGACTGATAATGTGTCTGTATCGCGGTCAGCAGCGCCAGTTGTTTCTCGGCTTCGGATTGTCCGGCCTGACTTTCCAGAATATCGCGCGGCCGCAGAAACGGTACGGCACAGACAATCGCGCCGGGTTGGTTCTGCTTATTATAAAGTACGATCAGATCCCGCGCCGGATCCGGCCGGGCAATCACATCCGCATTCAGGCAGGCCATCAGTTCACGGGATTCATTCAGCGTGGCAACGGCATCATGGTTACCGGCAAGCACAATCAGATGACAGCCGGTCTGCTGCAGTTGTGCAACAAAACGGTTATACAGCTCACGGGCGTAACTCGGCGGGGAGGCGGTATCAAATACATCTCCGGCGACAATCAGGGCATCCGCCTGCTGTTCTTTTATCAGGTTTATCAGCCAGTCTGAAAACTGCAGATGTTCCTGCAGCCGGTTTTTAGTGTAAAAATATTGTCCGAGATGCCAGTCTGATGTGTGAATGATTTTCATATATACGGTTATTCCTGCCGGGCGAACTGAATGCGCATTGCATTAGGCGGTTTACTGAAAACAGAGTATAACGGAAATCAGGCGGTAAAAATAAATATTGGATGAATGTCCAGTATTTTACGATCTGACACGCATTTTGTGTGTAGTATGTCAGTTTAATGACATTATCTTTGCGGTGCAGGCTGAGGTATCGGCTGATATTCATAAATCTGTCACAAAAGTGACGCATAATCGCGGCACTGTCTGATGAAATGAAATTAACGGTAAACAGGGAACGCCATGGCAAGACGAATTTTAGTCGTTGAAGATGAAGCACCTATCCGTGAAATGGTCTGTTTCGTACTGGAGCAGAATGGCTATCAGCCTGTCGAGGCAGATGATTATGATGCGGCTATTGCCCGGCTGGTGGAGCCTTTCCCTGATCTTGTCCTGCTGGACTGGATGATCCCGGGCGGTTCCGGTATTCAGGTTATCAAACATATGAAACGGGACAGTCAGCTGCGGGAAATTCCGGTGATGATGCTGACGGCGCGCGGTGAAGAGGAAGACCGTGTCAAAGGTCTGGAAACCGGCGCGGATGATTATCTGACCAAACCCTTCTCACCGAAAGAGTTAGTGGCCCGTGTTAAAGCGATTCTGCGGCGCATCTCCCCGATGGCGGCAGATGATCTTATCGCCATGAACGGTCTGACACTCGATCCGGCATCTCACCGCGTGACCAGTAATGAGAATCCGCTGGAAATGGGGCCAACCGAATTCAAACTGCTGCACTTCTTTATGACCCATCCGGAACGGGTTTACAGCCGTGAACAGCTGCTCAACTATGTCTGGGGCGAGAACGTCTATGTTGAGGATCGCACGGTGGATGTGCATATCCGCCGCCTGCGCAAAGCGCTGGAAGCGGACGGGCACGATAAAATGATACAGACAGTCCGGGGAACGGGTTACCGCTTCTCTGTCCGTTACTGATAATAATGTTAAACCGCAAGAGGATCGCGCGTGCTTGAGCGTCTTTCGTGGAAAAAAATTGTACTGGAATTAGTGCTTTTTTGCCTTCCGGCTCTCTTTTTGTCACTTTTTTTCGGCTATACCGGCTGGTTTCTGGCCGGTGCCCTGTTTGCCGCGGCCGTCTGGCACAGCTATAACTTACTGAAATTGTCCGACTGGTTGTGGCTGGATCGCAGTATGCTGCCACCGCCCGGCCGCAGCAGCTGGGAGCCGATTTTTTACGGTATCTACCAGCTTCAGCAGCGTAACCGCAAGCGCCGCCGTGAACTCGCCACCCTGATCAAACGCTTTCGCAGCGGGGCGGAATCTCTGCCGGATGCCGTAGTGATGATGACGGAAGACGGCAATATTTTCTGGTGTAACAAACATGCCCAGCACCTTCTCGGTTTCCGCTGGCCGGATGATAACGGGCAGCACATCTTTAACCTGCTGCGTTACCCGGATTTCAGCCGCTATCTGACCCAGGGCGATTATACCCTGCCGCTGACCCTGGAACTGAATAACGGCAGCATGATGGAATTGCGCATCATGCCGTACTCGGAAGGGCAGTTACTGATGGTTGCCCGTGATGTGACGGAAAAACGCCGTCTCGAAAACTCGCGGCGTGATTTCTTTGCCAACGTCAGTCATGAACTGCGCACGCCGCTGACCGTTTTGCAGGGCTATCTGGAAATGCTCGCAGATCAGGATTTTGATAATCCGATGAATAAAAAAGCGATCCTGACCATGCAGGAGCAGACCCGCCGTATGGACGGCATGGTTAAACAGCTTCTGCAGCTGTCAAAAATTGAAGTGGCGGTGAAAAGTGGGCTGGATCAGGTGGTGGATGTGCCGGGGATGCTGATCATGCTTCAGCAGGAAGCCGTGACGCTCAGCCGTGGTAAGCAGGAGATCCGCTTTACGGTGGATGACAAACTGAAGATTTTCGGGGATGAGGAAGAGCTGCGCAGCGCCATGTCGAACCTGGTGTATAACGCGGTAAATCATACACCGGAAAATACCCTGATTGAGGTCAGCTGGGCGCTGCGTAACGGTAATGCGGTGTTCAGTGTGAAAGATAACGGCCCGGGCATTCCGGCGGAACATCTGTCGCGCCTGACGGAACGTTTTTACCGCGTGGATAAATCCCGTTCGCGGCAGACCGGTGGCTCCGGTCTGGGGCTGGCGATAGTAAAACACGCTTTACAGCATCATCACACCCATCTGGATATTACCAGCAAGCCCGGACAGGGAACGGAGTTCAGTTTTACCATTCCGGCGCGGCTTATTGCTAAATCTTCTCATTAAAGCGGCTTTTGCCGCTTTCTTTATTTAATCGCTGTTAATTCAGCAGATTTAAAATGTCTGATTAAAATATAAACAAATCATATAGTGTTTATTGACGCTTACATAACAGCAATCGCTGCTTTGGAAATAGACTATGGCATATAGTTCTGGTTTTTGCTTTGACTATTGCCTTTCTGCGCTATAAAAGTTTTACTTGTAGTGAGTTATTGGCAAATACCACTGTTTTTTAAATATAATCACTACAGTTATTAACTTATGATGAATAACGTAGTGCTAACAGATTGTTAAAACAGCAGGAGATGCCGCCAGTGACAGATCAGGGAGTTGGATTTTTATTTCCGATATTTTTATTGAATATTTCACATTAAATTAACAGTAACAGACAAAAATAATATGGCGCATCGTTTAACTTCACGAGATATTTTAGCCTTAGGTTTCATGACCTTCGCGCTGTTTGTCGGGGCGGGGAATATTATATTTCCGCCAATGGTCGGCCTTCAGGCCGGTGAAATGGTCTGGACGGCGGCAGCCGGGTTCCTGATCACCGGCGTTGGTTTACCGGTTTTGACCGTGATTGCACTGGCAAAAGTCGGTGGCGGTATTGAGGCACTCAGTACACCAGTCGGTAAATATGCCGGGCTGCTGCTGGCCGTTGTCGCTTATCTGTCCGTCGGTCCGCTGTTTGCCACGCCGCGTACAGCCACCGTTTCTTATAAAATCGGGATTGCGCCGCTGGTGGGCGGGGAATCTGATATTTCCCTGCTGATTTACAGCGTGATCTACTTTGCCTGTGTGATCGGCATTTCCCTGTATCCGGGTAAATTGCTGGACAGCGTCGGTCATGTACTGGCACCGGTTAAAATGCTGGCTCTGGCTATCCTCGGGGTGGCTGCGGTAATGTGGCCGGCCGGTGATGCTATTATGGCAACGCCGGCGTATAAAGAAATGGCGTTTTCCAACGGGTTTATTAATGGTTATCTGACCATGGATACCCTCGGCGCAATGGTCTTCGGGATTGTTATTGTTAATGCTGCCCGTTCGCGCGGAGTGGAAAACTCCTCACTGCTGACCCGCTATACCATGTGGGCCGGGCTGATTGCCGGTGTGCTGCTGACACTGGTCTATCTGGCGCTGTTCAAATTAGGGGAAAACAGCGGGTCGATTATCCCGAACCCGGCTGACGGCGCGGAAATTTTGCATGAGTATGTCCAGTATACCTTCGGTAACTACGGCAGTTTCTTCCTTGCTGTGCTGATTTTTGTTGCCTGTATGGTGACAGCTATCGGCCTGACCTGTGCCTGTGCGGAATTCTTCAGCCGTTATCTGCCGATCTCTTACCGTAAACTGGTGTGGATCCTCGGTGCGTTCTCCATGGTGATTTCCAACCTGGGGCTGAGCAAACTGATCGCATTTTCCGTTCCGGTGCTGGTATCGATTTATCCGCCGTGTATTGTGCTGATCCTGCTGAGTTTCACACTGCGCTTCTGGAAAAAACCGGGACGGGTGGTTGCGCCGGCAATGCTGGTCAGCCTGATCCTCGGGACGATGGGGGCGCTGAAAGCCACTAAAATGTTCGGCTCTTATATGCCGTCATGGATTGAGTCACTGCCGTTCTTTAAATATGACCTGGCATGGCTTGCGCCGTCACTGGCAGTGCTGGTGGTTTCCATTGTGGTTGATCGCCTGATGGGCGCTGAGCCGGAAGTGAATCACAAACACGCCTGATAGCCCGGATTATAAAAATACCCTGTCATGTGCGGGGTATTTTTTTGCCCGTGATTCAGGCACAAAAAAACCAGCCCGCAGGCTGGTTTTTGTATCTCTTAACTGCCGGAACTTACAGTTTGCCGGAGTTCTTTTTCAGGAAGTCAGCAACGCCTTTCGGAGATGCATTCATACCTTCCTGACCTTTTTCCCACTGTGCAGGACACACATCACCGTGCTCTTCGTGGAATTGCAGTGCGTCAACCATACGCAGCATTTCGTCTACGTTACGGCCCAGCGGCAGGTCGTTGACGACCTGATGACGGACAACACCGTTTTTGTCCACCAGGAAAGAACCGCGCAGAGCAACACCGGCTTCCGGGAACTCAACACCGTAAGCCCGCATGATGTCATGTTTGATATCCGCAATCATCGGATACTGAACCTGACCGATACCGCCATCCTCGATAGCAGTGTTACGCCATGCGTTATGAACAAACTCAGAGTCCATAGACACACCAATTACTTCCACACCGCGTTTTTTGAATTCTTCATAGCGGTGATCGAATGCGATCAGCTCAGAAGGGCAGACAAACGTGAAGTCCATCGGCCAGAAGAAGATAACAGCCGGACGGCCGTTCAGGTGTTTTTTCAGATTGAAGTTATCAACAATTTCACCGTTACCCATAACGGCTGCAGCTGTAAAATCGGGGGCTTGACGGGTTACCAGAACCATAATTTACTCCTGTAAGATTATATAGAGTATGGCAATAAACAACAGACAGAATAAAGAATTTGGGGATGGTATTAAAGATCATAATACCGATTAATATAATAGGTTTTACCTATCAATAGTTCATTATTCTATCTGCTACCCGAATAAGATAGAGTTATTTGAGTAAAGTTCAAGTGCTAATTGTGTGAATGAACGTAAAAACCGTTACTGACCTGTAAACGGCTTTGTCACACTGTCCATCATCTGCGGATAGAAACGGAAGAAGATACTTTCAAGAGACTGATAATTATCGGTAAAATCCTGATCTGTCTCCCTGAGTGCGGCAAGTTTCGGACGTCGTTTTGCCATCCCCGCCAGTACCTGTCCGATGTAAGGAACTTCCTGATAGCGGATTAACCAGCGCTGCGGCCACATAAATTCATTCAGCTCCTGAAATTTCTCCGGCGTAAACGCCAGTTGCGGTTCAATCACTGTGCGGACGTGCTGTGTGAAATCGGTCAGTGAGGTCGCGGGCTCAAATTGTGACCAGTGCAGGGAAAGAAAATGATCCCAGACCACATCCAGGGTGATCGGCGCGTAGCGGCGGTATTCAGGGCGGAACAGCTGACGGGCTTCCCGTACCAGCGGGTGTGAGTCAGTCAGGGTATCAACACGCCGGTGCAGTCGGATCCCCGCCGCAACCGGTGCGCTGTACTGTTCTTCCGGTGCGCCGCGGACAAAATCGGCCATCAGATTGCCGAGAAAACTGCTGTTTGCCAGTGAGGCAAGGTGGAGATGTGCGAGAAAATTCATAATACCGCAGCCTTTTATTCCGCCGTCGGCGGGTTATTTCTTGCGCCCTGCTTACCGGGGCACTAGACTATTGCGCCTGTTTTTCTTTTTGAGATGAAACCGAGAATCTCATGCGTGTTGCCGATTTTACTTTTGAACTGCCGGACGAACTGATTGCCCGCTACCCGCAGGCGGAGCGGAGCAAGTGCCGTCTGTTATCGCTTGATGGTATCAGTGGTGAACTGAACCACGGTATCTTCACCGATGTGCTGAATAAACTCAATCCCGGTGATCTGCTGGTATTTAATGATACCCGTGTGATCCCCGCCAGAATGTTCGGGCGCAAAGCCTCCGGCGGAAAGATTGAAGTGCTGGTGGAGCGGATGCTGGATGAGCACCGTGTACTGGCGCATGTCCGCGCATCCAAAGCACCGAAAGAAGGTGCTGAACTGCTGCTGGGCGAAGATGAAAGCGTGAAAGCCACCATGGTGGCGCGTCACGATGCACTGTTTGAAATCCGTTTTGATGATGAGCGCGATGTGCTGACCATTCTCAATCAGATTGGTCATATGCCGCTGCCGCCATATATTGACCGTCCTGATGAAGAGTCGGATCGCGAGTTATACCAGACCGTGTATAATGACCGCCCCGGTGCGGTAGCCGCACCGACTGCCGGGCTGCACTTTGATGAGCCGCTGCTGGCAGCACTGCGTGAAAAAGGTGTGGAAATGGCCTTTGTCACCCTGCATGTCGGGGCAGGGACGTTCCAGCCGGTGCGCGTGGATAATATTGAAGATCACATCATGCACTCCGAATATGCGGAAGTGCCGCAGAATGTGGTTGATGCCGTGCTGGCGTGTAAAGCACGCGGTAATAAAGTGATCGCGGTCGGCACAACATCCGTGCGTTCCCTCGAAAGTGCGGCGAAAGCGGCACAGGATGCACTGATTGCACCGTTCTTTGATGATACGCAAATCTTTATTTATCCGGGATATGAGTATCAGGTGGTGGATGCGCTGATCACCAATTTCCATCTGCCGGAATCCACGCTGATTATGCTGGTTTCTGCGTTTGCCGGTTATCAGCACACTATGCAGGCGTATGAAGCAGCGGTGCGTGAACGTTACCGTTTCTTCAGCTACGGGGATGCGATGTTTATTACCCGCAACCCGCAGGCAAAATGTGAAAAAGTCGGTCACAACGACTGATATACTACAGATTATTGATCCGGCAGATTTCAGCGACTGCTGACTGACTGCCGCTAATTACACATCATCAGACTGTTTTTCTGATGCCGGAGGTTTTGTGAAATATGAACTGCAAACGACAGACGGCCGTGCGCGCCGTGGTCGCTTAATTTTTGATCGTGGCGTTGTTGAAACCCCTGCATTTATGCCGGTGGGGACTTATGGCACAGTGAAAGGGATGACACCGGAAGAAGTCAAAGAGACCGGTGCGCAAATCTTATTAGGCAACACGTTCCATCTGTGGCTGCGTCCCGGTCAGGAAATTATGAAACTGCACGGTGATCTGCATGACTTTATGCAGTGGAAAGGCCCGATTCTGACTGATTCCGGCGGTTTCCAGGTGTTCAGCCTGGGCGCAATGCGTAAAATCAAAGAAGAGGGTGTCCATTTCCGTAACCCGATCAACGGGGAAAAAATCTTCTTAAGTCCTGAAAAATCGATGGAAATCCAGTACGATCTCGGGTCTGATATCGTGATGATTTTTGACGAGTGTACGCCGTATCCGGCGGATTGGGACTACGCTAAGAAATCCATGGAAATGTCCCTGCGCTGGGCAAAACGCAGCCGTGACCGTTTCGATGAACTGGGTAACCCGAATGCACTGTTCGGTATCATCCAGGGCAGTGTTTACGAAGATTTACGCGATGTGTCTGTGAAAGGGCTGGTGGAAATCGGATTTGATGGGTACGCTGTGGGCGGTCTGGCTGTCGGCGAGCCGAAAGAAGATATGCATCGTATTCTGGAGCATGTCTGTCCGCAGATCCCGGAAGATAAACCGCGCTATTTAATGGGCGTGGGTAAACCGGAAGATCTGGTGGAAGGTGTGCGCCGCGGTATTGATATGTTCGACTGCGTGATGCCGACCCGTAATGCCCGTAACGGTCACCTGTTTGTGACGGACGGCGTGGTAAAAATCCGTAATGCGAAGTATAAATCAGATACATCGCCGCTGGATGCGGAATGTGACTGCTATACCTGCCGCCATTATACGCGTGCGTATCTGCATCATTTGGATCGCTGTAATGAAATCCTTGGCGCGCGCTTAAATACCATTCATAATCTGCGCTACTATCAGCGTCTGATGGCGGGTATCCGGCAGGCCATTGAAGAAGGCCGTCTGGAAGCATTTGCCGCTGAATTTTATCAGCGGATCGGGAAACCGGTTCCGCCGTTAAGTGAGTGATTTCCCCGAAACGGGATCACCCGGTGGGGTATAACATAGGCGATACCCCACCGGCAGGTTTATCTGCCTGATAATTATGTGAATAACAAGAGGATAGTTTGATGAGTTTTTTCATTTCTGACGCAGTAGCATCAACCGGTGCGGCCGCTTCTCAGGGCAGCCCGATGTCTCTGATTGTTATGCTGGTCGTTTTCGTGCTGATTTTCTACTTCATGATCCTGCGCCCGCAACAGAAACGTGCTAAATCACACAAGCAATTAATGGACTCCATTACCAAAGGTGATGAAGTCTTAACTACCGGTGGTCTGATCGGTCGTGTGGCTAAAGTGTCTGACACCGGCTACATCGTTCTGGAACTGAACGAAACAACTGAAGTAACCATCAAACGTGATTTCGTCGCAGCAGTTTTACCGAAAGGTACACTGAAGGCGCTGTAATCTTCCTGTAGTATGATTTTCCCGAAGGGACTGCCGTGTTAAACCGTTATCCTTTGTGGAAGTATCTGATGCTGATCGCTGCGATCCTCATCGGTTTGCTTTATGCGCTTCCAAACCTGTATGGAGAGGATCCGGCTGTTCAAATCACTGGCGCGCGGGGAACCGCCGCCAATGAACAGACCCTGGATCAGGTCCGGACCATTTTAGAAAAAGATCAGATCGCGAGTAAGTCGATCGCACTGGAAAACGGTGTGATACTTGCCCGTTTCTCAAATCCTGATATCCAGTTACGAGCCCGTGAAGAGCTGATGAAAGGCCTGGGTGAGCAATATGTTGTTGCCCTGAACCTTGCACCGGCGACACCGAAATGGCTGACCGCCGTCGGTGGCGAGCCGATGAAACTGGGTCTCGACCTGCGTGGTGGTGTGCACTTCCTGATGGAAGTGGATATGGAAACCGCGCTGGGTAAACTGCAGGAGCAGAACCTCGACGGTATCCGCTCACTGCTGCGTGAGAACAGCATTCCGTTTGCGTCTGTCCGCAAATCAGCGGATTACGGCGTGGAAGTCCGCTTCCGTGATGATGCATCACGTTCTGAAGCCAGCTCGCTGTTAACAAAACGCCTGCGTGATTTAGTGTTCAAAGACGGTTCGGATAACACCCTGACCGCAGTGATGAGCGATCAGCGCTTAAGTGAAGCGCGCAGCTATGCTGTCATGCAGAACATCACTATCCTGCGTAACCGTGTTAACCAGCTCGGTGTTGCCGAGCCGCTGGTACAGCGTCAGGGTGCGGATCGCATCGTGGTGGAATTACCGGGTATTCAGGACACCGCACGGGCGAAAGAGATCCTCGGTGCAACTGCGACGCTGGAATTCCGTCTGGTCAACAGCACGGTTGACCCTGCCGCTATCGAAGCAGGCCGTATTCCGGGCGACACCGAAGTGAAATACACCCGTGACGGACGCAAAGTCGCCCTGTACAAGCGTGTGATTCTGACCGGTGACCATATTACTGACTCCACATCACAGAGTGATGAGTACGGTCAGCCGCAGGTCAGCATCTCGCTGGACAGCGCCGGTGGTAACACCATGTCCGATTTCACCAAGGATAATCTCTATAAGCCGATGGCGACCCTGTTTGTCGAATATAAAGACAGCGGGCGTAAAGATGCCGCAGGCCGTTCAATCCTTGAGAAAAACGAAGAAGTTATCAACATTGCCAATATCCAGTCCCGTTTAGGATCAAACTTCCGTATCACCGGGATTGATAATGCCAATGAAGCACGTCAGTTATCACTGCTGCTGCGTGCCGGTGCCCTGATTGCACCAATCCAGATTGTGGAAGAGCGGACCATCGGGCCGACTCTGGGTCTGCAGAATATCGAGCAGGGCCTGGAAGCGTGTCTGTGGGGGCTGATGGCCTCAATTCTGTTCATGGTGATCTACTACCGTAAATTCGGTCTGATCGCGAGCAGCGCGTTACTGGCGAACCTTATCCTGATTGTCGGGGTGATGTCGCTGTTACCGGGGGCTACGCTGACCATGCCGGGGATTGCGGGGATCGTGCTGACCCTTGCGGTTGCGGTTGATGCGAACGTTCTGATAAACGAACGTATCAAAGAAGAACTGCGCAACGGGCGTTCTGTCCAGCAGGCAATCCATGAAGGGTATAAAGGCGCCTTCTCCAGTATTATCGACGCAAACTTAACCACACTGATTACCGCTGTCATTCTGTACGCGGTCGGTACCGGTTCAATTAAAGGGTTTGCGATTACGACAGCCATTGGTGTGGCAACCTCCATGTTTACAGCGATTATCGGTACACGTGCCATCGTGAACTTGCTGTACGGCGGTAAACGTATTAATAAGCTGTCTATTTAAGGAGCACGTTGTGGCACAGGATTATACTGTTGAACAATTAAACCACGGCCGCAGAGTCTATGACTTTATGCGCTGGGACAACGTGGCATTTACCATCTCGGCACTGCTGCTGATTGCCTCTGTGGCAATCATCGGCGTGAAAGGGTTTAACTGGGGTCTGGACTTCACCGGCGGTACCGTCATTGAAGTTAACTTCAGCCAGCCGGCTGACCTGGATAAAATCCGTGATACCGTTTCGCTGGCCGGGTTTAAAGACCCGCTGATCCAGAATTTCGGCAGCAGCCGTGACATCATGGTACGTCTGCCGCCGGCAGAAGGCGTGGCTGGTCAGGAACTGGGTAAAACTGTCATCAATGTTATTAACAAAGATATTGATGAAAATGCAGTGGTCAAGCGTATTGAATTCGTCGGACCGAGTGTGGGTGCGGAGCTGGCTCAGACCGGGGCGATGGCACTGATCGCCGCATTAATCTGTATCCTGATTTATGTGGCGATGCGGTTTGAATGGCGCCTGGCGTTAGGTGCGGTTATCGCGCTGGCGCATGACGTTATTATCACCCTCGGTGTACTGTCGTTATTCCATATTGAGATTGACCTGACCATTGTGGCATCCCTGATGTCGGTTATCGGTTACTCACTGAACGACAGTATCGTGGTATCTGACCGTATCCGTGAGAACTTCCGCAAAATCCGCCGTGGTACCTCGTATGAGATCATGAACGTTTCCCTGACTCAGACGTTAAGCCGTACCATTATGACATCGGCAACCACCCTGTTAGTGGTTCTGATGCTCTATATCTTCGGTGGTGCAATGCTGAAAGGCTTCTCGCTGGTCATGCTGATTGGTGTGTCTATCGGTACGATTTCCTCAATCTACGTGGCGTCCGCGCTGGCCCTGAAACTGGGTATGAAGCGTGAGCACCTGATTGTGCAGAAAGTGGAAAAAGAAGGTGCGGATCAGGAATCTATCCTGCCGTAATTTCTGCCGTGAAAAAACAGAAAACACCCTGTATGTGCAAGCATGCAGGGTGTTTTTTATGTGTAAACAGGGTAAACTACCGCAACAGTTCATTGACCCGCAGGATAATTTATGCATTGCCCGTTTTGCTCTGCCGTTGATACCAAAGTCATCGACTCACGCCTGGTGGGTGATGGTTCTCAGGTCCGCCGTCGCCGCCAGTGTCTGGAATGCCACGAACGCTTTACCACATTTGAGGTCGCCGAGCTGGTGATGCCGCGTGTGGTCAAAAGTGATGACAGCCGCGAGCCGTTTGACGAAGAAAAGCTGCGCCGTGGTATGCAGAAGGCACTGGAAAAACGTCCGGTCAGTTCTGACAATATCGAAACCTCCCTCAGTCACATCAAATCGCAGTTACGGGCTACCGGTGAGCGGGAAGTCTCTGCTAAGTTTGTCGGTGAACTGGTGATGAGCGAGCTGAAAAAGCTGGATAAAGTCGCGTATATCCGCTTTGCGTCGGTTTACCGCAGTTTTGAGGATATCCGTGAATTCGGCGAGGAAATTGCCCGCCTGCAGGACTGAACATGATGCATTCTGATGAATTTTATATGGCCCGCGCCCTTGAACTGGCGGCGCTGGGGCGTTTTACCACCGCACCGAACCCGAATGTCGGCTGTGTGATTGTCCGTGACGGCGAAATCGTCGGCGAAGGTTACCATCAGCGTGCCGGTGAACCGCATGCGGAAGTACATGCGCTGCGCATGGCCGGTGATAAAGCCCGTGGCGCCACCGCCTATGTCACGCTGGAGCCGTGCAGTCATCACGGCCGCACACCGCCGTGTGCTGAAGCGCTGATCAATGCCGGGGTCAGCCGGGTGGTGGCTGCCATGCAGGATCCGAATCCGCAGGTGGCCGGACGCGGGCTGTTTAAACTGCGTGAAGCCGGTATTGAAGTCAGTCACGGCGTACTGATGCAGGAAGCGGAAGCACTGAATAAAGGCTTCTTTAAGCGGATGCGTACCGGTTTCCCGTATATTCAGCTGAAAATGGCGGCCTCGATCGACGGCAAAACCGCATTAGCCAACGGCGAAAGCCAGTGGATCACCTCAAAAGCCGCCCGGCAGGATGTGCAGCAGTTCCGCGCACAGGCCGGGGCGATTTTATCCACCAGTGCCACGGTTCTGGCAGATGATCCCGGTCTGATTGTCCGTCATGCGGATTTCCCGGTATCGCTGCAGCAGAGCTACCCGGAGGCAGATATCCGTCAGCCGGTGCGGATTATCACCGACAGCCATCAGCGGGTGACCGCTCAGCACCGCGTCACACAATTGCCGGGCTGTTGCTGGCTGGCACGGACTGCTTCTCAGCCGGATAACTGGCAGGGGGATGTTGAGGAAATGATCCTGCCGGAGAACGGCAGTGGTGTGGATCTGGTTCTGCTGATGATGCAGCTCGGCAAACGCAATATTAACCATATCTGGACAGAGTGCGGCTCCCATATGGCGGGCGCATTGCTGAAGGCCGGGCTGGCGGATGAAATCGTGCTTTATCTGGCACCGAAGATTCTGGGCAGTGATGCACAGGATCTCTTCACATTGCCGCCGCTTGCCCATCTGCGTGATGCGCCGCAGTTGCGGATCGACGACTGCACGATGGTCGGACCGGATCTTCGTCTGCGGTTGATCCCGGTGTATTAACCGCTGAATTTACGCCGGAATTTAATTTTTATTCCGGAGTTTGAAAAACACAGGCGCGGTGACGGAAAGAATGTGATAAAATCCGCGCCCCGCAGTATGAAACTCGTAAGAAGGAAAGGCTATGAACGTCATTAAAGGTGTTGTCAGTGCGCCGGGTGCGCGTATCGCCATCGCAATTGCCCGCTTTAACAACTTCATCAACGACAGCCTGTTAGACGGTGCGGTTGATGCGCTTGAGCGTATCGGTCAGGTTTCCTCTGAGAACATTACAACGGTCTGGGTGCCGGGTGCGTATGAACTGCCGCTGGCAGTGAAAACACTGGCTGATACCGGAAAATATGACGCGATTATTGCGCTGGGTACTGTTATCCGCGGCGGCACCGCACATTTTGAATATGTGTCCGGTGAATGCAGCTCCGGGTTATCCGCCGTTGCAATGAACAGCGCGATTCCGGTGACTTTCGGGGTGCTGACCACCGAAAATATTGAACAGGCCATTGAACGTGCGGGAACCAAAGCCGGTAACAAAGGGGCGGAAGCCGCAATGACCGCGCTGGAAATGATCAACGTAATTAAGGCCATCAAAGGCTGAATTCAGATTTTAGTAAGGGGATATGTGTGAAACCTGCAGCTCGTCGTCGTGCTCGTGAATGTGCCGTTCAGGCGCTTTATTCGTGGCAGTTATCCGGCAATAACATTGCGGATGTTGAATCAGAATTTCTGTCAGAGCAGGATGTCAAAGACGTTGATGTCGCCTATTTTCGTGAGCTGTTCTTTGGTGCGGCAACGAATGCAGTGCGTCTTGATGCACTGATGGCACCGTACCTCTCCCGCCAGCTGGAGGAGTTAGGTCAGGTGGAAAAAGCGGTTCTGCGTCTGGCGATGTATGAATTAAGCTACCGTGAAGATGTCCCTTACAAAGTGGTTATCAACGAAGCGATTGAACTGGCGAAAGTGTTCGGCGCGGAAGAGAGCCACAAATTTGTCAATGGCGTGCTCGATAAAGCCGCGCCGAATGCCCGCAGAAAGTAATCATCTGATACTTTTATGCACGGACATAAATGACATGATATAAAAGAGGCCGGTTTAACCGGCCTTTTGTCTTTATCTGATTGCGGAATTTCTGATTATGGCTTGTGGTGAATTTGATCTCATCCGGCGTTTTTTTGACCGGCAGCACTATTACCGCCGGGACGTTGAACTGGGTATCGGGGATGATTGTGCTCTGATGACCGTAGCGGAAAAACAGCAGGTTGCTGTCAGCACGGATACCCTGGTGTCCGGTATTCATTTTCTGCCTTCCGTTTCTGCCCGTGATCTGGCGTGGAAATCCCTTGCGGTGAATTTAAGTGATCTGGCCGCCATCGGTGCCGATCCGGCCTGGGTTTCCCTGGCGCTGACGCTGCCGTCCATTGATGAAGCGTGGCTGGGGGAATTCAGTGACAGCTTCTTTGAGCAACTGAATTATTATGGCATGCAGTTAATCGGCGGCGATACCACCCGCGGTCCGATGAGTCTGACATTGACGGTTCATGGTCTGGTCCCGGCAGGGCGGGCAATGAAACGCGCCGGTGCCCGTAACGGTGACTGGATCTATGTCACCGGTACACTGGGTGACAGCGCCGCCGGACTGGCAATTTTGCTGGGTGAACTCCGGCCTGAAGACCCGGCACACAAAGAGTATCTGCTGAAACGTCATCTGCGCCCGCAACCGCGCATTTTACAGGGGCAGGCGCTGCGCGACCTCGCATCCTCAGCGATAGATATCTCTGACGGTCTGATTTCCGATCTCGGCCATATCCTGAAAGCCAGTCGTTGCGGTGCCAGGATTGAGCTTGATAACTTACCGATGTCTGAGGCACTGAAAGCCTGTTCATCACCGGAGCAGGCGCTTGCCCGTGCGCTGGCGGGTGGTGAGGATTATGAGCTGTGCTTTACCGTTCCGGAAATTAACCGTGGCGCGCTGGAAATGGCACTGGCACACACCGGCGCACCTTTCTGCTGTATCGGACAGATGAAACCGGAGAGTGACGGCATCCGCTATTTCAGCAAAGGTGAGGAAGTACAACCGGCGCTGAGCGGGTTTGATCACTTTGCGGTGAAAGTTGCGGCAGAGTAGGTCGTAAACGCGTTATCAGTGACATAAAAAAACCCTGCTGATGTGATGCAGGGTTTTTTGTGTCCGGAGAAAAGTAATCAGGCTTTTGCCAGATACGCTTCGATGGACTTCTGAATATGCTCTGCATCCAGGCCCATATCGCTGCGGATCTCTTCCTGGTCGCCCTGTGGCACATAGCTGTCCGGCAGGCCGATATTGAGCACCGGCACCGGCTTGCGCTGCGCCATCAGGAACTCATTCACACCACTGCCTGCACCGCCCATAACGGCGTTTTCCTCGACGGTCACCAGTGTGTCATGGCGCGCTGCCATCTCCAGGATCAGGGCTTCATCCAGCGGTTTGACAAAACGCATATCCACCACGGTGGCGTTCAGGTTCTCTGCCGCTTTCAGGACTTCTTCCAGCAGGGTACCGAAGACCAGAATTGCGGTTTTTTCCCCTTCACGGCGGACAACACCTTTACCGATCTCAATCTGAGTCAGTGGCTGAAGTGTGGCACCACAGCCGCCGCCGCGCGGATAACGCACCGCCACCGGGCCTTTACCGTAGTGATAGCCGGTGTGCAGCATCTGGCGGCACTCGTTTTCATCACTCGGGGTCATGATCACCATGTTCGGCAGGATACGCAGGAAGGAGAGATCAAACGCGCCCTGGTGTGTCGGACCGTCATTACCGACAATCCCGGCGCGGTCGATAGCAAACAGCACCGGCAGTTTCTGGATCGCGACATCGTGGATCACCTGGTCGTAGGCGCGCTGCAGGAAGCTGGAGTAAATCGCAACAACCGGCTTGTAACCGCCGATAGCCAGCCCGGCGGCAAAGGTGACAGAGTGCTGTTCAGCAATCGCGACATCAAAATACTGATCCGGGAAGGATTTGGAGAAGCGTACCATACCGGAACCTTCGCGCATGGCGGGGGTGATCGCCATCAGTTTCGGGTCGTGTTCTGCTTCTTCACACAGCCAGTCACCGAAGATTTTTGAGAAGGTCGGTTTGGACGATTTGCTTTTCGGCAGTGTGCCGGTTGACGGATCAAACTGCGGCACGGCGTGCCAGCTGATCGGATCTTTTTCAGCCGGTTCATAACCGCGCCCTTTTTTCGTCATAATATGCAGGAACTGAGGACCTTTCAGGTCACGCATATTTTTCAGCGTCTGGATCAGCGCAAGCACGTCGTGTCCGTCCACCGGCCCGATGTAATTGAAGCCCAGCTCTTCAAAGAAGGTGCTCGGCACCACCATGCCTTTGATGTGCTCTTCGGTTTTCTTCAGCAGATCCTTGATAGGCGGCAGGCCGGAGAACACTTTTTTGCCGCCTTCACGCAGCGTGGTGTAAAGCTTGCCGGAAAGCAGCTGCGCCAGGTGGTTATTGAGGGCACCGACGTTTTCGGAGATGGACATCTCGTTGTCGTTGAGGATCACCAGCATGTCGGATTTGATATCCCCGCCGTGGTTCATTGCCTCAAAGGCCATACCGGCAGTAATCGCACCATCACCGATCACACAGACGGTTTTGCGGTTGCGTCCCTCACGGGCAGCGGCAACCGCCATCCCGACACCGGCACTGATGGAGGTGGAGGAATGGCCGACACTCAGTACATCATATTCACTCTCTTCGCGCCACGGGAAGGCGTGCAGCCCGTTTTTATGGCGGATAGTGTCAATACGGTCGCGGCGTCCGGTCAGGATCTTGTGCGGATAGGCCTGATGGCCGACATCCCAGATCAGGTTATCAAACGGCGTCTGATAGACATAATGGAGTGCCACGGTCAGTTCAATCGTGCCGAGACCGGAGGCAAAATGCCCGCTGGAACGGCTGACGCTGTTTAACAGATATTGCCGCAGTTCATCGCAGAGTTTCGGTAAACTCTCTTTCGGTAACAGACGCAAATCATCGGGCGTCTCAACGAGTGCCAAAGTCGGATATTTAGCGATATCAATACTCATGTAATGCTCACTAATTCTTATTAAAGTTTCTGAAAATACCGGAACGTGCCGGACGGATTAGCTGTTACGTTCAATCACAAAATTAGCAAGTTCACGCAGGGTTGCTGTGTTGTAATGATGTTCTTCAAGCTGTGAAAGCGCAGCCAGTGACTCCTGATAAAGCGCCTGTGCTTTATCCTGAGCTGCCTGCAGCCCGAGCAGCGCCGGATAGGTGCTCTTCCCGTGCGCGGCGTCGCTGCCCTGGCTTTTTCCGATCACATCCGTATGACCGATAACATCCAGAATGTCATCCTGAACCTGAAACGCCAGGCCGATAGCCTGTGCGTAAGTGTCGAGAGCCGGTAATGCGGCATAACCTGCCTCACCGGCACTCATTGCGCCCATGCGGACGGAAGCACGGATTAAAGCACCGGTCTTATGGTTGTGTATTTGTTCCAGCGCATGAATACCGATGTTTTTTCCTTCTGCTGCCAGATCAAGCGCCTGGCCACCGCACATTCCGCCAAGACCGGCGGCATCGGCCAGTTCGGCGATCATCGCCAGACGGTCTTCCGGGCGGACATCCGGCATCGGCCGCGCCGCGAGGATTGCGAATGCCTGGGTTTGCAGGGCGTCACCTGCCAGAATGGCATTCGCTTCACCAAAGGCGACGTGGCAGGTCGGTTTGCCGCGGCGCAGTGTGTCGTCATCCATGGCCGGTAAATCGTCATGGATCAGGGAATAGGCGTGAATACACTCAATCGCTGCCGCCGGGGCATCCAGGTTTTCAGCCGTCACACCAAACATCTCACCGGTGGCGTACACCAGGAACGGGCGCAGACGTTTTCCGCCGAGCAGGGCACCGTAATGCATGGCTTTACCCATGTCGGTGGCGGCAAACGGCAGTGTGGTCAGGATCTCATCAAGAACGTGATCAACACGCTCTCTGGCCTGTGTCAGTTGGTTGCGGAATGTTTCGGGAGTTTGTTCTGGCATGGTCATTCTCGTTCACACAGGGAACCGCCGGATCCGGGCGGTCAGTCATTTTCAGGTGTAAAATCGCTCAGCGGGGCGTTTTCATCATCATTAAGCAGGATCTGAACCCGCTGTTCGGCTGCCATCAGGGTTTTCTGGCTGGTGCGCGTCAGTGCGATACCGCGTTCAAACTCGGCCAGGGCTTCTTCCAGTGGCAGGTTACCCGCTTCCAGGCGGGTGACGATCCCTTCAAGGGCATCGAGTGATGCTTCAAAGCTCAGTGCATCGGTTTTCATTGCGGATGTTTTTTTGGTCATGGTCTGTTTTTCACTGATGTTGCATTTATGTCGCAAATAATTCCTAGTTTACACTTTTCAGTGAAAATTGTGCCTTTCATTTACGATTTTTACGGGGCAGATCGAGATATGGTGATATACTGCCGCCTTTCAATTTCATCAACGGGGATTGCCGCTGCCTGACGCCGGCTGCTCCGTCCTTTGCAAATCAAGCCGATAGCCAGTAAACCGTTATGAAGTTTATCATTAAATTATTTCCTGAAATTACCATCAAAAGCCAGAGTGTCCGCCTGCGCTTTATTAAAATTCTGACCAGTAATATCCGCAATGTGCTTAAGGATCTGGCCGAAGACGTGGCGGTTGTCCGTCACTGGGACTATCTTGAAGTCCGCGTGAAGAAAGAAGAGCTTGGTGAGGGGGTGGCTGACCGCCTGACCCGCATTCCCGGTATCCACCATATTTTACAGGTGGAAGAGCGTGCATTTACCGATCTGCATAATATCTATGAGCAGACGTTTGAGATGTATGCCGCATCACTGGAAAATAAAACCTTCTGTGTCCGCGCCAAGCGCCGTGGTAAGCACCCGTTCAGCTCCATCGAGCTGGAGCGCTATGTCGGCGGCGGCCTGAACCAGCATATTCCGTCCGCGAAGGTGAAACTGACGCATCCGGATGTGACGGTGAATCTGGAAGTGGAAGATGACAAACTGATCCTCGTGGTACGCCGTCTGGAAGGGATCGGCGGTTTCCCGATCGGGACTCAGGAAGATGTGTTATCTCTGATCTCCGGCGGGTTCGATTCCGGTGTCTCCAGTTATATGCTGATGCGCCGTGGTTGCCGCGTTCATTACTGCTTCTTTAATTTAGGCGGTGCGGCACATGAAATCGGTGTGAAACAGGTGGCGCATTACCTGTGGAACCGCTTCGGCAGCTCGCACAAAGTCCGTTTTGTGGCGGTGAACTTTGAGCCGGTGGTGGCGGAAATCCTGGAAAAAGTGGATGACGGCCAGATGGGCGTGGTGCTCAAGCGGATGATGGTCCGTGCGGCATCCCGTGTCGCGGAACGCTATGGCGTGCAGGCGATTGTGACCGGCGAAGCGCTGGGACAGGTTTCCAGCCAGACTCTGACTAACCTGCGCATGATCGACAACGCGACTGACACCCTGGTGCTGCGTCCGCTGATCTCTCACGACAAAGAAACCATTATCAATCTCGCCCGTCAGATCGGTACTGAAGATTTTGCCCGTACCATGCCGGAATTCTGCGGCGTGATCTCGAAAAACCCGACCGTGAAAGCGGTGAAAGAGAAAATCGAAGCCGAAGAAGAGAAATTCGATTTCGCGATTCTGGATGATGTGGTGCTCAACGCGCAGAACATGGATATCCGTGTGATCGCACAGCAGAGTGAGCAGCAGGTCACTGAAGTGGAGATGGTGTCTGAACTGTCTGCCACCGATGTGGTGCTGGATATCCGTTCGCCGGATGAACAGGAAGCGCATCCGCTGAAAATTGAGGGAACGGAAGTGCGCACACTGCCGTTCTACAAACTCAGCACTCAGTTCGGTGATTTACCGGCGGAGACCACTTATCTGCTCTATTGCGATCGCGGAGTGATGAGCCGTCTGCAGGCGCTTTATCTGGCAGAGCAGGGCTATACCAATGTGAAGGTGTACCGTCCCTGAGTCACCGCTGTCATTTATTTCTGAACCCCGTCTCTGAGGAGCCGGGGTTTTTTATTGTCTTTTTTCAGAGTGTAAGGGATACCGTTGTGCCTGTTCAGACTCTATGCTGTCCGGCAGCAACATCCATTACTGACGGGGTTTCAGCATGAAAAACAGTGCGGTTCAGGCACCGGCAAGCCGTTTTATCTATTTTATTGTTATTGTGGTGGCGCTCCTTCAGGGGCTGACACTGAATGCAACATCCGATTACCTTATCCGCAGTTCGTGGCAGGTGCCGGGGTCACTGGTCTGGCTGCCGATGCTGCTGGCGCTGTTTGTGCCGACGGTATTCAGTTATCTGATCAACCGGTTTTCCTCTGCGGCTCTCTGGGCAGGGCTGGTTCTGACGGCGGCTCTCTGTGTCTGGATGAATTACTGGTATCTGAGTGAGGCAACGGCGGGTCACACCCGGGAACTTTCTTCGCTGATCCCGCTGCTGGTATTGCTGTTCTGGCTGATCCTGCCGTGGTTGCAGCAGCGGCAGTCCTCAGGTTCACGGAACCCGGATTATGCGCTGCTGACGGAACAGTATGTCAGAAACACCGTGCTGGGTGCGCTGGCAGGGCTTATCGGCCTGCTGGTGATGGGAGTGCTGTTTCTGGCGATCTACCTGTTCCGGATTGTGAATCTGACGTTTCTCAGTGACTGGCTGGATGACTCACTGTATTACTGGATGAGTTTTTGTCTCGGCTTTAATATCAGTCTGGTGTTTATTCAGTCCGCCTTTTCTTTCAGTACCGGAAAAATCGCCGGGTATGTGGCGCGGGTGCTGTTGCCGCTGCTGACCGTTATTGGTGTGATTGCGGCAGGCGGATTATTGTTATCCGTGGTTACCGGTGTTCGTGTCAGCGGGCTGGGTTCATTCACCATGATTTGGTTTGTCGCTTTGAACATCATTCTGCTGAATCTGGTTTACGGTAATGCGTGTGTCCCGCGCTTCCGCTCCTGGCTCAACGGACTGGTGCTGGCTGGTGTGCTACTGCTGAATATTTTCTCACTGTCATCGGTTTACGGCATTCTGGTGCGGGTTAATCAATACAGCTGGAGTATGGATCGCTTATACGGATTCAGTATTGCGCTGTTTCTGGCTGTGGTTGTACTGGCGTACAGTGCGGCCCTGTTATGGAAACGCAGCGGGTGGGCGGTACTGCTCGGGCCGGTCAACAAAGCCGGATTACTGACGCTGATGGCGGTTATTCTGGTGATCAGCAGCCCGCTGGCCGATTTTAAACAGATCACGGCAAACAGTATTCTGGCAGGTATTGAAAAGGGCAAAATCAACGTGACGTCAGATATCCGCTATACCCTGGAACGTCTCGGGCAGCGGGGAGACGCGGTACTTGCGGTGCTGAATGACAATCCGGAATACCGCAAAGCACTGACATACTCCTCTTATGATCAGGATAACCGCCGGACACTGCGGGAGGTCATGCTCACCGTACCGGGCAGCCCGGAATTACCGGAATCCTGGTGGGAGGGAAAACCGGATGTGACACGCAGCTGGTTCTGTACGGAATCCTCCGCGAACGGGGAGTGTCTCGGCTTTATGGCGGATGCGGACGGCGACGGACAGGATGATGCGCTGGTCTGTGTCAGCGGTTATTCTGATTTATCGTTCTATTGTCAGATCTGGCAGCAAACCATTGAAGTCACAGACGGTCAGCCGGATAAACCGGTCTGGCAGGAGCGTGATTATCAGGATATTCAGTATGCCTCTGAAGAAGATAAGCTGGCGGCCTGGGCAGCGCTGAAAGCGGGACACTACTCGCTGAAACCCAAAGTCTGGATGATGGTGACGCCGGAACCACAAGTACAGTAAATATGAAAACGCCCGGCATCACCGAGAGCCGGGCGTTTTTATCAGTGATCTGCCAGGGTGCGGTAAGGGGTGTCCTGATAATCCCATATCCCCGGCGGCAGCACTAATTCCGCCGCCACTTTTGCGGCGGTTTCCTGTCCGCACAGGCGCTCTGTCAGACGCAGGGCAAAATCGATGGCAGTGGCCGGGCCCTGGCTGGTCAGCAGATTAACACGCTCATCAAAATAGACCCGCTGATTGACCCACTGTTTTGCCGGTATTTTATCTTCCAGCGCAGGATAGCCGGTCATATTGCCGAGCGGAAACAGATTATGGGCTACCAGAATGACAGACGGTGCCGCGCAGATAGCGGCAACAATGTGCCCGTCACAATGCATACGGCGGATTTTTTCAATCACCAGCGGGCTGTCACGTAGATTCTCCGCGCCTTTCAGGCCGCCCGGCAGCACAATGGCATCAAACGGGGTGTCCGCCACCCGCACCAGCGGGACATCGGCCATAATACGGATCCCGCGTGAACCGGTGACCAGGCAACTGCCGTCATCATTGGCACTGGCGAGTGTGACCGTCACACCGGCGCGAACCAGCAGATCCGCAGTGGTGACGGTTTCGGTTTCTTCGCAGCCGTCAGCGAGACAAATGAGAACTGAAGGGGGCATTTTGTTCCTCTTTTTGTTTGACGAGGCTGTAAACGTGAATATGTTCCGGCAGCAGGATCCCGTGATAGCGGGCGCGTTGCAGCAGATAGCCGGTGATGTAGTCAATTTCGGTATAACGACCGTAAAGAATATCCCGGCGCATGGAGGAGCTGTGATCAGCGGTTTTTTCAATCACATGAAGAATGTATTCATAGATATCATCACCGTCAGTGTGGATCCCCTCACGCAGCATCACTTCCGCCACTTCATCACACAGCACGCGGATTTGCGGCAGGTGCGCCATCAGTTCGCCGTTTTTACAGTCATAAATAACGGTCAGCGGGGAAATGACACAGTTCACGGCGAGTTTTTGCCAGCTGGCGGCATCAATTTCATCATGCCAGGCGACGTCCGGCAGGGCATCATGCAGAATATCCGCCAGATGACCGTAATGACGGGCACGTTCATTCACCGGGCCGATGTGGGTCAGTCCCCGGCGGCTGTGATGCAGCAGACCATTTTCTTCAAATGCGCTGTGAGAGGTGATGCCGGTCAGCAGCGGGTTCGGGCAGCGGGATAATTCACGTGCCACACCCATACCATTGTGCAGCAGTAACACCGGGCAGGATTCCGGTATCTGCGGCAGCAGCTGATTAACCGCTTCGGAGGTTTGCCAGGCTTTCAGGCAAACCAGTAATAATTCGGTTTGTGCGAGGAATTCCGGATCGTTTGTGGTAAATTGCCCGTAAAACGGCTCTCCGTTCAGAGAGTCAATATTCACATTCAGGTAGGGCTGGGGAACACGCATCCATCCCTGCACCTCATGATTGCCTGACAGTGCAGCGAGCCAGAGTTTCCCGATTGCGCCGCAACCCAGTACTGTTATTTTCATAAGGACTCCGGACAGCGAAAAAGATGTGAGCAATATCACTGAATAGTACCACTTTTTGGCCGTTTGCACCTTAGTAAATATAGCGGGAAATATAGTGCTTTTGTTGGTCTGATAAACCCGGTATTATGCCGGTCAGTTGAATATAGGGAGGTTTTCCGATGCCATCATTTGATATTGTTTCTGAAGTTGAATTACATGAAGTGCGCAATGCCGTGGAAAACGCACAGCGTGAAGTGACCAGCCGCTGGGATTTTCGCAACATTACCGCGACGATTGAGCTCAATGAGAAAAATAACAGTGTTAAAATGACCAGTGAATCTGATTTCCAGGTTAATCAGCTGGTTGATATTATGCGGGAAAAACTGGCGAAACGCGGAATCGACGGCGCGTCTCTGACCGTACCGGATGAGATTGTTCACAGCGGTAAGCTGTACAGTGTTGAGGCAACCCTGTTACAGGGGATCGACACAGCACTGGCGAAAAAAATCGTCAAGCTGATCAAAGACAGCAAACTGAAAGTACAGGCACAAATCCAGGGAGAAGAAGTCCGTGTGACCGGCAAATCCCGTGATGATTTACAGTCCGTTATGGCACTGGTGCGTGAAGGGAAACTGGGCCAGCCTTTCCAGTTCAAAAACTTCCGCGACTGAGTGTTATCCGGCAACCTGCATCAGCATGGTTGCCGGTTCCTGTCAGCCCTGTAAAACCGCTTCAAGTTGTCTGCGGTTTGACAGTTTGGTGTCCGTTTTTACATATACCGCCCGTTCCTGCGCAATAATCACCACATCACACACACCCGGTTGTTCGCGTAACTTCGCGGCAATATCCGGATTATTTACAGCATTTTCCGGTAATTCCAGCCGCAGACTGCTGACATACGGCGGCTGACGCAGTGTCAGGCTGACAGCCAGCCAGAGAAGTGTCAGTATCAGGCCACCGCCGAAAACCGCCACCGCACCATGGATGCCGTAGAGCAGGCCGCCGAGGCTGCCGCCCAGTGCCACGCCGATAAACTGGCTGGTGGAGTAGATCCCCATCGCTGTGCCTTTATAGCCTGCGGGCGCTTCTTTGCTGATCAGTGACGGCAGAATCGCTTCCATCACATTGAAGGCGATAAAGAAAATCTGTAATCCACCGTAAAGCAGCCACAGGTTTTTGCCTGCCAGCAGAAACACGATTTCCGCCAGTGCCATCATGACCACGCAACTGACAAAAACCTGCTTCATTTTGCGGTACTTTTCCGCATAAATAATAAACGGCAGCACAGACACAAAGGCAATCAGCATGGTGTACAGATACGCTTTCCAGTGAGATTCCCGTGCCAGCCCGGCATCACTCATTACCAGAGGAAGGGCGACAAAGGTCGCCATCAGCAGAGTGTGCAGGGCGAGGATCCCGAAATTCAGCCGTGCGAGCTGTTTATCCATCAGCACCTGTTTAATCGCACCTTTTACCACGGCGGTTTCACGGTTCTGGCGATGCTCCTTGTTGTCCGGCACCACATACAGGGTGACGAGGATCCCGAGGAAAGCGAGTAGGGCAATGCCCCAGAACAGGCCGGACAGACCGACGATATCCGCCAGTACCGGGCCGAGTACTAGGGCAACGGCAAAGGTGATCCCGATACTGATACCGATAAAGGCCATTGCTTTGGTGCGGTTTTGTTCGCGGGTGGTATCGGACAGTAATGCCATGACAGCAGCGGATATCGCGCCTGCACCCTGAAGCGCCCGTCCGGCAATCACGCCGTAGATAGAGTGGCTGAGTGCGGCAACAATACTGCCCGCCATAAAGATAATCAGCCCGCCGACAATCAGTGGTTTGCGGCCGATTTTGTCAGAAAGCAGGCCGAAGGGGATCTGGAAGATGGCCTGGGTCAGGCCGTAGACACCAATGGCAAAGCCGATCAGGGTGCTGGTGGCATCTTTAAAATCGAGCCCGAACGTGGTGATAACAGGCAATACCATGAACATGCCGAGCATGCGCAGAGAAAATACCGAGCCTAACCCCCAGGTCGCGCGACGCTCAACCGGAGTCATTTTATTATCGTTCATGGGATAACCTCAAAAAAACAGACACCACATTCTAATGAGATTTGTGGTTTTTGCTAAACACAAAATGGCAGGGGAACCCTGCCATTTTGTTATTACAGAAAGTGTGTGTTAACGACTGTAGGCCAGCAGAACATCACCGGAGACACTTGGGTCAACAGACATCATCACACTGAGTGACGTGATAGCGACAATGGAGAACACGAACAGCTTACGCGCCCAGACACGATCATTTGTTGTCTTATAGCCCGATAACGCCATGCCCAGCCACCAGACACTGACTGCCGCAGCGACAATCAGGTACTTATATCCCGCATACCCGCTGATGGCGAGCATCAGTGTGGCAAACATAAAGGCGATGATGTACAGGATAATGTGGTTTTTCGCCACAGAAATACCCTTAATCACCGGCAGTACAGGGATATTAGCCGCCTGGTAATCTTTGAAACGGAAAATGGCAATCGCGTAGGAGTGCGGCATCTGCCATAAACTGAAGATTAACAGCAGGATCAGTGCGCCGGTATCAAACTGACCGGTTACCGCGCAGTAGCCGATAACCGGCGGTGCGGCACCGGACAGACTGCCGACCAGTGTGCCGTAGACTGATTTGCGTTTCATGTACAGGCTGTAAACCCCGACATAAACCACAAAGCCGACAACAGCAATCAGCATTGCCACTGCATTGGCGGCCACTAACAGCAGCACCATGCCGGCAATACCCAGCACAGAGGCATAAACCAGACTGATTTTCGGGTCAATAAGCCCTCTTACCAGAGGGCGGTTTTTCGTGCGTTCCATGACGGAGTCGATGTCGCGGTCGATGTAATTGTTAAAAACACAACCGGAGGCCACGACCAGCGAGACACCGAGCAATGTCGCAATGAACAGGGGGTAATCAATGTCACCTTTGGAGGCGAGCAGGAATCCCCCGACCACAGAAATTAAATTTCCGAAAATAATTCCCGGTTTGGTCACTTGCAGGTATTGCTTCATCATATCGGCAACTCTTAATCAACCATCATATTGATGTTCAGGTTGTACATAATCCACAGTGAACCCACAACCACGATACCGATAATGAGGAGCGTGAACAGGAACGCAATCAGGTTCCAGCGCTCTTCAGACGCGGTATTCATGTGCAGGAAGCACACCAGGTGAACAAGAATCTGAACAACAGCGGTAATCACAACAGTTGCCAGCAGTACAGATGTTGAGGCGGTTCCCTCAATCACCATATAAAACGGGATGACTGTCAGAATGACCGATAATATAAAACCGATCAGATAGGTTTTCATACTACCGTGGCTTGCCCCGGTACCGGCTGTATTTGAATGACTCATTACAGTGCCCCCAACAGATAAACAACGGTGAACACACAAATCCAGACCACGTCCAGGAAGTGCCAGAACAGGCTTAAGCAGTTCAGGCGGGTTTTATTCACTTCGGTCAGGCCGCGGCGGCTGGTCTGGATGATCATGATGATGATCCAGATAAGACCGGCGGTGACGTGCAGACCGTGTGTTGCCACCAGGGTGAAGAAACCGGACAGGAAGCCACTGCGGTCAGGGCCGTAACCTTCGCTGATTAATTCATGGAATTCATAGATTTCCATTGCCACGAAGCCGAGGCCGAACAGGAAGGTGACAAATAACCACAGATTAACCTGACCCACCTGATTGCGGTTCATTGCCAGCATGGCAAAGCCGTAGGTGATACTGCTGAATAACAGCAGGAAGGTTTCCACCAGTACAAACTGTAAGTTAAAGATCTCTTTGCCCGACGGGCCGCCGGCGGTGCCGTCTTTCAGCACCACATAAATGGCGAACAGACTCGCAAACAGAATCAGGTCACTCATCAGGTAGACCCAGAATCCGAAGACCTTGGTCGCACCTGCATCGTGATGCCCATGATCATCATGGGCGTTATTATGTTGAGTCAGGGTATTAGTTGACATTATCCACACCTGCCTTGCTCAGTTGCTCGTAGTGGGCGTTTTCGATTTTCTCGACGTCGGCCACAGGAACATAGTAATCCACATCTTCGTCGAAGCTTTTTACAATCCAGGTGACGATCATGCCGGCGAAACCGACAATCGCGAGCCACCAGATATGCCAGATCATGGCGAAACCAAAGATCAGGCTGAAACCGGCGATAATCACACCTGCAGCCGTGTTTTTCGGCATATGAATTTCTTCATATTTTGCAGGGCGTTTATGCGCAGTACCTTTTTCTTTCATATCCCACCACTCATCACGGGACTGAACATCCGGTACTTCAGCAAAGTTGTAGAACGGCGGTGGTGAAGAGGTTGCCCACTCCAGTGTGCGTCCGCCCCACGGATCCCCGGTAAGGTCGCGGTTCTGGTCGCGGTCACGGATACTGACGTAGAACTGAATAACCTGGCACAGAATACCGACACCGATAATCGCCACGCCGACCGCTGCGATTAACAACATGGTGTGGAAGGTCGGGTCAATGTTCTGGCTGATACGGCGGGTCATTCCCATGAAGCCCAGCACGTAAACCGGCATAAAGGCAACAAAGAAACCGATGAACCAGCACCAGAATGCACGGACACCCCATTTTTCGTTCAGGGTGAAACCGAACGCTTTCGGGAACCAGTAAGCGGTACCGGCGAAGCAACCGAAGACCACACCGCCGATGATGACGTTATGGAAGTGTGCAATCAGGAACAGGCTGTTATGCAGGACAAAGTTTGCCCCCGGCACGGCCAGCAGAACCCCGGTCATACCACCGACGGAGAAGGTGATAATAAAGCCTACCGTCCAGAGCATCGGGGTTTTGAACTCGATACGCCCCTGATACATGGTAAACAGCCAGTTGAATATCTTCACCCCGGTCGGAATGGAGATGATCATCGTGGCGATACCGAAGAAGGCGTTGACGTTCGCACCGGAGCCCATGGTAAAGAAGTGGTGCAGCCAGACGATAAAGGACAGTACGGTAATCGCGATAGTTGCCCATACCAGTGAGGTATAGCCGAACAGGCGTTTTTTCGAGAATGTCGCAGTGACTTCAGAGAAGACCCCGAAGACCGGCAGAACCAGGATATACACTTCCGGGTGGCCCCATGCCCACACCAGGTTGATGTACATCATCATGTTGCCGCCCATATCATTGGTGAAGAAATGGGTGCCCAGGTAGCGGTCTAATGTCAGGCCGGTTAAGGTGACAGTCAGAATCGGGAACGCGGCGATAATCAGGATGTTGGTACAGAATGCCGCCCAGGTGAAGACCGGCATTTTCATCATCGACATGCCCGGTGCGCGCATACGCAGAATGGTGGCGAAGAAGTTTACCCCGGTCAGTAAGGTACCGATACCGGATATCTGAAGACTCCACAGCCAGTAATCGACCCCGACGCCCGGATTATACTCCAGTCCCGACAGCGGCGGATAGGCCAGCCAGCCGGTCTGGGCAAATTCCCCGATACCGAGAGAGATATTCACCAGCATTACGCCGACCACAAAGAACCAGAAGCTCAGGGAGTTCAGGAACGGGAAGGCAACGTCACGGGCACCGATCTGTAACGGTACAACCAGGTTCATCAGACCGACAACAAACGGTGTCGCGACGAAGAAGATCATGATAACGCCGTGGGCGGTAAAGATCTGGTCGTAGTGCTCAGGCGGCAGGAATCCGGCTTCACCGGCAGACGAAAGGGCCTGCTGGGCGCGCATCATAATGGCGTCAGCAAAACCACGGATAAGCATCACCATCGAAACGATGATGTACATAATACCGATTTTTTTATGGTCAACGGTAGTCAGCCATTCGGTCCATAACCACGTCCATTTGCGGAAGTAGGTAATAAGACCGACAAGTGCAGCACCACCCAGAATGATACCCAGTACCGTAATAACAACGATAGGCTCATGCAGGGGGATGGCATCCAGTGTTAATTTTCCGAACATGCTTTACCCCTCATTCCCGGCATGAGCTGCCGGCATATGACTGCCGTGTTCATCTGCGCTCATGTTCATCATTGAATGGCTTTCGCCTTCGTGTGTCTTCCCTGCACCGTGACCGCTGTGACCGAATTTGTTAATGGTCTCAACATACAGGTTTGGTTTGACTGCGGAGAAATAGACAACCGGGTTGTTGACGCTCGGTTTTGCCAGTGCGTCAAACGCTTCGGTGGTGGTCAGGGTATCCGGTGAGGCTTTCACCTTCGCAACCCATTCATCGAAAGCTTCGCGTGTCGGGGTGGCGGTGGCGGTAAATTTCATGTCAGAGAAACCATGGCCGCTGTAACTGGCAGAAATGCCTTTGTACACGCCCGGTTCTTCCGCAATCAGATGCAGTTTGGTCTGCATACCGGCCATTGCATAAATCTGGCCGCCTAACTGCGGGATGAAAAACGAGTTCATCACAGAATCAGAGGTGATTTTGAAATTGACAGGAACACCGACAGGGAATGCGATTTCATTCACTGTGGCAATGCCCTGATCCGGATAGATAAATAACCATTTCCAGTCCATTGAGATAACCTGGATGGTGACAGGCTCCTGGTCACTGACCAGCGGCTTGTACGGATCCAGCTCATGGGTGGTTTTCCATGTGATGGTACCCAGGATCAGAATGATAATAATCGGAACTGTCCAGACGACCAGCTCGATTTTATTGGAATGCGCCCAGTCAGGACGGTAAGTTGCTTTTCTGGTTTCCCGGTAACGCAGGGCAAATACGATTGCCATGATAATGACCGGAATAACCACAATGAGCATCAGACCAATGGCGGTTAAAATCAGTGTTTTTTGCTCAGCACCGATAGTGCCTTTCGGGTTCATCAGCGCCATATCACATCCGCCCAGCAAAAGCGCAGATGCGAGCAGCGAGATTATCCCAATACTCTTTTTGTAGTTCATAAGTCTCATCCAACGACCCCAAAAACAAAGGTACTCAAGTACTCTTGTCGTTTCATCAGTCCGCACATATTACGGCAAGGTAAGATCAGTGTAAATATATGTAATAGGATTGATGGGTTTGTTGCCTCTTTATGTTAAAAGGATCACAAGTAAGTCTGTTTTTATGAAATCATGAAATAAAAGTTACAATTTTAACAACAAGAAGACAAATGTATGTTTAAGCTTAGATTAGGGAAGGAAATACCGAAAGGATAAAACACTGATTATTACACTTTATGTGATGTAATAGTGAAATTTTTTTGTTCAGAAACAATTTACTGGTAAAAATACGGGAGGTTTTTGCCTCCCGCAGCGAAAAAAGGTGATCTAGAAGTTATATTTTATGCTGTAAACCACAGCCTGCTGGTAAAAATCCTCACCCAGTTTGTTATCTGCATAGCGGTACTGAATGCCGGTTGTCACTGACGGAACCGGTGTCCACCATAAGGCCAGGGCACCGTTGACGCCGTCACGCCCGCCGTTGCCGTAACGGTCGTTACGGTTAAGTTCGATTTCGTTCCAGTTGGTGATACTGAATTTTTCATTCCACAGGTTAAAGTCATAACCGGCAACCCAGCCGAGAACATAACCGTTGTTACCGCTGTAGAACGTCTGATCAACATAGTGCAGGGCAGCAAACGGTTTGAACCATAAGCCGTGGAAATCGGTGTTATAACCGATACCGTACAGGGTATTCACTTCATGGAAGTTACCGCCGTTCCCCGGCAGGGAATAGGTACCGTAGACATGACCGTAGGCGTTAAAACCGGTATCACCCAGGTAGATACGCGCTGTGGTTTTGAAGGTATAACGCTGGTTATCACCGGCATCAGAATCGTTTTTACTGTTAAACGCATTCTCGAGGTCGAAGAAACCATACAGCTCACCCCAGCTGAAACCGGCACCGCCCTCAAGCTCCAGATACACAAAGTCATCCTTGTGTGTGCTGTTACCACTCTTGTGAGTGGTATGCGGGGTCCAGTCCAGATAGTTCATGCTGACGTTAGCGAATCCCCACTGATATTCAGCCTGCGCAGAAAACGCGGCGGTTGCAGCAATCAGGGCTGCAATAGTCGTTTTTTTCATAATTTATTAGCTGTTTATTTGGTCGTTAAAGAGTAAAGAAGTCAGAAGTTACTGCGCGAATATAGGGTGAAGGCACGAAAAGGAAAATGGGTGATGTGATGTATTTGTGGTTTTGAATGTAATTTCAGGAAATAAATTATAAAAATTGTGACTTATATCTAAAATCAGGAATAAAAAAAGCCGGTTAAAACCGGCTTTATAAACTTTTGATTGAATTTTTTCTGATATTCGTAGCAGCCGGTCAGGCCAGTTTATCGCGGCGGAGCGCACAATAATCGAGCAGCCCGCCAAGGAACAGCCCGGCAATACCGATATTCAGGCCGTAAATAAACAGGTCGCCTTTCAGCGTGTCCGGAATAAAGTCCGGTGTCAGTTCAAACACGCCGGTCAGCAGCAGGATCAGGCTGGCTGTAAACAGAACTGCCGTGATACCGAGCAGTGACATTGCTGTCCGGTAGCCGTTCCGGAAATGCCGCCGCGGCAGGAATTGTTCTGTTTTCTGAGTATAGAGCAGCGTTTTGCGGCACAACATCAGCAGCAACAGACCGGGAACCGCAGCAACCACGGTGAACAGATAGAACCAGCTCCAGCCGTAGACTTCCACCATCCAGCCGGCAAACGGACCGGTATAGACACGACCGACGGCAGATAAGGCTGACAACAGCGCAAACTGTGTGGCGGAGAATGACCGGTTACAGAGAGTCATCAGCAGAGCGACAAAGGCTGCCGTGCCCATCCCGCCGCAGATATTTTCGATAAATACCACGCTGCCCATCATATAGATATTCTGGGGGGTGACGGAAAGCACCCAGTAGCCGATGTTGGAAACCCCCTGCAGGAGCCCGAAAAACATCAGGGACTTAAACAGGCTCCAGCGCTGCATCAGATAACCGCCGTACAGCGCCCCGACAATCGTGGCGGCCAGTCCCAGGGTCTTGTTGATAAGACCCACTTCATCCGGGCCGAACCCGGCCCCCCGGATCAGGAACGGTGTACTCAGTGTCAGGGCGAAGGCATCCCCCATCTTATAAAGGACAATCAGCAGTAACAGCAGCCAGGTGTTATTGCGGGAGAAAAACTCTGCAAGCGGCTCCCGGACAGCCTCACGCAGTGTGCGCGGCGGCGGGGCATCGGTTTCCGGCTCTTTCGCTCTCAGCGTGGCAAACACACCAATCAGCATCATTCCTGCCATCAGCAGGTACATATTCTGCCAGCCGGTATAGCGGTGGGCAATAAACAGCGCCAGACCGCCGGAGAGCAGCATGGCCAGCCGGTAACCTAAGGTTGATATTGCCGCGCCGGTGCCGCGATCTTTCGCGGACAGTAAATCGGTTTTATAGGCATCAAAAATGATGTCCTGTGAGGCCGAGCAAAAAGCAACAATTGCGGCGGCGGCAGCCAGCCACCAGAGGTGTTCTGTCGGTTTCAGCATCCCCATACCGGCAATACTGACGACCAGCAGGAGCTGTGTGGTTATCATCCAGCCGCGGCGGCGTCCGAGGAACGGCAGCTGGTAGCGGTCCATAAACGGTGCCCACAGGAATTTAAACACATAGGCCTGGCTGACAAGCGTAAAAAAACCGATGGTTTTGATATCGACGTTTTCGACGGTGATCCAGGCCTGGAGTGTGCCGCTGGTCAGCGCCAGCGGCAGTCCGGATGCAAAACCGAGCAATAAAAGAATACGGGCATTACGCTGGCTGTATGTCGCCCAAATACTCCGGAGCATAATTATCCTCACACGCCGCAGGCGCGGCGTATTGACAGTGACTGAAAACAGCAGGCCGCCCGGCGTTATCCGGCGGCGGGCGGCCCGGCAGATTAGTTGCGGGCGTTCTGCTTAATGAACTGGCTGATTTGGGTATCCTGAGCCATATCCGCGACGATATCGCTGAGTGCGCGGTTAAAGGCATCCGTGATTTTCTCGTTGCTGGCGCTTAACGGACCCTGCACATTATAGCTGGTACGGAATGTCCGGCTCTTTGTGCTGTTATTCTGTGCGGTGGCGAGAACAGTAATATCAATATTCACGGTAATGTTATGACGCAGGCTGCCTTCCTGCACATCCGCCTTAAAGGTATTGATGGAAATCTGCACATTGGCATTTGCCGGTGAGCCAATCATAAAACCGCGTGCGGTCATCTGTTTTTCCAGGGTTTCCTGCATCAGGAAACGCAGGTCACGGGACGGACGCAGCTGTGCCAGCTGGCCGTTACGGCTGAATTCGGCCAGGGTCTGTGACGGGCGTTTATCCACACCGGTAATGGAGATAGTAGCGGCACCGAGCGTCGGATCCGCAGACGGTAATTTCATCACCGGTTCAATTGACAGGGTGTTGGACGGTGCCTGGCACCCTGCCAGTAAGATCAGTGCGAACAGCGGAAAGAGGTATTTTTTCAACATAATAGGGATCCGTTACAAGTTGTTGAAGTCAGTCACCGCACCGGATAAACGCCGGGGCGTGAGTGTTCGGCTTAGTGCATGATGATAATCGGCTTTATCCGTGAATGGTATGGATTTTGATAAAAAACTCACTACACTGGGCTTTCTCTGAAAGCCAGTATTGACCGGAAGGATAGTTATGTCGGCATCATTTCCTGCTGTAATGCAGCAGCGTATTGAAGAAAAACTGAATCATGCACTCGCGCCTCTTTATATCAGTGTGGTGAATGAGAGTGGTCAGCACAATGTTCCGGCGGGATCGGAAACCCATTTTAAGGTGGTGGTGGTCAGTGATACCTTTGCGGGTATGCGTCCGGTGGCTCGTCACCGTCATATGTACACCCTGCTGGCCGGTGAACTGGCGGACGGGGTTCACGCGCTGGCGCTGCATACCTATACCCCGGATGAGTGGGATAATAGTCAGGGCACGGTGAATCCGTCCCCGCGCTGTCTTGGTGGCGGAAAGTAAGCCGCCTGTTGGGTAAAAAAGCAGCGTACAGCACAAAATTTAACAGAAAAAGAGCGAAATTCAGACTCTTTTGTCTGCACTTCTCGACGCGGCCGGTCAGCATCGCTATAATGTCGCGTCTGAAATTCCGTATGGTTTCGGGACGCTTCTGAATATAAGGGAACTCGGTTTTTAAATGCGACCGCCCCGGTTCATTATCGTTTCACACAGGCATCGGGCCGGTGTGAGATATGGAGTTGACCGAGCAATAGACTTTTTTGAGGTAATAAGATGCAAGTTTCTGTTGAAACGACTGAAGGCCTTGGGCGTCGTGTATTAATCACCGTTCCTGCAGCCGATATTGACAAAGAAGTAACTAAGCAATTAGCTGAAATCGCCAAAAAAGCACGTATCGATGGTTTCCGTAAAGGTAAAGTGCCGCACAACATCATCAAACAGCGTTACGGCGATGTGGCAGTTCAGGATGCACTGAGCGACCTGATGTCACGTAACTTTGTCAGCGCTATCATCGAAAACAAAATCAACCCTGTCGGCGCGCCTGACTACAAAGTTGATGAGCCGTACAAAGAAGGTCAGGATTTCACTTACACTGTTGAGTTTGAAGTCTTCCCTGAAATTGAGCTGAAAGGTCTGGAAACAATCGAAGTTGAAAAACCGGTTGTTGAAGTCAAAGACGAAGACATCGACGGCATGGTTGAAACTCTGCGCAAACAGCAGGCTGAGTGGAAAGTGATTGAAGGCGCAGCGAAAGCTGACGATCGCATCACTATCGACTTCACCGGTTCTGTTGACGGCGAAGAGTTCGAAGGCGGTAAATCGTCTGATTTCGTCCTGGTCATGGGCCAGAACCGTATGATCCCGGGCTTCGAAGACGGTATCGTGGGTCACAAAGCCGGTGAAGAATTCGACATCGAAGTGACATTCCCGGAAGATTACCACGCTGAAAACCTGAAAGGGAAAGCAGCGAAATTCGCTATCAGCCTGAAAAAAGTGGAAGAGCGCGAACTGCCGGAAATGACTGAAGCGTTCATCAAACGTTTCGGTATCGGCGACGGTTCCCTGGAAGGTCTGAAAGCGGAAATCCGCAAAAATATGGAACGCGAACTGAAAAACGCAGTACGCAACCGTATCAAATCCCAGGTTATCGACGGTCTGCTGAAAGCAAACGAAATCGATGTACCGAAAGCAGCGGTTGACAGCGAAATCGAAGAACTGCGCCGTCAGGCGGCACAGCGTTTCGGCGGCTCTGAAAAACAGGCGATGGAACTGCCTCGCGAACTGTTTGAAGCGCAGGCTAAGCGCCGTGTCATGGTTGGTCTGCTGTTAGGCGAAGTGATTTCTTCTAACGAACTGAAAGCCGAAGATGATCGCGTTAATGCCCTGATCGAAGAAATGGCATCAGCGTACGAAGATCCGGCTGAAGTTGTAGCATACTACAGCAAAAACAAGCAGATGATGGATGGTATCCGTAATCTGGCACTGGAAGAGCAGGCGGTTGAAACTGTTCTGGCGAAAGCAAAAGTGACAGATAAAGAAACCGGTTTCACTGACCTGATGAATCAGGTTCAGGCAGCAGGTTAATCCGCTCTCTTTGTGAACAGCTGAAGGCTGTTTATCTGATGAAAACCGCAGGCAATGTGTATTGTCTGCGGTTTTTTTGTCATTTCTGACAATATTCCTTGAAAACAACGGTGGTTATCCCCCATATTTGCCATACAGGGTCTCTGCGGACAGTATATGCTGCTTATATGACCGGATCGCGTATAGCGCATGGTCATCTCACCGGATCTCAAGTAAAATGACCGGTATCCGCCAGGCACCAATAAAATTCAATCAGGAGATGGACATGTCATATCACGACAATCAGGATACTTTCGCACCCAACATGGCGCTGGTGCCGATGGTTATCGAGCAGACTTCACGCGGTGAACGCTCCTACGATATCTATTCCCGTTTATTAAAAGACCGTATTATCTTTTTAACCGGCCAGGTTGAAGATCATATGGCAAACCTGATCGTGGCACAGTTACTCTTCCTGGAAGCTGAGAACCCGGAAAAAGACATCAGTCTTTATATCAACTCACCGGGCGGCGTGATCACCGCCGGGATGTCTATTTATGACACCATGCAGTTTATCAAACCGCAGGTCAGCACTATCTGCGTAGGCCAGGCCTGCTCAATGGGTGCTTTCTTACTGACGGCAGGTGCGCCGGGCAAACGTTACTGTCTGCCGAACTCCCGGGTGATGATTCACCAGCCGCTGGGCGGCTATCAGGGACAAGCGACTGATATTGAAATTCATGCTCAGGAAATTCTGAAAGTGAAAGCGCGCATGAATGATTTATTAGCTCACCATACCGGTAAATCCGTTGAGGAAATTCAGCGTGATACCGAGCGTGACCGCTTCCTGTCCGCGAAAGAAGCACAGGAATACGGTCTGGTTGACCATATTTACACACACCGGTAAGTAACACCGGTACTGCCCGTATCCTGCCGGGCGGCAGGGTACTGCGGTGCTGTGACATTTTTTTGCAGCTCACAGGCGGTGAGCTGTTCTGATTAAGTGAGGTTTACTGATGACAGACAAACGCAAAGACGGTTCAGGAAAGCTGCTGTACTGCTCTTTCTGCGGAAAAAGTCAGCATGAGGTTAAGAAACTGATTGCCGGCCCGTCAGTGTATATCTGTGATGAATGCGTTGATTTATGCAACGATATTATCCGTGAAGAAATTAAAGATCTGATCCCGGCCCGTGGCAGTGAACGCAGTGAACTGCCGACGCCTCATGAAATTCGTCAGCACCTCGATGACTATGTCATTGGTCAGGAACTGGCTAAAAAAGTGCTGGCAGTCGCGGTATACAACCACTACAAACGTCTGCGCAACGGCGATAAAACCGCTGACGGCGTGGAACTGGGTAAAAGTAATATCCTGCTGATCGGCCCGACCGGCAGCGGTAAAACGCTGCTGGCTGAAACGCTGGCCCGCTACCTGGATGTGCCGTTCACCATGGCGGATGCCACCACACTGACCGAAGCCGGTTATGTCGGCGAGGACGTGGAAAACATCATTCAGAAGCTTTTACAGAAATGCGACTATGATGTGGAGAAAGCACAGCGCGGTATCGTCTATATTGATGAAATCGATAAAATCTCCCGTAAATCAGATAACCCGTCGATTACCCGTGATGTGTCCGGTGAAGGCGTTCAGCAGGCACTGCTGAAACTGGTTGAAGGCACGATTGCCGCTGTTCCGCCGCAGGGCGGGCGTAAACATCCGCAGCAGGAATTTTTACAGGTTGATACCTCGAAAATTCTGTTTATCTGCGGCGGGGCATTTGCCGGTCTGGATAAAGTGGTCGGTCAGCGTCTGAACACCCGTTCCGGTATCGGTTTCGGTGCGCAAGTGCGCGGCGAGAAAGACAAAGCGACAGAAGGCGAATTACTGGCTCAGGTTGAACCGGAAGATCTGATCAAATTTGGTCTGATCCCTGAATTTATCGGTCGTCTGCCTGTGGTGGCAACGCTCGGTGAGCTGAGTGAAGATGCGTTGATTCAGATCCTTCAGGAGCCGAAAAATGCGCTGACAAAACAGTATCAGGCGCTGTTCAGCATTGAAGATGTTGAACTGGAGTTCCGCCGTGAAGCACTGGTTGCCATTGCGAAAAAAGCAATGAACCGTAAAACCGGTGCCCGTGGTCTGCGTTCTATCGTTGAGGCTGCGCTGCTCAACACGATGTATGATTTACCGTCGATGGAAAATGTCGAAAAAGTGGTTATCGATGAGAACGTGATAACCAATCAGACCGAACCGATGCTGATTTACCGCAAACCGGAAGCTCAGGTTTCCGGCGAGTAACGGAAAGTTAGCGCAGTTGTTATCAGTATTAACCAAATGAGGGAATTTTCCCTCATTTTGCTTTTCTTACTAAATAAAGTGTTGAATGTGAGAAATGCATCCCCATATATTGATTATTCTATGGAGTGGAACCCGTGATAACGCGTTTCACGACGTTCCCAACAAGGCGTAAGCTAAACGAAGAGAGTGCTCTATGAATCCTGAGCGTGCTGAACGCATTGAAATCCCGGTACTGCCTTTGCGCGATGTGGTGGTCTACCCCCACATGGTTATTCCTTTATTTGTCGGGCGCGAAAAATCTATCCATTGTCTGGAAACAGCGATGGATATGGATAAAAAAGTGCTGCTGGTCGCACAAAAAGAAGCGTCAACGGATGAGCCGGGCGTCAATGATTTATTTTCCGTCGGGACAGTCGCGTCTGTATTACAGATGCTGAAACTGCCGGACGGTACCGTCAAAGTGCTGGTCGAAGGCCTGCAACGTGCGCATATCAAAACATTAAGTGACAACGGCGATTTCTTCTCTGCCCAGGCAGAGCTGATGGAATCCCCTGTTGTGGACGAGCGCGAGCAGGAAGTCCTGCTGCGTACGGCGATCAACCAGTTTGAAGGCTATATCAAACTGAATAAGAAGATCCCGCCGGAAGTCCTGACCTCCCTGCATAATATCGACGATGTCGCCAAACTGGCTGACACTATCGCTTCTCATATGACACTGAAATTACAGGACAAACAGTCTGTCCTGGAAATGTCAGATGTGGTTGAGCGTCTCGAATATCTGATGGCGATGATGGAATCGGAAATCGACCTGTTACAGGTTGAGAAACGCATCCGTAACCGCGTCAAAAAGCAGATGGAAAAAAGCCAGCGCGAGTACTATCTCAATGAGCAGATGAAAGCTATCCAGAAAGAACTGGGTGAGATGGACGATGCGCCGGATGAAGCGGAAGCGCTGAAACGCAAAATTGAAGAAGCGCAGATGCCGAAAGAGGCGAAAGAAAAAGCCGAAGCGGAATTACAGAAACTGAAAATGATGTCCCCGATGTCTGCGGAAGCTACGGTTGTCCGCAGCTATATCGACTGGATGGTTCAGGTTCCGTGGGTTAAGCGCAGCAAGGTGAAAAAAGATCTGCTTAAAGCGCAGGAAATCCTCGACAGTGACCATTACGGCCTGGAACGGGTGAAAGAGCGTATCCTTGAATATCTGGCGGTACAGAGCCGTGTCAGCAAAATCAAGGGACCTATCCTGTGTCTCGTCGGACCGCCGGGGGTAGGTAAAACCTCACTGGGGCAGTCTATTGCCCGAGCAACCGGCCGTAAATATGTCCGTATGGCGCTGGGCGGCGTGCGTGATGAAGCGGAAATCCGCGGTCACCGCCGTACTTACATCGGTTCTATGCCGGGTAAACTGATCCAGAAAATGGCAAAAGTCGGCGTGAAAAACCCGCTGTTCCTGCTGGATGAAATCGACAAAATGTCATCGGATATGCGCGGTGATCCGGCTTCCGCACTGCTTGAGGTGCTGGATCCGGAACAGAATATCGCGTTTAACGATCACTACCTGGAAGTGGATTACGATCTGTCCGATGTGATGTTTGTCGCGACATCCAACTCCATGAATATTCCGGCACCGCTGCTGGATCGTATGGAAGTGATCCGTCTGTCCGGTTACACGGAAGATGAGAAACTTAACATTGCCAAGCGTCACCTGCTGCCGAAGCAGATTGAACGCAACGCACTGAAGAAAACTGAGCTGCATATTGATGACAGCGCGATCCTCGGCATCATCCGTTATTACACCCGGGAAGCGGGCGTGCGCGGACTGGAGCGTGAAATCTCCAAACTGTGCCGTAAAGCGGTGAAACAGCTGCTGATGGATAAGACACTGAAACACATCGAGATTAATCAGGATAACCTGAAAGATTACCTCGGTGTGCAGAAAGTGGATTACGGTCGTGCTGATACTGAAAACCGCGTGGGCCAGGTGACCGGTCTGGCGTGGACTGAAGTCGGTGGTGATCTGCTGACCATCGAAACCGCAGCCGTTCCGGGTAAAGGAAAACTTTCCTACACCGGTTCACTGGGTGAAGTGATGCAGGAATCTATTCAGGCGGCGTTAACGGTGGTGCGTGCCCGTGCGGATAAATTAGGGATCAACAATGATTTCTATGAAAAGCGTGACATTCACGTCCACGTTCCGGAAGGTGCAACACCAAAAGACGGCCCGAGTGCCGGTACCGCAATGTGTACCGCACTGGTTTCCGCGCTGACCGGTAACCCGGTGCGGGCGGATGTGGCGATGACCGGGGAAATTACCCTGCGTGGTCTGGTGCTGCCAATCGGTGGTCTGAAAGAAAAACTGCTGGCAGCACATCGCGGCGGCATTAAGACTGTTCTGATTCCGGACGAAAACCGCCGTGATCTGGAAGAAATTCCGGATAACGTAAAAGCGGATCTGGATATTCATCCGGTTAAAACGATAGATGAAGTTCTTTCACTTGCCTTGGTTAATCCTGCTTTCGGTATGGAAGTGGTAAGTAAAAAAGCGTAGGAAATAGTGACCTGCGTCAAGAAGTTCAGATAAATAAAGGGCTGACAGGGACTTTAGGACTTGTCAGCCTTTTTTTGTCCCGCTAATTTAGCGAACATTCTTACGCAACATGCGAAGTCAGCAATCTTGCCAAGAGCGAAAAGGCTTGATATAACGGCTGTGGCTGTCAGGAACATACTTCGTAAATCCGGGCCGAAAATTCTGAAAGGGGATGATAATAGTGAATAAGTCACAATTGGTCGATAAAATTGCTGCAGACGCTAATATTTCTAAAGCTGCGGCTGGTCGCGCGTTAGATGCAATTATTGGTTCAGTAACCGATTCTCTGAAAGGCGGGGATGACGTGGCTCTGGTTGGTTTCGGTACTTTCACTGTTCGTGAGCGTGCAGCACGTACAGGCCGTAACCCGCAGACCGGTAAAGAGATCAAAATCGCCGCTGCGAAAGTCCCGGCTTTCCGTGCAGGTAAAGGTCTTAAAGACGCAGTAAACGGCTGAGTTTTTCCTCAGGCTCCGGGATATTTACCTGTCCCGGGCACGAAAACTGTATAAAGCCAGACAGGAAGCGCATCTGAATGATGCGCTTTTTTTTGTTTTAGGGCATAATTTCCCCTGACCTGATTTTTCTTTTACCAAAGCGGAGTTTGGATTTCTTATGATGGAAAACCTGCGCACAGCGGCGAACAACCCTGTGATTAAAATTGTCTTCGCCATCATTATCCTGTCATTTATTCTGACAGGTGTGGGTGGTTACCTCGTCAGCGGTTCTAACTATGCTGCCAAAGTGAACGATACAGAAATATCGGTCCAGCAGTTAGAGCGCGCCTTCCAGGAAGAGCGTAACCGCCAGCAGGCTCAGCTCGGTGACCTGTTCTCACAGTTAGTCAGTACAGAACAGGGTGTTAAACAGATCCGTTCTCAGGCACTGAACCAGATGATTGATACCATTCTGCTGGAACAGTACGCTCAAAAATTAGGTATAACTGTCAGCGATGAGCAGATCATTAACGCCATTCGTCAGGAACCTGATTTCAGGGTTAACGGTCAGTTCAGCCAGGACGCTTACGGCACATTCCTGTCCCGTAACGGTATCACCGGTGACGCTTATGCCGCCTACCTGCGCAAGCAGATGATTCAGGCGCAGCTTGTTCAGCCGTTTGTCCGTGATTCGTTTGTGCTGGATTCCGAAGTGACCGACGCGGCAGCGATTTTACTCCAGTCACGGACTATCCGTACCGCGACACTGGATCTGGCGTCCGCTCAGGCAAAACAGACGGCAACCGATGAAGAGTTACAGGCTTATTACGCGAAGAATAAAAACAATTTCATCGCGCCGCAGGCGTTAAAAATCAGTTTTGTTGAGCTGGATGCCGCGAATATTCAGGACAACACTGAGGTTACTGAAGAGCAGATTCAGGACTACTACGATAAAAATACCCCGCGTTTTACCGTGCCGGCTAAAGGCGAATACAGCCAGATCACCCTGGCCACGGAAGATGATGCCAAAGCGGTACTGAATGAACTGAAAAACGGGGCGGATTTCAAAACCCTGGCGAAAGAAAAATCCACCGACAAACTGACCGCCCGTAACGGCGGTGTGATCGGCTGGATGGAAGACGCTGCGCTTGTCCCTGAAATCAAAGGTGCCGGGCTGACAGCTGCTGGTCAGCTTTCAGACGTTCTGAAAGTGGATAATGGCTACGCGATTTTCCGTCTGGATGTGTATGAGCCGGAAACCGTCAAACCACTGGCGGATGTGAAAGAAGAAGCCACCCGTCTGGCCAAAGGCGAAGCAGCCAGCAAAGCCTTCTTTGATCTCCAGCAGAAAGCCAGTGAAGCTGCTGCCAACGATAACGAATCCCTGATGGGGGTTGAGCAGGCAACCGGCGTTAAAGCCGTTCAGACTGACTGGTTCGCCCTCGGCAGCCTGCCGGATGCGGTCAACTATCCGGAAGTGTTAAAAGCATTAACAGAAAATAAACTGTTTGATGAGAAAGGGCCGTCCGGCGATAACTCGGATATCATCACCGTTTCCGGTGACCGTGCCTTTGTGATCCGTGTTGATGAGTACCGCCCAGAAGCAGTGGAATCCTTTGATAAAGTGAAATCAGACATTGATGCACTGGTTAAACGTAACAAAGCCGAAGCCGCCCTGAATGCGGAAGCAGAGAAACTGCTGGCGGCATTGAAAGAAGGTAAAGGGGATGCGGCGTTAACAGAGGCCGGTGTGAAATTCGGTGCAGAGCAGACTGTTCAGCGCCTGAATCCTTCAGACCCGGTGATCAATGCAGCCTTTACCCAGCCGCATCCTGCAGACGGTAAACCGACCTACAGCCGCACGATTGACGGTAAAGGCAACATTGTTCTGGTTCAGCTTGATAAAGTGACAGCCGGTGTTGCTACAGATAAAGAAAAAGCGGAGTTGTATGACGTACTGCGTAAGCAGATGGCCGCCACTGACCTGGAATCATTACTGCTGAACCTGCGTGCTAACGCAGATATTGATGTGAGAAATATGGACTAAAATTTTTCGATCTGTGCCGAAAAATAAAATGTCGTTTTACATCCCCGGAAAGGCTGCGTTCGCAGCCTTTCGCATTTCTGTTCTGAAAATCCCCCGGCAGAAAAAATTTTTGCGACACTCCGTTTCGTGCTAAACACAAAAGGAGAAATAGCATGAAAACAAAATGGACATCTGCATTATTATTAACTTCAGCACTGTTAACCGGCGGTTTTTTCAGTACATCCGCACTGGCTCAGGCGGCACAACCGGCAGAAAGTACGCAGGTTCAGCCGTCCGTCTCACAGGAAAACCGTATCAGTATTAATACTGCGACAGCGGAAGAGCTGGCACGGGAACTCAGTGGTGTCGGGCCGAAAAAAGCACAGCGGATTGTGGAGTACCGCACGGAAAACGGGCCATTTACTTCTGCAGAACAACTGAAGGATGTATATGGTATTGGTGAACGTATTTTTACGATGAACAGTGATAAAATAGCATTGTAATATCAGCAGAGGCTGATTTCCCTTCCCCGGGCTGACGGGGAAGGGAATACCGGAAACAGAAGTAAAGGGAGAGATATTATGAGCACCACAATTAAAGTGATTGGCTACCATATTGATGCCTTCGGACATGTTAACAATGCGCGTTATCTGGAGTTTCTGGAGGCCGCCCGCTGGGACTGGCTGGAAAGCTACGATGCTTACCGCTGGTTTAAACAGATGGATATCGCCGTGGTGGTGGTGAATATCAATATTAACTACCGGCTGCCGGTGTATGTGGGAGAGCGGCTGGTGATAGACAGCTATTTACAGCACGCGGGGCAGAAAAGCGGTATTCTCAAACAGATTATTACCCGTCAGGAAGATAAGCAGGTTGTGGCGGATGCGGAAGTGACCTTTGTCTTTGTAAATATGAAAACCGGTAAAGCGATCCCGATTGAAGGGGAAATCCGCGATAAATTTGAGTTGCTGGCGGCACCGAAAGAAAGTTGATCACCGTCAGTACAGAAAAATGCCCGGCGGGGTGCCGGGCGTAACAAGTGCTTATTGCAGGCCGGTGATTTTTTTCATGGCGGCCATAACAGCACTGCGGTCAGCAAGATAGTTGTCCAGCCCGTTGCGGCGCAGATGGCAGGCCGCGCATTCCCCGCAGCCATCCCCCTGAATACCGTTATAGCAGGTCAGTGTTTCTGTGCGGACGGTATCCAGCTGTCCGTAATAGTCAGCCAGTGCCCAGGTCTGTGCTTTATCCAGCCACATCAGCGGGGTTTCAAAGCGGATATCACGGGCAAGACCGGCGTTAACCGCGTTGTTCAGTGCTTTGACAAACTCGTCCCGGCAATCCGGATAACCGGAAAAATCAGTTTCACAGACACCGGTGATAATCGCTTCGGCATTGACCTGATAGGCATAAATCGCCGTCAGAGTGAGAAACAGGATATTACGGCCGGGGACAAAGGTATTCGGGATATCACTTTGTTCACTTTCACTGAATCCCGGAACCGGAATGTTATCACGGGTCAGACTGCTGACCGCCAGTTCATTCAGCAGAGAGACATCCAGCACCTTATGTGCCGCCGCACCCAGTTGCAGACTGAGTTTACGGGCGACATCTATTTCCTGACTATGGCGCTGTCCGTAATCAAACGTCACACAATGCACTTCATCATAGTTACGGAGTGCCTGAATCAGGCAGGTTGTGGAGTCCTGCCCGCCACTGAATACGACCACAGCACGTTTCATCGCTAAACCTCATTATAAAAAGATAAGGTTTATGGTAACGGCTGCATCACCATTTGGGTAGTGTTGCCTGTGCGTCAGTCAGATCACCGATATTGTCCGCCACCCACTGCGGGTTGTAATAGGTGTCCGGATAGCGTTCGCCGCTGTCGCAAATCAGTGTCACAATGGAACCGCTCTGTTGCTGTTCATGCATCTGCTTTGCCAGTTGCAGGGCACCCCAGACATTGGTGCCGGTGGAGGCTCCGGTACGGCGGCCGAGCAGTTTTTCCAGCCAGTAAAGGGTTGCGATACTGCACTGGTCACTGACTTTGATCACATCATCAATGACGCCCGGGATAAAGGACGGTTCCGCACGCGGACGACCGATACCCTCAATCTTACTGCCGGTATCGCAGCGCAGATGTGAGCATTTCTGATGATAGCAGTCATGAAAAACGGAGTTTTCAGGATCAACAACAACCAGTTTTGTGTCATGCCCCTGGTAGCGGATAAACCGGCCGAGGGTGGCTGACGTACCGCCGGTGCCCGCACTCATCACAATGTAACGCGGCACCGGATGGGCTTCCCGCGACATCTGACGGTAAATACTTTCGGCGATATTGTTGTTGCCGCGCCAGTCAGTGGCACGCTCGGCATAGGTAAACTGATCCATATAGTGTCCGCCGGTTTCGCGGGCCAGACGCTCGGATTCCGCGTAAATCTGTGCGCTGCTGTCCACAAAGTGGCACTGTCCGCCGTAGAACTCAATTTGTTCAATTTTGCGGCGTGCAGTACAGCGCGGCATCACGGCGATAAACGGCAGGCCGAGAAGACGGGCGAAGTAAGCTTCCGAGACAGCGGTGCTGCCGGAAGACGCTTCAATCACCGGCGTGCCTTCACGGATCCAGCCGTTACACAGGCCGTACAGGAAAAGCGAACGCGCCAGACGGTGTTTCAGACTGCCGGTCGGATGAGTACTTTCATCTTTGAGATATAATGAAACCCCCGGGTAAACGGGTAATTCCAGCGGGATCAGGTGGGTGTCGGCACTGCGCTGATAATCGGCCTGAATGGCATTAATGGCGGATGTGGTCCATTGGGTTGTCATGTAGTATCTCCTCACGGTCTGTTGATGCATCTTAGCAATTCTGTGAGAGAAAAGGCTTTTTCTATTTTCTGTATCATGCATGATATGGAGAAATTTATTCTCTCTGGTGGCGATATGTTAGATAAAACAGACCGTAAATTGTTACAACTCTTGCAGGAAGATGCGTCATTATCACTGAACACCCTGTCCGAAGCGGTGAACCTGACATCCACACCCTGCTGGAAACGGCTGAAACGGCTGGAGGATGAAGGGTATATCCGCAAACGTGTGGCGCTGCTGGACCCGGAAAAACTCGGGCTGGGACTGACCGTGATCGTCATGATCAAGACACAGCACCACAGCAGCGAGTGGTATACTCAGTTTGTGGAATTTGTGCAGCAGATGCCTGATGTGGTGGAATTTTACCGGATGGCCGGGGAATTTGATTACATGTTGCAGGTCGAAGTGGTGGACATGAAATGTTTCGATCATTTCTACAAAAAACTGGTTAACGGTGTGCCCGGTTTAATTGATGTGACTTCCAATTTTGCGATGGAGCGCATAAAGTACACCACCGCGTTGCCGATTCCGGAAAAATGCAAAGCGGACTGATTATTAACCTGAGATGTTATACGGGATCCTGTGAGATTATTTGCCCAATTAAAATGGTATTTCCTCAGTGAATGGCGGCGCTATACCGGTGCGGTCACTTTTCTGATCATTATCGCGGTGTTACAGATCCTGCCGCCGCGTTTTGTCGGCATCATTGTTGACGGCGTGACCAAAGAGACGATGACCACCTCAGCGTTGTGGGGCTGGGTCGGCGTGATGCTGCTTATCGCGCTGGTGATTTATATCCTGCGCTATATCTGGCGGGTCTGGCTATTCGGTGCTTCCTACAAGCTGGCGGTGCGTCTGCGGCAGGATTTTTACCGGCAGTTCAGCCGCCAGTCACCAGCCTTTTATCATCGTTACCGGACCGGTGACCTGATCGCCCGCAGTACCAATGACGTGGACAAAGTGGTGTTTGCCGCCGGCGAGGGCGTGCTGACACTGGTGGATTCTTTTGTCATGGGACTGGTGGTGCTGCTGACGATGAGTATTGAGATCAGCTGGCAGCTGACCCTCCTTTCCCTGCTGCCGATGCCGTTGATGGCCCTGGCAATCAAACGTTACGGGCAGCAGCTGCATCAGCGTTTTAAAACAGCGCAGGGCGCTTTCTCCTCTCTGAATAATCACGCACAGGAAAGTCTCAGCAGTATCCGGATGATTAAAGCGTTTGGCCTGGAAGATCACCAGTCTTCCCGGTTTGAATCCGTTGCGGCAGAAGCCGGACGCAAAAATATGCATGTGGCACAGATAGATGCCCGTTTCGACCCGACCATTATAATGGCGATCGGGATGTCAAACCTGCTCGCGGTTGCCGGCGGCAGCTGGATGGTGATGCAGGGCACACTGACACTCGGCGGGCTGACCAGCTTTATTATGTATCTAGGGCTGATGATCTGGCCGATGCTGGCATTAGCCTGGATGTTTAACATTGTCGAGCGCGGCAGCGCGGCCTACAGCCGGATCCAATCCCTTCTGGAAACCCCGCCGGTACTGGCGGACGGCACTGAATCCCCGCAACCGGGGCGCGGGGAGCTGTCAGTGGCAGTGGATAAATTCTGTTATCCGGAAAGCCGCCGGGCGGTTCTGCATGATATCCGTTTTACCCTCAGACCGGGCCGGTTGCTCGGGTTGTGCGGCCCGACCGGCTGCGGAAAATCCACGCTGCTGGCACTGATCCAGCGTCATTATGATGTGACAGCGGGAACTATCTGTTTTCAGGGCAAACCGCTGCAGGAACTGACCTTCGACGGTTGGCATGCCCGGCTGGCGGTGGTGAACCAGACGCCGTTTCTGTTCTCCGATACTATCGCCAACAATATTGCGCTGGGTCGGCCCGGGGCGACACAGGACGAAATTGAACACGCGGCCCGGCTCGCCAGTGTCCATGATGATATTGAACGATTGCCGCTCGGTTATGAGACTCAGGCCGGTGAGCGGGGCGTGATGTTGTCCGGCGGGCAAAAACAGCGGATCTCCATTGCCCGCGCTTTGCTGATGGATGCCGAGATCCTGATCCTCGATGATGCACTTTCCGCAGTGGACGGGCAGACGGAATACCGGATCCTGCAGAATCTGCGGCACTGGGGGGAAGGCCGTACGGTGATTATCAGTGCACACCGGCTTTCGGCGCTGACGGAAGCCGACAATATTCTTGTGCTGCAACAGGGCGGTATCAGTGCGCAGGGGCGTCATCAGGAACTGATTAATCAGAACGGATGGTATCGCGAAATGTATCATTATCAGCAGTTAGAGGCCGCGCTCGATGAGTGAACAGACCCGCCCGGAAACGGCAAAAAACCTGTGGCCGTCGCTGAAACGTCTGCTCGGCTATGGCCGTAACTACCGCCGCCCGATGGCGGTTGCCATTGTGATGCTGTGGCTGACTGCCATTGCAGAAGTGGCGGCACCGGTTCTGGTGAGTTATTTTATCGACAATATGGTGGCAAAAAACCAGATTGTCCTGCCGGTGACATTGCTGCTGGTGGCCGGGTTTATCGCCTTACAGATTGCCGCGTCGCTGCTGCACTATTTTCAGCTTATCTATTTCAATCAGGCCGCTGTCGGCGTGGTACAGACACTGCGCGCTGATGTGATGGATGCCGCGCTGCGCCAGCCGCTGAGTGCCTTTGATACTCAGCCGGTCGGGCAGTTGATCTCCCGTGTTACCAATGACACCGAGATGATCAAAGACCTGTTTGTTAACGTGTTGCCGACACTGTTCCGCAGCGTGGCGCTGATTGTGGTGATGCTGATCGCCATGTATTCGCTGGAGTGGCGGATGGCGCTGGTGGCAACCGCCATGTTCCCGGCGGTGATGCTGGTGATGTGGATCTATCAGCGGCTGAGTACGCCGATTGTGCGCCGGGTGCGCAGCTATCTGGCGGATATTAATGATGGTTTCCATGAAATTATCAGCGGCATGACGGTGATTCAGCAGTTTCGCCAGCAGGCGCGTTTCGGGGAGCGGATGTTTGCCGCCAACCGCCGCCACTATGAGGTCAGAATGGCGGCACTGCGGCTGGACGGCATTTTGCTGCGTCCGCTGCTGAGCCTGTTTTCAGCAGCGATCCTTTGCGGCCTGATGCTGCTGTTCGGGATCGGGGGCACCGGTGTTATCGGCGTCGGGGTGCTGTACGCCTTTATCACCTACCTCGGGCGGCTGAATGAACCACTGATCACGCTGACATCCCAGCAGTCTGTTTTACAGCAGGCAGTGATTTCCGGTGAGCGTGTTTTTGAGCTGATGGACAGCCCGCAGCAGAAATACGGGGCGGATGATCAGCCGCTGACCAGCGGCAGTATTCGTGTATCACACCTGACATTTGCCTATCAGCCGGGAAAACCGGTGTTGCGTGATATCAGCATTGATGTGGCGGAGCACAGTTTTATCGCCTTTGTCGGGCACACCGGCAGCGGGAAAAGCACACTGGCAAACCTGCTGATGGGCTACTATCCGTGGCAGGCCGGGGAAATCAACCTCGGCGGACGTCCGCTGGAACAATTCTCACACAGAGCGCTGCGACAGGGCATTGCAATGGTGCAGCAGGACCCGGTCATTATGGCCGCGTCCTTCCGCGACAATATCACCCTCGGACGGGATATTGATGATGAGCGTATTCACCGGGTGCTGGAGATGGTTCAGCTGAGTGAACATGTCTCACAGCTTGAATACGGCCTGGATACTGAACTGGGCGAGCAGGGTAACACCTTGTCTGACGGGCAGAAACAGCTGCTGGCCATGGCACGGGTGCTGGTGCAGACCCCGAAAATCCTGATCCTGGATGAAGCAACTGCAAATATCGATTCCGGCACCGAGCAGGCGATTCAGAAAGCCTTACAGCTGATCCGCCGTGAAACCACACTGGTGGTGATTGCACACCGGCTGTCCACGATTGTTGATGCGGATACCATTTATGTGCTTAACCGCGGCGAAATGGCGGAATACGGCTCTCACCGGGCGTTACTGGCAGAGAAGGGTCGCTACTACCAGATGTATCAGCTGCAGCAGGTCGGGGAATCACTGAATGCCCCGGAAGAGAACGCTGCCCCTGCACTATAATTGTGAGATCGTTCACATAAACAGGTGCATGGTGCTGTAAAAAAGTGCAATCCCCGCATCACCGGAAAAGGTGTCTGATGAATCAGGCACCTTTTTTATTTCTATCCCGTTGTTATCAATAGATTTAATTTTTATTCTGCATATTGGCATCACTTTTGCAATTTATCCGCAGGACACCAGCAACCTGAAGCGGAGAATGCGATGAAAATGATAATGGCCATCATCAAACCTTTTAAACTTAATGACGTCAGAGATGTGCTGAACGAAGAAGGTATTCAGGGATTAACCGTACTGGAAGTGCGGGGGGCGGGCAGACAGAAGGGGCATACTGAGCTGTACCGGGGGGAAGAGTACAGCACGGATTTTCTGCCGAAAACACAGATTAATATTGTTGTGCCTGATGATTCCCTTGATCGCATTATTGAGGCAATTTGCCGCTCGGCATACACGGGCAGTATCGGTGACGGGAAAATATTTGTTTCAGACATTATACAGGCGGTGCGGATCCGTACCGGTGAACAAAATGATGAAGCTATTTAAACCGCACGGAGAGACTCAGATGATGAAACGAAAAATGATCCTGCCTGTTGTGATGTCTTCCGTGCTGCCGTTCCCGGCCTTCAGTGCAACGGAAGGAATGGATCGCGCGGATAATGGTTTTATGCTGATTTGCGCCGCACTGGTGTATTTTATGACACTTCCCGGTATCGCATTGTTTTACGGCGGACTGGTACGGCGTGAGAATGTGCTGTCAGTCATGACACAGGTGATTGTCAGTTTCGCACTGGTACTGCTGTTATGGATTTTTTACGGTTACAGCATGGCATTTTCTGACGGAAATGGTGTGATTGGCGGCTTGTCGAATGCATTTCTCAGCGGGATAACGCCTGTCAGTAACAGCGGCAGCATCAGCCAGCTGACGCACGTTATTTTCCAGGGTTCATTTGCGGCGATTACTGTTGCGCTTATCACCGGTGCGCTGGCGGAGCGGATAAAATTTACGGCTTTTCTGCTGTTTACCGTTATCTGGTTCTCTCTGGCTTATGTGCCAATGGCGCATATGGTCTGGGGCGGCGGTTGGCTGGCGGAAGATGGCGCACTGGATTTTGCCGGGGGAACCGTGGTGCATATTAACGCGGCGGTTGCCGGGTTAGTTGGTGCTTACATATTAGGAGCGCGCCTGTTACCGGGCAAAACAGCCACCAAACCGCACAGTCTGCCGATGGTCTTTACCGGTACGGCTATCCTTTATATAGGCTGGTTCGGGTTTAATGCCGGATCTGCAGGAAAACCGGATGGTATTGCGGCGCTGGCTTTTCTGAATACGGTGATTGCGGTAGCAGCGGGGGTGCTGGCGTGGGTGATAGCAGAGTGGTGCATGCGGGGTAAGCCCTCACTTCTTGGTGCATGTTCCGGTTGTATCGGCGGTCTGGTCGGTATCACCCCGGCAGCCGGTACAGTGGGCGTTGCGGGAGCTATTGTCATTGGTCTGGTCAGCGGTCTTGCCGGTTACTGGGGGGTCACCGCACTGAAACGCCGCCTGAAAGCCGATGATGTCTGTGATGTCTTTGGGATCCACGGGGTTTGCGGCATTGCGGGCTGTCTGCTGACAGGGGTTTTTACTGCGTCTGCGCTCGGTGGTACCGGTTACGCGGAAGGTGTCACTATGCTGCATCAGGTATGGATTCAGGCGGAAAGTATCCTGGTGACTGTGCTCTGGAGCGGAGTGATTACTTACATCGCATTCAAATGCGCGGCACTGACAACCGGTGTACGCTGCACAGAAGAAGACGAGATCAACGGGCTGGATATCAGCACGCACGGCGAACAGGCCTATAACCGGTCATAAGCCGTAAAAAAGTAAGCCCCCGCTCACAACTGTGCAGCGGGGGCTTTTTTTATTGTTGCCAGCGGGATATTTATTTCTCCCGTAAGCGCAGAACACCCTCCTGCACCGTAGAAGCAACCAGCACACCGGCCTGATTATAGAAGTGACCACGGACAAATCCGCGTCCGCCGGACGCTGTCGGGCTTTCCACCGCATACAGCAGCCATTCATCCAGCCGGAACGGGCGGTGATACCACATGGAATGATCGATGGTGGCAATCTGAATTTCCGGCTGCATAAAGCCGTAGCCATGCGGCTGGAGAGCGGTCGGCAGGAAATTGTAGTCAGAAGCATAACTGAGCAGATACTGATGCAGCGCCTGATCATCCGGCATTGCGCCGTTGGTTTTCAGCCAGGTATAGCGCACCGGTGGATTTTCCGGGTTCTGAAACGGGCTGTAAAACCGCACCGGCCGCCATTCAATGGCCTGTTCCCGCAGGAACAGCGCCTGCATTTTCGGCGGCAGATTCGCGGCAATCTTGCGGGCGATATCGGTTTCAGAGGCGAGTCCGTCAGGGCCGGGAACATCCGGCATGGTATTCTGATGCTCAAAACTGCTCTCTTCCCCCTGGAAAGAGGCGGTCATATAGAAAATCGGTTTTCCGTTCTGAATAGCGCTGACACGGCGGGCACTGAAACTCTTGCCGTCACGCAGATTTTCCACATCATAAATAATGGGTTTATGGCTGTCGCCCGGGCGCAGAAAATAGCTGTGAAATGAATGAACGCGGCGATCAGCCGGAACGGTTTGTCCCGCTGCATACAGTGCCTGTCCGGCAACTTGTCCGCCAAAGACCTGTGGCAGGCCGAGATCTTCACTTTGCCCCCGGAATAACCCGTCTTCGAGTTTTTCGAGTGCCATCAGGTTTATCAGGTTTTCTAATGCCAGGCTCATAATTACCCTTATTAAGTATTTCAGCAGGAACCGGTCATTCTAATCGCTGTCAGTGCAATTGAAAAATGATAAACCGCCGTTATGTGCGGTTCCCGGCCGGCAGAGGTCTGTTGTTGTGTCAGTGGTGTGTAAAAATACAGCGGTCAGCGCCGGTTGCCTTGCTATTTCAGTGCTGATCCCGGATAATGACACCGCCTCATTATTGAGGGTTCCTATGGGGGCTTTGTTGGTTCTCCCGCAACATGAACTTGTTAACTCGGTCAGGTCCGGAAGGAAGCAGCCATAGCAGGGGAATTGTGTGCCGGGATGTCGCTGGCAAGGCCCCCACCCATTTCAGTTGTACCCGTCTCTGTGATTATCCCGTTCCTGATTCTGAACCTCCCTGTCTGAACAGACGATATCTTCTGATATTCATCCGGCGCATATTGTTCATATATTCATGATTTAACGTTATCTCTGTCCGCGCAAACCGGAGCATTCAGCAGATAACATCAGGTAAAAGGATACAGCAATATGTGTAAAATTTGTTTTATGTTGTCAGTATAAAAGAATGAGTTTCACATAAAACAGCATGTTCAGATAAAAATTTTATTTTTGATTTAACACATCATAGTGGTAAATAGTGAAAATGTAATTTTCTGTACAGCAGGTGTATTAATAAATACGTATCGGAATTTAATAACCTGGTGAGTGAAAAAAACAGAAAATATATGCTTTTGTTATAAATTATATCTGTAACGTAATATAGGTAAAGAATAGCAGGATAAATAGCGGGCATGATCAAAAGCCAAAGTCAGCCAGCTGTGCCTTTGGCCCGGGATCACTAAAAATAAGACTATTGCCTGAAAGAGAGGCAGTTACAGCAGACTGAATTAACGGACAAACTTCCAGACAGATGCCGGGATTTTGTCATACAGTTTATTCATGGTTAATTCAGCCAGACGATGATCAGCCGCTGAATAAAAAACCTCCAGCTCGTCATCAGTCAGTTCATATTTGTTCTTCTCAATGACACGTTCCAGTGTTTCAATCGAAGTGCACTTACGTAAGCGCATGAGATAGTCCAGTTTAGTCATCATATGTTATCTTCTTGCTGAGTTGTTAGTACGCAATATACTGATATATAGGTCTGTATTCCGTTAGTGGACAAGATGCCCCTCGCTGGTCAGCATGCTGCTTACCATTGATGCCATCTTCTTCCATTCCTCAACCTCATTAAATGAAACTTCCATCTGACCAAACAGCGCGTAAGTTTCATCGATGTATTCATCGACAAATGAGATGAGGTCCTTATTTTGTGTATGTTTTATCTTAAAACTCCAGGTTACGTCAGCAATGTAACCTAATAATTCGTTAAGTTTTAAGTTTGAATCTGAGGCTAAATCATTAACCCAATAATTATTGCTTCTGATGAGCGTTTGTGTGCCTTCACGGCAAAGTTCATCGCACAGATACTTCAATACCGCAATATCGTAATTTCGTGGAGAATACTCGTCCATAATCACCTCCTGAATGTAACCGGGAATGATAAGGCGCTGAAAAACGTTAAATTATAATTAACACATGAGTAAGGTATTACGTTATCGACGTTGGTATATTATATATAGCATCAGCCTTTAATTATAAATAAAGGTAACGTAAAGATCCGTTCAGCACAAGCGGATAACCAGACGCTGATTACGTGTTAATCTGTTTCAGTCAGTGAACGTGATGTTCCGGAAAAAGATGTGGATAAAAAGGTCTGAGTTAACCCTGCTGGTAATATAACACTATTTCGGCTCTTGTCACTAGCCAAAATACAAAAAAAATAAATTTAAATACAGAATAAATGCGTGGATACACAGTCTGTAATTACTCATCTGCTTAAATTTACTGAATTTTTATGAAGAAGGACAGGTGATGAATCATAACGTGTTATGACAAAACCTTACATTTGTGAAAAGTGATAATTTACACTCATCTATTGTTTATTTAAGTTTTTTTTACTCAAATTTAAAAATATTCGTCATGTCAAAAAAATAAAAAAGGTCACTAATGTGACCTTTTTATGTTTAAGCAGGATTAAAATCCGTCAGGACTATCACTTTTCTGCGTGACCGCATGAGCATGCTCAATATCGTCACTCTTCTTACTGAAGCGACGGCGGATAACCACATAGAAGACCGGTACGAAGAAGATAGCCAGTGAGGTCGCGGCGATCATACCACCGAATACCCCGGTACCAACGGCGTTCTGTGCACCGGAACCGGCACCGTTACTCAGGACTAATGGTATAACCCCGAGCATAAAGGCCAGTGATGTCATCAGGATAGGACGCAGACGCATCTTAACGGCTTCCAGTGTTGCTTCAATCAGCCCTTTACCTTCTTTCTCCATCAGGTCTTTGGCGAATTCCACAATCAGGATGGCGTTCTTCGCCGACAGCCCGATGGTTGTCAGCAGACCGACCTTGAAGTACACGTCGTTATCCAGCCCGCGTGCGTGGGTCAGTAACAGTGCGCCGATAACCCCGAGCGGAACCACCAGCATAACAGAGAACGGAACCGACCAGCTCTCATACAGGGCCGCCAGACAGAGGAAGACCACAATCAGAGAGATGGTATACAGCGCCGGGGCCTGGTTACCGGACAGTTTTTCCTGGTAAGACATACCTGTCCATTCAACACCAAAGCCCTGCGGCAGTTCTTTCGCCATGCTTTCCATCAGTGCCATCGCATCACCACTACTTTTACCCGGTGCGGCGCTGCCCTGAATCTGCATAGCCGGAATACCGTTATAACGTTCAAGGCGCGGTGAACCGAAGGTCCACGGATCCTTTTGCGTATCGATAAAGGCAGAGAATGGTACCATCTGACCCTGATTATTGCGGACATACTGCTCGGCAATATTTTTCGGCTGCATACGGAACGGCGCATCAGCCTGTACGTACACTTTCTTCACACGACCGCGGTCGATAAAGTCGTTGACGTAGCTGCCGCCGAACATGGTGCTCAGCGCGGCGTTAATGGTTTGGATATCAACCCCTAATGCCTCCGCTTTCTGCTGATCGACATGGATATGATACTGTGAGGTATCTTCCATCCCGTTCGGACGCACCTGCACCAGCATATCCGGATGCTCGCCTGCCATCTTCAGTAACTGGTTACGGGCAGCGGTCAGTGCTTCGTGACCCTGGTTGGCGTTATCCATCAGTTCGAGATCGAAGCCGCTGGATGAACCCAGTTCCACAATCGGCGGAATGTTAACCGCGAAGATCATGGCTGAGGTATCGGTAAAGAAGTGCTGGTTGGCGCGTGCAACAACCGCTTCCACCTTATCTTCTTTCGCCTTACGTTCATCCCAGTTTTTCAGAACGATAAACGCCAGACCCATATTCTGTCCCTGACCCGCAAAGCCGAAGCCGTTAACGGTAAAGACAGATTCAACCACGTCTTTTTCATTTTCCAGATAGTACTTACTGACACCATCAAGAACAATCTGGGTTTGTTCCTGTGTGGAGCCGGGAGATAACTGAACCATCGTCAGCAGTACGCCCTGGTCCTCTTCAGGCAGGAATGATGTCGGCAGACGGGTAAACATGAAGATCATGCCTGCAACCAGCAGCACATAGATTAGCAGGTAACGCCCGGTCCCGCGCAGCATACGGCCCACACTGTTGGTGTAGTGGTTGGTCTGCTTCTCAAACATACGGTTAAACCAGCCGAAGAACCCGGTTTGTGTGCCGTGGCTGCCTTTGGTGATTGGTTTAAGCATAGTGGCACACAGTGCCGGTGTCAGGATCAGTGCCACGAAGACGGATAATATCATCGCGGAAACAATGGTAATCGAGAACTGACGGTAGATTGCTCCGGTTGACCCGCCGAAGAAGGCCATCGGAATAAATACCGCTGATAACACCATGGCGATACCGACCAGGGCGCTCTGGATCTGAACCATCGACACTTTTGTGGCTTCTTTCGGCGGCAGGCCGGTCTCCTGCATAACACGCTCGACGTTTTCCACCACCACGATGGCGTCATCCACCAGAAGACCGATTGCCAGTACCATCGCAAACATCGTCAGGGTATTGATCGAATACCCGAAGGCGGCGAGGGTGGCAAAGGTCCCCAGCAGTACCACCGGTACGGCGATTGTCGGGATCAGCGTTGCACGGAAGTTTTGCAGGAACAGATACATCACCACAAACACCAGCATGATCGCTTCGACCAGTGTTTTCACCACTTCGAAAATGGAGATTTTGACGAATGGTGTTGTATCGTACGGATAAACAACAGTCAGACCGTCCGGGAAGAACTCGGACATATTGTTCAGTGTATCGCGGACTGCTTTGGCGGTATCCAGTGCGTTAGCGCCGGTCGCCAGTTTGATCCCGATACCCGCTGCCGGTTTACCGTTATAGCGGGCGATACTGCCGTAGTTTTCTGCACCCAGTTCAACATATGCCACATCTTTCAGGCGGACAACGGAGCCGTCAGTGTTAACCCGCAGCATGATTTCCTGAAACTGCTCAGGACTGTTCAGACGGGTCTGTGCAATGATGGAGGCGTTCAGGCGCTGGTTTGGTACCGGCGGGGTTCCCCCTAACTGACCGGCGGCAACCTGGTTGTTTTGTACCTGAATGGCATTGATGATATCAATTGTACTCAGGTTGTATTTAACCAGTTTATCCGGGTCAAGCCAGATACGCATCGCATACGGGCTGCCGAACAGCTGGGTCTCACCCACACCGCCGACACGGCTGATCGGATCTTTGATGTTGGAGCCGACATAGTCCGCAATGTCATTTTGTGACATTGAGCCGTCTTCAGAGATAAAACCCGCCACCAGCAGGAATGAACTGGCTGATTTCTCAACCGTGATCCCCTGCTGCTGAACTTCCTGAGGAAGCAGCGGCATTGCCAGCTGGAGTTTATTCTGAACCTGTACCTGAGCAATATCCGGGTTGGCGTCCGCTTCAAAGGTCAGCGAGATATTCATGTTACCCGCTGAGTCACTGGTTGAAGACATGTACACCATTTTGTCGATACCGTTCATGTTCTGTTCGATAACCTGCGTTACCGTGTTCTGAACCGTTTCGGCATCGGCGCCCGGATAGTTTGCGGAAATTGAAATAGTCGGCGGTGCAACAGTCGGATACTGTGCCACCGGCAGTTTCATGATCGCCAACAGACCTGCAAGCATGGTAATAATGGCGATTACCCATGCAAATATCGGTCTTTCAATAAAAAACTTTGGCATGAATCACTGACTCCTTATTGGGACTTCTGAGCAGATTCAGTATTTTTCGGCGCAGCCGCCGGCTGTGCATTTAAATCTGCTTCTGTTGCCTTAACGGCAGCACCCGCTTTGATTTTCTGGAAGCCTTCAACCACCACGCGCTCACCATCGTTCACACCGGATGTGACCAGCCATGAGCTGCCGTAAGACTGACCGACAGTGACCGGACGGACTTCGATTTCATTTTTGGCGTTCACAATGTTAACCACCGCACCCCCTTTGGCTGTACGGATAACACCCTGCTGAGGGATCAGGATGGCGTCAGGACGCACACCTTCATCAACACGGGCGCGGACAAACATGCCCGGCAGCAGGGTTTCCTGCGGGTTCGGGAACACGGCGCGCATGGTGATAGAACCGGTGGTTTCGTCAACCGTCACATCGGAGAATTCCAGATAACCTTTATGGGTATAATCTTTGTTTTCCGCTGTCACCAGACTGACCGCCACTTTACCCTGTTCTTTATCCACGACACCGCTGGCGATTTCGTGTTTCAGACGCAGATAATCATCGCTGGACTGAGTTACATCCACATAGATAGGGTCGATCTGCTGAACCAGTGTCAGTGCCTGGGTCTGACCCGTTGCCACTAATGCACCCTCAGTCACGTTTGATTTCCCGGACAGGCCGGAAATCGGTGACGTAACTTTGGTGTAGTTCAGGTTGATTTGTGCTGTCTGAACCGCAGCCTGTGCAGCCTGAACCGCAGCCTGAGCCTGTGCGTATGTGGAGACCGCCTCATCATAATCCTGGCGGCTGATATAGTTTGTTCCCAGCAACGGTTTATAGCGGTTCACTGTCAGGCGGGCCAGTTCGGCATTCGCTCTGGCTTTGGCCAGTTCAGCCTGCGCGCTGTTCAGCGTGGCCTGAAAAGGAGCCGGATCAATTTGATAGAGCGATTCGCCTTCTTTGACGTCACTTCCTTCTTTGTAGTTGCGTTTTAAAATGATGCCGCCGACCTGAGGGCGCACTTCCGCGATGCGGTAAGCAGAAGTTCGTCCCGGCAGTTCCGTGCTCACTGTCAGTGGTGCCGCTTTCAGTGTGACAACTTTAACATCCGGCGGTGGCATTTCGCCCCCTTGCTTCTGCTCTTCACCACATCCGGACAGCAGAAAGCTCCCGGACAGAACGAGCATCGCCAGAGGTAGAACGCCTCTGTTTTTTCGCATAGTAAACCTCTATAAAATGTCGATTTTTAACCGGTAAATATGGTTGATTAACTAATAAATCAGCGTGCTATAATACAAACATACACGAATGTATGTAAATTAACTTCAGATGACACAGGCCTTACATGGCACGAAAAACTAAACAACAGGCCGGAGAAACCCGCCGGCAGATTATTGATGCCGCATTGACCGCCTTCAGTGAGCGGGGCGTGTCTGCGACGTCATTAGTGGATATTGCAAAGCAAGCAGGTGTGACCCGTGGTGCGATCTATTGGCACTTCAAAAATAAAGTTGATCTGTTTACTGAAGTCTGTTCGATAACCGATACGAAAATTGGCTTTATTGAACAAGAGTATCGGGCAAAATACCCGGATAATCCACTTTTAGTGTTTAAGAAAATATTAATTTACATTCTGACGTCTGTGGCATCCGATCCCAAAATGCGGGCTATTTTGAGCATTTCATTTCATAAATGTGAATTTACCGGTGAAATGAGCGAATTAATTACCATCAGACAAAATTTATATGCTGCGGAATACTCCAGAATAGAATCTTTTCTGATAGAAAGTGTCACTCTGGGGCTGCTGCCGTCAACCCTCGACCTGCGCCGTGCGGCTATTATGCTGCGCGGGATGATAACCGGGCTGTTAGAAAACTGGCTCTTTTCCAGCGAGAGTTTTAATATCAGCGGGCAGGCCGAATATTTGGTTGACGGTTATCTGGATATGTTAATGCTCAGTAAAAATATGCAACTACCGCCGGCAGACGCCTGATTTACATTTTATAACATTAACCTTAAGGATATCATGTATGAAGCCTGTATTAATTATTGCCAACGGCGCTGCGTATGGCAGTGAATCTTTATTTAATGCTCTGCGTCTGGCAATTGCGATTAAAGAGCAGGATACTCAGGTGCCGATGAATATTTTTCTGATGTCAGATGCGGTGGTTGCCGGGTTACGCGGTCAGCAGCCGAAAGAAGGTTATAACCTGAAACAGATGCTGGAGATCCTGCTGGCACAGAAAACAGAGATTAAGCTGTGCAAAACCTGCACCGATGCGCGCGGTATCACTGAGCTTCCGCTGGTGGACGGTGTGCAGGTCGGGACGCTGGCCGAACTGGCACAGTGGTCACTGGATGCAGAAAAAATCATTACCTTTTAATCAGATAACCTGAAACAAACAGCCGGGGAAGGGCAGATACAGGTGGATATTATTATGAAGCGAATCAGCCGTGTCCCGGCTTCCGGTCTGCTGAGGCAGATTTTCCTCCGTCTTTTTACCTGTTTTATCTTTCTGCTGCCGGTACTGGTTCAGAACAGTGCATTGGCGGCCGCGCCGGATATTCCGGACCGCAACACCATTCAGACCGAACTCAATGCTCTGAATAACCGCAAAGAACAGACTGCCGCTGATAAGTTATCAGTGCAGGATCTGGAGCGGGCGCTGGTGTTTTATGACAATCTCGATGCCCTGAAAGAGAAATCGCAGGCACTGAAAAAACAGGTGGATGACGCCCCGAAATTGTCAGATCAGGTCACACAAAAATTTACGCAGATTAAATCATTAACGGATGAAGGCGTGGCGGAATACCGGGCCTCCATTGAGAATCTGCCGCTCTCACAGCTGGAGCTGAAACTTAACAGCACCCTTGAGGCGTTGCAGACCGCACAGAATAACCTCTCTTCTTATAACAGTGATCTGATTGCACTCCAGACTCAGCCTGAGCGCGCGCAGAATATTATGTATGCCAATGTACAGCGCCTGCAGCAGATCCGCGTTGAACTGAATGACTCTATGGCAGCCCAGAAAGTGCTGCGGCCGACGGAAATTGAAGCCCTTCAGGTAGAGCAGTATTACTTACAGCAGCAGATTGATTATCAGAAGCGGGCATTACAGTCGAACACCCTGCTGCAGAACCTGCTGCAGGTGCAGCGTGACTATGTGGTGGAACGCATCAAACAGCTGGAAAGCAATATTGATGTGATTCAGGAAACCGTCAGCAGTAAACGGCTGGATTATTCGGAAGAAGCAGCCAAAGAGGCGCAGAGCTCGGATGATACCCCGCGTAATATGCAGGACGATCCGCTGGTGCAGCGTGAAATCGCGCTCAACCATGATTTAAGTGAAAAACTGGTCGCCGCTACCCGTGATAATAACCAGCTGGTGCAGCGCACGATTAAAATCCGCAGTATTCTGGATCGCGCGCTGCAATCCGAGCGCAACCTCAAAGAGCAGATTACGGTGTTGCGCGGCAGTCTGCTGCTCTCCCGTATCCTGTTTAAAGAGCAGATCAACCTGCCGCCGGATTTACTGATTAAGGATTTACCGGACAGAATTGCGGATATGCGCCTGGCGCAGTTTGAAATTAACCAGCAGCGCGACAAGCTTTATCAGCCGGACAATTTCGTCAGTACCCTGATTGACGAATACGCCAAAACCCATGATGTACCGGCGACCGAAGCGGATCTGCGGGCTCAGAAGCATGCACTGATGCAGGTGGTGTCCGTCCGTCAGGATCTGCTGGATCAGCTGAATACCCAGATGGGCAACCAGATTTCCCAGGCGATTAACCTGCAGCTGGATCAGACTCAGCTGGTTACCGTGGTGGCTTCACTGGAGAAAACCCTCGCGCAGCAGATTTTCTGGGTCAACAGTAACAAACCGGTAAACCTGGCCTGGTTTCAGTCTTTCCCGGGCGCAGCCAAACAGGAGCTGACGTCACTGGATCTGAACTGGTCACTGCAAAGCCTGGTCAACGGTTTTATCGATTCCCTCTTTATTACCATTCCGCTGCTGATTATTGCGCTGCTGCTGCGTTTCGGTACCAAGAATATTGATACCAAACTGGCGGAAATTAATGCCGATGTCGGGCGGCTGAAAAAAGACCGGCAGATATACACGCCGATGGCGCTGGGGCTGACGCTGATCAAAACCTTGCCTTCCTCACTGCTTGTCATCGCTTTCGGGTATTTTTGCCTGAAAACCGGCAGTGCGGATTCCGCGCTGATGTGGACCATCTCCCGCCAGCTGGCACTCTTCTGGGTGCTGTTCGAGTGGAGCTACCGGGTGATGAAACCGGAAGGCATTGCGGTCACGCACTTCGGGATTGACCCGGAGATCTGCCGTACCGGCCGCCGCAGACTGGTGCGTCTGGCTCTGCCGCTGCTGCCGATTATGCTGTGGGCCGCTTACGGCATGGAATATCCGCTGCGTCTGGTGGATGATGTGATTGGTCAGCTGGTGGTGCCGGTGGCGCTGGTGTTCGTCTTTGCATTCACACTGCCGTTCTGCATTGAGATCTGGCGTGAGAAAGGCTCTCACCTGGTGCGGGCGTTTCTGCTGACCCTGCTGACGTTCTCTCCGCTGATTCTGGTGGTGCTGGTCGGTCTGGGGTATTACTACACGGCGCTGCGCCTCAGCAGCCGCTGGATAGACAGCCTCTATCTGCTGCTGATGTGGTATATGGTGTATCACACCAGTCTGCGCGGCCTGGCACTGGCGGCGCGGCGGCTGACCTATCAGCGTGCGCTGGCCCGCCGTCAGAAACAGCAGGTTCAGCATAAAGAACAGCATGAGGGGGATGATGTCCCGGATATGATTGTGGAAGAGCCGCCGATGTCGATGGAGCTGATTAATCAGCAGTCACTGCGTCTGACCTCGATGGTGCTGTTTATTGTCTTTGCGGTGGCGTTCTACGGTATATGGTCTGATTTTATTACCATATTCTCTTTCTTCGACAGTATCACGCTGTGGCATTACAACGTCGATACCGCACTGGGGAATGTGGTGGAGGCGATCACGCTCGGGGATCTGATCCTGTCTGTCCTGATTGTGGTCATTTCCTGGATAATGATGCGCAACCTGCCGGGGCTGCTGGAAGTCCTTGTGCTCTCACGTCTCTCGCTGCGTCAGGGCACCTCGTACGCCATCACCACGATTCTGACTTACCTGATTGTCGGGATCGGGACGATTGCCGCGTTCGGTACGCTCGGGGTGTCGTGGGGTAAATTACAGTGGCTGGCGGCAGCCTTAACCTTCGGTCTCAGCTTCGGGTTACAGGAAATCTTCGCCAACTTTGTCTCTGGTATCATTATTCTGTTCGAGCGCCCGATCCGCATCGGCGATACCGTCACTATCGGCACCTTCTCCGGTACGGTTAACAAAATCCGTATCCGTGCGACCACGGTGGTTGATTTTGACCGCAAAGAGGTGATTATCCCGAACAAAGCCTTTATGACCGAGCGCCTGACCAACTGGTCACTGTCTGATACGGTCACGCGGATTGTGATTAATGTCGGTGTGGCTTACGGTTCGGATCTGGCGAAAGTGAAAGAGGTCTTACTGAAAGCCGCCACCGATAACCCGAAAGTGATGACTGACCCGGCGCCGGGCGTGTATTTCACCGAGTTTGGTGCCAGCAGTCTCGATCACCAGCTGCGTTTCTATGTGCGCACTATCGGTGACCGCAGTGCCACCACGGACGAAGTGAACCGCGCGATTGACCGGATGGCGCGTGAAAACGATATCAATATCGCCTTCAACCAGCTGGAAGTGTATCTCCACGATCAGAACAGCGGTAAAGAAGTGCAGGTGCAGGGAAAAGATAAGGATGACGGCGCTCAGCCGGCCTGATCACCGTCAGTATCGCGCAGTTTGTTTTCATAATCGCGGCGGACAATCTGTAACGCCGCGAGCACGGTTGCGGGCGGGATGCGGTTTTCTTCCAGCAGACAGATAAGATCGACCGCCAGTTTTACCTCATCGGGGGCATTTTCAAGACTCATGGGGATATCCGGTATCTGATTAAAATTCGGTGCCGTCGTGGCGTTCAATCTGCCGCTCTATCCGCTGCAGCGCCTGACGGCAGCGGACAAGGCGTCCGGCCAGTGCTGCCAGCTCTTTCTGCAGTTTTTGCTGTTCGGCAAAGGTTTGTGCGCGGCCGAGGGCCAGCTCACGGTCATCGGTCATCTGTGCCAGGCGGCGCTCATAATCCTGATGCTGCGCCAGACGCTGATACAGATCCACCTGGCTGTCCCGTTTCACATAGCTTTGCTCTTTCTGCCGCAGGGACTGCGTTGCCGCTTCACGGCTCAGTGCCGCAATCTGGGCAACAATTTTTTCTGCCAGGAAGCGCACCTGTTCTGCCCGGTTTTCATCCGCACACAGCTCAAGCTGATCAGTATGGTGCAGTAATTCATCCATGCAGAGACGCAGGGTTTTATTGCGGGCGGCGAACAGGGTATCATCGAAGCAACGCTGGCTCAGCTCCCGGTCTGCTATCGGGGCAATTTGCGCTTCCAGCGCGCAGATTTTCTGCCTCAGCGCCTGTAACAATTGTCTGGTGTTCATATCCGCCTCAGTGAAATGTGCCCGGGATCGTCGTTGTTGAGGATCTGATAACTACGGAAGCATTTTTTAGTCTGTTTGATATAAAACAACAAATAATCGGCAAAGTCACGGGATACGGTTGCAATTTTCCCCTGATTTGCATAGATTCTGAGGTTTCGTGTTCTCTCTATGGCACCTATTATGAGCGCAACTGCTGAACAACTGCAATTTATTAAAGAAAGTATCCGGACTATCCCTGACTATCCTAAGGAAGGGGTACTGTTTCGCGACATCACCACATTACTGTCTGACCCTGAAGCTTACCGCCTGACGATTGATATGCTGGTGGCGCATTTCGCAGACAAAGGGATCACCAAAGTCGTGGGCACTGAAGCCCGCGGATTCTTATTCGGCGCACCGGTTGCGTTACGTCTGGGTGTCGGCTTTGTCCCGGTCCGCAAAAAAGGGAAATTACCGTGTGATACCCTCAGCGAGACCTATGATCTGGAATACGGCACTGATACCCTGGAGATGCATAAAGACAGCATCAGCAGCGGTGACAACGTGCTGGTTGTTGATGACCTGCTGGCCACCGGCGGCACCGTCAATGCGACCATCCGTCTGATCCGCCGTCTGGGCGGTGAAGTGCATGAAGCGGCCTTTATTATCGGCCTGCCGGATCTCGGCGGCGCGAAACGCCTTGAAGCGGAAGGTGTACACAGCTTCTGCCTGCTGGAATATGCCGGCGGTTGAGTCTCTCCCCGTATTAAACGCAAACTCAGCCTCGCCCATTGTGGTGAGGCTGTGGTAGCATGATGGAAAATCATGTTCACTCTCTGCGGAATCCATGAGCTATCAAGTCCTTGCCCGTAAGTGGCGACCACAAACATTTTCACAGGTTATCGGTCAGCAGCATGTTCTGACAGCGCTCGCAAACGGGCTGGAACATCAGCGGCTGCACCACGCCTATCTCTTTTCCGGTACCCGCGGGGTCGGAAAAACCACCCTGGCACGGCTGTTCGCCAAAGGTCTCAACTGCGAACAGGGCATCACCGCCACCCCGTGCGGTAAATGCCAGAACTGCCTGGAAATTGAGCAGGGGCGGTTTGTTGATCTGATTGAGATCGATGCCGCATCGCGCACCAAGGTGGAAGATACCCGTGAACTGCTGGATAACGTCCAGTACGCTCCGTCACGCGGGCGTTTCAAAGTCTATCTTATCGATGAAGTCCACATGCTCTCCCGTCACAGCTTTAATGCGCTGCTGAAAACCCTGGAAGAGCCGCCGGAGCACGTCAAATTCCTGCTGGCGACCACCGACCCGCAAAAGCTGCCGGTGACGATTTTATCCCGCTGCTTACAGTTCCATCTCAAAGCACTGGATGTGGATCAGATCAGTCAGCAGCTTGATACCATTCTGACCGCAGAACAGATTGAAAACGATGCCCGCGCACGGCTGTTACTGGCCCGTGCCGCCGACGGCAGTATGCGTGATGCGCTGAGTCTGGCGGATCAGGCGATTGCGCTTGGTGCCGGAAAAGTGACCACGGACGTGGTCACGCAGATGCTCGGTACTCTCGACGACGAGCAGCCCCTGACTATCCTGGAAGCCCTGGTAAAAGGGGATGGCGTTCAGGTGATGAACGGTGTGAACGATGCCGCATCACGGGGCGCGGACTGGGATAATCTGCTGACAGAAATGCTGGCGGCACTGCATAAAATTGCCATGCTGCAACTGCTGCCGGTACAGGAAAACAGTGCTGCCGGTGTGACAGAAGAGCGTCTGCGTATCCTGGCCCGGGCCATTGCCCCGGCGGATCTGCAACTCTATTACCAGACACTGCTGGTCGGCCGCAAAGAGCTGCCGTATGCGCCTGACAGACGCATGGGCGCGGAAATGGCGCTGTTACGTGCGCTGGCATTCCATCCGCGTAATGTGATTGATGACGTGATCACCGCGCCGTCCGTGGCACCGGTTTCCCTGCCGTCACAACCGCAGACCGCAGCACCGGTCACACCGGCACGCAGTACACCGCCGCCGGTGATGCCGCAGGAAACGGAAAATAACCCGACAGCCCAGTTGCTGAGAGCCCGTGATGCGCTGAACCGGCAGGAGACCCCGCCGTCAAAAAAGTCTGAGCCGGTTACCTTAACGGATAAGGGTAAACCGGCGAACTCAGCACTGGAGCGACTCGCTGCCGTGACTGAAAACCGCCGGGGGCGTGCTGTGTCTGCTCCGCAGCCGAAAGCATCCGGAAAGCCGCAGCCGTATCAGTGGCGTCCGCAGAAACAGGATGAACCGGAAGAAAAAAACCCGGTTGCGCGCCCGAAAGATATCAAAAAAGCCCTTGAGCACGAAAAAACACCGGAAGTGGCTGAAAAGCTGGCTGTTGCCGCCCGGGAACGGGATCCGTGGGCGGCGGATATTGATAAAATGCAGCTGCCGAAACTGGTGCAGCAACTGGCGCTGAATGCCGTGAAAGAGCAGACCGGGGAAGACAGTATTTGTCTGCATCTGCGTACCTCGCAGCGCCACCTGAATTCAAAATCAGCACACAGTGTGCTGAGTGATGCACTGAGTGAACTTTATGGTAAAGTTATCAGTCTCACGATTTGTGAAGACGATGATGTCAGCATGAAAACGCCGCTGGAATGGCGGCAGGCTATCTATGAAGAGATGCTGGCGCAGGCGCGTCAGTCCATTGTGACGGATAAAACCATTCAGACTCTGCTGACCTTTTTTGATGCGGAACTGGATGAAGAGAGTATCCGGCCTGTTTAACCACCCTGCGTTGGAATACGCAATTTAGTCAAAGAGAGAAAACTATGTTCGGTAAAGGCGGTTTGGGCAATCTCATGAAACAAGCCCAGCAAATGCAGGATAAAATGCAGCAGATGCAGGAAGAGATTGCAAATACGGAAGTCACCGGTGAATCCGGTGCAGGCCTGGTTAAAGTGACTATCAACGGCGCACATAACTGCCGCCGTGTGGAAATCGATCCAAGCCTGATGGAAGACGACAAAGAGATGCTCGAAGATCTGATTGCTGCCGCATTCAATGATGCCGCGCGTCGTATCGACGAAACTCAGAAAGAAAAAATGGCGTCAGTCTCCAGCGGAATGCAGCTGCCGCCGGGCTTTAAGATGCCGTTCTGATGCAAACCAGTCCGCTTCTTGAAGCACTGATGGACGCCCTGCGCTGCCTGCCGGGCGTCGGGCCGAAATCGGCGCAGCGTATGGCGTTTCAGCTGTTACAGCGCGACCGCAGCGGCGGGATGCGCCTGGCACAGGCGCTGACCCGTGCCATGTCGGAAATCGGTCACTGCCGGGACTGCCGGACGTTTACCGAGCAGGAACAGTGTACTATCTGCGCCAACCCGCGCCGTCAGCAGACCGGCCTTATCTGTGTGGTGGAAAGCCCGGCGGATATCCATGCGATTGAGCAGACAGGGCAGTTTTCCGGCCGTTACTTTGTGCTGATGGGACACCTGTCACCGCTGGACGGCATCGGTCCGATGGATATCGGGCTGGATAAACTGGAGGCGAGGCTGGCTCAGGAAACCATCACTGAGGTGATCCTGGCGACCAACCCGACAGTGGAAGGGGAAGCCACCGCCAACTATATTGCGGAAATGTGCGCGCAGTATGATGTCTCCGCCAGCCGTATCGCCCATGGTGTACCGGTCGGCGGTGAGCTGGAAATGGTGGACGGTACGACCTTGTCCCACTCCATTGCCGGACGTCAGAAAATCCGTTACAACAGCGGTTACTGACAGCAATTTTGCCTGTTACCCGGACAGACGGTCTGTGCCGTCTGTCACTTTTCCTCAGAATTGTCACAAAAAATTCCCCGTTTGCCTTGAAAATGTAAAGACCGGCCCCACCTGATTTTTATCCTGTTTTTTTTCGTTGATAAGTCAGTCTGAGGTTATTCATGAGTCTGCAAGAACAAGAAACCCGTGGTTTTCAGTCAGAAGTAAAACAACTTCTGCAGTTAATGATCCACTCACTTTATTCCAACAAAGAAATTTTCCTGCGCGAGCTTATCTCCAACGCCTCTGATGCGGCCGATAAACTGCGCTTCCGTGCCTTATCCGACAGTTCACTGTATGAAAATGACGGTGATCTGCATGTCCGTCTGTCCGCTGATAAAGAAAAACGCACCCTGACCATCAGTGATAACGGTATCGGGATGACCCGTGATGAGGTCATCGACAACCTGGGCACGATTGCCAAATCCGGCACCAAAGCTTTCCTCGAATCGCTCGGCTCTGACGCGGCAAAAGACAGCCAGCTGATCGGTCAGTTCGGGGTGGGTTTCTATTCCGCCTTTATCGTGGCAGACAAAGTCACGGTGATCACCCGTGCCGCAGGTGTGCCGTCTGATCAGGCAGTATTCTGGGAATCGGAAGGGGAAGGGGATTACTCTATCGCCAAAACCCACAAGGATTCACGCGGTACTGAAATCACCCTGCATTTCCGTGAAGGGGAAGATGAGTTCCTCGATGACTGGCGTCTGCGCTCGGTTATCGGCAAATATTCTGATCATATTGCGCTGCCGGTGGAAATCGAAAGCAAAAATGAAGAAGACGGCACTGTTATCTGGGAAAAAATCAACAAAGCTCAGGCACTGTGGACGCGCAATAAAAACGACATCAGTGATGAAGAATATAATGAGTTTTACAAGCATCTCTCCCATGATTTCGCTGATCCGCTGACATGGGCGCATAACCGCGTGGAAGGGAAGCAGGAATACACCAGCCTGCTCTATATCCCGTCTGTGGCACCGTTTGACCTGTGGCACCGCGATCAGCGTCGTGGCCTGAGCCTGTATGTCCAGCGCGTGTTTATCATGGATGACGCGGAACAGTTTATGCCGAACTATCTGCGCTTTGTGCGCGGCCTGATAGATTCCAATGATCTGCCGCTCAACGTTTCCCGTGAGATTTTACAGGACAGCGCCGTCACCCGCAGCCTGCGCAGCGCACTGACCAAACGTGTTCTGCAGATGCTGGAAAAACTGGCCAATAATGACGCGGAAAAATACCAGACATTCTGGCAGCAGTTCGGCCTGGTTCTGAAAGAAGGTCCGGGCGAGGACAGCACTAATGCGGAACTGATCGCCAAACTGCTGCGTTTTGCCAGCACGAAGGAAGACACCTCCGCGCAGACCGTTTCCCTGGCGGATTATGTATCCCGCATGGCGGAAGGTCAGGAGAAAATTTACTACATCACTGCTGACAGCTATGCGGCTGCGAAAAACAGCCCGCATCTGGAACTGTTCCGCAAGAAAGGCATTGAAGTGTTGTTGCTCTCCGATCGCATCGATGAGTGGATGATGAATTACCTCAATGAATTTGATGGTAAAACTTTCCAGTCTGTCAGCAAAGCGGATGAATCGCTGGAAAAACTGGCGGATGAAGATCCGGCAGCGAAGGAAGAAGCGGACAAAGAGCTGGCACCGTTTGTTGAGCGGGTGAAAACCCTGCTCGGTGATCGCGTAAAAGAAGTGAAACTGACTCACCGTCTGACATCAACCCCGGCGATTGTCACCACCGATGCTGATGATATGAGCACACAGATGGCGAAACTGTTTGCCGCCGCCGGCCAGCAGGCGCCGGAAGTGAAATACAACTTTGAACTGAACCCGGAACACCCGCTGGTGAAACTGGCTGCAGAACAGCAGGATGAAAGCCGCTTTGCCGACTGGATCAATCTGCTGCTCGATCAGGCGCTGTTTGTTGAACGCGGAACCCTGGAAGATCCGAACGAATTCGTTTCCCGGATGAATAGTCTGTTATTAGGCTAAAAACAGGCGTTCCCGCGACGGGTGAGCGAAATCGCGTATAACCCGCTTAAAAACCACATGATTTCATGATGATCATGTGGTTTTTTTATTGAAGTCAGGAAAACCGAACAGCAGAGTTTCCCCGCTTTTCTTGAGTCCATACCCTGACAAATGGTATGGTAGCTTGTTTTTATCCGAATTATAAAAAAGCAACCAGCAAGGGGTTTACGCAATGCGTATTATTCTGCTCGGCGCTCCGGGCGCCGGTAAAGGGACTCAGGCTCAGTTTATCATGGAAAAATACGGGATCCCTCAGATCTCGACGGGTGACATGCTGCGTGCAGCAGTGAAATCCGGCAGTGAATTGGGTCTCCAGGCAAAAGAACTGATGGACAACGGCAAATTAGTGACTGACGCATTAGTTATCGCACTGGTTAAAGAGCGCATCAAACAGGATGACTGCCGTAACGGTTTCCTGCTGGACGGGTTCCCGCGCACCATTCCGCAGGCAGATGCAATGAAAGAAGCCGGTATCACCGTTGATTTCGTTCTGGAATTTGATGTTCCGGATGAGATTATCGTTGACCGTATTATCGGCCGCCGTGTACATGCGGGCTCAGGCCGTGTGTATCATGTAAAATACAATCCGCCGAAGACAGAAAATAAAGACGACGTGACTGGTGAAGAACTGACCATCCGTAAAGATGATCAGGAAGAGACCGTCCGTAAGCGTCTGGTGGAATACCATCAGCTGACTGCACCACTGATCCAGTACTATCAGAAAGAAGCTCAGATGAGTGACGTGAAATACAACCGTATTGACGGCACCCGTCCGGTAAGCGAAGTCAGTCAGGAATTAGCCCGTATCCTGGGTTGATCCGGCACTTATTTCTGTCAGGCAGCCAAACGGCTGCCTTTTTTTATCCTGAACTGCCAGTGAACCGCAGCCAACGAACCTGCGGGCAAAAGGATGAAGAACATGAAGAACATGGCAGAAAAGAATAAGAATCATTACATACAATACATTACCCTGACAATCATTCTCAGTTGCTGACAGGATTTTCTGATGACAAATCAATACAAACGCGGCGTTTTACTGGTTAATTTAGGGACTCCGGATGCGCCGGAAACCCCGGCGGTAAAACGCTATCTGAAGCAGTTTCTGAGTGACCCGCGAGTGGTGGATGTCTCTCCGCTGCTCTGGCAGTGTATTCTGCGCGGTATTGTGCTGCCGTTCCGCTCACCGCGTGTGGCGAAGCTTTATCAGTCTGTCTGGATGGAAGAGGGTTCCCCGCTGCTGGTATACAGCCGCCGTCAGCAGGCGGCACTGGCGGCTCAGATGCCGGGGACTCCGGTGGAACTGGGGATGAGCTATGGTTCGCCGTCGCTGGAATCTGCGGTTGATGCCCTTCTGGCGCAGGGCGTGACACATCTGGATGTCCTGCCGCTGTATCCGCAGTATTCCTGCTCAACCACCGCGGCGGTCTTTGACGGGCTGGCGGATATCTTTAAACGCCGCCGGACATTCCCGTCACTCCGTTTTATCCGCAGCTACGCGACTCACCCGCTCTATATTGAGGCGCTGGCACAGTCGGCAGAGGCGGCATTCGCGAAGCACGGGGTACCTGACCGCCTGATTTTGTCCTATCACGGAATTCCTGTCCGTTATGCGAAAGAAGGGGATATTTACCCGGCGGAATGTGACGCGACAACAGCATTACTGCGGGAAAGGCTTAATTTCCCGGCAGAACGTATCATGCACACTTATCAGTCCCGCTTTGGCCGTGAGCCGTGGCTTACGCCTTATACTGATGAAACCATGAAGTTATTACCCTCGCAAGGAGTTAAATCCGTTCAGGTGATGTGTCCGGGGTTTTCTGCAGACTGCCTGGAAACATTAGAAGAAATAATGGAGCAGAATAAAACATTATTTTTATCTTCCGGAGGCGTTGAATATCATTACATTCAGTCCCTTAATGATGATGAAATTCATATAAAACTAATGCGGGCGTTAGTTGGTTAGTTTTTTTACATGCCAATCTGGAATAGTCCGAAACATACCACTGTTATGCGTAGAATTTTAAGGAATTAATGTTAACATTACCTATATGACAATTAATTAGCCGAAAAATGACAGATATTACTGTTCATTTTACGTAAAATTCAGTATTTCACATGACAGATATTACTGTTCATTTTACGTAAAATTCAGTACTTCATTGCAGACAGGACGGGTGCTACGGATATGGTGAATGAGAAGGGCTCAGTTAACCTTAATAATGACGAGATCGATATTATTGATCTGCTGACGCTGTTGTACCGGCATAAGATTTTTATCGTCATTGTGACCGTATTATTCGCTGCCGCCGGATTTGGTGTCGCCAAAATACTGCCGCAGAAATGGACCAGCACAGCCGAAGTGACGGCGACAGATCTCCGCGATATGCCGGATCTGGATAACGTCCGTCTGCAGATGAATGCACTTAACGTGTCTGCGGTCTCTGATTTACCTGCGGCGTTTAATGTTTTCAGTACGGTCTGGCAGTCGCCGTCAGTACAGGAATCATTTCGTCTCTCACAGGGTGATACCACCGTTTCCGGCTCTTTTGGTTTTCAGAAAACGGACGGAAACATACTGGAACCGGCTACCGCCAAAGTCACCTTCACCGCTGCTGACCCGCAGACCGCACAGCAAATGCTGTCGGATTATCTCGATTACACCGCGCAATACAGCCGGAATGTGATGCAGACACAGTTGCAGGAAAACCTCGCGGCTGCGCTGAGTGCCGGTCAGAGCCAGTACAGGGTGGCGCTGGTGAAAGCCGAACATCAGCGTGAGCAGACGCTGGCTTACCTGGCTGCAGCAGAACGGGTTGCACCGGCGGCGGCTTCTGCCCCGCCTCAGAATCCGGGAGCAGACCCGGTAGCGTCTTACCGTGCCATGGGCCGCCCGGCGGTGACACAGATGATAGACTCCCTGAAAGCACTGGATTTACCGGCGGTGGATGCGGAACTTCTGGACAGAGCCTATACCCTGAAATCCATCAAAAGTATCGCGCCTTTCTCACTGAATATTATTCCGTTCACCGTGACCGAATCCCCGGATCTGCCGGTGGTGAAAGACGGTCCCGGCACGAAAATGTATCTCATTGCATCCGCCTTTTTAGGGTTTATCCTTGCAGTGATGGCAGTTTTTTCATGGAATATGTTTGTTAACAGAAAAAAAACAGCATAATTTCCGGTTGAGCGGACATTGAGGGTTCTGTCCGCTCACATTCTTCGTTGCATTATGATAAAATGCGACATCTTTTTTTCCGGCCATGAACCTTTATGAAATTCCCCGGCAGACGCAAATCCAAACACTATTTCCCGGTCAGCCTGCGTGACCCGTTATTACAGCCCGTCCAGCTGATGAAAGATGATGAAAATACCCGCGCCTATATCGTGGGTATTGATCAGACGCTGGTGGATATTGAAGCCAACGTGGATGATGATTTTATCCGCCGTTATCAGCTCAGCCGCGGGCATTCGCTGGTCATTGAGGATGATGTGGCTGAAGAGCTCTACCGGGAGCTGATCGGGCGTTCGCTGATCACGCATGAATTTGCCGGCGGCACTATCGGTAATACTCTCCACAATTATTCCGTCCTGGCAGACGACCGTTCTGTGCTGCTGGGTACCATGTGCAATAATATTCAGATTGGCAGCTATGCCTATTATTATCTGTGCAATACATCCAGTCGTATGGATCTTAACTATTTACAGGGTGTTGACGGCCCGATTGGCCGCTGCTTTACTCTGATCAGTGAAAACGGCGAGCGGACATTTGCCATCAGCCCCGGGCTGATGAACCAGCTGCGTCCGGAAAGCATTCCGGAAGCGATCATTGCGGAAGCCTCGGCACTGGTGCTGACCGCCTATCTGGTGCGCTGCAAACCGGGCGAACCGATGCCGGATGCCACCATGAAAGCCATTGAATACGCGAAAAAACATGATGTGCCGGTGATCCTGACACTGGGCACCAAACATGTGATCGCGGAAGATCCGCAGTGGTGGCGTGATTTCCTCGCGCAAAATATTTCTGTGCTGGCAATGAATGAAGAAGAAGCGCTGGCACTGACCGGAATTGCCGACCCGCTTCTGGCGTCAGATAAAGCCCTTGACTGGGTGGATCTGGTGCTGTGTACCGCAGGTCCTGCCGGGTTATATATGGCTGGTTATTCAGAAAAAGAATTTATGCGCGAAACTACCCACCCGCTGTTACCGGGCGCACTGGCGGAATTTAACCGTTATGAATTCAGCCGTGCAATGCGTCAGAAAGATTGTCAGGATGCAGCGCGGGTCTATTCCCATATCGAGCCTTATATGGGCGGCCCGGATAAGATAATGAACACCAACGGTGCCGGCGACGGGGCATTATCGGCATTACTGCATGACATTACGGCCAACAGCTATCACCGGATGAATATCCCGAACTCCAGTAAGCACCAGCGCCGCTATCTGACCTACTCTTCTCTGGCGCAGGTCTGCAAATATGCCAACCGTGTCAGCTATCAGGTACTGATTCAGCACTCACCGCGTCTGACCAAAGGGTTACCGGATCGCGAAGACAGTCTGGAAGAGTCATACTGGGAACGCTGATAAAGATAATTGAAAAACGCCGGAATTTTCCGGCGTTTTTTATGGGCAATAACAGATAGCTCAATATATTACCTATAAGGATAATCTGTGTTACACATCGGTATCATCAACTTTACTGATGAAGTTGAGGTGAAAAATTCGCTTTAACCTCAGGTTATGTTGAGGTTTAAGCTTTGGTCATTCCCGGCAAGAGAGGCTTGCCAGATGAAATATACCCTTTATTGAATGTAACAAGGAAATGACCATGAATACTGTAAAAACACTGATTACTGCTTCTGCTCTGACACTGTTTTCCTTTGCGGCTTCTGCTGAATCAGTCTCTGTCACCAGTGACACACTGACATCTGCTGAAGCAAAAATTGCTGAAAAAGCACAGGAAAGCGGAGCTTCCGGTTATACCATCACCAGTGCCCGTACGACTGATAATGTGATTATGACGGCAGAACTGCACAAATAATGGTATTCAGTGACTGAGTATCTTTTTATTATCCTCTGATATAAATCCTGTTCCGGCAGGATTTTTTATGTGTATATAAAAAAGCCCGGTCAGACCGGGCTTGTAGCTGATATTTAGTTCTGCGAATTAAAATAATTTCTGTACATTTCCATCTGCTCAGGTGTGATTTGTGTCGGATTAACAAGTACAGGTATCGGTACATTGACAGGAAGTTGTTTTATACCATCATGAATTAAACTGCCCACTACAGCAGTCCCAGCCCCCACGACTGGTGCAGCCGGTGTCATTGCAGCCCCTATTGCTGCTGTTAACACAAGGTCATTTATAAATTTAATATTATCAATATTATTCTGATTACCTGCTCCTGAAACATTTTCCATCATATGCTTAGTTAATAATTTCATATTATTTAATCCTTTTTACAGAATCGGATACCCATAGTGAGATCAGATTAATAACACTCCCTGTAATAACCGAGATAGAATAATTAGTATCTGTGTAAAATGAAAAATTAAAATACATCTCTTTTAATACACTTGTCTTTAAAAGAGGAAACAATGTAACAAATAGCGTTGATACAATTACAGATATAATAACTCTATTTATTATTTTTTGTTTTAGTATTATTTTTCTGAAATATATGATATTCACAAGACTCAGTAGCACTGCAATAAAATACTGACCAGAATCAGGCATAGCGCCTCCTCAGGAGCAAAGTAGTAACGATTTTTCACGGTGTGTATTTCTTAAAACTCATGACAATGACAGATATTATTATATTTTCACCTGATGGGGTACTGACTATTCTCAGGTAATTTAATAAAATTAACAATTGCTGTGTTAATTATCAATTAAAATATAACAAATATCATAAAATAACATAATAAAATCCATTTTATCTGGTGTTTATATTATATTTTATTTCCCGTACGACTGATAATTGTGATTATGACGGCAGAACTGCACAAATAATGGTGTTCAGTGACTGAGTATCTTTTTATTATCCTCTGATATAAATCCTGCGCCGGCAGGATTTTTTATATGCGCATAAAAAAGCCCGGTCAGACCGGGCTTGTATTTCAGCAGGTTAAAACAGATTATGCCGACGGATGCGGATTCTGGTTTTCCGGGGCGGCATCTGCTTCAGGTTTGCGCAGCATATCATGCAGTGAACGGCCTTCAGTTTCAGCCTCCGCTTCCGCCGCAGGATTGATATTGACCGGGCAGCCGAACTCATGGTCGGTCTGGTTTTCCGTCAGCAAAGAGCTCATTGCACGGGCGATTTCAAACTCACCAATCACCACTCGGTTTGCACCGCGCTCCATAATATAGGTACGCTCATCGTCATAATGCGCGCGGACAATGATCGTCATATGCGCATTCATGGCGCGGGCTTTGGCGACAATCTCACCGGCCTCATAGCCGTTCGGAATAGTCAGCAGCAGCGCACTGGCGCAATCGGCACGGGCAAGATCCAGTACATCCTGTGCCACCGCGTTACCCATCACGGAAGGGTAGCCGCGTTCTGCGAGTTCCTCGAAACGGGCGCGGGTATCTTCCACCACCACAACCGGATAACCTTTATTATGCAGCTTATCCGCCAGCATCGCACCGACACGGCCATAACCGACAATAATGGTGTGTCCGCAGATATTGACCGGCACCTGGGTGATTTCTTCCAGCGTTTCCTCTTCCTGCTGCTCTTCCGGCGTCTCGGTTTTATCCAGATAGCGATCCAGCAGCGTAAACAGCACCGGGTTGAGCATGATAGAGACAATCGCACCGGCGAGGATCAGGTCATTGGCCTGGCGGTTGAGGACTTCCAGCGTGACCCCCATTCCGGCGAGGATAAACGCGAATTCCCCGATTTGCGCAAGGCTGACGGCAACCGTCAGGGCTGTTCGCCGGTTGTGGCCGAACATCCTCACCAGCAGCAGAGCAGCGGCGGATTTACCGATGATAATAATTGCCAGTACACCGAGCACGCCCAGCGGGTGGTTAATCAGCACCATCGGGTCAAACAGCATCCCGACAGAGACAAAGAACAGTACGGCGAAGGCATCACGCAGCGGCAGGGTATCCTGCGCGGCACGGTGGCTCAGCTCTGACTCATTGAGCACCATACCGGCAAAGAACGCGCCGAGGGCAAATGAGGCATCAAACAGGGCGACGGCGGCATAAGCAATACCCAGCGCCAGCACCAGCACTGCCAGGGTAAACAGCTCGCGGGAGCCGGTAGCAGCTGTTTTGGCAAGTAACCACGGGATCACACGGCGGCCGATAAAAATCATAATCAGGATGAATGCCACGACCTTACCGATAGTAACGCCCAGGCTCATCAGCAGTTCTGATGTGCTGGCACTGGATTCCGGATTATTAATGATAGAGGCGGCAGCCGGTAACAGTACCAGGGTTAACACCATGGCAAGGTCTTCGACAATCAGCCAGCCGATGGCTATCTGACCGCGCTGGCTCTCTATCAGCTGCCGCTCTTCCAGGGCACGCAGCAGCACCACGGTACTCGCGGTGGATAAGCTCAGACCAAATACGATCCCGGTAAATAATCCCCAGCCGAACAGCCCGGAAAGGCCGAGACCCAGAATAGTGGCGACAGCTATCTGACAGATAGCGCCGGGAATAGCGATATTTTTAACCGCCAGCAGATCTTTCAGTGAAAAATGGAGTCCGACCCCGAACATCAGCAGAATAACCCCGATTTCCGCCAGTTCCGGTGCCAGAGACGCATCGGCAACGAATCCCGGGGTAAAAGGGCCTGCTAACACACCCGCCGCCAGATAACCCACTAACGGGGAAATCTTTAACCGCTGCGCTAACATACCGAGTAAATAAGCGAGAACGAGACCGCCAACAATGGTTGTGATAAGAGGCGTTGAATGCACTTTTTTCATTCTCCTTTTGATTTGTGGTGTGAACGGATGTGGGCTGACTATAAATATAATACATGTTTTCGTGATATAAATCGCGTTAAAAATATAACTAATTATGTAAAAAACAGGACTTAACAGCAGATACCATTCAGCTTTAACTATTTTCAGCTTATTCTGCTCTTTGTGATCCCCGTTGCTGCCATCATTGGTTTACTTTAATTGTTTACATTATTGTTAGTTAACAATGCGTTGAGGTTATTTAATCTGTTTTTAATATCGATAATGATATATTTATAAAAATAACCTGAAAAAAACAGGTTTAATTGCGATATTTATGCCGGTAACAGCACGGTAATCTCTTCGCAGTACAAAATAGCCGCACTGTCGCCGGGTGAATAAATACCCGATTTTTCTCTGTTGCATATTGATATTTAAAGATTTTTTAAGGATACGTTCTCGTATTTGTGCGGATCCGGAAAATGACAAAATATTGATTCAGGTCGCACTTTTTTTTACTGTGTTTACCATAACCGGTGTAAAAATTTGTGAATTTTCATCATACTTTCAGCAGAACGCCGGAGAGAGTTGCTTTTGTGCCGGTATCATTATTCAGACACACAGGGAATGACCATGACATTTACACTGAAAACCACAGCCTGTGCGCTGGCGGTATCTGCAATGCTTTTTCCGGCGCTGGCGAATGCCTGGGAAAAAGATAAAACCTATGACATCACCATTCTGCACACCAATGACCACCACGGCCATTTCTGGCAGAACGATCACGGTGAATACGGCCTGTCCGCTCAGAAAACGCTGGTGGATGGCATCCGTAAAGAGGTGGAAGAGAAGGGCGGGTCACTGTTGCTGCTCTCCGGCGGTGATATCAATACCGGCGTGCCTGAATCTGATTTACAGAATGCCGAGCCGGATTTCAAAGGGATGAACCTGGTCGGTTATGATGCAATGGCGCTGGGTAACCACGAATTTGATAATCCGCTTGAAACGCTGCGTATTCAGGAAAAATGGGCCACATTCCCGTTCCTGTCCGCCAATATTTATAAAAAAAGCACCGGTGAACGTCTGTTTAAACCGTATGCCATCTTTGATAAACAGGGCGTGAAAATCGCGGTAATTGGTCTGACAACGGATGATACGGCAAAAATCGGGAACCCGGGTAACTTCCCGGATACCGAATTCCGTGCCCCGGCAGACGAAGCGAAAAACGTGGTTGAAGCCCTGCGCGAAACTGAAAAGCCGGACATCATTATCGCCGCCACCCATATGGGTCACTACGATGACAGCAATCACGGCTCCAACGCCCCGGGGGATGTGGAAATGGCGCGCAGCCTGCCGGCCGGTTATCTGGATATGATTGTCGGCGGTCACTCACAGGATCCGGTCTGTATGCAGCCGGAAAACAAGAATTATAAAATCGCCGATTACGTTCCCGGCACCCCGTGTGCGCCGGATAACCAGAACGGCACCTGGATTGTGCAGGCTCATGAATGGGGCAAGTATGTGGGACGGGCGGATTTTCAGTTCCGCAACGGTGAGTTCACGCTGAAGCACTATCAGCTTATCCCGGTGAACCTGAAGAAGAAAGTCACCAAAGAAGATGGCACATCAGAGCGGGTGTATTACACCGCTGAAATCAGCGAAAGTCCGGAAATGCTGAAATTGCTGACACCGTATCAGGAAAAGGGTGATGAGCAGCTGAATATTAAAGTCGGCTCGGTTGACCGCAAACTGGAAGGTGATCGCAGTAAAGTTCGTTTTGAACAGACCAGCATGGGGCACCTGCTGCTGGCTGCACAAAAAGAGCGTGCGAATGCGGATTTCGCCATTATGAGCGGCGGCGGTGTGCGTGACTCTATCGAGCCGGGCGATATCACCTACAAAAATGTGCTGAAAGTGCAGCCGTTTGCTAATGAACTGGTGTATATCGATTTCAAAGGCAGTGAAGTACTGCCGTATCTGACCGCCGTGGCAAATATGAAAACCGATTCAGGGGCTTATGCGCAGTTTTATAATGTCGGCCTGACCCTGAATAAAGACGGTTCGGTGAGTGATGTGACGATTGACGGCAAATCGCTGGATCCGGCCAAAACCTACCGTATGGCGACACTGAACTTCAATGCGATCGGCGGGGATGGTTATCCGAAAATTGATTCTCATCCGGGCTATGTCAATACCGGCTTTGTTGATGCAGAAGTACTGAAAGGCTATATTGAAGCGCATTCACCGCTGAAAGCCGCGGATTATGAACCGAAAGGTGAAATTATTTATAAAAACAACTAATTGACTGTCTGAGTTATAAAAAATCGGGGGCATTTCAACCCCCGGTTTTTATTCGGTTTATCAGTCCCGTTTCGCGATCGGGGCAAATTTCCCGTCCAGCACTTTCGCCAGATCCTGCGGAGCCAGTTCGATATCCAGGCCGCGTTTGCCGCCGGAAACGAAAATAGCGGCAAATTCCTGAGCCCCCTCATCAATCAGGGTCGGCAGACGTTTTTTCTGCCCCAGCGGGCTGATCCCGCCCACCAGATAACCGGTGACTTTCTGTGCATTCACCGGATCGGCCATTTCCGCTTTTTTCACACCAAGGGCTTTAGCCACGGCTTTTAAATCAAGCTGTTCTGATACCGGGGTGACGGCCACGGCGAGGTGTTTATTATCACCGTTCAGTGCCACCAGCAGGGTTTTGTATACCTGACGGGCATCGAGATTGAGTTTGCGAACCGCTTCATCACCGAAATTATGATCATTCGGATCATGCTCGTAAGGATGGAGGGTGAATGAAATCCGGTTTTTTTCCAGAAGTTTTACAGCCGGTGTCATAGGTCTTTCCTTGCAGATAATTCAGACGGCAGTGTCACAAGGCCTGCCAGTTTAACACAAAATGGACGGCAGACTATGGTCGCCGTAAAGATGCAGTGCCCCGACCGCCACCACATAATTGCCGGGCGGCAGTTGCGTCAGCCGGGTTTTCCAGGCGTCGTTGCGGCTTATCATCAGATGCTGATATGTCTGCTCGCTGAAGGTGGCGGGCAGTGGCTGCGCAAGTTTTTCCGGCCGGTAATCGAGCCACCAGCCGAGCATAATCTGAAGTGCCCGCGCATTGTCATGCCAGTAGGCCAGGGTATCTTCCAGCAGGCTCAGTCCTTCGTCCGGGAAATCCAGCAGCATCTGCAGCTGTGCCTGTGTGCCTTCCAGCTCAAAAACAGGGATATTCTGTCCGTGAGCGGCATTGAGCATCTGATAGTCAATGCCGTAATGCGGCCGCAGCCCGAGACTTTGTGCCTGGGCGGACTGCAGGATCAGCGCCACCTGCCAGGCAGGCAGGGTATCCAGGGTCTGTACCGGCTGGCGTTGTTCCTCACAATACCGGCGGTAGTCGTTTCTCAGGTGCTCCGGTAAGCGCTCACTTACCGGCAGACGGGGGGATTCCGGGTCTTGTCCCGGGAACGGTGGTGCCGGACGGGTAATATCGGCTTCCACAATCAGGCCATCAGCATGGTTAATTCTTTCCAGCAGCGGGCCGGGCAGCGGATACATGGCTTCCGACCCCATATGAATACTGCCGACCAGATGCAGTGAGATATCCCCCGGCAATGTGAGGTCAACCGAGGGCCAGGTGCAGCCACCCTGCGGATCAGGCGGGATAAGGTAATCTTTCAGCCGGCGGAACAGTGTTTTCATGACGACTCCTGTCGTGAAACGATACCTTAGTTGACTGCAAGCGCGCTTTTTTTTCAACCCTGATAAGTCATATCCGGTTAATCAGCAGGAAAAAAATAAGGGAGCGAAGTATTCGCTCCCTTAAGATAGTGACTGATGATTTAATCTTTCGGTTTAAAACGTAACAGTCGGTTGGCGTTACTGACCACGGTAATGGATGACAGCGCCATTGCCGCCCCTGCCACGACCGGATTCAGCAGTGTGCCGGTGAACGGGAACAGCACCCCGGCGGCGATCGGGATCCCGAGGGTGTTATAAATAAAGGCACCCAGCAGGTTCTGTTTCATGTTGCGCAGTGTCCCTTTCGAGATAGCCACCGCATCAGCCACACCGTGCAGACTGTGACGCATCAGGGTGATTGCTGCCGTTTCGATGGCGATATCACTGCCGCCGCCCATGGCGATCCCCACATCTGCCCGTGCCAGTGCCGGTGCGTCATTGATACCGTCACCGACCATCGCGACACGGCGTCCGGCCTGCTGTAATTTTTCAATGGCAGCGGCTTTGCCGTCCGGCAGTACACCGGCGATCACTTCATCAATACCGGCTTCTTTGGCGATAGCCCGGGCGGTCACTTCGTTATCGCCGGTCAGCATCACCAGTCGGTATCCCTGTTTGTGCAGACGCGCCAGCGCACTGACACTGTCCTCACGCAGCGGATCACGGATGGAAAGAATCGCCGCGATTCTGCCGTCAACCGCCAGCATGACCGGGGTCACGCCTTTGCCGGCCTGTGACTGCACCAGCGCATCCGCTTCCCCGGCGGTGCTGATTTTTTGTGCCTGCATCAGTGCATGGTTACCCAGCAGCAGTGTCCGGCCTTCAGACTCCCCGCTGATCCCCATCCCCGCCAGGGTACGGAACTGCGTGACAGACGGCAGTGTCAGCGCTTTCGCACGTTCAGTGATGGCACGGGCCAGCGGGTGATTAGAACCGCTTTCCAGTGCTGCTGCGAGACGCAGTACATCATCATCACTGAAACCATTAAAGGTATGGATTTCCGTTACCTGCGGCATACCTTCGGTCAGGGTTCCGGTTTTGTCGAAAACAATGGTGTCGAGGGTGCTTGCCTGCTGTAACGCATCCGCATCCCGTACCAGCACACCAAACTCAGCGGCGCGTCCGACCCCGGAAATTATCGACATCGGCGTTGCCAGCCCCAGCGCACACGGACAGGCGATAATCAGTACCGTGGTAATAATCACCAGCGCATAGGTTATCTGCGGCGCAGGGCCGAAGAAGTACCAGACGGCACCGGCGATCAGAGCGATAACCACCACAACCGGTACAAAGACGGCTGAGATTTTGTCCGCCAGCTGACCGATTTCCGGTTTACTGCTCTGTGCCTGGCGCACCAGTTTAATGATGCGTGCCAGCGTGGTTTTGCTGCCGACCGCGGCGGCCCGGAACAGCACGGTGCCGTCCTGCACGGTGGTCCCGGCAGAAACGGTATCGCCGGTGGTTTTTTGTTGCGGGATAGGCTCCCCGGTCAGCATTGCCTCATCCATCCACACTTCGCCTTCCGTGATCTCACCATCGACCGGCACGCGGTCACCGGTGGTCAGGCGCAGGATCATCCCCGGCTGCACATCGGCCAGCGGTACATCTTTTTCCCCTTCCGCTGTCACCACACGGGCGGTCGGCGGAGTCAGATCCAGCAGGCGTTCCAGTGCTTTTGATGAACGCTGACGGGCACGTTGCTCCAGCATATGACCCAGGTTGATCAGACCGATAATCATGGCGCTGGCCTCATAATAGAGGTGACGCGCCTGCGGCGGGAACACGTCCGGCCAGAGGTTTACCGTGATGGAATAGAGCCACGCGGCGCCGGTGCCGAGCGCCACCAGGGTATCCATCGTTGCACTGCCGTTTTTCAGGGATTGCCAGGCGCTGCGGTAGAAATGTCCGCCCGCCAGAACCATCACCGCCAGGGTGACGATCCCGATGGTCAGCCAGATCCCGTGGTTCGCCGGGGTCAGCATCATATTGTCGCCGATCATCCCCCAGATCATTACCGGGATACCGACCGCCAGTGCCAGAGCCGCCTGCCAGCGGAACCGCTTCATGTTCGCAACCGCCACTTCCTGCTGGCGCTCACGGCGTTTGGCATCATCCTGAATCAGCTCTGCGCCGTAACCGGCTTTCTCCACGGCGGCGATCAGCGCTTCCGCAGAAGCGTGACCGGTGACCAGCGCACTGCGTTCCGCGAGGTTCACACGGGCATTTTCCACGCCGTCCACACTGAGCAGCGCTTTGTGTACTTTGCTGACACAGCTTGCACAGGTCATACCGTCGAGCAGAAAGGAGAGACTGTCGTCGTCCTCTTCAATTACCGGCATGGCAGGGGTATTGTCAGGCGTGGCCGGAATGTCGCAGTGCTCCGCTGCCGCTGACTCAGTCTGAGACGGCGTCAGCGGTTCAGATTTTGGGGAGGCGTTTTCTCCCGCCACCACTGCCTGATAACCGGCGGCTTCCACTGCACTGATTAAGGCCTGTGCATCAGCGCTGCCGTACACTTTCGCTTCTTTGGTATCAACCACCGCAGCAGCAACACCGTCAACCGCTTCTAATGCACTTTGCGTTTTCGCGGCACATTTCATACAATTCAGCCCGGAAAGCTGTAAAATTGTACCGGGTTTATCTGCAATCTGAGCCTCGTAACCCGCATCTTCGATAGTACTGATGAGGGATTGCGCATCCGCATCGCCGGTCACTTTGGCGAAATCAAGGGTGACCACCGCAGATTCAACATCCGGGCGGGCGTCGAGTGCTTTTTTCACACTGGCGGTGCAATGTCCGCAGGACAGCCCCTGTAACGCAAGAATAGTGGTATTAGCCATACTTTTTTTCCTTACATGTTTCGCATCATCACGCCGCAGAACAGCACACAGCGCAAGAGAAAAAATTCTGTTCGGGGGAACGGGAATTTTGATTTACGATGATGTTAAACCTTCCCTCAAGGGTAAGGTCAAGGAGAAGTTATGAATATCAGCGATATTGCACAAAAAACGGGTTTAACGCCAAAAGCGATCCGTTTTTACGAAGATAAATCTTTGATCACGCCACCGGAACGGGGTGAGAACGGATACCGGTATTTCAGTGAGCGGCATGTGGATGAACTGACCCTGCTGCGCCAGGCAAAAGAGGTCGGGTTCACGCTGGATGAGTGCCGCGAGCTGTTATCGCTGTTCCGTAATCCGAACCGCCACGCGGCGGATGTGAAATCGGCGACACTGGGTAAAGTGAAGCAGATTGAAAAAACCATTACGGAGCTCACGGCTATCCGTGACCGCCTGCTGGCGCTGGCTGATTCCTGTCCCGGGGATGACAGCGCCGAGTGTCCGATCATTGAGCATCTTTCCGGCTGCCGCCACAGTAAACCCGCCTGCCATAAATAATCTGCGCGTCTGCCCGCCGGGCGGACGCCGTCTTACATCCTGCCGGTTAAGTTTTTCTTATTTCTGCCGATAACAGATAAAAGCGCGGCTTTTTTCATCCGGCGTTATACCGGAGAAAAACGGCGTTTCTGTCCGCTGCGGCGGTAACTGACGCAAAGGATAAGTAAGACGAATTGACCAAACTGCTGACATTATTCCGCTGCATCGTATTACCGGGGCTGTTTTTCTGCCCGTTAGTATATGCGGCACCTTTCCCCGCTGCGGCGGAAAACCCCGGCGCTGATGCCTCGCGCCGGGCGATGCAGGATGCCGCACAACAGGTCAGTGATCTGCTGGAACAGCAGACTTACCGGCAACTGAGTAAGCCACAGACGACGATCACCCCCGCAGAGCCGTTACTGCGTGCGGCAGAGAATGAACACTGTCTGCCGGTCAGCGGCGTGTATCTCTCCGGTATCACACTGTTATCTCAGGACGACTTCCGCTCACTTTCACCACTGCCCGCAGACTGTATCCGCAGCCGTGATATTAATGTGCTGGTGGCGGAACTGATGGAGCGGTATCTGGAGAAAGGCTATATCACCGCGCGGATCCGTTTTCTGCCGGTTAACGATTATCACGAGCTGGGGATCGGCGTGACGGAAGGAACGGTGGAGCGGATCGACGGCGCGGATCGCGGCGTTAATACGGATCTGTTGTTTCCCGCTCTGGCCGGTAAGCCGCTGAAAATCACCGAACTGGAGCAGGGGCTGGATCAGGCAAACCGCCTGAAATCCAATCATGTCACGATGGATATTCTGCCCGGCAGCGAACCGGGAGGATCGGTGATCCGGCTGGTTAATCAGCGTGGTACCCCGGCCGGTTTTTCTCTCAGCGCAGATAATTACGGACAGAAAAGTACCGGACGCAATTTTATCCGCGCCGCGGTTACCGCAGACAGCCCGGCCGGATTATCTGATTTTGTCAGCCTGAGCTGCTCCGCCACAACCGGTAACCCGGCGGCGCGTTACAGCCGCTCCGGCATGCTGTTCTACTCCGTGCCTTACGGCGCACTGACGGTCAGCACTTACGGCAGTCTTTCCCGTTACCGCATCAGTCAGGCGCTGCGTTATAACCACGTCATTCTGCGCGGGGACAGCGCTCAGGCCGCACTGCGCGCGGATTATGTTATCTTCCGTAACCGCTCACGGATTGATTCACTGATGGCGCAGATGACACACAAACGCAGCCGCAACTACCTCAATGACACACTGATTGGTGTCAGCAGCCCGTCCCTGAGTATCACCGAAGCCGGTTACACCGGACTGATTCTGGTACCGGGCGGCGTTATCAGCACCTCTTTATCGGCGGAAAAGGGCACCACACTGTTCGGGGCTGATACCCGGAACACGCTGCCGGGCTCGGATCCGCAATACACCAAAGGCAAATTTTCACTCAGCTATGTTCAGCAGTTTTCGCTGTCGGAAGACACCTGGCTGTTCAGCAGTCATCTGGCCGGTCAGTACACACAGGATCATCTCCCCGGGGTGGAGTGGCTGACACTGTCGGATAACAGCGCGATCAGAGGGTTTCACGACGGCTCGTTATCGGCGGATAAGGGATGGTACTGGCAAAACACCCTTTCCCGCCGTTTTGTCCGGCAGGGGGTTACGGTAACGCCCCGCGCCGGTGCGGACTACGGACGGGTTATGGCTCAGTCCGGGCAGGCGGGATGGCAGTCTGCCGCGGGTATCGCCGCAGGGGTGAATGTCAGTTACGGCGGCGCACAGCTGGATGCGCAAATCAGCCGCGCCCGGACCTCTGTGGCGGCACTGCCCGCACAGGACACCCTGTTTTCCCTGCGCCTGGGATATCAGTTCTGATCGGCTCCGTCAGTCGTTGGATGGTAAGGAAATACAATGAAAAAAGAACGCTTTAAACTCTCTTCTTCAGGTAAGGTGGCCGCGTGGATGGCGCTGGCCTTTGTCACGCTGAACAGCGCAGCCGCAGGGATTGTGGCGGACGGCGGCCTGAACGGCCCCGGGGTTTCTCAGGTGAACGGAACGGATATTGTCAATATTACAGCGCCGAACAGTAGCGGGCTGTCTCATAACCAGTATCTTGATTTTAATGTGGATAATCAGGGTGCGGTCTTTAATAACGCCCTGACCGCCGGGCAATCGCAACTGGCGGGCATGCTGGAGGCTAACAAAAACCTGAACGGGCAGGCTGCCGGGGTGATCCTCAACGAGGTGATCAGCCGTAACCCCTCTCTGCTGCTGGGTCAGCAGGAAGTGTTCGGCATGGCGGCTGATCTGATCCTTGCCAACCCGAACGGGATCAGCTGTCAGGGCTGCGGTTTTATCAATACCAATAATGCCGGGCTGATCGTGGGTAATCCGCTGATTGAGAACGGGATGATCAGTGCGTACAGTACGCCGGATAATACAAATTCACTGACGATCGGACATAGCGGGATCACGACCGGTAAGGTGCTGGATCTGGTCGCGCCTGCGATTAATGCCGACGGGGAGATCCGCGCGGCGGCACTGAATGTGATCACCGGGAACAATACGGTTTCCGCTGATATGCAGACCATTTCTGCCGGGGAAAATGCGGTTCCGCTGGACAGCTATTATCTGGGCGGCATGCGCGCGGGGAAAATCCGTCTGGTGAATACCGCGCAGGGCAGCGGCGTGAAGCTGGCCGGTAATATTGATGCCGTGAATGGTTTCGATGCGCAGTCACAGGGCGCTTTAACACTGACCGGCGCACAGATCACCGGCGGGGATATCCGCCTGAGCGGCGATACGCTGCGCACAGAAGGACAGTTGCGTAACGAATATCAGCGGACAGAAGACAAACGCAGCGGGCAGTCGGTCACCGGCGAAACCCGGCAGGGGCGCTACACCCGCACCTCGCTGGACGGCAAAAATATCACACTGGTGGCACAGCAGGAAGCCCGGCTGACCGGCACGGATCTGAACGGGCTGGAGATTGCCGTTCAGGCCGGATCCATCACGCTCGACAGCGACCGGGTTGCGCAGTCAGACACCCGCACCACTAATCAGTGGAAGATGTCGTGGGAAAATAACGAAACCCGTAAAGACGAAAGCATCCGGCAGGAAACCAGCAATCTCCGGGCTGACGGTGATATCCGCCTGGCGGCCAAAACCGGTGATATTACCCTGAAAGGGGCAATACTGGTGGCCGGAACGCATCTCAGTGCGGATGCCAAAGGGGATATCCGGCTTGAGAGCGTGACCAACTCCCGCACACAAACGGTGTCCGGCAATAAACGCAATGAGACGGCAAAACTGCTCAGCGGCACACACGACGATATCACGTCAAAAGAGCAACTGGTGAAAACGGAACTGACGGCAGGCGGTAATCTGGGACTGAATGCCGGTCATGACATCCGGGCTCAGGCGGCACAGGTACACGCCGGACAGGATATGATCATTAACAGCGGCAATAATCTCACTATCGGCACGCAAACCGCGACACAGCATCAGGGCCACAAGGAGAACGTGACATCCTGGGGCGGTATCGGCGGCGGCTCCCGTGAAAACCGGGCCACCACGGAAGAGACGGCGCACGGCTCTGACGTTACCGCAGGCGGTAAGCTCTGGCTTTCCGGCGGCAACGGCGTGACCGTCACCGGCAGTAAGGTAAAAGGCACACAGGACAGTCTGGTGCAGACCGGGCAGGGCGCGCTGGTGATTGAAAGCGGCATCAGCCGGACAGCAAAACACATTGATAACCGTGATGGTGGTGCGTTTAACATCACCCGCAGCACCCTTCGCGAAAACAGTGAAGATACCCGCATTGAGCGCAGCGAGCTGAAATCGGAGGCGGATCTGCGGCTGGCAGGGAAAAATGATATCACCATCGCCGGCAGCCTGATTGAAAGTGCGGGCACACTGAAAATTGATACCCTCGGCGATATCAATGTCCGTGCGGCACAGGCACAAAAACAATCTGATAAAACAGAAACCACACTGAAAATCAGCGGTTATGCCAAAGAGGATGAAGATAAACAATATCGCGCCGGCCTGGACATCAATCATACCCGCGACATACAAAAGCAGGATTCTGTCACGCAGCAGGGCAGTGAACTCAAAGGCGGCAGTGTCTCTGTTACCGCCGGAAACGATCTCACCCTTACCGGCTCTTCACTGACCACCACACAGGGGGATGCGGCGCTTTCTGCTGAAAATATCACTTTGAATGCAGCGGATAACCGTGAGATCCGGACACAGCAGAAAGGAGAATCTCACGGCGGTATTTATCTGACCGGCGGCATGGATAAACTCGGCGGCGGGCTGAGCGGTGGTCATACTGAAACCGGTAAAACACAGGAGCAGCATCAGGCGGTGACCTCCGGCACACAGGTGCAGGGCAATCTCACCCTGACCGCCGGTAAAACGCTTTCTCAGGAGGGCGTGTCACACACGGTGGGCGGCGCTTATACGGAAACGGCGCAGACCTCGGAACACCGGGCAGCGCACAACCGTGATCGCACCACCGAAACCACCAAAGGCGGCGAAGGCCGCCTCGGTGTTTCGCTGGATTACAGTAAAGTCTCCCGTCCGCTGGCGAAAGCCGGTGAAAATATCGCGGAAGGCAATATTGCCGGGGTGGCTGACAGTGCTGCTGCCACCGGATTGCCGGATATTGGCGTGGATCTGAGCGGCAAAGGGGAAAACCGGCAGACCATCAGCGAAAACACACAGGCGAAAACCACCTCTGTTAATGCAGGATCGGTTGCCGTGAACGCGACGGATCGTGTTCTTGATGAAGGAACACAGTACCGGGCGGATAACGGCGGTATTGCGATCAATACCGGCGATTATCAGTCAGTGGCGGCAGCGGATACACATCATCACGCTGAATCTGTGACAGAGGGTAAAGGAAGTCTGCGTGTGGCGACATCCACCGGACAGGATGTTGCGATCAGCGCGGAAGGCAGCGGCGGTCATCATCTGGCAACAGAGAGCAGCAGTAACGCGGTAACCGGTTCACTGTCGGCGAAAGGGGGTATCTCTGTGCAGGCGGGGCGTGATGCGGCATTGCAGGGCGATACACTGCGCAGTGAGGAAGGACACATTTCTGTCCGTGCCGGTGACAATCTGACGCTGGATCAGGCGGGTGATACTCACAGCAAAACCGTCAGCGGTTATGATGCCGGGGCACAGGTAAATGTGGAATCGCTCAACCCGAAAAATGCCGGTGGTGGCCTCAGCGGCGGACGTGAAGTGTATAACGAAAGCGGCACGACGGCGAAAACCGGTGTGATTGAGGGCAAAACCGGCGTGGTATTACAGGCCGGAAACGACCTGACCGCCAACGGTACCGCTGTCGGCAGTGACGGGGATGTGACGGTGAAAAGCGGGCACAACACGCTGCTTAACAGCGCGCAGAGCACGAATACCCTTTCCGGCCACCAGTGGCACGGTGGTGTACAGGCTAATGGCGGTAAAACAGAAACCGGCAGCAGACTCGGCGGCGGTGCGGATTTCAGTATCAGCAAACAGTCTGAAAACGTGACTGACCAACGCGGCGGCAGTCTGCGCAGCGGCGGTACTGTTTCTGTTTCTGCGGACGGCATGCGGGATGATGCACTGCATCTGAAAGGCACGCAGATTGATGCACAAAATACCGCACTGACTGCCCGTGACGGCGGTATTGTGATTGAATCGGCACAGAAAACCACGGACAAAGCCAACCGGAATGCGGGCGGAAACCTGAATATCGGCACCTCACGCAGCACGGAAAATCCGGAAACCGGTTCGCGGCATAATATCAGTGCCGGTCTGAAGGGCGGGATCGACAATCAGCAGACGGTAACGCAGAAAAACGCCCTTGCTGACAGCGGTAATCTGACACTGAACAGCCGTAATGACACGCAGATCCGGGGCGGGAAACTGACGGCGGATACGGTCAGCGGGCGTGTCGGTGGTGATTTGATCGTGGAAAGCCGGACTAACACCGAATCCGTTCTGAACGTTGACGCGGATCTGTCGGCGGCACATACCAATGATGAGGGCAGCAGTACCCTCGCACAACTGGCCAATGCCGGTACCCCGAAGTTCGCGGATGACATCAAAGCGGGTCTGGAAAACGGGCTGGATAAAGCGGCGGATTCTGTGCGGGAAAATGCCGGAGCCGGTGCAGGTACGATGGCGGACAAGATTAAATCCGGCCTGACATCCCCGTCCGGGATGACCGGCAATGTTAAAGCGTTCTTTGAAACCCGCTCCTCAGAACAGGTGGGACAGCAATCCGGTCTGACCGCCCGTGAACAGGGCAAACTGCGTACCGGCGGCAGCACTATCCTGACCGGTGCGGTGCTGGACGGTCTGCCGGATGACGGGAACACCGAAATGCGTTCAGTGGCAGTCAAAGAGACCGGCACCCGCATTCACGGCGAACTCCCGCTCAACGCCGGACAGGCGATCAGTGCGGTTAAGGACGGGATCGTCAACGGAAAATCCCCGGTGGGAATTTCTGTCACGAATGATCACAGCAGTGTGAACAGTAAAGTGAAGTAATTATTAGTTTATTCAGTAAGATAAAACGGCCCTCTGCGGGCCGTTTTTTTATGTGACAATCCGGCGCGGTTTAAAAATTGTTTATATGGCTGTGGTTATGATCAGGAATATCAGTTCAGCGGCATTTAATCTGATTGTGGAATGACTACGGTATGACTACACTATCGTCTGTTTATTCACCTGCTTTGAGGGCTGGTTATGTCTAAAGTGGAATATGTCAGAGCAAAAATTGATCCGAAGCTGAAAGCAGAAGCGATTGAAACGCTTGAATCGATGGGCTTAACAGTGAGTGACGCGATAAGAATGTTGATGATTCAGATTGTTGAACAGAAAGCGATGCCATTTTGTGTGAAAAGCACACAATATCGTCATGCTGCACGTACCCTGGCCGCAATAGAAGAGTTGGAGTGCGGGAAAGGCAAAAAATTTGACAGTATTTCAGATTTAATGGCGGATCTGCAGGATGGCAAGGACGATTGAACGTTCATCTCAGTTTAAAAAAGATTATAAACGGGAAGTTAAGGGTATTTACCGTATGATGTTAAATGACAGTCTGCAGAATATCCTGAATATATTGGTAAATGATCTCCCTATACCTGAAAAATACGCTGATCATCCGCTTAAAGGAAATTGGCGTACATTTCGTGATTGCCACCTCTATCCTGATTTGATTTTGATTTATAAAAAACAAGGTGATCGTTGTCTGAAACTGGCTCGTCTCGGATCTCACAGTGAAATTTTTTAATTTTTACCTCAGGTAAAATAGATTATCTCTGTTTCTCTTTTTTGTTTCCGATCAATTCCCCGGCTGAAAAAATAATCCGTCATTTTAATCAAAACACTTATCCGTAAAAAAAATAATAATTTAGTGAAATACACCCTATTTTGCGAATAATCCAGTGATTGACTTTGCATTATGCGATCTGCGTAAAAGAAAATTCAGCGTGTAATGGATAGCGTAAGCGCAATTTACAACTCAATGGAAGGTGTTCTCTATGAAACGTAGTGTTTTATCTCTTGCTGTGGGGGCTGCACTGGTGATTTCTGATGCAACGGCGTGTACCTCTATTTTTGTCGGTGAAAATGCGTCTTCAGATGGTGCGCAATATATTGCCCGCAATGAAGATATGAATCCGGCAAACCCGAAAGTGTTGCAGGTGAATCAGGAAAAAATAAATAAAGACACTGAGTTTAAAACTAACTTAAATAAATTCACCTATACCCTGCCGGAAAAGGCAATGCGCTATACCACTATCCCGGAATGGAATGATAAAGGTCAGTTCCGTTTCAGTTCCAACGGTTTTAATGACGCAGGTGTCGGGATCAGTGCCACAGAAACGATTTTCGCCAATGATGCCTCATTAAAAATTGACCCGTATGTCGAAGATACCGGGATTATTGAAGATGCAATTCCGGATGTGGTATTACCGTATGTCTCTTCCGCAAAAGAAGGGGTGATGCGGTTAGGGAAAATTATCGAAGAAAAAGGGGCCGGTGAAGGTTTCGGTGTGGCCTTTATTGATAAAGACGGGATCTGGTATCTGGAAACCGGCAGCGGTCACCAATGGATGGCGGCGAAAATCCCAGCCAATACCTATTATGTCACCGCAAACCAGGGCCGCCTGGAAAAATTTGATATCAATGACAAAGAGAATTACCTGTCATCTCCGACACTGATTTCCTTTGCTGAGAAAAACGGTTTATATGATCCGAAAAAAGACGGTGAGTTTAATTTCAAAAAAGCCTATACCAAAGACGACGCGAAAAGTGACGGTTATTACAACTACCCGCGTGTGTTAGTGCTGCAGAAAATGTATAACCCGGAAATTAAGACCGACTTTAACGATGTGAAATCCAATGATTTCCCTGTCTTCTTAAAACCGGCGAAAAAACTGGGGCTGGAAGATATTAAAGCCGGGCTGCGCAACCATTATGAGAATGTCGGCACATCCCCGTATGCCACCACCTATCCGGATACCACCAAACGTCCAATCTCGGTATTCAGAACCCAGCACTCCCATATTTTGCAGGTACGCAAAGATTTACCGAAAGAAATCGGTAATGTCCGTTATATTGCCTTCGGTATGCCGACATTATCCGTTTATGTCCCGGTTTATTACGGGCCGGACAGCTATGCGGAAGCGTATACCATCGGTTCGCCACAGGCGGATAATGCCTCCGCGCACTGGAAATTCCGTAAATTACAGACACTGGCGATGATCGACTTTAATAAATATTCGAAAATTGTGCAGGCGGAATACAGCAAACAGGAAGCTCAGTTTGCCAAAGAACAACAGGCAATGGAAAAAGAGTATCTGAGTATCTATAAAACAGACCCGGCTAAGGCCAAACAACTGTTACAGGACTTCCAGAATAAAGTGATGCAGGATGCATTAAATACCACCGATAAACTGACCAATATTATTATGCAGGATCTGACCAATTCCGTGAATGAGCGCTACCGTTTTAAAGGTGCGTGATGCGGTAAGGTTATTGAGACAAGATTATTGAGATAAATAAAAACGGCCTCTGTCACCAGAGGCCGTTTTATGATGATCTTTCCGGTCAGTTACCGGCTGACGGCGCGGACGGTCAGTGTAATACCGTCAACGGCAATCACTTCCACTTCCGTACCGGCAGGCAGCGGCGACTGGCTGTAAACCCGCCAGCTGCCGTCGGCGAGGCGGATACGGCTGTAACCTTCTTCCGTCTCTGTCAGCAGCGCAGCACGCAGGCCAATCAGTTTGTGATTGACCTGGTTCGGTGAACTGCTGTCATTACGCTGGCGGCGGCGCTGAAAATTACGCCACAACACCGCACAAATCACCGTCATCACCGCGAAAATAATGCCCTGCCACTCGGGTGTCAGTCCCGGCACAATCCACGCCAGCAGTGCGACGACCAGTGCCGCCACTCCGCTCCAGAGCAGATAACCTCCGGTACCGAGCATCTCCAGAATCAGCAGGATGCCGCCGAAACAGAGCCAGAACCAGACCGCCTGTGATGCGAGCATCTCAATCATGCGGATTAACCCTGACCTTTAGTGTCTTTTGACACATTGAACATTTCAGCCACACCGCCGATAGCCCCCATCAGGTTGCTGGCTTCCAGCGGCATCATAATCACTTTGCTGTTTTGCGCCGCACCAATCTGAGTCAGTGCATCGGTATATTTCTGCGCCACAAAGTAGTTGATTGCCTGCATATTACCGTCAGCGATAGCATCCGATACCATTTGTGTGGCGCGGGCTTCCGCCTCTGCCGCACGTTCACGGGCTTCTGCTTCCAGGAAGGCGGACTGACGCAGACCTTCAGCTTTCAGAATCTGAGACTGTTTTTCACCTTCTGCTTTCAGAATAGCAGCCTGGCGCACACCTTCCGCCTCAAGGATATCGGCACGTTTGGTACGTTCTGCTTTCATCTGTGCGTTCATCGCAGACACCAGTTCCTTCGGCGGACGCACGTCACGGATTTCAACACGGGTGATCTTAATCCCCCACGGGTTGGTGGCTTCATCCACGATATGCAGCAGACGGGAGTTGATAGAATCACGCTGAGACAGCATTTCATCCAGCTCCATCGAACCGAGAACGGTACGGAAGTTGGTCATGGTCAGGTTGATAATCGCTAAATTCAGGTTGCTGACTTCATACGCGGCGCGCACCGGGTCAATGACCTGAATAAAACAGACGGCGTCGATGGTGACGTTGGCGTTATCGCGGGAGATAACTTCCTGTGACGGAATATCAAGAACCTGTTCCATCATATTAATTTTACGGCCGATACGATCCATAAACGGCACGATGATATGCAGGCCCGGCTGCAGTGTACGGGTATAACGGCCAAAACGCTCAACAGTCCACTGAAAGCCCTGCGGTACAGTTTTGACACCGGTCGCCACAATAATGATGGCGATAAGAATAATAATCGGGACAAAACCCAGCGAGAACAAATCCATGAGCCAAAATCCTTATAAGTAATGAATAAATTAAATAATTCAGTAAGGTGATTAATTAGTACAGTAACGAGTATAACTTACGGCGGTAAGATGCGGCAGTATTATCTGCAGTCCCCATTGCCGCCATAATATCCATCATGGTTTTACGCACCTGACCTTCCGCAGCTGCCAGGTCTTTCTTCAGGAAGCTGAATAACAGCGCCAGGGCTTCATCATTGCGGTGTACTTCATGCAGTTTCAGCGCCAGCTGTACCGCGAGCTCCGCATTCTCCGGTTCCGCCGCAAAGGTATTTTGCAGTTCCTGGATTTCCGGGGTGTCTGCGGCCTGCTTTTGTAACTCAATTTGAGATAAGATACCATGATAGCGCGTATCCTGATCCTGAATCGGGACGGACTTCAATACTTTTTCAGCTTCTTCTGACAGCTTCACTTCCATCAGTGTCTGTGCCAGCAGCAGGGTGATTTCGCTGTTGTTACTCTCAGCCTGGTGCGCTTCACGCAGCAGCGGCAGGGCAGCCTGAAAATCACCGGCTTCAATCAGTTCAATCGCCTGACCGGTTTTGATTTCAGATTCAGACGGCAGGAATTTGGCCAGGAAGTGACGGACGGTCTCTTCATTCTGCGGCCCCTCAAAACCATCGACCGGCTGTCCCTGATGGAACAGATAGGTGGTCGGTACGGCGCGCAGGCCGAATTGTGAGGCGATCATCTGCTCGGTATCGCAGTTCACTCTGGCGAGGATCATCATCCCGGCATAGTCAGCAGCCACTTTTTCCAGAATGGTGCCCAGTTCCTGACACTGCGGGGACTGTGCGGAATGGAAGAAAAAGACCACCGGCACCTGCATGGAAGATTCAATAACCTGGCGTAAGTTGGTTTCGTTGACGTCTGTGATATGTGCGTTTGATAACATATTCATTCTCTTAATAAAGTAGCGGACTTTTTATTAACATCTGGGCGCAGCGCGGCATTTCAAGCAGCAGAGGATCTTTTGTTGAGTATTTTATCCATCAGCCACAACGGCAGCAGGCGTCTGAGCCACATCACGATCACGGTAAGACCCGTAACAGGATAGCGTATTTTCGGGTGCGGGTGCTCCAGGGCATGGATGACTTTTTTCACCACATCCTCCGGTTTACCGGTAAACAGACGGGCAATACCCGGATTTTTGACCGGTTTATCCTGCATCGTTTGTGTGACATTTTCCGTAAAGCGGGTGGTGATCGGCCCCGGTTCAATCAGGCTGACGCGGATCCCGCTGCCGGCCAACTCCATCCGCAGGGCATCGGACCAGGCTTCCAGCGCATATTTGCTGGCGGCATAGGCACCGCGTCCCGGGGTGGATATCAGCCCCATTACCGAGCTGGTCTGGATGATCCGGCCTTCACCGGCCTGTTTCATGGCGGGCAGCAGCAGGGTGGTCAGCTGGTGTGTGCCGAACAGATTGGCAGAAAACTGTTTTTCCAGATCTTCGCGGCTGACGGTATCCAGCGGGCCGTACAGGCCAAAACCGGCATTATTGAACAGGCCGTACAGGCGGTTATCCGTGAGCGCCAGTACCTGCTCTGCGGCACGGGCAACACTCTGCGGGCAGTCCAGATCCAGTTCCACCGGCTCAAACCCGAGGCGTGCCATTTCCGCCAGAGCCGCCGGTTTGCGGCAGGCGGCCAGCACACGGTAGCCCCGTTGTTTCAGTGTGTTAGCCGCGCATAGCCCGATACCACTGGAGCTGCCGGTGATCAAAACGGCTTTTTGCATTTCTTTACCTGCTTAACTGCTTATAAATTATGAATAAATCATTTAGGATAGTCTGACACCCGTTATTGTAAGTAAGGCAGCAGTGTTTTATCCATCCAGTCAGTCACATAAGGCTGTGCTGCCGCGTTCGGGTGAATACCGTCATCCTGAATCCACTGCGGATTGGTGACGACCGCTTCCATATAAAACGGGATCAGCGGAACGGCATTTTCCTGTGCCAGCGCCGGATAGAGCGCGGAGAACCGTTCGGTGTAGCGCTTGCCGTAATTCGGCGGAATGCGGATCTGCATCAGCAGCGGCTTCGCCCCGGCGGCCTTCACCGCATCGATCACCGCCTGAAGATCGGTGCGGGTTTGTGTCAGCGGCAGGCCGCGCAGGCCGTCGTTGGCACCCAGTTCAATCAGTACCCATTGCGGCCGGTGCTGCTCCAGCAGCGCGGGCAGACGGGCAAGTCCCTGGGCCGCCGTATTCCCGCTGATACTGCCGTTTATCAGTGTGATACCGTTACCGGCCTGTTGCCAGCGTTGTCCCAGCTGTGCTGCCCACGCCTCACCGGCCGGCAGGCGGTAACCGGCACTCAGGCTGTCCCCCAGTATCAGTAATGTTCCGGCGGCATACAAATTCCCGCTGAACAGCAGCAGAAAAAGGAAACAGAGATGGCATCGGAGCCTATTCTTGAAATTGATCATCTTATTAAGCGCGTTGGTCAGGGTGAAAATGAGATCACTATATTGCAGGGTGCCGGGTTAGTTGTCGAGCCTGAAGAGACAATCGCGCTGGTGGGGGAATCCGGATCCGGAAAATCAACCCTGCTCGGCATTATCGCCGGTCTGGATGACGCGACCTCCGGTGAAGTAAAACTGCTCGGTCAGTCACTGCCGCAGCTGGATGAGGAAGCGCGGGCAAAACTGCGGGCACGGGATGTCGGCTTTGTGTTTCAGTCCTTTATGCTGATCCCGACCCTTAATGCGCTGGAGAATGTCCAGCTGCCTGCGCTGCTGCGCGGTGAATCTGAATCCGCCAGCCGGGAGAATGCAGAGCAGCTGCTGATTCAGCTCGGGCTGGAAAAACGCCTGAAGCATATGCCTGCCCAGCTTTCCGGCGGGGAGCAGCAGCGCGTGGCTATCGCACGTGCATTTTCGACCCGGCCGAAAATTTTGTTTGCCGATGAGCCGACCGGTAACCTCGACCGTCATACCGGTGATAAAATTGCCGATCTGCTGTTTTCACTTAACCGTGACTACGGCACCACCCTGATTCTGGTCACGCATGATCTGACCCTGGCGGCCCGTTGTCAGCGGCGGCTGAAGCTGTCGGACGGCAAGCTGGAGGAACTGGCATGATCTGGCGCTGGTTCTGGCGGGAGTGGCGCACACCGTCACTGCTGGTGGTCTGGCTGTCACTGACCCTGGCGGTGGCCTGTGTGCTGGCACTGGGACGTGCCGGTGATCGTATTAATCAAAGTGTCAATTATCAGAGCCGTGACTATCTGGCCGGTGATCTGGTCCTGCGCGGCTCGCATCCGGCGGATGAAACCTGGCTGAAAAAGGCGCAGGAAAGCGGCCTGGTGCTCAGTCAGCAGATGAGTTTCAACACCATGGTGTTTGCCAATGATGTGCCGCAGCTGGTGTATGTCAAAGCGGCGGATGACGCTTATCCGCTGTACGGCGAGCTGGAAACTGACCCGCCCGGCCTGAAACCGGCACCGGGGGAGATTCTGATCGCACCGCGTCTGGCGGAGCTGCTTTCGGTAAAACCGGGGCAGATGCTGGAAGTGGGAGATACCGACCTGAAAATCGCCGGTTTTCTTATTCAGGAGCCGGACAGCGGTTTTAACCCGTTTCAGATGGCACCCCGTGTGCTGATCAATTTACAGGATGTGGACGCCACCGGTGCCGTACAGCCGGGCAGCCGCCTCACTTACCGCGATATGTTTGCCGGTGCGCCGGATGCGGTGGCGGTGTTTAAACAGCAGTATGAAGATGCGCTGCGGATTGATCAGCGCTGGGTGACGTTGCAGCAGGAGGGCGGGGCGCTGGCGAAGTCTATCGATCGCGCACAGCAGTTCCTGGTACTCTCTGCGCTGCTGACGCTATTGCTGGCAATCGCCGCAGTGGCGGTTGCCATGTCGCATTACTGCCGCAGCCGTCATACCCTGATTGCCGTACTGAAAACACTCGGCGCGGGGCGGCGCGAGCTGCGTTACTGGGTGGTCGGGCAATGGGCGGTACTGATGGCGGCAGCGATGGTTGCCGGATCCCTGCTGGGGCTGATTTTTGATGCGGTCCTGATGAGCCTGCTGGCACCGCTGCTGCCGAAGGCACTGCCGGATCCGGGATTATGGCCGTGGGCGTGGGCACTGCTGACACTCCTTGCCATCACTCTGCTGGTGGGCGCACGGCCTTACCGCCAGCTGATGCTGACACAGCCGACCCGCGTACTGCGTGATGACGTGGTCGCGCCGGTCTGGCCGCTGCGCTGGTATCTGCCGCTGGCGGTACTGATTGTGGCAGGCGGGCTGGCGGTGCTGACCAATGCCTCGTTCCTGCTCTGGGCGGTGCTGGCCGGGGTGGTATTGATCGCTGCACTGCTGGCAGTGGCCGGTTACGGCGGATTGTGGCTGCTGGCGAAAATTCCGTTCCGTGCCCTGAGTCTGCGCCTGGCTGTCCGCCGTCTGCTGCGTCAGCCCGGTCAGACCCTGGTGCAGACCGGGGCGTTTGCCCTCTCTTTTATGCTGCTGGGGTTGCTGGTGATGGTTCGCGGTGATCTGATCGGGCGCTGGCAGCAACAACTGCCGCCGGACACACCGAACTATTTTCTCGTGAATATGACGGAAGAACAGATATCGCCGGTCAATCAGCTGCTGGCATCACACAACGTGACACCGTCAGAATATTACCCGGTGGTGCTGGCGCGGCTGTCCGGCATTAACGGCGAAACCGCACTGGCGTGGGCGGATGCGCGTGATCCGGGCAACAATACCGTCCGCCGTGAGCTGAGCCTTACCTGGCAGGAATCGCTGCCGCCGCTGAATGAACTGGTGGACGGCACCTGGCCGCCGAAACCCGGGGAAGTCTCTATTGAGATGGAAGTGGTCAAACAACTCGGGCTGAAAGTCGGGGATATCCTGACCTTTACCGGTGATACCCGTCCGTTTACCGTGACTGTCAGCAGTGTGCGGCAGGTGGACTGGGAGAGTATGCGGCCTAATTTCTTTTTCATCTTTAATCACGCCTCGCTGGAAAATCAGAGCGCCATGTGGCTGACCAGCTTTCACTATGACGGTAATGACGGATTAATCACCCAGATGAATCGTAAGTATCCGTCCATCAGTATTTTTGATACCGGATCGATGCTGAAACAGATCCAGACCATTCTCGCGCAGGTCAGCCGTGCGCTGGAAGCGATGGTGGTACTGGTGCTGATTTGCGGCGTGCTGTTACTGCTGGCACAGATTCAGGTGGGAATGAATCAGCGCCGGACCGAGCTGGTGGTATATCGTACGCTGGGAGCCGGTAAACGCCTGCTGCGGCGCACGCTGTGGAGTGAGTTTGCCTTGCTGGGCGCGATGGCCGGTGTGGTCGCCGCACTCGGGGCAGAAGCGGCCCTGTGGCTGTTGCAGACCCGCGTATTTGATTTTCCGTGGCAGCCGCAGTGGCCGCTGTGGGTCGGGCTGCCGCTGGCCGGTGGTTTGCTGCTGTCACTCTGCGGCAGTGTGCTGGGGATCCGCCTGCTCGGGGATCCTCAGCAGTACCGCCGCTTACAGAGTTAGTCCGGCGAGGATGTGTATGCTCTGACCGGTTTGTGTTGTGGCGGTCGCATAAAGAATGTGGCCGCCAGAATCACCATCACCGGCAGGGCGATCAGCAGGAAAGCCGGGGTAAAGCTGCCGCTGTAATCCTTGACGGCACCGGCAAAGAACGGTGCCAGACAGGCAAAGGTGGAAATCAGATTCACCACGGAGAACAGCTCCAGATACGGACCACGGCCGAAATAGTTTGCCAGCAGTACACTGGAGGCCAGGAATGTCATGCCGTAACCAATCCCCACCAGCACGGTAAACAGGATCAGCAGCGGCCAGCTGGTGGCGATACTCAGTGTCAGCACACCGAATGTAATCGCGGCAAGGCTGATAATCAGCAGTTTTTTCGGCTCCAGCCACTCCCCGATAGCGCCCCCGGCCAGCCGGGAAAACGCGTTAATAAAGGCCATGGTACTGAGCAGCGTGGCGGCAACGGTTTCACTGAACCCCTTATCCATAATATGCGGCACGGCAAAGCTGTTCACGGTAAATCCGCACCATAAAAACGCGGTATAAGAGGCGGCGATAACATAAAACTGCCAGGTTCTCAGCGCCTGACGGGCACTCCAGTGCGCCTGACTGCGGTAGATGCGGGAACTCTGTTTTTTCTGCTGCCACATCACGGCACGGGCATGCGTGATCTCACGGCGGCCTTCCCGCATTACCAGCAGGGTGATCAGGGTGACAACAGCCAGCGTCAGGGCGGCGATCAGCCAGTGGATCCGCCAGGAGCCGAACACATGCGCGGCGAGAAAATAGATCCACGGCCCGACCACACCGCCCAGCCCGCCGAGGGTAAAGTAAAAACCAAACGCCAGCGACTGACGGCTGAAGAGCCGCGAAATCACATAAGTGCCGGGAACAGTAGCCATAAAGGTAAAACCAATCCCGAGAAAGGCGGTGCCGATAAAATAGCGCTGAATCGACTGCGTGGTGTACAGACTGTAAAACCCGGCCAGAAACAGCAGCAGCCCGGTCAGCAGTGTCAGGCGGACATTGGTTTTACGGATAAGAAGACCCGGCAGAAAGCTCGATAACCCGCAGGTCAGCCCGAGCAGCGTGAATCCGAAACCGGCGTCTATCCAGCTCCAGTTCAGCTCTTTGAGCATACCGGGTAAGACCACGCCTAATGAGGTGAAGGTAGTAGCGGTGGTCAGGAAATAAACCAGCCCCAGCAGGGTGAGTATAGTCCATTGATAAACAGGACCTAAGCGGCGATCTGACGAAAACATCCCGGCTCCGGAAACAGCGTAAAAAGCAACATGCCCGGCTGAACACCGGGCATCAGAATGGGACTATTGTCGCCGGAAACCGTACCGACTACCAGCTTAATATTGTTTTTGCCCAGTCCGCAGAGGACTGATATTCCGCCGGTAAATCCTGTGCCAGCCCGCCGAGTGCGGCGATAAGCTGCGCCGGATCGGGATGCGTCAGGTTAATGTGGCCGACCTTACGCGCCGGGCGCACCTCTTTATCATACCAGTGCAGATGCGCCAGCGGTTGTGCCAGCCACTGTGTATTCAGTTCCGTGCCGATAATATTCACCATTACCGCCGGGGCGGTGACAACCGGCTGCGGCAGCGGCAGATCCAGAATCGCCCGCAGATGCAGCTCAAACTGACTGACAGACGCACCGTTTTGTGTCCAGTGACCGCTGTTATGCACACGCGGTGCCAGTTCGTTAATCAGCAGGCCGCCTTCTGTGACAAAACACTCCATTGCCATCACACCGGTATAATCCAGCTCAGTGAGGATCGCCCCCAGCATCTGCTCAGCCTGTGCCTGAAGCGGGTTTTGTGCCGGCGGGAAGGCCACGCTCATGCGCAGAATACCTTCTTCGTGATGGTTATGGGTCAGCGGATAAAACACACATTCCCCGGCGCGGTTACGGGCGCCGACCAGCGACACTTCACCGGAAAACAGAATACCTTTCTCGGCAATACATTCGCCGTAAATTTCCGGCGGCAGAGAAGCTTCATCACCGGGACGCACCCGCCATTGACCGCGTCCGTCATAGCCGCCGGTACGGCGTTTGACGATGACAAAGTCCCCGAGACGGGTAAAAATGTCCGGCCATTCATCAGGAGACGACAGCGGCTGCCACGGTGAGGTGGCGAGATGCAGAGTGTCCATCAGCTGTTTCTGCGGCAGGCGGTCGGCCAGACGCGGAAAGATATCGCGGTTGATAAAGGCGGGATGCTGCTCCAGCACCTGTGTCAGCGCGGTCTGCGGCCACTGCTCGATTTCAGCGGTGATCACACTGTGCTGATAAGGAACGGCTTCCGGTTCGGCATCCAACCCGACCGGATAAACCGAAATACCCAGCGGCTCACCGGCCTGGCGCAGCATCCGGCCCAGCTGACCGTTTCCCAGAACACACACCGGCTTCATCAGTTGGCCTCCCGCGGATCCGGGTGGCTGAGGACATCATCAGTCTGTGCATTACGCCAGTCTGTCAGGCGGGTCAGCAGAGCCTCATCATGCAGGGCGAGGATCTGTGCGGCGAGCAGGGCGGCATTGGCGGCACCGGCTTTGCCGATGGCCAGCGTGCCGACCGGAATGCCTTTCGGCATCTGCACAATGGAATAGAGACTGTCAACACCGCTGAGCGCGGCGCTCTGTACCGGCACACCCAGTACCGGCACGAGGGTTTTCGCCGCCAGCATTCCCGGCAGATGTGCAGCACCACCGGCACCGGCAATGATCACATCAAACCCGTTCTGTTTTGCGGTTTCAGCGAAAGAAAACAGTTTGTCCGGCGTGCGGTGCGCGGAAACCACTTCTGTGTGATAAGGCACCTGAAGCATATCGAGGATCGCAGCGGCGTGCTCCATGGTGCTCCAGTCACTTTTGGATCCCATAACAATAGCCACTTTGGCTGCCGGTGAGTGTTGTTGCGAAGAGGCGGCGTTCATGTTTTCGGTGCTCCTGTACATCCCGCGTCACGAAAATTGACAGACGTCCGGCAGTGAGCCGGTTAAGAAGACGGGCATAATATCACGGTAAATCACGAAGGAAAACGTTTGCGTCACGGATTTTTCACAAATACGGGGAGATAACGGCTCAGAACGGAAAGAAGATCAGTGAAATGCTGTCCGGGGTGATTTTAAAGGCAGAACCCTGTGAGTGCCACGCGCCGAGGACACCGCGAAAATGCGTTTCGCCGTCAGCGGAAACATCATGAACCGCAGGACGGTGGGTGTGACCGTGGATCATCCAGCGGGTCCGGTACTGACGGAATGCGTTCATCACTTCGTTCTGATTCACATCCATAATCGCTTCGCTTTTGCGCTGATTGGCAGACTGACTGCCTGCGCGCATTTTTTTCGCGATTTTCAGGCGCAGCGACAACGGCAGCCACAGAAACAGGCGCTGGATCCACGGCGTGTGAACACGCCGGCGGTAGTGCTGGTAGTCTGTGTCATCCGTGCAGAGGGTATCACCGTGCAGGATCAGGATCTGATGCCCTTCGGCTTCAATCACCTGTGTGTCCGGCAGCAGGGTCATTCCGCACTGACGGGCATAGCGTTTGCCCAGCAGAAAGTCACGGTTACCGCAGATAAAGAAGATCTTCACGCCGCTGTCACTGAGGGATTTCAGCGCATCAGCCACGGTTTTATGCAGCGGGTTCGGGTCATCATCACCAATCCAGTAATCAAAAAAATCACCGAGAATATAGAGCTGTGAGGCATGAACCGCCTGTTCCCGCAGAAAACGAAGAAAGCCGGCGGTGATCGCCGGCTCCTGCTCATTTAAATGCAAATCTGCAATAATAAGCGTGGTCATACTTACTCAGAAACAGTCACGCTTTCGATGATGACATCTTCGCGCGGCACATCCTGGTGCATACCGCTGTTGCCGGTTTTGACCGCTTTGATTTTGTCCACAACATCCATACCGTCAACCACTTCAGCAAACACGCAGTAGCCCCAGCCACTTGGTGTTTCTGAACGGAAGTTCAGGTAGTCGTTATCAACCACGTTGATGAAAAACTGTGCAGTGGCGGAATGCGGATCGTTGGTACGGGCCATCGCCAGGGTGCCGCGGTTGTTTTTCAGACCGTTGTTGGCTTCGTTTTTGATCATACCGAGAGTCGGTTTCTGCTTCATGCCCGGTTCAAAACCGCCGCCCTGGACCATGAAATCATTGATAACACGATGGAAAATGGTGTTATTGTAGAAACCGTCTTCACAATATTTCAGGAAGTTTGCGACCGTTTCCGGTGCTTTGTCCGCGAACGTCTTAATGACGATATCACCATGATTTGTATGAAAAGTTACCATAATAATTTCCTGCTGCTTATATTTTAAAGGCAATAATCTGCCGTTTTTATCTCCGGGGTGTGTTATATCATACTCACTAATCTGCGTCAGTATTTGTTATAATCACCGGGTTTTACAGGGTCTTTCTTGCATTTGCAGGGTATTCGCGTTTCAATAACCTGACCTGTCTCAGATTATGATCCCCGCAGACAGATATAAAAAATAAAGTATTTATTATCAATTAATTAACAGAAGTCACCATCAACACGTACAGACTTTTAATGGAATAGTCCTATGCTGAAAATTTATAACACCTTATCAAGACAAAAAGAGGAATTTAAGCCCATTAACCCCGGTAAAATCGGGATGTACGTGTGTGGTATCACTGTTTACGACCTGTGTCATATCGGACACGGGCGGACATTTGTCGCGTTTGACACCATCGTGCGCTATCTGCGTCACGCCGGGTATGAAGTGAACTATATCCGCAACATCACGGATGTGGACGACAAAATCATCAGACGGGCGAATGAAAATAACGAAACCTGTGATCAGCTGGTGGATCGCATGGTGGCAGAGATGCACCGCGATTTCGATGCCATGAACCTGATGCGCCCGGATTCAGAGCCGCGCGCCACACATCATATCAAAGAGATTATTGAGATCACGCAGTTATTGCTCGATCGCGGTCATGCCTATGTGGCGGATAACGGGGATGTGATGTTTGATATCAGCAGCGATCCTGAATACGGCCTGCTGTCACGTCAGGATTTGGAACAGCTTCAGGCCGGTGCCCGTGTCGAGGTGGCGGATGTGAAACGCAACCCGATGGATTTCGTGCTGTGGAAAATGTCCAAACCGGGTGAGCCGTCCTGGGAATCACCATGGGGCGCAGGCCGTCCGGGCTGGCATATCGAGTGTTCCGCGATGAACAGCAAACAGCTGGGCACGCATTTTGATATTCACGGCGGCGGTTCTGACCTGATGTTCCCGCATCATGAAAACGAAATTGCGCAGTCCACCTGTGCCCACGACGGCCCGTATGTCAATTACTGGATGCACTCCGGGATGGTGATGGTCGATAAAGAGAAGATGTCAAAATCCCTCAATAACTTCTTCACCATCCGTGACGTGCTGGGTTATTACGACCCGGAAACGGTGCGTTACTTCCTGCTGTCCGCACATTACCGCAGCCAGCTCAACTACACGGAAGAGAACCTGAAACAGGCGCGTACTGCACTGGAACGTTTCTATACCGCACTGCGCGGCACAGATAAAGACGCGGCAGTCGTGGTGAATGAGGAATTCGCAAACCGTTTCCGCGATGCGATGGATGATGATTTCAACACGCCGGAAGCGTATTCTGTACTGTTTGATATGGCGCGTGAACTGAACCGTCTGAAACAGGAAGATATGACCGCAGCAAACGGCCTGGCGGCACAGCTTCGCCAGCTGGCGGGTGTGCTGGGGCTGCTGACTCAGGATCCGGAGCAGTTCCTGCAAAGCGGAGCACAGAGCGAAAGTGATGAAGATGCAGCGAAAATTGAAGCACTGATCAAACAGCGCAATGATGCCCGCGCCTCAAAAGCGTGGGCGCTGGCAGATGCAGCCCGTGATGCTTTAACCGATATGGGTATTGTGCTGGAAGATGGCCCGCAGGGTACCACCTGGCGCCGTAAGTAATCATGATTACATTCTGACTGAAAAGCCCGGCATTATTCACTGCCGGGCTTTTTTATATCACTTTATTTTTACCGGGCAGGCACAACAGCCGGTTATCCGCTATTCTGTTACAGCACCTGCTTTATTGTGTGATGTCTTTGTCGTACTTTTATATTAAAAATAAAGGAAGCATCTGATGAGTAAAAATATGTTAGCTATGCTGGTGGCATCTGTCTGTGCATTCGGCACCATGACGGCATCTGCCGCCGGATTGTCAGATAATATGAAAACGCTGAACGCGAATCTGCAGATCGTTGAAAAAACAGATGACGCGGCAGCGCTGAAAACTGCACTGACCGACATGCGTGCTGCGGCACAGAGTGCCAAAGGCGAGTTACCGGCAAAACTGAAAGGTAAAGCGGCGGACAGCGCAGAAGTGAAGGATTACCATCACGGTTATGATGTTCTGACCGGACAAATTGATGAAGCACTGAAACTGACGGAAGAAGGTAAAATTCCGGAAGCGAAAGCCATGGCTGAACAATTGAAAGCCACCCGTGGTGAATACCACAAAAAATACCGTTAACAGCGAATATAAATACCGTTTTTCCGTATTAAAAACGCCCGGTCATCATTGCCGGGCGTTTTGTTATTCAGCGGCTGATAATCAGTCCCGTTTGCGCGGCATCATGCGCAGCAGGGTATTATCTTTCCAGAAGTAGTGATGTGCCAGTGCGGCAGCAGCATGCAGGCCGATAATAAAATAACCGGTATTGGCAATGATCTCATGAATATTCTGTATGCTGTACGCGAGATCTTCATCCGGTGCGGCGGAGACCGGCATCGGAATACCGAATAATGACCAGTCATAACCATTCAGATATTTAATACTGAAACCGAGTACCGGTAACAGAATGAATATCACAAAGATTATCAGATGCACCAGATGGGATAAGCCGGTTATCATCGGTGACGGTTTGGGAATAATAGCCGGTGCGCGGTGCTTTATTCTGACCGCCAGCCGGACAATCATCAGTATACCGACGGCAATTCCGCAACTGTAATGCAGCCCGGACAACATACTTCTCAGTGGTTCGTCAGCGTTATCCCGTAACAGGGCGCTGACATAAACGACAATCACAAGCAGGAAAATAAACCAGTGCAGGGCAATCTGCACCGGCTGAAATTTTTGTGTTTTCATTTTTTGCGGCTCTTATTATACGGATAAAAAAACCAGAGGCAGTGCTCTGGTTTATTCGCAGATTACGATTATTCAGCCACTTTTACCTGCTGACCGGCAAATTCCACCACTTTACCGGCGGTAATTTTGCAGCGCTTGCGGGTTTCTGTTTCACCGTCAACAGTCACCTGACCATCAGCGATAAATTGTTTGGCGGCAGCACCGCTGTCGGCCCAGCCCTGAATTTTGAGCAGATCACACAGTTCGACATGCGGGTGCCCGTCGAGATTAAAAATATCCATGGTTATTCGTCCTTATCGTGAAATTCTTCGCAGGCCTGTAAGGTATTCTGAATCAGTGTGGCAACGGTCATCGGCCCGACGCCGCCCGGTACCGGGGTTATCCACTCCGCGCGTTCAGCCGCTTCGGCAAAATTCACATCACCGACCACTTTGCCGTTTTCCAGGCGGTTAATACCGACATCAATCACAATCGCGCCGGGTTTGATCCACTCACCCGGAATAAAGCCGGGTTTCCCGACCGCCACAATCAGCAGATCCGCATGTTCAACATGGTGACGCAGATTGGTGGTAAAACGGTGAGTGACCGTTGTGGTACAACCGGCCAGCAGCAGTTCCAGACTCATCGGACGGCCGACAATATTGGATGCACCGACAATCACCGCATTCAGACCAAACGTATTGATATTGCAGCGCTCAAGCAGCGTGACAATACCGCGTGGTGTGCAGGGGCGCAGATTCGGCGCACGCTGGCACAGGCGGCCGATATTATAAGGATGAAAACCGTCGACGTCTTTATCCGGATGAATACGCTCAATGACTTTGACATTATCAATACCGGCAGGCAGCGGAAGCTGAACGAGGATCCCGTCGATAGTATTATCATTATTCAGTTCATCAATGAGATGGAGGAGTTCGGCTTCGCTGGTGGTATCGGGGAGGTCATAAGAGCGTGAAATAAATCCGACTTCTTCACAGGAACGGCGTTTGCTGGCGACATAAATCTGAGATGCGGGGTTCTCACCGACCAGGATGACGGCGAGACCGGGAGCCCGTTTTCCGTTAGCAATCCGCTGCTGAACTTTTGCGGCAACTTCGGCCCGGATGGTCGACGCAATCGTTTTCCCGTCTATAATTTTTGCTGACATCGTGTAAAAATCCATAAAACAGATAAAAGATGGGCACTATTCTGTCAGAACATTTTCCGTCTGTCAGTTATGTTTTATTAAGGTGTCAGAAAGTCACTGACGAAGATAACTGATTTTCTGATTGACTCGCCGCGCTTCAGCCGTATAATCCACGGTGCATCAAGCAGTTAACCCGCTGTTTTTTTCCTCAGCGCGCCCTTAGCTCAGCTGGATAGAGCAACGGCCTTCTAAGCCGTAGGTCACAGGTTCGAATCCTGTAGGGCGTACCATATAAAACAATAAGTTATATGTCCCGGAAAGAAAACCCGCCAGAAAACGGGTTAAGTAACGGGTGTGGTTAGTCTTTTTATTTTTCACTCCTGACTTAATCCTCATAAACAGGTTCAGACCATCCCAAAAAAGTCCCGCCTTTCGTTTTCCTCTGAAAGAGACGACGACGTCAGTGTTCATCATCAACTTACTCACAAACAGACAAATTGCGAGTCTCAATAACAAAAAAGAAACAATAACCCGATAATAATGAAACGAAAATGAGTTGTTATTGATACATGAAAATAACATATTCATGGTAAAATTATTGCATCATGTAATACCAACAAAGAATATCTCCCCATGTTTAATCGAATTAAAATATCCGCGTCTTTTCTTTTTATCTTGTTATTGTTCTTCGTAATTCAGATAGTAAGTATCTCTCTGACGATTACTTATGCAGAAAAAAATCACTCAAGCGACATTGCTGATAGTATCAATACAAAAAATGCAGCAGATGCAGATGATGTTATATATAGGTTACGAAAAGCCGGGTACTTTATTCAAAAGGCAGCAAATGAAATTTCCTCAGGTAAAGGTGGCGCGCCTTCGGATAGTTTAAGTGCTGCAGTAAAGGAAATAGATAAATCCGGGGAAATCTGGAGCTCATTTATTGAGCAGCCCGCTGAATTTATAAGTAGCAATGACCTGATAAAATTAAATGAATCATTTAATAAATACCGGGATGAATTAAATAATTCTATTAAACTTTTAAAGGGGAATGACGTTACTGCATTTAGTGAGAATAACTTAACGTCTATCGCCCGGGATTTTGACAGAAGCTATGATGTATACCAGGATGGATATATAAATTCATATGAAAAAACCATTCAGGATTCATATGATGACTACAACAAAACAATATATATATCCATGGCTATCATTTTAACGTCATTATTATTAATCATACTTTCTTGGGTTTACATTAAAAAAGTCATTATTTCTCCATTGAATAATGTTGTTGATAATATTCAGGATATAGCCAAAGGAAATCTGTCAAAAAATATTACTATTTCAGGTGCTAATGAAATAATGATACTCGCGGAAACATTGTGCCATATGCAGCATGAACTGGCGGTCACCGTCGGTGATGTCCGTGATGGTGCCAATGCCATTTACAGCGGTGCCAGTGAGATCTCGGCCGGTAATAACGACCTTTCTTCACGGACCGAGCAACAGGCTGCGTCTCTTGAAGAAACCGCCGCCAGTATGGAGGAACTGACCGCCACCGTGCGTCAGAATGCCGATAATGCTCGTCAGGCCAGTCATCTGGCGCTGACTGCCTCCGAGACCGCAGAACGTGGCGGGAAAGTGGTGGATGATGTTGTGGAGACCATGCGTGGTATCGGCGACAGCTCGAAGAAAATCGCCGATATCATCAGTGTGATTGACGGTATCGCCTTCCAGACCAACATTCTGGCGCTGAATGCCGCCGTGGAAGCTGCCCGTGCCGGTGAACAGGGCCGCGGGTTTGCGGTTGTCGCCGGTGAAGTGCGTAATCTGGCCCAGCGCAGTGCGCAGGCCGCCCGGGAAATCAAAACCCTGATCGAAGATTCGGTCGGCAGAGTCGATACCGGTGCGATACTGGTTGAGCGCGCCGGTGAGACGATGAATGAAATTGTCAGCGCCGTCACCCGCGTCACCGATATTATGAGTGAGATAGCGTCCGCCTCGGATGAACAAAGCCGCGGGATTGACCAGATTGGTGTGGCGGTGACAGAAATGGACCGGGTGACCCAGCAGAATGCCGCGTTAGTTGAGCAGTCAGCAGCGGCAGCTGCGTCACTGGAAGAGCAGGCTGGCAGACTGACTCAGGCGGTATCTGTTTTTCACATACAGGCAGGAGAAGTGAAGAGTAACGTTAAAAGCAGTACCGTGGTACCGCTACAGCAGCCCGATATAAAAAAACTGAAAAATAATGACGAGGATGATTGGGAAACATTTTAATTAACATGCCGACATAAAAAACAGAATTACCGTATCACTACAACATTGTACCACTTTTATTTGCCCATGTTTCATGGGCTTTTAAAAACAAATAGTTAGCCGTCCGGGCACTATCAAAAATAAAAGTACGGGTGTTTTAATGGGTGTCTTTATCTTTTTTGTGACTCAGCCCATCTTATCTATCTTCTCGATAATGGATATGAAACATGCGGGAAGATTTCGTGGATGTCACCCACCACCTATGTAAAAAATTTATCACTTTGTGACAGGTAAAATAACGGGTTTTAATACCCGCTGATAATAAGATCATACCGAAGACGCCTTACATGGGCGTTTTCGGACACTTTAAGAAGCCCGTAAAAGCGGGCTGAATAGTGGCTAATACAAATAGTAAATCTTAAAAAACCGTAACCATTATTGCGTTAAGAAGAAAAATCCCTGTTTAATTAAACAGAGCTTGTGTTGCAGCAGACAGATGAAACACAATAAACGCAGATTCATTCATCGTGCTGCGTTGTTATGGGCTAAATGAATATTTATTATATCAGTGCGTTAAAATGCATTTAAGGGGTACGCAATGTGGGATCTGATTTTTTTACGTGAGCTGTTAATCTCAGGTGTTAGCTATCTGCAGCTTTTTCTTGAAGCGATATCCGTCATTTGCGTCGCGACAGGGCTTGTTAAAACGCTGTATATTTTAATTACGGTAAAAAATGGCAGAGTTGCTCGTTTTTATTTCGGTAACTGGCTGGCAATGGCTCTGGAATTTCAGCTTGCAGCGGATATTTTGCTTACTACCGTTGACCCTGATTTAGACAGCCTCATTAAGCTGGCAATTATCGCCGTAATCAGAACGTTCTTAAACTACTTTCTTGCCAAAGAGCTGGAGCACAATTCTTCAGGTGAGGAATCAAACGGTAAGGCAAGTAAACATCAATAAATAACAACGCTCACGTTTGAGCGTTGTACCGTTGTGGTTATCGCAACAAACGGAAGGGATGACAGATAAGCCAGCCCGGGGGCTCAGATCGCGGAACCTCATTACAGAAATAAGTACCGGTCAATCACGGCATAAAAAAGACATGGCATTTACCAGACAACCGGTCTATATTATTCCGCATGACAGAGGTAAAGACGCAATGACATCAGTAATCACTAAACCGAAACGGGGACGACCGCCGAAAAATCATGATGCGGGTGCGGATGTAAAAAAAATGCTGATCCGCAGCGGTATGGAGATGTTTACCGAAAAAGGGTATATGACCTCGGATATTAACGGGATCCTGAAAAAAGTCGGTGTGCCGAAGGGCTCTTTTTACTATTACTTTGACAGTAAAGAGCAGTTTGGTCTGGAAATCATGCGTAATTATGACGGCTATTTTTCCCGCCTGCTGGATAAATGTTTGTCTGATACCACGCTGCCGCCGCCGGAAAGACTGCGGGCATTTTATCTGACCGCCAAAGCCGGGATGGAAAAATACCACTGGCAGCGCGGCTGTCTGGTGGGGAATCTCGGTCAGGAAGTGGCCAGCCTGCCGGCGGGGTATTGTGAAATACTCGATGAAATTATTACCGGCTGGCAGAAGAAAGTGGAAATCTGCCTTCTGGAGGCACAGAAACAGCAGCTTATTTCCGGTAAAACAGATTGCAGGCAAATGGCGGCTTTTTTCTGGATGGGCTGGGAAGGGGCGGTAATGCGTGCCAAACTGACCCGCAACAGTGAGCCGCTGGATCTGTTTATCACGGTTTTTATGGCACAAATACGGGCGGATAAAGACTGAGATAGTGTTACAGAATAATTTATTAAATATCGCCGTTGTTAACATCCCGGTGTGTATTTAATAAATTTTTTTACAATTAACCAGACAACTGGTCTATATTCATAAAAGGATAACACCATGTTTAACTGCATTCTGATTGAAAATACTGACGGCTATACCGCAAAGCTGGCTCAGCTCGATGAATCACAGCTGCCGGATCACAATGTGACTGTGCAGATTGACTACTCCACGCTGAACTATAAAGATGGCCTGGCAATTACCGGTAAAAGCCCGGTTGTGCGCAGTTTCCCGATGATCCCGGGCATTGATTTTGCCGGTACCGTGACCGAAAGCAGCTCTGAGCATTATAAAGCGGGTGACAAAGTACTGCTCAACGGCTGGAGTGTCGGTGAAAAATACTGGGGCGGACTGTCTCAGGTAGCAAAAGTGAAAGACAGCTGGCTGACGCCGTTACCTGCAGGGATGAGTACAAAGCAGGCGATGATGATCGGTACCGCCGGTTATACGGCAATGCTGGCGGTTCAGGCCCTGCTGAAACAGGGGATCACCAAAGAATCCGGTAAAGTACTGGTGACCGGAGCCAGCGGCGGCGTGGGCAGCTTCGCGGTTTCTCTGCTGTCAAAATTAGGTTTTGAGGTTATCGCTTCCACAGGCCGTACTGCCGATACTGCGTATCTGATTGATACGCTGGGGGCATCTGAAATTATGGATCGCAATGAGTTATCTGTGCCGGGCAAACCGCTGACCAAAGAGCGCTGGGCGGCGGCGATTGACAGTGTGGGCAGCCACACACTGGCCGGTGTCTGTGCCGGTACTCAGTATGGCGGTGTTGTGGCGGCCTGCGGCCTGGCACAGGGTATGGATTTTAACGGGACTGTTGCACCATTTATCCTCAGAGGTGTGAGCCTGATCGGTATTGACAGTGTGATGCGTCCGCAGGCAGATCGTGTGGCGGCATGGAAACAGCTGGCTGAACTGACTGATCCGGCACAGCTGGAAACCATCAGCCGGGTGATCCCGTTAAATGAAGCCATTCCGGCAGCGCACAGTTTGCTGAACGGCGAAATCCGCGGTCGTGTGGTTGTTGATGTGAATAATTAATATTGTGTGACCCGCAATATCCGTAAAAGGACAGACGGCAGAATCCTTCTGCCGTCTGTCCGGCTTACAAAGTCAGCACTATTAAGTGCTCTTACATACTACTCATAATCACTTATCAGCGAAAGATGTATTATTGCTGCCATTCATACCGCATAGCTATCGTTCACGGGATAGTGTCAGCGATTGTCCGTTATCATCAATAAACACCGCTTCAGTTTTATATGTTCCTGCTGTGATGCCGGAAGCGCCATCGATGAGATAGGTTTTTTCCCCGAACGGGGCAATCATCATGTCCGGCATGGCGGTTGCCGGGTAGCGCCGGTTCCCGTCCGTCAGTGACAGCGAGGATAATGACAAATAATAAGGTGACGGGTTGCGGGCAGTGACCGCGATCCTGCCATCTGCCTCCCGGTAAGAGAAGGTGAGTGTTTCAAGCCGCTTGCGCAGCGGGGCGGTTAATCCGGCGGGACGATAAAAAATCTTCATCTGAGTATTCATTGCCATCAGCACTTTATTTTTATCACTGTCCGCTGTTTTAACAGCCGGATTTTCATATAAATTCAGCCAGAAGACGGATTCACGATCAGACGGCAGCGGCGTGCCGTTATAAATTATTTCAAGGTTGCTGCGTGACTGCGGATCGGCGGTAAAAATGGCCGGAAGTGCCACAAACGGGTATTTGTCCTCTCCCGGAACGCCGCTGTTTTCGCCGTTATCCACCCAGACCTGAACCAGTACCGGATAATCATTGGTATTGGCGAGCAGCAGGGTTTTCCGCGCCTGGCCTTCCTGAAAAATCACCCGGGTTGATGATGCCAGCATACCGGCGACCGCCGCAGAAGTGGTGAACAGCAGCAGTGCCGCCAGAATCAGGGCACGACAGGGAACAGAAGAGTATCGTTTCATGTTGCTCCGTTACTGAACTTTAATCAGCACATAGGCTTTGGCATCGACATTACCGGGCTGTGCCTGTTGCCCCGGCAGGCGGGTCAGCGTTGCGGTCAGCCGGATCAGATAACTGGTGTAGCCTGTGGCGGATGAACCGGCGGATGACGCGCCGGACAGTACCGGAAACCATCCGGCCTGATTGGCGGTATTCGCCGAACACGGCGTGGAACCGTTGCATCCGTTCCAGCCGACAAACGGCATCTGTTGTCCGGTGACGGCATTACTGAGCCGGATCCCGGTACCGGTTGCCACGGACGGTACTGTACCATAACCATCGGACAGTAAATATTCCACACCACCGGCGCTGTTCACCAGCCCGAGCTGTTGTGCTTTGCTGTAAGCTTCCTGTGATGTCTGTAATCCGACGGATGTCTGGGCTGTACCCACGCCGGACACCACGGCATTATCGCACTCCACGGTGATATCAAAGGCGCTGCTGACGGTCTGCCCGGCATTAAGCTGCCCGGCGGAAATGCGCGGCAGCTGCACCAGCGGCGTGACATTGCGGGCGGCACAGGTGGCATTATGGGAATACGAGGAAACCGGTGAGCCGTTCATCCCGATTGACATCCACCAGACATAATTAAATCCCTCATAATGATAGGCGGAATCAGTGCCTTCTTTCGGATAGACATAGCCGGTCGGTCCCTCGAAAATGACATAGGCGTTCGGCTGGGTGCAGCGGTAAGTGGAGGTACCGGTTGTTGGTGCCATGCCGCTGCCGCAGTATGCACTGGCCGCGCCGGAGCGGGGCGGAAGTGTGCTGACTTTGATTAAATCCACTTTCAGGGCACTGATATCCCGCACGCGGATCTGAATTTTTCCGTTTGCGGTGGTTGCATAGGTGGTGATCGGGGTTCTCTGCCAGTAGCGGGTAAATACCTGACCGGAATTCATATGGGTAAAACGGATGGCAGTATACGGAAACCATGTGGCGTAATAGTTTTCATAACCATCGGTTTTGCCGATATCAAAAAATCCGCCGTGACGATCATCACCATTGGTGGCGAATAATTCAAAGATACTGCCTTTATCTGCGGCGTCACACTCGTACAGTACTTCATCCGGATCGGGAAATAACGGGGATTGTGTCCAGCTGGTGACCGAAGAAGCGAGAACCGTTCCGACCGGCTGGAGGTACGTGCTGGTCATATTGATATTACCCAGCCCGGTGCCCAGCCCGGAGACATCCGCGCCAGTCTGTTTTTTAGTGATCCGCACACATCTGGCATCCGCACTGACACTGTAAAATGCCGTTAATGTGATGAAGGAAATAAGTAACGTTTTGATTATTCTGGTCATAAAAGAGTTTCCGCAGTTACTGACACGGCAGTGCCATTGAAACCAGAGGCACCGGTTTATCATCCGGCAGCCGGTAAGTGGTACTGCAGGTATTGCCGGGACCATCACCCCATACAATCCGCAGTTTTCCTTCCGGTTTATCGGCCCGGAAATAGAGCTGATTAGCCTGGCCGGTCATCCCGAGTACCTGATCATTTTCATTCAGTACCTGGCTGCCCATCGGAATGGCTTTTCCGCCGGCATACAGCAGAGTGATTAACACCGGCTGACCGGCATTCGTATCATATTTTATCCGCAGCATCGCACCACTGTAGGGCGCGACTTTCTGTTCCGGACGGCTGATTTCAGCCTGCGTATCAATCCCTTCGCTGCTCAGCATCACAGCGTTGTACTGATACGGGATCAGAGACGGCACCAGCGCATAGCCGCTACTGCTGACGGTTCCGCCACTGACCACTTTCGCCCCCTGAGCGCCTTTTGCCTCGACAATGGCAAAGGTATCACTGAGATAAGGCCCGGCGGTAAGTCCGCCGCGGTGTAAGACCAGCGATCCCTGAGCACCGGCGGACGCCTGCCGGTAGTCCGGCGCTTTGGCGGCACTGACGCGCAGATTGGTCACCGGCAGTTGAGTCTGCAGAGAGCCGGAGATTGTTCCCTGACTCAGCCGGTCATCTGAAATATAGCTCAGTCCGTAACTGATCGGCTGGGATTCTGTTCCGGTCAGGCCGGAAAGGTTAGTCTGATAATCATTCCGTCCCTGAGTGTGATTAGCCGAGAATGAAATATTCGGCGAATAGCGCTGTTCCCCCAGCGGCATACTGATCCCGAGGGAGACGAAATTCTGACTTTTCCCGCTGCGCACACTGCTGTCCGGCTGCAAACCGTCAGCCGCTGAGGCGTTGGTCATCCTGGCAACAGAAAGATTGACCGCCACCCGGTTATCAAAAATTTTGCTCCAGGAGAGTTGCAGCTGGTCATTTTTTTCGCCGGAATTATGGTAATTTTCCCGTGATGCGGACAATCCCAGATTTCCGTACTGGTTAAGATTCTGGCTCAGGGTGATATCAAAACGGGAACGCTGGCGCAGAATACGGAAGTCTGTCTCTGATACCGTGTCCCCGGCGAAATAATCCGCGCTCAGTTTGTCATTCAGAGTCCGGAAACCATTGGTGGAATAATGATAGCTGGACAGGGTGACCGAGGTATCTGTCGGCTGAAATGTCTTGCTGTAGGAGGCATGAAAACGCCAGCCGGTTTCGGTGGTGCCGGGTAATTTTGCATTGGACAGTGTGGCGTTAATGCTGAACGCCCCGAAACGGTTGGTATGCACGCCACCCAGAAGTATGGCCTGATAGCCTTTCGCCACCTGACCGGCCGCATTCAGGGTGACCTGGTTTGTCAGGCCGTGCTGAATCACTACTTCGCTGAAATTGTCATTACTGCCGGTAAACCGGGTTTTCCCTGCTGTCACCGAGTATTTTGTGCTGCCGGGCCGGACGGACTCCGGTACCGCGGAAAAGGGCACAATAAAACTGTTTACGCTGCCATCCGCCTCTGTCACTTCCACCCGCAGGTCACCGGCGTAGTTTGTGGAATACAGATCGTTTATTTCAAACGGGCCGGGAGCAACGGTGACAGAATAAATCTGCTGATTTCCCTGCCAGACAGTGACTTTGGCGTTACTGTTGGCGATCCCCTGAATACGGGGGGCATATCCGCGTTCATTATTCGGCAGCATCCGCTCATCGGTACTCAGACTGACACCTTTAAATCCCATACCGGATAAAAAATTACCGGAGGTGAAGCCTTCGCCGATTAATAATTTACTGCCGATCTCATAAAGCGCGCGCTGGATATAACGGCGGCTGGTGTTCCATTTTCCGCCGGTGCTGTCAGACCAGTTATACTGGCTTTCCTGACGGAAACTCCATAATCCCAGATTAAATCCGCCATTCAGGCTCAGGTAGGTGGAATTCATGTCACGGGTGCGGCTGTCGGTATAACTGACGTGATACTGGTTGGCGTTATAGTTGGCGAATAACATGGTTTCGCCGCTGTCCAGACTTTCCTGCGGGATCCGTTTCTGCCGGTTACCGGAAAGCATGGCCTGCGGGATTGTCAGGTTCAGTTTCAGTTCTGCATTATTAAAGCGGCTGGTGATATTTTTCCCGATCGCTGCCGGGAAATAACATTCGGTATCCCCGGAAAGTGCGGGTTCCTCTTTCAGTCCGGTTAAACGGATTTGTTCCGGTGTCAGACAAGCCGAGATTTTCCCGTCCTGATCGTCTTTAAATGTGACGGGTATCTGTGCAATAAACTGGTCATTGATCAGAAGATCAACTTTATACACACCGGGCGGAACGGCATTACGGGTATTAAATGTCTGCAGGGCACTGTTGGTCAGGGTGTTCCCGCGTATCAGTGACGGGTCAAAATAATAATCGTCATTATCTTCTGCCCGCGCGGTACTTATACCACTGAGGCAACAGCTCAGAAGTATCAGCGTTATTCTGTTACGGGCAAAAAAGGGGATAATGTTTTTCATATTATTATCGTGCCTGTCGTTATCAGTTCAGGGTAACTGAGCGCGTTTTTTCGGCACCATAGTCATTAATAACACCCAGGGTCAGGGTGACGTTCCCGCTCTGATAACCGGCAGGTAAGGCCCATTGCGCTGAGGAAAAGGGGGCTATCATTGAGGTATTATCAATCTGCCCTTGTTTATTTCCGGCAGATAATGCGGCAGAGGAAACGCTGGCATAAAAAGGTGTCGGGTTGCGGACATCAAGCGTGCTGCCCTGGCGGCGGAATTCAAGTTTGTTGATCACGTCACCGGCGTCATTCCCGATTTTTGCCGGGCGGTAAAATAATTTCATACGGTTAGTAACGACGATCATCAATTTATTTTTTTCGGCATCTTCTTTTTTGACGGAAGGAATACTCAGATAATTAAAGTAAAATACACTCTCACGATCATCAGGTAATTTACCGCCGGTATAGGTCAGTTTGACATTTTGCTTACTGCTGTCAGCAATATTAAAAATAGCCGGTACGGCGACAAACGGGCCATCGGCATTATCCGGTGATGATTTTGGATTATTAATATCTGTCCAGATCTGAACCAATGACGGTGTATCATTGTCATTTGAAAATACCAGCGTTTTATCCCGGCTGTTTTCATTGTAAATAATCCGGTTTCCCAGCATCGTGACACTGGCAGTAGCATGAAACGCAGTGAGAAGGCTTAATATAATAAATAATGAATATTTTTTCATTGTATAACCTTACAGCGGCACGTATCTGACGGCGGATAACGTGCCGTTTATTATTTTATTTATACCGGCAGGAATTTATTATTTATAGGTAATGGCGTATTGTGCGCTGGCGATAACGCTGCCTGCGGTTACTGCGCTTTTTTCAGCATAGTAACGGGCAACAAAATTAACAGGCGCAACAGAACCATCAGAAGCAATATTAATTTTTTGTGATGACTTAATTAAGTCACCCGGCGTGAATTCAAGATTCACAGCGTTATTGTCCACTAACTGAATTGAAACACCATCAGCATCACCGGTATTACCCAGGTTTTTGGCGGTGGTTACGGAGTTACCGACAAATGCGATACTCAGTGTTTTTTCCATATTCTGTTCAGTGGTTGCAGTACATCCGCTGATATTGATCGTAAATTCAGTGTCGCCGGTAGTCGTACCGACGGTATTTTTAAAATCTTTTACAGGGACTGTCGGTAATAATACAACCGGACTTTTATCTGTACCGTTAATATCGAGTGAGCATGTCTGATTCGCGACTTCACCGATAAAACGAACGGTATTATTTGCCTCACTGTGTGCTGTAAACGCAGTAACAGCACATGAGGCAGCAATAAATGCAGCAAGTGTTTTTTTCATGATTAATTCCTGTTTATTTATCTGGTCGTTTTCATAAAAACAGAGATCTTATTTTAAGATAATAAAATATCCGCCCGGGAAAGTGGCATGTATTTATTATTAAATAAAATAATGGTCAGATGAAAGCGGATATAAAAGCAATAAGTTTTACCGGAATATTATTTATAAATAATTCCGCTTTTATAATCAGAAATGGCATCATTTCTGACGTGTTATTACCTGTTGAAAATACCGCTGTAGTATAGTAAGTAATTGTACAACTAACAAGAGTATAAAATCCGAGTAGTTGGTGGGCTTCAGGAATGTGTCCTTTTTTTATTTTTTGTGAAAATGATAAAAATCAACAGGTTGATTTAAAATTATAGAAGTGTAAAAATTTGATCTGCAGATGGTAACGATATTTTATGCTGCAATCTTGCTTGTTATTTTCATTATACGGTATTATATAATGAATAATAATCATATTCATATTTGAAAATAAAATGACATTAAATGGATGAATTTATTACAGGGTTGTACAAAATTATGTTACAAGGCATGATTGTTGTGTTGGTTGCTGTTTATTATATTCTTATATATTTCAATTAGTTGTGGTTTTTCTTTAAAGATGGAATTTACAGTTATCTGATCGTACCGGCTATTTTGTACAGACGGTGTTTTCCCGGCCGGAGCTGCATTTGCTCATTTCTGTATTTTATGAATAATAGCGGGGCAAAAAAGTATGACTGATACACAAAATAGTATTTATAAAAATGACATTAACTAAGAATTATCTTATAGGGAAGAGATATGCAAATGATGAAGGCCGCAAATCCGGTCAAACTGAAGTCAGTGATCAAATTGATGATCGCTGCCGTTATTCTTCTGGTTGCAGGGGTGGCTACCTTTAATTCATATACCATTGTTCAGGATGGTTCGGTAAAGGTCGGGACCTTTTTAGGTAAGGTTAACCCGGTCGCCTATGATGCCGGGCTGCATTTCCCGATTAATCCGTTTATGACATTTGATACTTATTCGACAAAAGATATCCGGGTATCACTGAAAGAGTTACGTGTACCGTCACAGGATAAACTGAAATCCATCGTGGATATTACCGTGATGCTCCAGTTTGATGGTGCTAAAGCCCCGATCCTCCGTATTAACGGTGGTACAGAAAGTGAAGCACTGGATAAATATGTCCGCCAGAAACTGATTTCCACGATTCTGGAGTTCGGGAAAGATGTTGCCAACGCCCAGGATCTGTATACCGCTGACACTCAGCGGAAATTACAGGACTCTATCCGTGATGCTATTCAGGGTTACGCCTCACCTTACGGTTATACGATCAAAGAGATTATGATCCAGGATATTACGCTGCCGGAAGTGGTCCAGGAGCAGGTGGTGAATACCAAGATGCGTCAGGAGCAGATAAACCAGGCAAAAGCGGAAGCTGAGAAAGAGCGTGAGCTGGCACAGAAAAAAGTGGTTATCGCACAGGCCGAACGTGAATCAGCAGAACAGCAGGCGCTTGCCCGTGAACGTAATGCTCAGGCCAGCTCTTATGCCATGCGTCAGGAAGCCGATGCCCGTTTATATGCGGCTCAGAAAGAATCTGAAGCTAACGCCGCATTACAGAAGACAATCACCCGTGAGATGATTAACTGGAAACAGCTTGAAATAGAACAAATCAAAGCAGGAAAATACAAAGGTGAAGTACCTAACATTGTTGTTGGTGCCGATTATGACGGAAAAATGATCATGGATATGCGCTCTCAGCAGTAAAAAGGTAAGGAAAGTTAAATCCGTTCGTTATAACTGTATGCAGCACTCTTATGCATGACAAGCGGACAATCAGCAGGGCGATATTATTTATAATATCGCCCTGCTTTTTTTATGATATCTTATTTCAAATACCTGAGTATTAAATATTGATTTATCTTATCATTAAAATAATCAGTAGGATCTCGGATGAATAATAGATGGTATTTAAAATAATCACTTTATTTGTTATTTTTAAATTCATTTTATTATTCAGATAAAATAACTGATTATTAAAAGGACGGGTAATGAAAGAATTAAATTTTGCTGAAATGGAACAGGTTTCCGGTGCCGGATGTGTTCAGGACACTATTACCGATCTCGGAAAAAAACTCGGCGATTGGGGTTTTGAGCTGCTCGGCCCATATCTGACAGTGGATTTACCCGTGATCGGTAAAGTCAGCCTCAAAGATGCATACCCGGGACTGGGCAGGGATGTTGGCGAAAAAGTGGGTTCAGTTGTCGGCAGTTTTATTGAAGATAAATTAGGCGGTATTGTGGATCTCGGCGGTATTTGTAAATAATTATCACCGTGGCGTCTGTATTTTACTCTGCTGATCTCAGTGCGGGACTGTCAATTTAATATCAGATAATTTAAATCTGTTATTATTTATGGTCGTTCACTTATCTGCCGGGTTAATGAATACAGTAACCCGCAGTCAATATCATTTTTTGAGGGAATTCATTATTTTATGAATTCCCGTTTTTTTATCGTTTCCCTGATACTGACGGCCTTTTATTCACCGGATAACCGCAGGCAGGGTCTATTGTGTTCCGCAAAGCCGCACTCGATAACCGAAAAATGAAGTGGCGGGGTAAGGCTTTATTATTACCCGGTATCCCGCTGTGGCTGATAGTAATATGCAGTTTTCTGTTTTTAGTGGTTTTTCTGACCTTTATTTTATACGGCAGTTATACGCGGCGGGTCAGTGTGACCGGGGAAATTACCACCAATCCCCGGGCTGTCACTGTATCCGCCGGGGTACAGGGATTTATTATCCGGCAATATGTGAATGAGGGGCAGATTATCCGCAAAGGAGACCCGGTTTACCGCATTGATACCAGCAGGGCCACAGCCAGTGGTGTGGTCAGTGAAAATCAGCACCGTGAAATTGAAAATCAGTTACAGCATATCCGAGATATGGCTGCCCGCCTCAGAGAGAACAAATATACGACACTGGCTTCGCTCGAAAAACAAAAAGCCCTTTATGCACAGGCGCAGTTACGGTCTGCCGGGATTATTGAACGGGCGCAGGAAGGGGTCCGCATAATGAAACGGAATATGGATAATTATCATCAATACCGGGAAAGAGGGCTGATAAATCAGGATCAATGGCTGAATCAGGCTGCGCTTTATTATTCCCAGCAAAACAGCCTGCTGGGATTAAGCGGACAGAATGAACAGAATATTCTGCAGGTTACGTCTCTGGAAAGTCAGATTCTGACCCAGGCGGCGGAATTTGATAACCGGATTTATCAGCTGGAATTACAGCAGTCCGAATTGATGAAAGAGCAGGTAAATAACGATGCGGGCGGCGAAATTATTGTCCGCGCCCTGACAGACGGCCGGGTGGATTCCCTCGGCGTGACCGTCGGTCAGATGATCAACCCGGGCGATACTCTGTTGCAGATCCTGCCGGAAAATGTCAGCCAGTACTGGCTGGTACTCTGGGTACCCAATGATGCGCTGCCTTATCTGAATGTCGGGGATGCGGTGAATATCCGTTATGAGGCCTTCCCGGCAGAAAAATTCGGCCAGTTTGCCGCCACCATTCAGGTGATTTCCAAAACCCCCGCCTCGGCACAGGAAATGATGACCTATGCCGGCGCGCCGAAAGTCAGTCAGATGCCGCAATCCATCCCCTATTACAAAGTCATTGTACGCCCGGAAAAACAGATGATCGCCTATGACGGCCGCGAGCTCAGTCTGCAAAACGGCATGAAAGCGAATACCACTCTGTTTCTGGAAAAACGCAAAATCTATCAGTGGATGGTATCGCCGTTCTATGACATGAAACAGAGTGCCTCCGGGCCAACAGGAGCAGACACACCATGACAGAACGGACGCTGTTATCTGACCGGGAGGCTGCATGCGCCGTTTATCCCTGAAAAACCTGCTGGAAAAACTCGATCTCCGTCTGCGTCAGCGCATTCCGGTGATCCACCAGACCGAGTCCTCTGAGTGCGGCCTCGCCAGTCTGGCCATGATTTCCGCCCATTACGGCAAAAGTATCGATCTGATTTCCCTGCGTCAGACCTTCAATCTCTCGGCGCGGGGTGCGACACTGGCCGGACTGACCGGCATGGCAGCCGAACTGGGGATGACCACCCGCGCTCTGTCACTGGATATGGATGACCTGCCGAATCTGCGCCTGCCGTGTATTTTGCACTGGGATTTCAATCACTTTCTGGTGCTGGTGAAAATCAGCGGCAACAAATTTATCCTGCACGACCCGGCGTATGGTCGCCGGGTGGTCGGTATTGAGGAGATGTCGCGCAATTTTACCGGCGTGGCGCTGGAAGCCTGGCCGGGCAGTACGTTCACAAAGCAGGAGGTGGTGAAAAAACTCAGTCTGCGTAAGCTGATCGGCAATATTCACGGACTGAAAAAAGCGCTGCTGAAAATCTTCGCCTTCTCCGTGGTGATTGAGGCCATCGGCCTGATTATGCCGGTCGGCACACAACTGGTGATGGATCACGCCATTCCTGCCGGGGATCAGGGGCTGTTGTCCCTGATTTGTGTCGGGTTACTGTTCTTTATCCTGCTGAAAGCGGCGGTCAGTATGTGCCGCGCCTGGGCCAGTGTGATTATGGAAACGCTGATCAACGTCCAGTGGCAGTCCGGGCTGTTTACCCACCTGCTGCGGCTGCCGCTCAGCTATTTTGAGCGGCGCAAACTCGGGGATATTCAGTCCCGTTTCAGCTCGCTGGATATCCTGCGCACCACCTTTACCACCAGCGTGGTCGGGGCGATCATGGACGGTATCATGCTGATTGGCGTGTTTATCATGATGATCCTCTACGGCGGCCATCTCACCTGGATTGTGCTCGGGTTTACCGCGGTATATATCGGGCTGCGGCTGGCAACCTACCGTTATTACCGTCAGCTGTCGGAAGAATCGCTGATCAAAGAGGCGCGCGCCGGGTCGTACTTTATGGAATCCCTCTACGGCATCACCACGGTGAAAACCCAGGGCATGAGCGAGCGCCGGGGGAATCACTGGCTGAATCTGAAAGTCGATTCTATCAACACCGGTATCCGCCTGACCAAAATGAATCTGATGTTCGGCGGGGTGAATACCTTTATCATGGCCTGTGATCAGATAGCGATTCTGTGGATCGGCGCGGGTCTGGTGATCGACAATGCCATGACCCTCGGGATGTTTGTCGCGTTCAGCGCCTACCGCGAGCAGTTTTCTGACCGCGCGGCGTCCATCATTGAATTCCTGCTGCAACTGCGCATCATGAGCCTGCACAACGAGCGTATTTCCGATATCGCCCTCAACGAGCAGGAGAATAAAAAGCCGGATGTGCCGTACGAGCCGCAGATGCAGGCTGCCGGGCTGGAGACCCGCAACCTGGCGTACAGCTATGACAGTCAGTCCGCGCCGATCTTCCGCGATATTAATCTGTCGGTCGCTCCCGGCGAAAGTGTGGCAATAACAGGGTCGTCCGGCTCGGGAAAAACCACGCTGATGAAAGTGCTGTGCGGCCTGTTTGAGCCGTCAGACGGCAAAGTATTTATTGATAACATTGATATCCGCCAGCTTGGCGTGAATAACTACCATAAAATGATCGCCTGCGTGATGCAGGACGACAAACTGTTTTCCGGCTCGATCCGCGAAAATATCTGCGGGTTCACCGAAAATCCCGACGAACAACTAATGATCGCCTGTGCGCAGGCCAGTTATATTCATGACGTGATTATATCGATGCCGATGGGCTATGAAACACTGATAGGCGAGCTGGGCGAAGGGCTGTCCGGCGGACAAAAACAGCGGATATTTATCGCCCGCGCGCTGTACCGCAAACCGCGTATCCTGTTTATGGACGAGGCCACCAGCGCGCTGGATAAAGAGAGCGAATCTTACGTCAATCAGGCGATCCGTCAGTTGCCGATCACGCGGATTATTATTGCGCACCGCGAATCGACGATTGAGTCAGCGGACAGGATTATTTTTCTCGGCGGGAAACACAATGAATAAAATCATGTGAATATAACTGAAAATCATTATCTCCGGATATGTATTTTATATTACTGTTAATATTACAACTCTTACGGTATTTTCTGAATTTTAGGCCGATTAGACGAAATCTGTTGTATTTATCCTGTCCGGTTATGGTAAGGATAGGCACCGTTTCACGGAAGAAATAAAACAGGGATGTGAATACTTATGAACAAAACAAACAGCATAATACGGAGCTGTGTGCTTTTATTATCATTGTCAGCCGTCAGCTTTTTTTCATCAGCAGAAAAAATGCTTAAATCCGTACCGAAGCCTGTCAATACGACGGTGTCACCACTGCCTGGTGTAAGTGGTGATATTCTCAGTACAGCAGAGACCGAATGGGTTGATTCCGGTATCCGCGATCAGAAAAATGAATTCAGTCTTTTTTTCACCCGGGAAAATCCGAAAATGGACAGCACACTGAATATCACCTTTTCATTTATGATTCAGACTACGGGTGATAAGAAAATTGAGATGTTGGATAACGGAAAACCTAACGGTATGTTTTTCAACCGTGTGGTAGATACCTGGTCACTCGACTGTCTGAACTTCTCCGGTCACCAGCTTTCCAAAGTCTATCTGATGAATGATCGCATTATATACAGCCGGAAACTGGATACCCGTAATATGAATATCGGTGAGCTTGAAAAGCTGTCTGCGTTCCCGAATACAGACGTTTATAACGCTGCAAAACATTACTGCGGGCGGTAATACGTTTATTGTGACATGATGATCCGCTCAGACGGATAATTATATGGTGGATAATAAAATATAAATATTATTCATCGTATAGTGATGTTTTCGTTGTGATAATCTGTTTGCATTATTGTTATTTAAAATAATATATTATGATTTTTATTTACGGGCGCTGATGTATTAAAGGTAATAAACTTATTGCCATATATTTTTTTGCCTGCCGATTGTTATTCAGATTATTTGACCTGACGTTAACATTTAATGTTATGACTATCACCGAAAAATCCCTGTAACTTTTTGATAAGCTAGCGCTGTTCAGCAGTTATCCCGGAACAGATTCTTTTTTCTCTGCTTATTCCGCTCAATGCCACAGATGCGCTGAGCTTCCGGGCCATTCATCAGTCTGACGGCTGTTTTTATCATGCAGCCCGGATGGTGGTAATTATCATAATTCCGGCCGGAAATACCCTGCACCGGTATCAGTCAGCATAAGGTCTGAGCAGTGAAAGTAAATTGGTTTATACGCAATCTTTCTGTGGCCGCCATCATGACCGGTATTTATATACATCAGGTTCCTGCGGCGGTTTCCCTGGGTGCATTTGGTTATAAAGCGGCAATGGACGCTGAACAGGAACCCGAACTGACCGGGGACAGCGGAGAGGACGTCAGACCGGCGGCCGGAAAAGAGGTCATAACCTCTGCACCCGTACCCTCTGTGGCACCGCTGGTGCCGCTGACCGGCGACCCGGTGGCTTCTGAAACAGAAATCATCCGCCAGCGTTCTATTCAGAATAACCTGCCGAAGTCACAACCGGCGGCAACCGGTGCGGTAACAGCGGCGGCAGGGAAAAATAATCCTCCCGGCGGCCTGACATTACAGGATGCGGTGATCAAATCCCTGGACTGGGATGCCGGGCTCTCCGGGCTGGTAAACCAGTACCGCGCTCAGCTGGAAGCCGTGTATCAGAAAGAAACCGAATATTACCCGCAACCGGGACTTGGTGTTTCCCGCACTCTGAATAACAGTGATAAAGGCTATGTCACCACTGCCAGTGTCAGCCAGTTGCTCTATTCATTCGGCCGGGTGTCATCACAGATAGATTCCCTTACGGCCCGCAGTGATCAGTCACTGCTGCGTGTTTTTGTCAATGCCGATGAAGTGGCAGAAAAAACCGCGATGTTGTATCTCGATATCAAACGTTACCAGGACTATATCGTGCTGGCGGAAGAGCAGCTGGTGTCGGTGCAGCATATTACCGATCTGGCCCGTGAGCGGACTGCCGCCGGTGCGGCTTCCCGTGCCGATCTGGTGCAGGCGGAAGCCCGCCTTGATACTGCGCGGCTGCAACTCAATACCCTGAAGCTCGAGCATGAAAACCAGATCCTGAATCTGAACCGGATGACCGGGATCTCTGTCGGTCAGCTCTCCCCGCAGCCGATAGATGCTGCACTGTACAGCCGGCAGTGCTATTCACAGGATATTGATTTTAATACTGTTCCGGTTGTGCTGGTGGCAAGGGCCGGTTTAACGATAGCGCAAAGTGACCGCGAGGCAGCCAAACGTGAGTCGATGCCGAGTATTGCATTACAGGGATCTTATCAGCAGCGGTTTGATGCAAAAGATACCGACCGTTACGGCCGGGAAGATCACAGCGTTGAACTGACGGTGAATGTGCCGCTGTCGAATTTTTACACCAGCGGATCCAAACAACGTATGGCCGGTTATCAGGAAAATGCGGCCAATGCGGACATTCAGCACACGCAGAACGTGGTTGAGAATAACCGGCGTAATCAGCAAATCCGCCTGAATGAACTGGAACAGCGCATGAAGCTGCTCGATTCCCGTAACCTCTCCCTGAAAGACGTGACTCGTCTTTATCAGGAGCAGTATGTGGCACTCGGTCAGCGCAGCATTATTGATCTGCTGAATGCGGATCAGGAATGGCATCAGTCCCGGCGTGATTATGCGGCGGCAAAATATGACTATCTGGCAACCAGTATCAGTTGCGCTTCTCAGTTAGGCCGTTTCCGCGAAAGTTTACAGTTATCCAATGAATCTCTTCGGAGTCTCCGGTGATCTCAGAACAAAAAAACGAACACAGTGAAAGCTGGCTGCAGGCGTTACTGCTTGCTGCCCGCCATTATCGTCTGCCGGTCTCGGAAGAGAATGTCAGAGTTAATTTTACCTACAGCAGCGGAACAGAACACCGGACTGAACTTCAGCGCCTGGCCCGCAATACCGGACTGACCCTGACGTGGGTGCCGCTGACGCGGGAGATGCTGAATCCCTGGTATTTGCCGTTTATTGTGGCTCTCCCTGACGGAAAAGCCATGTATGCGGAAAGCATCTCTGCGGACGGCCGTGTGCAGGTGATCCTGCCGGGGGACGGGCAGCATAAAAACCACGTGACGATGGATGACCTGCTGACGCTGACTCAGGGCGGTGACGTTATCCTGACGCGGCCGGAACGCAACGTGCCGGATGCGCGGGTGGATGACTACATCAAACCGTTTAAAAAGCGCTGGTTTTGGGACATCGTTCTGCGCGATCGCAAATATTTCACTTCGGTGCTGATCGCGGCACTGCTGGCTAACGTGCTGGCACTGAGTTCGATTCTGTTTTCAATGCAGGTTTATGACCGCGTTATTCCGGGAAAATCCATTCCGACCCTGCTGGTGCTGTTTATTGGTGTACTGATCGCGATGGGATTTGAGTTCACCATGCGGATTATGCGGGTACGGCTGATCGACCTTATCGGTAAGCGGGCGGATCTGAAAATCACCGATACCGTTTTCGGCCACGCGCTGCGTATCCGGATGAAAGAACGGATGCGCTCAACCGGTACCTTTGTGTCTCAGTTACGTGAGCTGGAAAACGTCCGGGAAACCATCACATCAACCACGGTCACTGCCGCATCTGATCTGCCGTTCTTTTTTCTGTTCCTTGTGATCTTATGGCTGATTGCCGGGCCGCTGGCACTGGTGCCGCTGGTGGCGCTGTTTGTCATGATCCTGCCGGGCCTGCTGTTACAACCGAAACTGGGCATTCTTGCCAATGAAGCAATGCGTGAAAGCACACTGCGTAATGCCTCATTAATTGAGGCCGTTCAGTGTGCGGAAGATATTAAATTCCACCGCGCAGAGCCGCGTTTTCAGCAGGAATGGAACTATCTGAACGAGAAAGTGGGAGATACCAACCTCAAAGTAAAATTTATCACGCAGGGACTGATGACCTGGAGCCAGACTATCCAGACCCTGGTGTTTGCGGTCACCGTACTGTGCGGGGCTTTTCTGGTGATGGACGGGGCGATTACCACCGGTGCGCTGCTGGGGGCATCGATTCTGAGTTCGCGGATGATGGCACCGATGGCGCAGATCTCCGGTCTTCTGGCGCGCTGGCAGTCCACGAAAGTCTCGCTGAAAAGCCTTAATGAACTGATGGAAAAACCGGTGGATGCGCAGTACGGCACCCGGCTCGTTCATAAGCCGTCACTGACCGGCCATTACGAATTTGAAAACGTGGCGATCACCTATGATTTACAAGCCAGCCCGGTACTGACTATCGGCTCGCTGACTATCCGTCCCGGCGAAAAAATTGCGATTCTCGGCCGTAACGGCTCCGGGAAATCCACGCTGCTTTATGCGCTGAGCGGCTTACTGGATCCGGTAGCCGGACAGATACGGCTGGACGGCATCAATCTGGCAGCGATAGATCCTTATGATGTCCGCCGGGATATCGGCTATCTCGGGGCAAACTCCCGCCTGCTGCACGGCACACTGCGCGATAACATGACACTGGGGGCACCGAAAGCGGACGATGCGCAGATTATCCGGGCATTGCAGATAGCCGGGGTGGCGGATCTGGTCAGCAGCAGCCCGCAGGGGCTGAGCCGGGTGCTGTGGGAAGGCGGGATCGGGTTATCCGGCGGCCAGCGCCAGGCGGTATTGCTGGCCCGGACTATCCTGACCAATCCGAATATCGTGCTGCTGGATGAACCGACATCCGCACTGGATGAAATCGCAGAGCAGAAACTGATCGCCGGGCTGAAAACCTGGTCTCAGGATAAAACCCTGATTGTCACCACTCACCGCACCAGTGTTCTGCAGCTGGCCGACCGGATTATCGTGATGAACAACGGACGGATCGCGCTGGACGGTGCCCGTGATGAGGTGCTTAAAAATCTGATGTCCGGCTCAGATGCACCGGCGAAGGCGGAGAACTGAGATGAAAAAAGTAAATCCTCAGGCCATAAAGCAGGAGCCGGAAACCAATCTGCGGGGCGTGCCGTTTTTCTACGGCGGCCGGCACGAACCAAGCCTGCCGCGTCTGGCACGGCTGACTGCGGTGATCCTCGGTTTCTTTATCATTCTGCTTATCTGGGCGGCACTGTCTGATGTCGATGAAATCACCAAAGGGCAGGGCAACATTATTCCGTCATCCCGTGAACAGGTGGTCCAGTCACTTGAGGGCGGGATCCTCGCCTCACTGGAAGTGCGTGAAGGGGCCATTGTTGAGAAAGGCCAGGCAATAGCGTATCTGGATGAAACCCGGTTCGAATCCTCACTGGATGAAAGCCGCAGCCGCTATAAGGCAAACCTTATCAAAGCAGCACGTCTGAAGGCGGAAGTCTCTTCCGGGGCGTTTGTCATTCCGGATGATGTGAAGCAGGATACCGAACTGGTGAATGCCGAACAGCGTCTGTATAAATCCCGTAAAGAACGCCTGGAGCAGTCTGTCAAAGGGGTTACGGATTCCCTCGGGCTTTACCGCCGTGAAGAAATGATATTGCAGCGCCTTGTAAAATCCGGTGCATCAAGTGAGGTGGAATTAATCCGCCTGAAACGGACGATTTCCGAACTGGAAAGTAAAAAGCAGGAACTGCGTAATGAATATGTGGTGAATGCCCGCGAACAACTGGCGGAAGTCAATAAAGAGCTGGAAGAGCTGGAATCTGTTATACGGGCACGGGATGATGCTTTGCAGCGCGCCAAAGTTGTGTCACCGGTTCGCGGAATTGTGAAAAATATCGAAGTGAATACCATCGGCGGGGTTATCGCGCCGGGCGGGAAAATCATGGATATTATTCCGCTGGATGATCAGCTGATTGTCGAGGCAAAAATATCCCCGCAGGATATTGCGCATATCCGCCTGAATGATCCGGCACTGGTCAAAATCACGGCCTATGATTATGCGATTTATGGCGGGCTGGACGGGGAAGTTATCCTGATTTCTCCGGATACGCTGCAGGATGAAATTCAGCGTGACCATGTCTATTACCGCGTGCTGATCCGTACCCGTCGTGATGTGCTGATAAATAAAGCCGGTAAAGAGTTTCAGATCTTCCCGGGGATGGTTGCGGAAGTGGATATTAAAACCGGCAGCAAATCGATTCTCCGTTATCTGGTCAAACCGCTGAACCGGGCCGGCGAAGCCCTGCGTGAGCGCTGATCCTGTCAGTCAGCCCCGTATATTCACACGGAGATATGCGGGGCCTTCTCTTTATTTGTCATGTGGATACTTAACAGTATACTGATACCTTAAGGCCGCCGTCCGCGGTGCTGACGGCACGCTCTCACTGACAAGGCAGGTGATACCATGACAGACAGACAAGAAGTCTTACCCCGGCGTATCAGCGCGCGGATTAAAGATGTCGGCGGCGTGCCGGTATCCCGTGTATTACCGGTAAAAGAGCGCCGTCAGATAGGCGCCTGGTGCTTTCTGGATCATGCCGGTCCGGCGGTTTTCAACGGGGATGACGGCATGAAAGTCGGGCCGCATCCGCACATTGGTTTACAGACATTCACCTGGATGCTGGAAGGTGAGGTGCTGCACCGGGACAGCCTCGGGTCAGAGCAGATTATCCGCCCGGGACAGGTAAATCTGATGACGGCCGGGCGTGGTATCACACATACCGAAGACTCTGCGGGCAAAAATGCCCGCCTGCACGCCGCTCAGCTCTGGATTGCCTTACCTCCGGCGGACAGTGCCATCGCACCGCGTTTTGATCACTATCCGGATTTGCCTGTCTGGCATCATGACAAGGTGGATTTCACATTACTGACCGGCGAATATGGTGATCACCGTTCGCCGGTTCTGCATTTTTCCCCGCTGATCGGTCTGGATTTGCTGGCACAGCAGGCAACACAAACCACACTGGATACCCGGCCGGATTTTGAATACGGTATTTTTGTGCTGGAGGGACAGCTGACATACTGTGGTGAAATCTATACCGCCAATGAGCTGGTGTATATCGGCGGGGGATTATCTTCTGTCACACTGATACTGATGAAAGGCTCGCGGCTGTTGCTGCTGGGCGGCACACCGGTACAGGAGCGGATTATGATGTGGTGGAATTTTGTCGGCTACGATACACAGACCTTACAGCAGGCGGTCAGTGACTGGAATCGTGGTGATGTCCGGTTCGGCGTGATTGAAAATGAGCTCCGTGAGCGGCTGCCCGCGCCGCTGTATCCTGTATCCCGTCTGTGACCGGCAATGACGGACACACGCTGAATACAATATTTCTTATTAATGATAGCTGAAATCATTGGCATTCAGAGTGCAGTATTATTTTGCATTTCACGCTAGAATAAAACAGTTAATGGTCGTTATGTTGCTGAACTGAACATAACTTTTCTGTTGTTCTATCACTGAGGTGAACTATGAAAGCAGCTGTTGTCGCAAAAAATAAGACCGTAGAAATCAAAGAGAAAACATTACGCCCGCTGAAATATGGAGAAGCCCTGCTGAAAATGGAATGCTGTGGTGTGTGCCACACGGACCTGCATGTGAAAAATGCCGATTTCGGCGATGTATCCGGTGTGATCCTCGGGCATGAAGGTATTGGTGTGGTGACTGAAATCGCAGAAGGCGTTACCTCACTGAAAGTCGGTGATCGTGCCAGTGTGGCATGGTTTTTCCGTGGCTGCGGTCATTGTGAATACTGTAACAGCGGCAAAGAAACGTTCTGCCGTGAAGTTAAAAATGCCGGTTATACCGTGGACGGCGGTATGGCGGAAGAATGCATTGTCACCGCAGATTATGCGGTAAAAGTGCCGGATGGTCTGGATTCAGCAGCGGCGAGCAGTATTACCTGCGCCGGTGTTACCACCTATAAAGCGATTAAAGTGTCCGGCATCAAACCGGGCCAGTGGCTGGCGATTTACGGTCTCGGCGGATTAGGCAACCTGGCGCTGCAATATGCCAAAAACGTCTTTAATGCCAAAGTGATCGCTATTGATGTCAATGATAAACAACTGGCACTGGCAAAAGAGATGGGAGCTGATCTTACCCTGAATCCGAAAACGGATAATGTCGATGAGATCATTCAGAAAGACCTCGGCGGCGCGCATGCGGCAGTCGTCACCGCAGTAGCCAAATCCGCCTTTAACTCAGCGGTCGGCAGCGTCCGTGCGGCGGGGCGTGTTGTGGCGGTCGGTTTGCCGGTTGAAACCATGGATCTGAGTATTCCGCGTCTGGTACTGGACGGCATCGAGGTTGTGGGGTCGCTGGTGGGGACCCGTGAAGATCTGAAAGAAGCATTCCGCTTCGGTGCGGAAGGCAAAGTGGTACCGAAAGTGGCGATGCGTCCGCTTGAAGATATCAATGCCATCTTTGAAGAGATGGAGCAGGGCAAATTTACCGGCCGTATGGTAATTGATTTTAAACATAAAAAATAATATTCATGTCCGTTATCTGCACTATGGTTCAGCCGCCTTTACAGGGCGGCTTTTTTCATGAAATAACAGATTTATCCTCTAAAATCAGGCCGTCAGATACAGGATAATAGATATTATATAAGTGATAATATGATAGTAAATGGATTATTATCTTCGATACTGTCAGGATAAATAAATGGCTAAAATTTACTGGAATTTTGTTGATAAAGTTGTCTATATTAATCTTAAAGAAAGAACAGACCGCCGGGAAAGTATTGAGTTTCAGTTAAGTAGTCAGGGTGTGCCACCTGAAAAAATCATACGTTTTGATGCAGTCAAAAATGATGATGGTGCATTGGGATGTACGCTTTCTCATATTGGTGTCATGACAATGGCGGAGGAAAATAAATGGAACAATGTTCTTGTTCTGGAAGATGATATGATTTTTAATGATGATAATGAATCCCTGGAAAGGATAAATTATTTTTTCAGCAGTCTGATGAGCACATCCTGGGATGCGGGCTTATTATCAGGAAGTTACTTCAAAATAAGTCAGGAACATAATTGTTTTTATCGCCTTTATTTTTCATATTTAGCGAATAGTTATATCGTCAATCAGCACTATTACAGTACGCTGCGAAGTAGTTTTCTGAGGTCAGAAGAAAAACTGAGAAGTGGTGTACACAGAGATCTGTGTTGCCTGGATTTTTTCTGGAATACCTTGATGGAAAAAGACAATTGGTATGCTATTTATCCATGTGCAGGTTATCAGTCAGTGTGTATGAGTGATATCGAACATGCAGTAACAGACAGAAGACATTATTTTATGCGAAAAATGGATTAATTAGTGACAGACGTAAAATATTCCCCTATTTCAAAAATAGGGGAGGTATATCAGCCTAATAATCCAAAGGTTGAATTTGGTGTGAAGCTGTTTAACACACGAACATAATGCTTACGCTGATACTCGGTAAACTCACCGGTACGGTTCAGAGTAAAAATAATCAGACGGTTATTGTTCGGGTTGGTATCTTTGTGGTAAGGCAGTTTAATCATAGACTGCACCTGTTGCAGCCGCTCACCTTCTTTCAGATAACTGTTGGCAATCTGCACTACCTTCATTTTCATCGGCCCCAGTTCATGGGTGATCATTTTTCCCTCTTCCTGGAAACCGGGTAAATCACGGGTAAAATTCGTGACTTCATTTTCACAAAATTCCTCAACCGTTTCATCCTGATCCAAAAATGCACGGTGAACAATAATATTATATTCATTCAGCGTAGGATCACGATAAATCAGAATGTTGATAGTATTATCAAGGTCAGGTGTTGATGTAATAAAACTGCCCTCAGGAATAATGTACTCGTTATTCTTACTCATAAATAATCATCCTCAAAAATATATAATTACTGATTTTCCTGATAAATTTTGATTTCAACACGGCGGTTTTGTTCTCTGCCATCCTGAGAATCATTATCTGCAATCGGATTTTGGGCACCTAAGCCTCTGGTAACAAAGTGGCTATCCGGAAATCCGGTGGATTTCTGTAACCAGTGCCTTACCTGTTCGGCACGGTTCAGTGATAAGTTAATATTGGTTTTATCACTGCCGGTATTGTCGGTATAACCTTCAATCAAAATTGTTATATCCGGATTTTGTTTAATAAATGTCAATACCGGCATCAGATATTCCGTATTTTCTTCCTTTAACTGAGAGCTGCCGATATCAAAAACAATATTTTTATCATGTGCCACATAGAGCGGGCTACGGGAAAACTCTGTAATTGATTTATCCAGTTTACTGATAAATATATCGGATGGTGTCAGTTCGATGATAAAGAAATAGGGCTTATCATGATGTGAAATAGCATCAGACAGACTTTTCATCTGCTGAATAATAGTAAAACGCTGCTGTAATGCATTGGGTGCGGTTGCATCAAATTCAGCGACCAGACGATTAACGATGGCATTACGCTGAATATTAAAATCCAGTGACCAGAGCAGACTGCCTGTGATTGCACCGGCAATCAGTACCGGAATAAGCAGTAATGAGTAACGTACTTTCTGATAAGGAACCGGTGTCATTTCAGCCGATTGTTTTCTTATCTGCGGTGGTGGTTCACCGGTATTAACCGGTAATGGCGGAAGCGTGAGATATGACGATATCCGCGGCAGCAACGTAAATTTTTTCTGGATCCAGCGGGACCAGGCACCGTGGCGGGTCGGGCCGTTTCCGTAATCAGAAAACATCAGATTGGTAAAACTGAGCACGCTCTCCGAAAACAGGGATTCTATTTCTGTCATCAGACCGGCTTCGTCCAGCCAGTTCAGTGTGGACAGTGCCAGTGCATTACGGTGTTGTGAGGCAATCGCGTGAGATTGCAGGTAAACCGTATTCAGTTCTTTGCGCAGCGCCGTTATTTCATCACGGAACGGCCGGGATGTTGTATCATAAAGATTAAATTTTCCGACCCAGATAGCGTTATCCGGGTCATGAGCAAGCCGCTGGTTGCTCAGGCGTGAATAAATAATTAAGGTACAGGGTATTTCCTGTTCAAACTGGTTTCGGGAAAACGAATTTTTCCAGCCCTGCAATTTATTCAGCAAAAGGATATCGGAATCATTGCCGTCCGGTAATATCGGGAAGATGGCACTGATCTGGTAATGACGGTGTTTCTGACGGATTGCCGTAACCTGTTTATGAATATCATCCGGTTTGTTTATCAGCATCCAGATAATCCGGTTATCAAACCGGAGAGTGTCATCCTCATCCTGCCGGCTGAACCAGGTTCTGGCATAAGGCCCGAGAATAAAGACAATTTCCGGTGCTGTCAGACGATCCGTTTCACCGTCATCCTGCACAACCACCTCTGAATGTTCCCTGATACGGACAGCAGAAATAACAGCAATGATAAAAAGCGAAATACATAACCCGCTCAGCCAGATAAACAGATGTGCTTTATCATAAGCAGCCAGCCCGGCCTGGGTGAGGACAAGGAGACTGAATAAAATAATCAGCCATTTTTTTACAGCGGCAAAATTTTTCATTTAAATCAGGGTATCCAGTGTGTCACGAATATAGAGCCAGATAAAAATCAGAATCGATATCAGGCAAAGGATCTCTGCGGAAAAAATAAGCGGCATATTGACTGTCCGGTAACTCACCGGTGCCGGATATTCCGCGGGTTTGAGTATTTCCGGTGCCGGGGGGGGCACGGGATCAGCCACAGGCGGCAGCGGCAGCCGTTTTTCAAACAGCGGAATCACCGGTTTCAGTATGGTTTTGTATTCCGGTAATCCGGACAGCCGCAGCGTCATCTGATACGCAGGTAAAAAAATGGCATTACGTTTTACCGATGAAAAGAATGTCAGCTGTTCTGTAATATCAAAAGGTTCGCGGTCAAACCCGTAGAAATAATTTTCCAGTAAATAAGGTGCCCAGGAAAGCTGCTGGCTGTCTGTGTATTTCAGGATGATTTTATCCAGATAAATACAGAGCAGCCGGCAGAAATTTTCAGAGTGCTCAAAATAAGGATCCTCCAGTTCCAGACAATCACGGAACTGCTGAACAGACGTCGATAAGTTCAGTTGCAACTCTGATAAAGAAGGAATAATTGCCTCCAAATCAATAAGTGCATCAATACACATTATCTTATTAAAGACATCCTGACTGTTTACCATACCTTCTCCACTGTTTCTCCCCAGCCACAGTCCGTAAAGAAGGGAGCCAGCCGGAGTTTTTTAGGAATAAGATGAGATTTATCTTTCAGCTTTATTTCAAACTGATAAATGTTTTTATTATTAACGGATTCCTGTTCCGCAAATTCTGCGGTTGTCAGACGTTGCATGGCAATAAGTTGGTTATCTTCGCTGAATACACCCAATGACCAGTAATCAATACTATCGTCATTAGCCGTTAATTCGGATTTATTGATGTCAACCGTCTTGTAATAATCACTGTATAACTGAGATATCCATACATCCCGTGATGCAGGCATATGCTCAAAATAGGTAGGCTTGGTATTACTCAGCAGTGCTTTGTCCACCAGTTGTTCACTAAAAAATATCCCGGTCAGATATTCATACTCTTCCAGTGTCCGTTCTGTACCTAAGCAATATATTCCCAGGTTAATATCATCAGACTCCTGAATACCTAATAGCTGACGAACCCGGCCTTTTGATATTTTATCCCGTTCAACCCAGCTTTTTTCAACGACTTTTTTTTCTTTTTTCTCCGTTGTATGATCTCCCCAGATTCTGTCACAACCAGTACGGGTGTAAAAATGATACAGAAATATCTTGTTGGGATAGATGACATCATAACCGTGGGTAAATGCTCTTGCAGACATCGATATCTCTTCCCCCAGAAAAAAGATCTGTGGGTCATTGGGAACATCAAGTACAAACTGACCTGCGGAAAAAATAAAACCACCGGCTAAAAAACATCCCCGGGTATGTTGTTCCGGATCAAGAAGAGAAACCGGGATAAATGAAGGGATATCAATGTCATTAAAATGATTAAATACCATTCTGGCAACGGCCTGATGGAGTTCTTCTTCTTTGTCTTCTGTTGCCGGGGTATAGCCCGGCGGATAGCCGGAAATAATCGGTTTTCTGAAATCGTTTTTCAGGGACAGATAGTATTCAATGAGTTCACTATCCCAATCCGGAATAAAACGGCAGTGAGAGTCTATCTGAAGAAAATAATCTTCATCAGTATAGTATTGTTCACAGCAATGTCTGGCCCAGCACGCACCTTTCGCCTGATAATATTGCACAAAATGAATATTTAGCGTTGCTCCCAGGTAGCTAAGGCGTATAACATCCGGGTTATTTTCAGAATATTCCTTTTCTGTTGCACCCATATCAGTAAAAACAGAAAAATCAGGTTTTTCATCCTGCCAGCACACAGAAATAAATAATTTTTCCGGTCTGGCAGAATGTTCAACCATATTCTTTAATGTCGGAATTAATTCTGAATCCCGGTAACTGGCTATACTGATAAAGATCGTATTTTTCATCATGCGTTTCTGTTATTTAACATCCAGGGTAATGATAGCGGATGCTCTGAATTCCCCCGGTGCCGGATACGGTGTCCCATCCTGCTTTTTGAGTTCTGCCTGCCATCCGAAATTGGCTTTCTGTCCGCTTTTTAAACCAGTTTGACTTATTTTCGTTGAGTTATCGACCATTACAGGACTGCCCTTGTCATCTGTTATTGCTATGAACAAAGATTCCTCATTATTTTTACTGTCCCGGACTTTAATATATCTTCCGCCATTTATTGTACTATCAGCCTTTATTGAAGCGATGACACCATAAGAGCCATAATCTGTTTTGCATTCTATACCAAACTGCAATGGCTTTTTCACTCCCTGCCGGACTTCGGCAGCAACGACAGTACCAAAATCGACAGGTGACGGAGAATCGACTTTACATACGGGGGTACTGACAATCTGAACAGGATTCATGTAGTAAGTTGAAACAGCATTATTCTCAATGTTATTACTGCCAACTTCTCCGGCACTGAATAATAAGGCCTGCATGGGATAGCTTGTATTAAGGTCGACGTTCCCTAATTTATAGAATGAGGCAATAAAGATCCCCTGCGGTGCTATGAAACGACTACCACCTCCCTCCTGTTCATCTGCAGTGTATTTTATATTGTATCTTGGTAACGCACCGGTAGGGCCGCCGGACGGTGCGGATGTCGTAAATTTTACGCCGATACCGTCGATTTTTGTTTTGTACATACCATCATAGTTAGGGTCGATATCAGGTACGATAATCGGACGATTCCCGATAAGAGTGGTAGAGTCACAGAAGTAGTGAACCGGCTGACTCAGCGCTGTAGATCTTATTTGCGCGATAGGTGTAGTCGAGCTAATCGGGGCATCAGCCCGTAATTCAATTACTGTAGCCGGCGTCTCCAATTTTTCGGTCTGATAGTTAGGTGGTTCTACAGCTGTACATACCGCAGCCAGCGCATTACCTGATATTCCCAGTGCGGTCAGCGCCGCCAGTAATTTTATTTTCATGACATATCCTTATTGATATCCAAAACAGCGAGCATGTCAGCAGGGAATAATTTACTGAGCTGAAGGAAATTTTTTCCCGCCGCTTCTTCGGCATATCTCAGCAGTAAAATAATCGGGTTACCGGGTTCGGTTTGCTGAAACCATGCACGCGCTTCACGGATCCTTTCGAGGGCATCCTGCCGGGTGTTAATGACTTTGTCACGATAGACAACCCGTTCGGTTGTCACTGTTGTGGTGTCGCCGTCAATCACCGTTTCTGTCGTGCTGCTGACAGAATCCGCTGACTGACTGCGGGTTTCATCCGCCGGGTCATCACCGGCAAACACTAATTCAGAGGTTAAATCGGCATCTTCAGCAGGAGAAACGCCTGCTGCCGGTTTTTTGCCGTTAGCCGTTAAATCTTTATTAAATAAAGAGAGCAGCTGAGTCAGAGCCGGAAGAGCCGGTGTTTCATTTTCCAGTGTTTCACGGGTCAGCTTTTTAATGGCGTCCACAATCAGCGCCGCATTATTCAGGGAAGCCAGTGTTTTATCACCGTTCAGACGCCATTCATTCAAAATTCCGGTGACACTCTCTTCCGCGAGGGCATTTTCTTCCTTCGGGATGGCAAAAGCGCGTTCAACGTCTTTGACCGTCAGTTGCAGTCCGTTAATTTTCGGCAGTGTCATCTGACGGAAATCCAGCATAAAGCCGTCAGTATCTTCCAGTTCAGAAATGGCATTTGCCCGCATAAACGGCTCAAATTCCCCTTCATCATACAGTTGAGGATGAATTTCATTCGGGAAGTCTTTCAGCAACTGATAAAGTGCGATCAGTCCTTCTTCCAGAGCAAACAGGCCAATCTGGCGGCTGCGGGAACGGATTAACAGAATAATCAGGCGGATATGCTTGCTTTTTTTCAGCAGTGTCAGACAGTCGCTTTCAATTTCACGCCAGTTAACCGGTTCTGTTGTTTCAACAAAATCACCGTATTCCGCACCCATTTTAGGTGCCATTTTTGACTGTAACGTAATGTATAACGGGTCATATTCGATACTTTCGCCGCAGACGAACTTCCCTTCCAGCGGTGTCAGGATCTCAGTGTAAAAATCAGACTGAAAAGTAGAATGCAGTTCTTCGCTCACGGTTATTATTCCATTATCTGTTAAGCAAGGTGGTTCAGTTCAGGTGAGTTTCAGGATCAAAACTCATGCCGGATATCGGCTCGTCCTGTTTCTCCCGCGGCAGCCAGGCGGCGTAACCCAGCTGATGACTGCCGTCGAGATTGGCTTTCGGCACCGCATCCGGGGCCAGCACCAGCTGTACATCCCAGGCGTATTCAAAGCCAACAAAACTGCGGACCCACTCTTTAAGAATCGGCAGATCCTCTCCCCACAAACTGAAGCGCATATATTGTTCCAGTGTTAACGGCCCCAGAATCAGACTGAACTTATGCTGTCTGTCCTGGACGGTATTGCCGAGAATGGCACCTTCCGATAACAGTAATGAGGAATTCAGATCCCCCATCCGGGTCTGATCGGCGGTTTCGAGAAAAATCCACTGTTTGGTGAATTCCCGCAGTTCTACCCGGATACCAAAATAATATTCCAGCGCACCGGTCAGTCCTTCCGGATTCCGCGCCTCACGGATCAGGTGAGATGCAGAAGACAGGCGGGCATGTGTCGGCAGCACGGAGTGGCAGATTTCATCCGGCACCAGGCCGATAAGTGCGCCGATATAAAAAGAGAACCGCTCATCATCTTTGCGGTCGAGTGTGGCAACATCCTGTGAAACAAACCAGTTCCGGTAAAACAGTGACAGCGCGCGGTGATGAAAGATATTGACAAAATCGCGCAGCAGCGTGTCCTGGTGCTCCAGGCGGATAAAAGCCTGTTCGGTAAAATTGACCGGCATCGCACCCTGCGGTCCCCAGATCCCCAGACTGTAGAGATCGATGTGACACAAATTACCGTCGTGAGAGATATCCGCTATTTCACGCGGTGCAAAAACCATATTCGGTGTCTGTCCCAGCCGGTAAGGTTCCTGCTGGGGACGTGACGCCGTCCCGATAGGCGGCATATCGGGATATTTTGCCGCGACCGCACGCATCAGGCTGATAAAGCCGCTTTTCCACGGCTCGTTTTCGTCATACCAGTGCGACAGATCGCTTAACATATTGTGATGCAGATGGCTCATTATAAAATCCCGCGCTTGCCCGGCCGTGGTGTCCATTTGGCCACCAGGCCGCGCTGCATTGAGTGCAGTTCTGTCTCGGTAAAGACGTTAACTGCCGCATGGCGCGATAAGTAGTTTTCCATCACTAACCCGAATAAATAAGGGCTTAATCCGGAAAACCCGACTTCATCCACAGTCAGAATACATTGAACACCCCGGCCATAGACCAGTAATTCGTTGCCGGGCAGCCGGCGGATAACCGGTTTGGTTTTACTGCCGACCAGGCTGTCGATTTGTGTCATGGATTCCTGATCAGCCGGACTGACAAACAGGCGCAGCAGATTACGCAGGGATTCACCGCCCCGGTTGTGATCCATATCGTGCAGCGGCAGATAGTTAAAGCTGAGCTGACGGATAAGCCGCCAGGCAGATTCACCACGGGCAAACGGCGGATGCGGCGGGCTTGGCTGTGACAGGAAATTGGCGCCATACACCGGGACGGAATCTGACAGTGTCAAATCATAGTCATTGCTCCGGTCGATCAGGCGGGGCAGGTCACGGTTAGTGACGAGCGCTTCCACCGAGAGATAACGGATATCATCATCAAACGGGGCTTCCTGCTGATCGACCAGGGAGATAAAGACTTCCGTGCCGATATACGGCGTCAGTGTTTCATATTTACGGCGTGCGCTGCCGCTGGCGCGGGTTTCCCGGCGCAGCGAGAAATAGCGGCCGAAGTTTCCGGAGTCACTGTGGCGTGTCTGATAAATCGGGTTGAAAACCACCTCGCTGCTGTTCTCTGCCTGTTGTCCCATCACCCTGTTGACGGAAAAGACTTCATAATCCAGCGGCCGGCTGCGATCCGGTACCACATGGAAATCATTCAGCGCACGGTTAATTTCGATTTTATCGATCCGTTTCGGGAACAGGTTAATGACCGGCGTGCAAAACAGCAGAAAACGGTCTTTATCAATGTGACTGATAAGATCCTGAGGAAAACGATCCAGCAGAATGATAATTTCCGCTTCGTTGGTGTCATTTTTGCGCAATGCCTCACGCAGATGATTGAGCGTGAAGAAATAAAAGCGCTGGCGGCAGGCAAAATATTCCTGAACCAGATTATGACCGTGGAACATATTCCACTGAACCGGCAATAATGCCTGATCCGGCTGTAAACCTTCGAAAGAAACACCGCCCTTAACAATCGTGGTATCTTTTTTCTCGCTGCCGCCGGTGCGGACAATCATGGCGACATAATGTGCATGGATCAGTTCAAAAATATGAGAAACAACGCGCTCATCACCATCGATATAAAATGGCAGTTTGTCGAGGTTTTCCAGCTGAGAGAACAGGTTGTCACCATCGAGTTTCAGTTTGATCCGCAGTGCGCCTTTCAGGCGTGAATACGATATCCGGTATTTTTCCAGGCTGGAAATATCCGGCGGAATTGAGGTCAGCCGGACATCTTCAATTTCAACCGGCCATAATGTCATATCCTGACTGCTGCGGAACTCACAGCGAGACTGCTCGCCCGGTAATAAACGGGTAAACATCTGGCTGTTCTTCGGAACGTGATAGCCGTTTGACAAATCCCCTTCTTTGGTATTGGGATGCAGCTGTATCACACCCATTGACGGAGTCTGGGCATTATAATTGGGGTAAATGACATCCAGAAAACGCTGGGTAAATTTCGGGAATTCTGCATCCAGTTTTACCTGGGAGCGTGCCGAAATAAAACAGAAGGCTTCAATCAGCCGTTCGACATAAGGATCAGCGACTTCAATACCATTCATGCCCAGACGACCGGCAATTTTCGGATGTTTCTCCGCAAATTCACCGGACATTTCTTTCATAAACGTAAGTTCCCGATTGTAAAAATCAAGAAATTTCTGATCCACGGATATACCTCTGAAAAGAAATGAGTTATGAAGGCAGTACCTGCCTTACAAAAATTATAAAAGATAAATATAAAAAACGCTGAATAAACCTCTGTTAAAAATAAATGCCATGCGCTCATACCGATATCGGATAAGTCTGTATTACCGTGTTATTACCGTAGTTACAAAGTAATAATGTAATTATTTTTTTTAAGTAAAAAGGCGTGAACATTAAATGATTAAAATATGAAAATAAAATATTCATCGTTATTTTCATATCGTACCGCATTCTGTTACGTTTTGAAAATTAATGTCGGGTTATTGAGTTACACGTACTTATACGTATTAGTAATTGTATTTTTAATTAAGATTAATCACGTATTTATTAGTATTTTTACGGTAGAGAGGAAACGTTCGTAATTACGCGGTCTTGTGTTTTTAGGCATTTGATTTTTGTTATTAAACACAATATGTTCATGCTTGTTATGAATGATTTTTTTGTTTTTTATGTTTTTTATTTGATTGATTTATAAGTATTTTTATCAGTTATTGAAATAAGGCGTGGCGTAGTGCCGGCTATGTCTTAAGAATTATCCAAATTCATAAATTTATGTATGCTTATAGTTGTGTTTTCTTCTTCTGCGTAATAGTCTTCGTTCAAAAGACGCGAAGTGAACCTCAGGATAGTGTAGTGCATATAATGACAGATTTTGATTGTACAGGCTTAACCCGGGAATAAACTTAAGCAAAAATCTTATTGCTAAATGTCAATATCTGTTTTTATGATGTAGAAGCGTTTCTTATGTTTGCAGAAACGAACACTCTTATGTTTATGAATATACCATTCTCTGTGAATCTGATTATTTGTGCAGATTATTGAATGTCGTATTCAGAACATAACGTGTTTAAAAAATCGTACACCTGTTAAAGGTGGATTATTAGTATAAACAACACTTGATTAGGTAATAATTGTGGCTTTCAGCAGACAGAGTTTATTCGGCAAACTCGATACGACATTATTCCGGAGTATCGAAAGTGCAACGACATTATGTAAATTAAAAGGTAACCCATATGTTGAGCTTGTCCATTGGATGGTTCAGCTGTGGCAACAGGAACAGAGTGACCTCAGACAAATTGTCCGTCACTTTCAACTCGATATCCAGTTAATGGAAAAAGGAATGGAACAGGCATTGCTGCGGTTACCGACAGGTGCCAGCTCAATTTCTGATTTCTCCTATCATATTGAAATGGCCATTGAACGTGCGTGGGTGTGTGCGAGTCTGGAATATTCAGAAAGCGCCATCCGCAGCGGTCATTTATTGCTCGCCTGCCTGACAACCACTGAGTTGCGCCGGGCGTTATCCGCTATTTCACCGGTGTTTGACAAGATCCCGCTGGATATCCTGGCGTCGGATCTGGCTTTTATTACCAAAGATTCACCGGAAGCAGAGCAGAATGCCACGGATAACAGTGATCTCGGCGGCAAAAACAGCCTGCCGGGTGAAGCCAGCAATGCGATGGCCGGTGAACAGGGTAAAGCAACTCTGGCGCAGTACACCACTGACCTGACAGCGCTGGCCCGTGAAGGCAAAATTGACCCGGTTATCGGCCGTGAGCAGGAAATCAATACGATGATTGATATCCTGCTGCGCCGCCGTCAGAACAACCCGTTACTGACCGGTGAAGCCGGGGTAGGTAAAACAGCCCTGGTGGAAGGGATGGCGCTGGCTATTGCATCCGGTAATGTTCCGCCGCCGCTGGTGAAAGTCCGTCTTCTGAACCTGGATGTTGTTGCACTCTCTGCGGGTGCCAGCATGAAAGGTGAGTTTGAGTCCCGCCTGAAATCAGTGCTGGAAGAAGCGGTTGCTTCCCCGGATCCGGTCATTCTGTTTGTGGACGAAGTCCATACACTGGTCGGTGCGGGCGGTAACAGCGGAACCGGCGATGCGGCAAACTTATTAAAACCGGCTCTGGCGCGCGGCAAACTGAGAACTATCGGTGCCACCACCTGGAGTGAGTTTAAACGTCATATTGAGAAAGACCCTGCACTGACCCGTCGTTTTCAGGTTTTACAGGTTGACGAGCCGTCGGAAGAGAAGAGCGTCGCGATGTTACGCGGCCTGGTGCCGATGCTGGAAAAACATCACAGCGTCTGGATCATGGAAGAGGCACTTCAGTCAGCGGTGCGTTTATCTCACCGTTATATTCCTGCACGCCAGTTGCCGGATAAAGCGATCAGCCTGCTGGATACCGCCTGTGCCCGTGTTGCGGTTGCCCAGAATATCCCGCCGAAGGATTTGCAGGAACTGCAATATAAAACGCAGACAGCATCATCTGAGTTATCACTGGCAGAAAAAGCACTGAATTTCGGCCGTGAAGACAGCGATACGCTGAATGCGTTACAGAATGATATTAAAACACAGACAGCACTGGCGGAAGAAATGGAAGCCCGCTGGCTGAAAGAGAAAACAACGGTTGCGGCGATTGTTGAGGTTCGCAGTCAGATTCAGGCCTTAATCAGCGGTGAAAAACCGGCTGATGTTCCTGTACCGGTAGTCGGTGAATCACACGCAACCGCAGCGGAAAACGGTGATGTTGCCGTGGCTGACGCTGAAGCCGTGGTACTCAGTGATAAAGAACAGCTGGCTGAGCTGCAAAAGCAACTGACTGAGCTGGAAAAAGAGCTTGAAACAATCCGTCTGAATCTGCGTGAAGATGCCGTTATTCAGGCAGAAGTTAACGCCGCGGTTGTGGCAGCGATTGTTGCGGACTGGACCGGGATCCCGGTCGGCCGGATGATGAAAGATGAACTGAATGCCGTTCTGGAATTACCAAATCACCTGGCAGAGCGTGTTATCGGGCAGCAGCATGCGCTGGATATCATCAGTGAGTCTATCCAGACCTCACGTGCCGGGCTGGCGGATCCGCGCAAACCTATCGGTGTCTTTATGCTGGTCGGACCGTCCGGTGTCGGTAAAACCGAAACAGCGCTGGCTATTGCTGAGCAACTGTACGGCGGTGAGCAGAATGTGATCACCATCAACATGAGTGAATATCAGGAAGCCCACACCGTATCGTCTCTGAAGGGTTCTCCTCCGGGCTATGTCGGTTATGGTGAGGGCGGTGTGCTGACAGAAGCTGTCCGCAGAAAACCGTACAGCGTTGTATTGCTGGATGAAGTGGAAAAAGCGCACCCGGATGTTCACGAACTGTTCTTCCAGGTCTTTGATAAAGGCCGGATGGAGGATGGTGAAGGGCGTGTGATTGACTTCAAAAACACCATCATTTTACTGACCAGTAATGCCGGCAGTGACCTGATTTCAAGTCTGAGTGCTGATCCGGATACGACCCCGGATTTAGATGGTATGCGTACCGCACTGCAGCCGGAACTGCTGAAAGTGTTCCCGGCAGCGTTCCTCGGACGTCTGAGTGTCGTGCCGTACTATCCGTTACAGGATGAATCGCTGGGCCGGATTGTCCGTATCCATCTGGATCGTGTCGGTCAGCGTCTGTCTGCACAGCACAATGCTGCATTTGAATATGGCGATGATGTGGTGAACTCAATTATCAGCCAGTGTTCTGTAGCTGAAACCGGTGCACGAATTCTTATTCGTTTCATCGAACAAAATATTTTACCAAAAATCGGTTTACATATTTTAAACCGGAACACGGAATCTGCAATTCAGAAGGTCATCCTGAGTTGCGATAATCAAAATGGATTTACCGTCACCTCTGAATAAGACACGGTAACCGTTTAATGGAAGGCAGTGAAGTATATAAATCATATATTAAGGATATAGATATGAACAAAATGAAGTTAGCATTATTAGTTGCTGGTTCTTTAGTTGCCGGTGCAAGCACCTCCGCTTTTGCAGAAGGTCAGGGAACAGTAACATTCACAGGTAAACTGATTACAGAAACCTGTGAAATTGTAGGTGATAAGGATCAGACGGTTGCCCTGGATGCTGTTTCTATCAAAACACTGGATGCCAGCGGTAAAGAAGGTGGTTTTAAAGCCTTCAATATCACTGTTAAGTGCCCGGTTCAGGCTAACCCGGCAGAATTCAACGAAGTCGGTATCCACTTTGAACCTGTCGGCAGCACAACGCCTTGGGATCCTGCAACAGGTAACCTGAAAAACAATACACAGGGCGGCGCTGAAAATGTGCAGATTAAAATCTACAATACCAACGATGGTGTTCAGAGTCATGCCAAGATTGGTGACGTAAGTAAATGGCTGCCGGGTTCTACGGGCGAACATATATTTAATTATGCAGGTGGTTACTACGCCAGCGGTGCAACCACTGCAGGGGATGTATCTGCTAAAGTTATGTACACTCTGGTTTATAAGTAATAGATGTATAAACAGAGCCATTACTGGCTCTGTTTTTTAATTATCTGAGGTTATTATGTTGGTTAAATTACTAAAGATGTTACTGACTGCAGCTCTCTTTTCCGGTTTTACCGGGGTGGCTCATAGTGCGGTTATTGTAGAAGGAACCCGTATTATATTTGATGGCGGAAAAAAAGAGCAGGTTGTCAGAATTAATAACAGAGACTTATCCAAGCCGGCACTTATTCAGGTATGGGCTGACGATGGTGTTGATGTTAATAATATTAACAATCCTGGTTTACCCTTCGTTATTACACCACCGTTAGTACGAATCGAACCGGGAAAAGGGCAGAGTATCCGGGTTATTTATAATGGTAAAACACTGCCTCAGGATAAAGAGTCGGTCTATTACTTTAATGTTATGGAAATTCCGGCTGAAAGTGAAGACACTAAAAATCTTACACAGCGATTAGATATTGCATTCAAAACAAGAATTAAACTTTTTTACCGACCGGAAGCTTTGCGTAAAGAGTCCTCTGTTTCTTATCTTGATAAATTGAAATGGAGTGTCATTAATATTCCCGGGAAAGGAACAGGATTAAAAGTAGAAAATCCATCCCCGTATTATATTTCAGTTTCCGGTATAAAAGCAAAGATCAACGGAAAAGAAACTGAATTAGACGGTGACATGATTGCTCCCGGGTCTTCAGCTGTTTATTCTCAAAATGAGGGTTCACAGATACTGAATGGAAATATAACGGATTTTACTTATGCAATTTTAAATGATTATGGTGCGCAAGTTGTAACAAAAGTTACTAAATCAGGTTCAGGTTTTGCCACCGTAAAATAAAACCGTTTAGTTTTAAAAGGATTTTATCAGGCAGTTAACAAGGAGTGTAACTGCCAATAACAGGGGTATTAGTATGAGACAACATCAATGGAGATTAATGCTCTGTTCTTTCTTATTTCCTGCCGTATCATTTGGCAATACTGCGTTATTGGCGGATGAAAATAATAGTTCTGATAATAAAGTAGAGTATAATTCCGATTTTATTCAGGGACTGAATATTGACGTCTCTGACTATAGTTATGGTAATCCGGTCCCGGAAGGAACCTATACAGTTGATGTTATTCTCAATGATAATAACCGCGGGAAACGCAGCATTCTTTTCAAGAATATCACCAATAATAAACGGGCTGATGCGTGTTTTACCCCGGAGCAGATAGAAGCGCTGGGGATTATTCCGGACAGCCGTCTGGGTAGTCAGCCGGATGAAAATCAAAATAATGTCAGTGACGGCAGTACTTGCCATCCACTGTCTTATTATGTCCGCTATGCAAAAGATTATTATAATACCGCAGATTTATCATTAAATATCACAGTTCCGCAGGCCAGTTTGTCACAACAGTATTCAGATTATATTGACCCGTCCCGCTGGGATGAAGGGGTTACTGCACTGTTTGTTGATTATAACCTGAACAGCTATCTGTCCAATAATAAAGTAGGCAATAGTAAGGATACTTATTACAATACCAATATTAACTGGACGGCAGGTTTTAACTATCAGGGATGGCGCTTCCGGAACCGCAGTAACTCGGTATGGTCAAAAAATGACAGCTTCAGTAATAAGAATATTCAGCTCTATGCCGAAACCGATATTACCCCCTGGAAAAGCCGTTTAACACTGGGGGAAACGTTCACCAATGGCCGTATTTTTGATTCCTACGGAATCAGAGGTGCGATAGTCGGTACTAATACCCGAATGCAGCCGGATTCTCTCAATAACTTTACGCCTATTATCAGCGGTATTGCAGACAGTAATGCCCGGGTTTTAATTCGTCAGAATAATTACACTATTTATGAAACAACAGTAACGCCGGGGCCATTTGAAATTAAAAACTATGGTGCAGTGGGGACTAACGGAACATTGCAGATGGTTATTATTGAAGCTGACGGCAGTGAAAAAGTCCGGGATATTGTTTTCTCCGCGCCGCCGATGATGCTACATCCGGATACCATACAATACTCACTCTCTGTAGGGGAATTACGCGATAATTCGTCCAGCAGTTCACCTGTGGTGGCAGAAGGTGAATTCCTGCAGGGGATCAATAACTTTTTAACCTGGTATACAGGTTTCCAGTTATCAGAAAACTATAAAGCTGTGGCTATCGGTAATGCACTGAATACCCCACTTGGCGGAATTTCAGTCGATATGACACACGCCCGCAGTGATCTGAAAGATGAATCTCAGTCAGGTGAGTCTTTCCGTATCAGTTACAGTCGTTTGTTTGAAGATACAGATACTAACCTTATTGTATCCAGCTACCGTTACTCAAATGATGGTTATCTTAATTTCCGTGATGCGACAATGATCCGCGATCGCGGGGAAAACTATGATGACCAGAAACGGGATGACGAGGGCAGGTTAATTAATAATTATTTTGGAGTCAGAGCCAAAAACCAATACTCAATTAACCTGAATCAGCGTTTATGGGGTAACAGCTCAGTGTCTGTGATGGGTAACTACTACGATTACTGGACAGATCGTTCGCCGTCATCACAGTGGAGTGTTTCTTATCAGCAAAGCCTGAACTATTTCTCCTATAGTCTGGCCTATCAGCGCGCTAAGACCGGTGCAAACAGTTATGACGACACCTATATGGTTAATGTCAATATTCCGTTCAACAGAGGAATTGACTACCAGCCGTTGTTCAGCAGTTTGTCGTTAATGACAACCCGCAATGCGGATGGTAATACGGCGTTCCAGACATCTGTTTCCGGCAGTCAGGGAGACCAGAGTGAGCTGAGTTATAATCTCGGTGCAACAGCGAATTCACATTCTGAGGCCAGTGATCGTCTGAACGGGTCGGCTAACTACCGGACATCCATCGGGAACTATGGCGTTACAGCATCGATGGATAACAAATCAAACCGTCAGGCCTCTGTGTCAGCCAACGGTAGTATTGTTGCCCATCCCGGCGGTGTAACGCTCGGACCGTCTGTAGGTACTTCAGCATTTGCCATTATTGAAGCGCAGGGTGCGGAAGGTACAACGGCGCTGAATGGCACCGGCAGTAAGGTGGATGGCAGAGGTTACGCCATTGTTCCTCACCTTACTCCATACAGAGAAAACCAGGTCGGGCTCGATGCGAGTAAAGCCGGACCGGATGTTGACCTGATAGATGACCAGGTTGTGGTGGTTCCGCGTGATGGTTCAGCCATTGCTGTGAAAATTAAAACCAATGTCGGTAAACCTGTTGTCCTGATTGTGAGAGGCAGAGACGGTAACTTCCTGCCAATCGGAACCAATATTTATGGCGGTGACGGTGAATATCAGACCATTGTCGGTCAGGCCGGAATGGCCTACCTGCGGGGTTGGGATGGCAGCAGCGGTGCATTATCTGCTAAATCAGGTACTGTCGGTGAGTGTGTGATTAATCCGGAAGCGGATATTGCACAGAAAATATCGGCTGCCGGTGACTCGGTGGTTCAGGTGGAGGTTAAATGTATTTAATCAATATATTCAAGAAGTGCGGAATATCATTATTCTCCGGCGCAATATCTTTATTTACGCTTTTAGGAATATTTACATACGCCAACGCAGAAATTATATGTGATAATTGTCAAATGAACGTTGAGTTCAAGGGAATTTATCAACAGAATACATGTGATATTTCGGTTAATGGTGCATCGGCAAATGAAACAGTCGTATTACCGACAATTTCATACAAGACATTATCTTCACCGGGAAAGGAAGCCGGAGGTACCTTATTTACTGTTGCATTGAAAGATTGTCCGACGGAGGTTGAAGTAAATCTTTTTTTCAAAAGCTTTGCGGGTAATTTAAATCCTGTGACAGAAAATCTGATAAACAAAACAGATGCCGGATCTGCAAAAAACGTTGAACTTAGACTTCGTGATGCATCGTCAAAGCATATTGCGATTGATAATCCGGCATCAATGCAAGTATACGATATACCAAGTACGAATTCCTCGGTATCTAAGAATTATTACGTATCTTATTATGCCGGAGGAAACGCTGTATCTGCAGGTAATGTGGAAGCTAAAACAGTATTAGAAGTTATTTATAAATAGTCGTGATGTTTATATAAACATAATATGTTCACGAGAAGCGGAATTATCTCAGTTTATATTCAGTAATAATGTTTAATATGTAATAACGCCTTTGCTCATCGGCCTGGTGTTAAATTTCTGGCTAATGAAAGCGGCTAATTTGAGTGAAGTAATATTAGTAATTTTACTAATCAAATTAAACAAAAAAAGAGAAACACGGTATGAGAATTAATAACGGTAGTGCTCAGAAGTTCATAGCAAGAAACCGCGCTCCCCGCGTGCAGATTGAATATGACGTCGAAATTTACGGTAGTGAGAAAAAAATAGAATTACCATTCGTAATGGGTGTATTAGCTGATTTGTCCGGTAAACCACTGGAACCGCTTCCGCCGGTTACAGACAGAAAATTCCTGAGCATCGATATTGATAATTTCGATGATCGCATGAAGAGCATGAAGCCGCGCGTGGCTTTTGCTGTACCGAACACGTTAACCGGCGACGGTCAGCTGATGGTCGATATTACATTTGAAAGCATGGATGATTTTGCGCCAGATGCGATTGCCCGCAAAATCGAGCCACTGGCTGAGCTGCTGGAAGCACGCACTCAGTTAACTAACCTGCAAACCTACATGGATGGTAAGGCAGGGGCGGAAGGTCTGATCATGCAAATCCTGCAGGATAAAGAACTGCTGAAAACCCTGGCGTCTGCACCTAAGCGTGAAGACAAAGTTTCAGATCCGTCTCAGGACGACTAAGAATTGTAGGTGACAGAGATATGTTAGCTCAAAATACTCAGAAAAATGCCGGCGCAAAAACAACGCAGACGCATGAACAAAGTGATTTCAGCTCCCTGCTCGCACAGGAGTTTAAATCAAAAACTGAACAGTCCAAAACGGCGGTTCAGAATGCAGTGAAAACGCTGGCTGAACAAGCCCTGGCGAACTCTATTACGATTTCCTATGACGCGTATAAAAATATCGAGTCTATTATTGCGGAAATCGATCTGAAGATGTCAGAACAGATTAACCTGATTCTGCATCACAAAGAGTTCCAGCAGCTGGAAAGTGCATGGCGCGGCCTGCATTACCTGGTCAATAACACCGAAACCGACGAGAAACTGAAATTACGTTTCATGGATATCTCCAAGGATGAACTGCGCCGTAACATGAAACGCTATAAAGGCGTGGCATGGGATCAGAGCCCGCTGTTCAAACAGGTTTATGAAGAAGAATATGGCCAGTTAGGTGGCGAGCCGTACGGCTGCCTGGTTGCTGACTACTATTTCGATCATACGCCGCCGGATGTTGATCTGCTGGGGTCTATCGCGAAAGTCGCTGCGTCTGCACACGTACCGTTTATCACCGGTGCTTCTCCGTCTGTTATGCAGATGGATTCCTGGCAGGAGCTGTCCAACCCGCGTGACCTGACTAAAATCTTTACCCAGAACCTGGAATATGCAGCATGGAACTCACTGCGCCAGTCTGAGGATGCCCGTTATATCGGTCTGGCCATGCCGCGCTTCCTGGCGCGCCTGCCATACGGTATCCGTACCAACCCGGTTGACGAGTTTGATTTTGAAGAAACCACTGACGGTTCTGATCACAGCAAATATGCATGGTCAAACGCGGCATATGCCATGGCTGTGAATATCAACCGCTCATTCAAACATTTTGGCTGGTGTACGCTTATCCGCGGTGTGGAAAGTGGCGGTGTGGTGGAAAATCTGCCGTGCCATACTTTCCCGAGTGATGACGGCGGCGTGGACATGAAATGTCCGACAGAAATTGCGATTTCTGATCGCCGTGAAGCAGAACTGTCCAAAAATGGTTTCATTCCGTTAATTCACCGTAAAAACACAGACTATGCTGCGTTTATCGGCGCGCAGTCTCTGCAGAAACCTGCGGAATATTATGATCCGGATGCAACCGCTAACGCCAACCTGTCAGCACGTCTGCCATACATGTTTGCCTGCTCCCGTTTCGCGCATTATCTGAAATGTATCGTCCGTGACAAGATCGGTTCATTCAAAGAGCGTGATGATATGCAGAAATGGCTGAATGACTGGGTGATGAATTACGTTGACGGGGATCCGGCTAACTCTTCCCAGGAAACGAAAGCACGCCGTCCGCTGGCTGCCGCAGAAGTGGTGGTTGAGGATGTGGAAGGAAATCCGGGTTACTACCAGGCGAAATTCTTCCTGCGTCCGCACTTCCAGCTGGAAGGTCTGACTGTTTCTTTACGTATGGTCGCTAAATTACCGTCACTGAAAGGTGCAGCGTAATCGCGTCCTGAAACAATATTCCCCCGCTTTACAAAGGGAACAGCAGTTCATTGCCGGTGAGGACCATAAGGATATCAGGCCCGATACCCGGCATAACACAAGTGGTAACCACAGGGTGTGGTTACCTGTCAAAGCAATTTGATTAATGCATTAATAAGAGGAAATACAGATGGCTCAAGATATGTTTTTAAGAATCGCAGGCATCGATGGTGAAGCACTGGATAACGCACACAAGGATGAAATTGAAGTTCTGTCATGGCGCTGGGGTGTGAATCAGCAGTCCAACATGCACAGTGGTTCAGGCGGCGGTTCCGGTAAAGCAACTGTGGAAGATTTCACATTTGTTCACTATACCGATAAAGCAAGCCCGAACCTGCTGAGCTACTGCTTATCTGGTAAACACATCAAAGACATCCAGTTTACTGTCCGTAAAGCGGGTGGTACTCCGCTGGAATACCTGATTATCAAATTCACTGATGTTATCATCACTGATGTTGCGATGCAGGGCTCTATCGAAGACGAAAGCCGTCCGCGTGAAGTGGTTAAATTCTCCTTCACTAAGATGACTCAGGAATATGTTATCCAGAATGCTGAAGGTAACAAAGCAGGTACTATTGCAGCTACCTACGATGTTAAAGCTAACCTGATCGGCTGATAACATTTTATATCGGAATAAAACCTGCTGTTTCAGGACAGCAGGTTTTTATCCCCGATAATTATTTTTATACATATTTAATTGTTTGCAATTTTTAGTGGCGGACAATATTATTTAATTATTCTTAGTTGTTTATACATATCAGCATTTTCATAATGCCAGGCATGGTTATATGTCCGATAATACAGAAAAAAATCATACCATTTTTAAGGTAACGAATATCCTGTGTGCTCTGGTAATATCCTTTCTGATAACCGGGTGCAGTTTTTTCAGTACTTCAAAATCAACCCCGTCTGAAACTAAGTCTGAATCAGAACTAAAAATTAGTTTGGTGGCCAGCGCTGAAATCAATAAAAGTAAAAACCAATTGCCATCACCACTGAATGTATTTGTTTATGCTGTAAAATCAAAGCAATCATTTTTAAGTACGGATTATTTAACCTATTTATACAAAAATCAACCTAATCCTGAAAATGAAATGCTTATTCTGGAATATATTATCAGGCCGGGCGAAACAAAAACAATTGATTATAAAATTAATTCAGATTTTCCCTATATCGGGGTGATCGCAGCGTATAAAGATATCAATAATGCTAAATGGAGCGCCGTATATCCGTTGTCAGATTTGCGCGGCGCAACATGGACTGAAAAGTACATTTTATTTACCGGGCCTGAACATGAAATTAAAGTCTTATTTTCAAATTCAGTTGTGTCAATCAAAGAGAATGGATGAGTTGTGAGAACAAATAAAGTCGTATGGAGTGAGGGATTGTTCCTGCGCCCTCAGCTATTCCAGCAGCAAGAACGTTATTTTGAATATATTGCTCATAAACGTGCAGCGACCATTAGTCCGTTCTTCTGGGGTTTTGCACAATACGAGATTGATCGTGAGGCATTGTCTTATGGCAAGCTGGTCTTACGTTCAGGGCAGGGGGTTTTCCCTGATGGTACGCCATTCGGAATCCCGGGCCATGATGAGCAGCCTGAACCTTTAACCATTACAGCCGAGCATCTCGGAAAGATGATTTATCTGGCTGTACCGTTGCGTCTTGATAACAGTGATGAAACGATTTTTGATGAATTTGATACCAGTTCATTAGCCCGTTTTTCGTCGTATGAAGAAGAAATTAATGATACCAACGCCGTGCGTCAGGGACCGAAGCCGATCCAGCTGGCGCGTATGCGTTTGCGTCTGATGCCGGAAACGGAAATGACGGAATCATGGATTGGTATTGCGCTGGCAAAAGTCAAAGCGATTCAGCCTGACGGCAGTGTGCTGCTCCATCTGGAGGATCACATCCCGCCGGTTACCGGTTATGCGGCTAACTACCTGCTGACGGAGTGGATAACCCACCTGAACGGGCTGGTAAAAATGCGGGCGGATATGCTGGCATCCCGTCTGGCATCCAGTGACGGTAAAGCCAGTGCCAGTGCGGAAGTGGTCGATTATCTGTTACTGCAGATCTTCAATAAATATGAGCCGATCTTAAATCATCTGCGCCATATACCTGAAACCGCGCCGATTGTGATTTATGAGGAGCTGGCGAAGTTTGCCGGGGAGTTATCCACATTCCTGCGGGCGAAAACACGGCGGCCGAATATGGCACCGGGCTATGATCACGCCAACCTGTATGCCTCCATCCGGCCTCTGGTGGATGAAGTTCACGGCCTGCTGAACCAGATGCTGGTGCGTTCCGGTCAGAGCATTCCGCTGGTGCGCCAGGAGCACGGTGTCTGGACGGCGTCGGTTATTCCGAGCGAACTGCGCGGGTTCTCCAACCTGGTGCTCGCCGCATCATCACAGCTGCCGCTGGATGTTATGCAGCATCAGTTTGTGGCACAGACCAAAATCAGCTCACCGCATAAACTCCAGGAACTGGTCCGTTCTCACCTGCCGGGGCTGATTTTGCGTAATCTGCCGGTTCCGCCGAGACAAATACCTTATACCTCCGGATATCTGTACTTTGAACTGATGAAGCAGGGACCTTACTGGGAAAATATCCTCAACAGCGGTTCTCTTGCTCTTCACGTTGCAGGGGACTTCCCGGGGATACGGCTTGAGCTTTGGGGCGTGAGGGATTAATGAACCTGTTCAATGACAATTACGGTGATGATGACGATCAGGACAAAAAAGGTCCTGACGGCGCATTGACGGATCATCAGGCAGAGCAGTCCCCCCAGTCAATGGGGGCTTTTCTGCATGATGACGGCAGTTTCTTTGCTCCGCTGGACAGTGATCCGCTGGGTAAGGATGAAATTGATTACCGTGATCTTGCAATTAAAAGCGAAAGTATCCAGGCCCGGATCCAGCGTGTCAGCCGGGCGGAAGATCCGTTACTTGAGGCGGTACAGCCGCTGCTGCGGGCACTCAGTGAACTGCCTGAACAGGTCGCTGACCTGAAACAGGTGGAGATCCTCAAAAAGAGTCTGAAAAACGAAATTGCCACTTTTACTGCCGTGTGTGATGCGGTGAGTATCCCGTGGCAGAAAATGGCCATTATCCGTTATGCCATTTGTACCGCGATCGATGAATCCATCCACTCCAAAGCCTGGGGGCTGGCGTCCGGCTGGTCGCAGAGTAACCTGCTGAACCACTTTGAAGGGGATAACGACGGGGGGAACAAATTCTTCCTGCTGATCGGCCGTTTGTCCATGAACCCGCAGGAATATACCGATGTGCTGGATATTTTGTCCCGTATTCTCGGGCTCGGGTTTGAAGGCCGTTACAGCATCATCGAAAATGGCGATCGCCAGCTGAATAAAATCCGTCAGCGCCTGTTGTCGTTACAGCAGAGTACCCGTGACTCTGTGCCGGCGGCATTATCGCCGAATGCGACAGTGACCCAGGAAGACCAGGAAGTACGCCGGATATATCTGCCGGTGCGTATTTCCCTGATTATCTGCGCATTTATTCTGATCAGCCTGTTTTCCGTCTTTAAATACTGGCTTTCTGTTGATCTCGGGGAATTTAACGACCGGGTTGCGGCACTGAAACACGGCGAACTGAAACATACTCAGCTTGCTGTCAGTGTGCCGAAATTGCGTCTGGCTATCCTGCTCAAAGATGAAATTGCCAAAGGGCTGGTTGAGGTGGATGAAAGTGGTCCGCAGAGTATTGTGACGTTCCGCGGTGATGCGATGTTCCCTTCCGGCCGTAAAGAAGTCAAACCTGAAATGGACAAAATCCTCACCCGTGTGGCGGATGAAGTGAAACGTGTTGACGGTAAGGTGGTGATTGCCGGACACACGGATAACGTGCCTATCGGACGGGCCAAATTTGCCAGTAACGAGGAGCTCTCGCTGAAACGTGCTGAATCTGTGGGGGACTTCTTTGTGAAAGCGGGGATCCCGGCGCAGGAAATTGAGACAAAAGGCATGGGGGCTTCACAACCGGTCAGCAGTAATAAAGATGAACAAGGGCGTGCGCTTAACCGTCGCGTTGTCGTTTATGTTACCTATCTGTGAGTTATAAAATGTCATTCTGGAATCGAACATTTGCACTGCGGTTTTTAAAAAGATTTCTGATATTTCTTTTCTTTTTATTAGCAGCCGCCATCATATGGTACCTGGGACCGACATTCGGCTATGGTGAGATCCGTCCGCTTGAAGACGCTGTACCGCGGATCATCTTCATTGTTCTGCTGGCTGTTATTTTTATCGGGCTCTGGTGCCGTGTTCCCTGTTTTCTGCTTGCGGTACTGACACTCTGCGTGACATTCTGGGTCTTCTCGCCCTATCTGCTGCTCGGGGAGTCCTATCCGTTTGAGGAAACCACACCGCGCCTGATTGTTATCGGGGTCATTACGCTGGTGACACTGCTGTACTGTGTCTGGCTGCTGATCTCCATGCTGCGTTACAACCCGGAAAAACTGGATCGCTTTTTTAAGAAAAGCAGCATTGATCCGGTCCGCGCTACAGAGCGTTACCGGGAAGTTGTCGCCGTTATCAATAATGCTGCCCGTTATGTGGCGCATACCGGCCGCAAAATTTCCCGCTGGAGTCATTTCTGGCGTCCGAAAAAGGTGGTTTACGATCTGCCGTGGTACATGATGCTGGGTCCGAAGGACGCCGGTAAAACGACGGCGGTGTTGTCATCAGGTCAGGAATTTCCGTTACCGGAACAATTGCTGCGCGTTTCCCGTGACAGTACACCCACCGCAAACTGTGAATGCTGGTTTACCAACGAAGCTATTTTTGTTGATACCTCCGGTAAATACATCGATGAATCAGATGAAAATGCGGGTGAGTGGGAAGCACTGGTTAAGGCGATTAAGAAAAACCGTCCGCTGAAATCACTCAACGGTGTGGTGGTCACCATCCCGGTGACTGACCTGATGGGGAAAGATAAGAAAGAGCTGTATGCGTTATCATCAAAATTCAGAACACAACTGGATATGCTGCGCCATGAGTTAGGGGTGCGTTTCCCGGTGTATGTGATGATCACCAAGATGGATATGGTGTCCGGTTTTGATGAATACTTCCGTTCGCTGACGGTGGAAGAGCGCGACCAGATCTGGGGCTTTACCCTGCCGTTTGGTGAGAAAAAGAAAAAATCCGATGCGATTGTCGAGATCCGCGATGTGCTGCGCAATGAGTTATCCTCACTGGAAAGCCGCCTCGATAAAGACATGACCGCGCGTATGCTGGATGAATATGATGTTACCACGCGTAAACGCATGTATCAGTTGCCGCAGGATTTCCGGTTACTGGCGGACTCTATCGCCGAGTTCGGTCAGAACGTGTTCTCGCCGTCCCGTTATGATGATACGCAGAAGTATACCTCACTGCGCGGTATCTATTTTGCCAGCAGCACGCAGTCAACCATGCAGTCTCTGCTTAACCCGAACACCATTGTTCAGAAATGGCGGGATATGGCAAACAGCCTGGGGGATGTGGTTACTGACAAAGCCGAGGATACAGAAGATCGTCTGGTTCAGGAAACCGTCAACGGTAAGCATTTCTTCCTGAAACAGCTGTTTGAAAACTTTATCCGTGACCGCAACCTGGTGCGTTACAACCTAGCGCTGACCGCCAAGTACCGCTTCCAGACACTGGCCGGTCATCTGCTGACGATTCTGCTGACGGTCTGGCTCTGTTATGCGCTGGTGGTCAGTTATCACAACAACCGGAACTATCTGGATGATGCAACGGTGAAAGTGGAGCAGGTGTCAACCGTGCTGGATGAGTACCTGGAAAATAACAGTGACGGCCTGCTGGCGAAGATGCTTTCACTGACTCAGGATATTCCGGTGCTGGGCGTGTTCGACTTTAAAGATCCGCGTCTGTCTTACCGTTACGGCCTGTATGTCGGTTTTGATATCCGTGAAGAATCAGACAAGATTTATCAGTATTTCCTGCAGCGCTGGATGCTGTTCTCACTGGAGCGGATGGCTGAAAAATCCCTGTTTGATGCCGTAACGGCGGATGATGCAGATACCATTTACGACAAACTGAAAACGTACCTGATGCTGCACGGCGAAGGGAAATTTGATAAAGATTACCTGATTAAAACGCTGACTGAAGAAGCACAGGCAAACCGGATGATTGAAAACTACGGTCAGACCATTGTCTTTGTTTCTCACCTGGAAGAGCTGTTTAACGATCCGCAGTGGAGCCAGTATAACCCTGAGATTAATGACCGCCTTGTGGCTGCCGCGCGTGTGGTTCTGCAAAAAAAGCCGTTAGCCTCTCGCCTGTACCAGAAAGTTAAAGAACAGGCGATGACGGAGGCGCCTGAAAATATAACACTGAACAAGCTGGCCGGTGACCAGTTGGGCAGTATTCTGGAAATCAGTGATGAGTCACTGGCACTGAACGGTATTCCCGGCATTTTCACGAATGCCGGGTATCATCAGGTTTTTAAAAAAAAACTGACTGATTATGTAAAAAATATCCAGAGCGAGGACGGTTGGATCACCGGGCAGAAAAGTGAAGCCCGCCCGGCCGATATCAAACAGCTGGACGGCTTTTATATGACGGAGACAGAAGAAGCGGTACTGAAACTCTATCTTCAGGAATATGTGGCAGTCTGGAATCAGTTCCTCAACGGCATTCAGCTGAAGAAAATTGTGCCGGATGCGGCGGTGGGAAATGATACCACGTTTGATATGTACGCCCTGCAAATCCTCAGTGCGCCGGATTCACCGCTGATTGATATGATTACACAGATCGGTCATGAAACCGCGTTGTCTGTTGATTTCGCGAAAAAGGAATCGGAACTGCCGGATCTGTCCAAAACCCAGGTCGGCCGGAATCTGACAACCGGGCGTCTGGGATCGGTCACCCGTAACCTGAAAGATATTCAGACGGTAAAGGAAGCTCTGTCGCAGCGGGAAACAAAAATCCTGTATGACAATGTGGATCGCCGTTTCTCAGCGCTGCACCGTCTGATCAATCTGGATACCTCGCCACAGCCGGGAAACAAGAGAATTCAGGCAGGGCAGGGCGGGGATAACGGGCTGAATAAAATCATCAGTATGTTGGGGGATCAGCATAATTATCTGGTGATCACGGAATCAGCAATGGAGGACGGCAGCGCGCTGCCTTATCCGTCAGAAGCGGAAAAACGGCTGAAAGCGGAGTCCCGGCTTTGGCCGGCACCACTTAAAGCGATCATCATGCCGCTGCTGGGAGGGATATCCGTAAAGCTGAGTCAGCAGTTCACACTACAAAGTAATGAAGCCGTCAAAACGGAATTAGGCGACATGTGTGTCGCCTCTTTTCAGGGCAGCTATCCCTTTGCGGACAGCGAAGAAGAAGTCAGCCTTGAGGAGTTTGAAGTCTTCTTCGGGCCCGGCGGTATAGTGGATGCTTACTATAAAGAGAACCTGGAAAAACTGGTGGATACCAGTGTGTCACCATGGCGCTATAAACGGGAAGATTTGCGCGGAAATGAAGACCGGGAGGTGCTGCGTTTTTTCGAACAGGCCCGGGAGATCAAAAAAGCCTTTTTTCGTAACGGGATGAGTGAAAATGTTTCTTTCAGTTTTAGCGCAAGTATCCCGGCATTGTCGCCGCGGATTTTGCAGTTTGGTATTAATATTAACGGAACAGCACTGACTTACAAACACGGACCGGTCTGGCCGAAATCATTTAAATGGCCGGTACAGGACACCGAAAACACGATCACAATGAATGCCGTTTCCGCAGATAATTCAGAAAATACCGAAGAGCGCGTACTGATGGGCGAATGGACGCTGCTGCACTGGATGGATATGGCGGACGAACAAAAAAATATATCTGCGGCTAAACAGACTCTGATTTACCGGCTGGGTGATCAAAAGGTCAGTATAAATATCAACGGATTAAATTATAAAGGTAAGCCGGTGAATAAAATGCTGAAGAATTTCAAGTGCCCGGTAAATATTTAAGCAATAGGTATTTATAATTAAGAGTATTCGTTTGCTTATTTAATTGTGGACTTTTCCTATTAATTATCAGAGCGATTTCCTTATATTGATAAATGGCTGCTTATTATGAAAATAAAGACAATTTTCTCAGGATTGGGAAATGGTTCAGGAAGAAACAGAATTAAGGGTAATCACGTAATTCAGCGTGTTATCCGCCAGTGCAGCCAGTTAAATATCAATCAATCGCTTAATAGCAGAGTGATTACAGAACAATTCCCGTGGTGCTTTGTTGTACCGGCATCTGAAAGGAAAGACGAGTTTTATCTCGGTGCTTTCAGTTTTCTCAGTGATGATAACTGTGTGATTTTGTATACAAAAGCAACGGATAAATGGACTGTCAGACATCTGAGTACGGCATCAAATGTTATTTTCTGGTGTTCACGGATAATTGCATTTCATATTGAAAATGAAAATTGTGTGATTGATGAAAAGAAATTAAGAAACTGGGTTACGTCGCTGCAACGATATTACTCTCCGCTGTGGGAATCAGTACTCCTGAAACCCGGATTTCAGTTTAAGAACAATTTGGACGTTCTGATATCTGAAATGACGTATACAGATTGTAATATCAATGATAATGGAGGAGTTAGCGCGATGCCATGGATGAATTGGCCTCATTGTATTAAGTCCTTTGACTCTGCCTGGCTATGGCGTCTGAATCGGCAGGGAAACATTTTAGACTCAATTAAGACAGATATCAGAAACATGGATGTCTCCGTTTAATTATGTACTTAATACAAACTTGATTTGTATCAAACCAATTAGGTGTGAATATGCCTCGAACATTAACGTTATATTGCTCGGCAATGCCGGAACTGGCAGGTGAGCCGGGCTTGGCAATATCAACACTGGAGGGCGAGGAAGCCCTGTCAGCGTTGTATCAGTACAAGGTGGTTGCAAAAACACCCGCAAACCCGGCCATTCCGTGGCAGGTTGCGGCAAACCTTGATCTGAAAAAATTCATCGGGCAGCAGATGACCGTTATTATCGAACTGGATGGTAACGGGCTGGAAACTGAACGGGGTTCCGGTAAGGGACACAGAGAGATTACGGGTCTTGTTGAGCGCGCCCGTTTTATCGGCAGAGATGAAAATCAGGCGATGTATGAATTTATCATACGTCCGTGGCTGAATCTGACAACACTGACTTCTGACTATAAGATTTACCAGCAGAAATCAGTCGTCGATATTATTGATGAAGTTTTATCTGATTACCATTTTCCGATTGAAAAGCGTTTATCTGCAATTTATCCGCCGCTTGACTTTCAGGTTCAGTATGGTGAAACCGATTTCGATTTCATTCAGCGCCTGATGGAAGAATGGGGGATTTACTGGTTCTATGAACATTCTGATCTGAAGAATCGTCTGGTACTTGTTGACCATGTCGGTGCCCATAAACGGACATTCAGTCCGGCGTATCATACATTACGGTATGAGTCCGATAAGCCGAAAGATGGTCAGGAATATATCGATCAGTTTGGTGCTCAGGAAACGATTACGTCAGGGCAGTGGCTGACATCGGATTATGACTTTAAAAAATCCCGTGCTGATATCTCCGCGCTGGATAAAAAGCCGCGTAAAACCAACTTTAATGAGTATGAGCAATATCAGTGGCCGGGTGACTATGATGATCCGTCAATAGGGGAATTCCTGGCGCGTGTCCGCAGTGAGGAACAGGGGTGTCTGGGCGCTCGTGCTGTGGGTTCCGGTGAAATTCGTTCTGTTGTATGTGGTACGACCTTTACACTGACAAATTACCCGCAATCCAAAGCGAACCGTGAATATCTGGTGATTTCAAATCAGCTCCGGGCTACTGAAATTAACCAGCAGTCTGACAGTGATGATTTCAGCATCTACACCAGTTTTGTTGTGCAGCCGACAACAAAAGTTTTCCGGCCACCACAGACTATCGCCAAGCCGTTCACACACGGCCCGCAAACTGCACTGGTTGTCGGACCGGCAGGTGAAACGGTCTGGACAGATGAATATGGCCGGGTCAAAGTCCGCTTTATGTGGGATCGCTACGGTAAAAATACCGATGCGGATTCCTGCTGGATCCGTGTCGGACAATCATGGGCCGGGGATAACTACGGCGGTATCTACATTCCGCGCGTTGGTCAGGAAGTGATTGTGGATTTCCTGCACGGGGATCCGGATCGTCCGATGATTATCGGCAGTCTGTACAATAACGCGACACCACCACCGTGGGATCTGCCGGCAAACCGGACACAGAGTGGTTTAATCAGCCGTACCATCGGCGGCGGTAAAACCAACTACAACGGTATCCGTTTTGATGACAAACCGGGGCTGGAAGAGTATTGGGAGCAGGCGGAACGAAATATGTCCCGTGTGACCAAACTGAACGAAACTCAGCTTATCGGGGTCAATCATTCCCAGACTATCGGTGTGAGCTCGGACTCTACTATCGGTGTTAACCGCAGTGAAACGGTCGGGGTGAACAAGAGCAGTATGGTCGGGGCTAACAGCAGCCAGATTGTGGGTGCTAACTTCTCCCAGGATGTCGTCGGTACGGCTTCCCGTATTGTTGGTCTGTCGGATTCTGTTGTTATCGGCGGTGCCTTCAGCGGGATATATGGTGCTGCCTATTCCATGAATATCGCGGCAGCCAGCTCGTATAACGTGGGCGGTGCATATGCTATTAACGTGGGTGGTGCTTATTCCACTAACGTCGGTGGTTACCATTCGGTTGCGGTCGGCGGTGCAATGCAGATGGGCGTCGGTGGTGCATTCTCTCTGACAGCCGGTGGTGAACTGGCTATCGGTTGTGTGGGATGCCTGGTGATTACTGCAGATCAAATTAAGATCAAGGCTAAAGACAGCCTGATTCTTGACGGCTGTAATACATACATTAACCCTGGTGATAATGCGCATGCCCGTGGATTCGGTACTCAGCCGGGTAGCCCTGTAGCGATCGCGGCACCGGCAATACCGGGACTACCGGGATTCATCATCTTCCCGGTGATTCCGGTACCACCAATTACGCCGCCGCCAACGCAGTCACCTACGGATCCGGAATTCACGACACCGTCTATCACGACACCGGAACC
>NZ_JBICLU010000017.1:0-242451 GCF_043105645.1 Morganella sp. TYF_1 | reverse complement strand
GTGTCGTCGCCAGGGAAATCGTACTGAGACAGAAGTTCACGAACTTCCATTTCAACCAGTTCCAGCAGCTCTTCATCATCAACCATGTCACATTTGTTCAGGAATACGATGATGTAAGGAACGCCAACCTGACGACCTAACAGGATGTGCTCACGGGTCTGTGGCATAGGGCCATCAGTTGCAGCAACAACCAGGATAGCGCCGTCCATCTGTGCAGCACCGGTGATCATGTTTTTAACGTAGTCGGCGTGCCCCGGGCAGTCAACGTGCGCGTAGTGGCGGGTCGGAGTATCGTACTCTACGTGAGAAGTAGAGATGGTGATACCACGTGCTTTTTCTTCAGGCGCGTTATCGATCTGGTCGAATGCACGAGCGTTACCGCCGTAAGTTTTAGCCAGAACGGTGGTGATTGCAGCAGTCAGGGTAGTTTTACCGTGGTCAACGTGGCCGATAGTACCAACGTTAACGTGCGGTTTCGTACGTTCAAATTTTTCTTTAGACACGACTCTATTCCTTATGAAGTCCCTTCTTCACTGTGAGAAGGGACTGAAATTAACGAGTTAAACCGGTAAATTACCGATTATTTTGCATTACGAGCTTCAATAACAGCCTGAGCTACGTTGTTTGGCGCTTCATTATACTTCAGGAATTCCATGGAGTAAGAAGCACGGCCCTGGGTCTGTGAACGCAGGTCAGTTGCATAACCAAACATTTCAGACAGTGGCACTTGCGCACGGACGATTTTACCGGTAGGCATGTCATCCATACCTTCGATCATACCGCGACGACGGTTCAGGTCACCAATGACGTCACCCATGTAGTCTTCCGGTGTTTCCACCTCAACTTTCATGATTGGTTCCAGCAGAACGGGTTTCGCTTTTTTGAAGCCGTCTTTAAACGCCAGAGATGCTGCCAGTTTAAACGCCAGTTCGGAGGAGTCAACATCATGGTATGAACCGAAGTGCAGACGAACACCCATGTTAACAACAGGGTAGCCTGCTAACGGACCAGATTTCAGCTGCTCCTGGATACCTTTGTCAACCGCAGGGATGTATTCACCAGGAATCACACCACCTTTGATTTCGTTGACAAATTCGTATTCCATGTTGACGCCATCTGCGTCTTTCTTGTTCAGCGGATACATGTCGATAACAACATGACCGTACTGACCACGACCACCGGACTGTTTAGCGTGTTTACCTTCGATATCAGCCACTTTCATGGTGATAGCTTCGCGGTAAGCAACCTGTGGTTTACCCACGTTCGCTTCAACTTTGAACTCACGACGCATACGGTCGACCAGAACGTCCAGGTGTAATTCACCCATACCGGCGATGATAGTCTGGTTAGTCTCTTCATCACTTGATACGCGGAATGATGGATCTTCCTGTGCCAGACGGCCCAGTGCGATACCCATTTTTTCCTGGTCAGCTTTGGTTTTCGGCTCGATTGCAACAGAGATTACCGGCTCAGGGAATTCCATACGCTCCAGAATGATTGGTGCTTCAATCGCACACAGAGTATCACCTGTAGTGACGTCTTTCAGGCCGATAGCAGCCGCGATGTCACCAGCGCGAACTTCTTTAATCTCTTCACGTTTGTTAGCGTGCATCTGAACGATACGACCGAAACGCTCTTTCTTGGATTTAACCGGGTTCAGTACGGTATCACCGGAGTTAACAACACCAGAGTATACGCGGAAGAACGTCAGGTTACCCACAAACGGGTCGGTTGCAATTTTAAATGCCAGAGATGCAAACGGCTCTTCGTCAGAAGATTTACGCTCAGCCGGAGTATCTTTACCGTCGTCCAGAATACCTTTAATAGCAGGAACTTCTGTCGGAGATGGCAGGTACTCAACAACCGCATCCAGCATCGCCTGAACACCTTTGTTCTTAAATGCAGAACCACAGGTTACCAGGATAATTTCATTCGCCAGTACGCGCTGACGTAATGCTGTTTTAATTTCAGCTTCAGTCAGTTCTTCACCGCCGAGATATTTTTCCATCAGCTCTTCAGAGGCTTCAGCTGCGGCTTCAACCAGATTCTGGTGCCATTCGTCAGCTAATTCCTGCATGTCCGCCGGGATATCTTCGTAGACGAAGGTAACGCCCTGGTCTTCTTCACTCCACTGAATCGCTTTCATTTTGACCAGGTCAACAACACCGGTGAATGACTCTTCAGCGCCGATAGCTAACTGAAGAGGAACCGGAGTTGCAGCCAGACGGGTTTTAATCTGGTCAACAACTTTCAGGAAGTTTGCACCCATACGGTCCATTTTGTTAACGAACGCGATACGAGGTACATGATATTTGTTTGCCTGGCGCCATACGGTTTCAGACTGTGGCTGAACACCACCAACGGCACAGTAAACCATGACAGCACCATCAAGAACACGCATGGAACGTTCTACTTCGATTGTGAAGTCAACGTGCCCCGGGGTGTCGATGATGTTGATGCGGTGTGGTTCAAATTGTTTACCCATACCGGACCAGAACGCAGTGGTTGCTGCGGAGGTGATAGTAATACCACGCTCTTGTTCCTGCTCCATCCAGTCCATCGTTGCTGAACCTTCGTGGGTCTCACCAATTTTATGGTTCACACCTGTATAGAACAGAATACGTTCTGTTGTGGTGGTTTTACCGGCGTCGATATGTGCACTGATACCGATATTACGGTAACGTGAAATGGGTGTTTGACGAGCCATTTTTTCCTCTCTCTTGGACGTTCGTTTAATTTGGTCGGGCAGCCTTACGGCTACCCTATACACAATTCACTACGGTTTGATTACCAACGGTAGTGTGCGAACGCCTTGTTAGCTTCTGCCATACGGTGAACGTCTTCACGTTTCTTAACGGCAGTGCCTTTGTTTTCAGCTGCATCGGATAATTCATTTGCCAGGCGCAGAGCCATGGACTTATCACCGCGTTTACGGGCAGCTTCAACGATCCAGCGCATTGCTAATGCATTGCGGCGGACCGGACGAACTTCAACCGGCACCTGGTAAGTAGAACCACCAACGCGGCGGGACTTAACTTCGACAGTCGGGCGCACGTTATCCAGTGCGATTTCGAATGCTTCCAGGTGATCTTTACCTGAACGCTGAGCCAGGGTCTCAAGCGCGGTATATACGATTGATTCTGCGGTAGATTTTTTACCGTCTACCATCAGGATATTAACAAATTTGGCCAGCAGCTCTGATCCGAACTTAGGATCTGGCAGAATTTTACGTTGACCAATTACACGACGACGTGGCATGGAAATACTCCGTTGTTAATTCAGGGTTGTCCAAAACTCAATGAGTTTATTTGACATTAATGCGATAAATGTTTGGCCTTACTTAACGGAGAACCATTAAGCTTTTGGCTTCTTCACACCGTACTTAGAACGAGCTTGTTTACGGTCTTTAACACCGGAACAGTCCAGTGCGCCGCGAACAGTGTGGTAGCGAACACCCGGTAAGTCTTTAACACGACCACCGCGGATCAGGATCACGCTGTGTTCCTGCAGGTTATGACCTTCACCACCGATGTATGAAGAAACTTCAAAACCGTTGGTTAAACGTACACGGCATACTTTACGCAGTGCTGAGTTAGGTTTTTTAGGTGTGGTGGTATATACACGGGTACATACGCCACGTTTTTGCGGGCAGGCTTCCAGTGCAGGAACGTTGCTTTTCACAACTTTCGAGCTACGGGATTTGCGAACCAGCTGATTAATCGTTGCCATTATAAAAAAAGCTCCTGGTTTTTTGCTTCGTAAACACGGATTTGTGCCTCGTATCTGTCAAAGACAAAACACGAGGACGCGAAATTTTATTGCTGACGCAACAGGGTGTCAAGAAATATACAATGATATTTGCTATTCCCACGCAAAATGTTGCGTGTGTGTGACCGTGAGCGCCACAAAACCAGTATAGTCTGTGATTCTCACTTTGCCCGAAAGGAACGGTAATAAACCGCGTGCTTCGGCATCCTCCCGCAACACACAGGGAATATGACCCGACTGAATAAGCGCCTGCAACAACGGGTTACCTTCCGTTGCTGCGATTACGCCATCTTCGGTAAAAAGGATGTCATCCTCAGGGGATAACAGATTCAGTAATGATTGGATATCAGTACGAAATGGCGATTGGCTGACAGTATATAGCATCTTGCTCACCGTAAGTAGATCAAAATGACACCACGGCGTCAAATGCCGCCAGTTTCCGGGCCAGTTCCGCCGCACTCAGGCAGGTGACCGGCAGGATATACGGCGTCTCCGGGGATAACCCGCGCGCAGCCATATCCTCCGCACAGCAGTAGCACTCTTCAATATCGTACAGCGGCAGGACTTTGAAGGTGGCGATATAATCACGGGCGAGAATTTTGGCCGGCGTCTGCTCCGGTAATAACTGCAGCACCCCGTCAGACACAAAAAAGGCCGCAACCTCTTCTGTATAATTACTGGTTGCCAGCAGTGCATCCAGCCCTTCCCGGCCGCTGCTGCTGCCGTGAGGTGCACTTCTGAAAACAAATGCGATACGTTTCACCGGATCTCCCTAAAACTGGATGACACGATCACAGGTCATCATGGCTTCCGCCAGCGTGCCCAGGCCGCTGAGGGAAAAGCCGTCCGCCAGGTTGGCCGCCGCCAGTTTCAGCGATTCTGCCTGCGCGGCATCGGCGACACCGCGGCGCAGTGCCGCAGCCACACAGACTGCCAGCTGAATACCGTTATCGCGGGCAAGCTGCTGCCACTGACGCACCATGTCGGTTTCGTCCCCGGCCGGTGATGTCAGCACATTGGCGTTGCTGACCCCTTCGCGGTAAAAAAACACACACTGAATCCGGTGTCCGGCTGCAATCACATGCTGTGCAAACAGCAACGCGCTGCCGGCACGCTGTGTGCCGTAAGCCGGGCCGGTAACCAGCAGGCAGTAAGATAACGGTGTCATTGCTCCGTGCTGCCTTACTCGCCGTTTTTAAACTGGCGGATGTAGAGATAGACCGTGTGTTTAGAGATATTCAGACGCACCGCCACAAGGTTGATGGCATCTTTGATATCAAATATCCCTTTCTCATACAGGTTCAGTACCACCTGTTTGTTCTTCGCGTTGTTTGCCACGTTGCGGTCGGCATTGACTTCTTCAATCGTCTGTTCCAGCGTCTGTGCCACCAGGTCCTCAACGGAAGAGGCAAAGTTCACATTGGAGGTTTCTTCCGCCAGCTCTTTCGGGATAAACGTCTGAACGACCTGGGAGAACGGCACATCCAGGTTCATGTTAATACACAGCAGCCCGATAATACGCCGTGATTTATTGCGGATAGCAATCGTCAGCGATTTCATCAGTGCCCCGGTTTTCGCCCGCGTGAAATAGGCTTTCGAGGTGCTGCAGTCTTCATCGGTAATGTCGTGCAGCATACGCAGCGCGAGGTCAGTGATCGGCGAACCGATTTTACGGCCGGTATGGTGACCGTTTGCGATCTTCACCGCTGAGCGCTTCAGGTCTTCCAGTGAGTGGAGAACGATTTCACAGTGCTCACCGATGAGCAGCGCCAGGCCATCAACAGCCGCCTCATAGGATTTCAGGATCTCATAATCCGTTTCAGTAAACGGATGATTTACAATGTAATCCGAATCATTGTCATTAAATAATACTGGGTTAGACATTTAATACACCACTCTTTGTAACGTGTGAACGTCGTTGGTTTTACTCATCTGTAATCTTTCACTGCAGGAGGAGGATTACCCTGTCATCATCTGTCAATTATATACCCGGATTTCCCGGGTGCAGGAAAGCAGCAAATGACGGGCTTCCGGTTCTGTGCAGGTACCCGCATGTTAAGTTATAGCGAAAAACAGGCCGTTTTGCGCCTGAGGTGATCAAATTCTGGTAAAAAATACAAAAAAACACGGATGTTTTGCAAATTTTTCATAATCCTGACCGTGGCGGAAACAAAAACCCGCACAACAGGGCGCGGGTTTTGTCAGTTTCCGGTATCAGCAGGGCTTATTTGGCCGCAGGTTTGATATCCAGTAACTCGACATCAAAGACCAGAGTGGAGTTGGCAGGGATCCCCGGAACACCGTCGGTGCCGTAAGCAGCTTCCGGCGGAATGACCAGCTTGGCTTTACCGCCTTTCTTCATCTGCTTCAGACCTTCGGTCCAGCCTTTGATTACGCTGTCCAGACGGATAGTCAGCGGCTCGTTACGGTCGTAAGAGCTGTCAAACTGGGTACCGTCGATTAATGCACCTTTATAGTGAACAACAACGGTGTCAGTCTCTTTCGGAGATGCGCCGTTACCGTCTTTCTCAGATTTGTAGAGCACACCGCTCTTAGTTTTTTCAACGCCTTTTTCTTTGGCGAATGCCGCACGGTATTTGTCACCGGCTGCCTTGTTTTCAGTCGCTTCGCGTGCCATTTTTTCCTGAGCGGCACCTTTCACCTGCTCTTCAAAGCCGCGCAGCGTCTGGTTGATCTCTTCATCACTCAGTTTGCTTTTGTTATTGAATGCATCCTGAACGCCTGCCATCATCTGATCGCGATCCAGATCCAGACCAATGGATTTCTGCTCATTCAGGGCATTTTCCATGTAACGGCCCAGTGACGCACCCAGCGCATAAGCATTCTGCTGACTTGCGGTTTTAAATGCGCTGTTCAGTTTCACTTCTTCTTTTTTCGGCGCGGTATCCGCATAAGCCTGTGACATACCTAATGTCATTGCCAGCGAGGTTGCGACAACAGTCGCTTTAAACAGTGATTTCATCCTTTTCTCCATAAATTTTGCAACAGTTACAGGACGTACCGCACAGCAGATCACGTCAGAGAGTCCTTGCAGCCGTCACCGGGCGACATCATAATGTCACGGTTTTGTGATGCTGAGACAACCTTAGCAAAAAGAGGTTTCATAGTAACCCCCCAATAAAAGATATCCTCTCACACTAAGTGTATTTCACAGGAATATTACATACTTTTACACAGGAATCACCGTCTCAGACAGGAGAAAACGATGGACCTTTTGGAACTTGAACAACGCCTCGAACAACTGGAAAGCAAAACCGCCTTTCAGGACCTGACCATTGAGGAACTCAATCAGGTGGTAACACAGCAGCAGATGGATATCACCCGGCTGAATGAAAGGCTCCGCCTGCTGACCGAGCGCCTGAAAGCCACTCCGGGCTCAAATGTGGCACCGTTGTCTGAAGAAGTGCCGCCACCGCACTACTGATAAACAGCGGACATAAAAAAAGCGCATCCGTCAGGTATGCGCTTTTTTTGTCCGGTTCAGACGCGGGTTATCAGTGACAACCGCAGCCGCCGTTACCGTGGCCTTTACCTTTACCGTGACCGCCACCGCCGCAGCAGCCGCCTTCACCATGTTCGTGACCATGGTCGTGATCGTGACCATGACCGCCGCCGCAGCAACCGCCTTCTTCGCCGTGGTCGTGACCACCGCAGCAGCCGCCTTCTTCTCCGTGAACGTGACCATGCTCCAGCTCTTCTGCTGTTGCTTCACGCACACCGATAACTTCGACGTGGAATTTCAGGTTCTGACCAGCCAGCATATGGTTGCCGTCAACGATCACTTCGTCACCTTCGATACCGGTGATTTCAACCGGTACAGGGCCCATATCGGTGTCTGCCAGGAAACGCATACCGACTTCCAGCTCATCAACACCGACGAAAACGTCTTTCGGTACGCGCTGAACCAGGTTTTCGTCATACTGACCGTAGGCGTCGTTTGCGCCGACATCAACGTCGAACACATCACCGGCAACACGGCCGTCCAGTGCACTTTCCAGCCCGCTGATCAGCGCGCCGCGACCGTGCAGATAGTCTAACGGAGCACTTGCCGGAGACTCATCAACTAATACACCGTCTTCTGTTCTTACCTGATAAGCCAGGCTCACTACCAGGTCTTTTGCTACTTTCATGGTATCTCCTACACATCCGCGGGGGATAAGATTTTAATTAACGCGCCGATTGTAACGGAATTTACAGCCACTGTATCTGTTTTGGGACAAATTCCCCCAAATTCTCTGTGAAAAGCAGCAGCCTGTTATTCCCCCGGTCTGAAGATACCAATCACCTGTTCATCTTTGCGCACATGCTGCTCCGCATGCGCATCCGCCCGGCGCTCAAGATGACCGCACTGCACACACTGCACCACGTCCACATTATCCTCACGCCACATGGCGAGGGTGTCCTGTGCCTGACACTCAGGGCATACCGCGCCTGCAATAAACCGTTTCCGGTTGCTCATTTTTCAGCTCCTGTCTCTGTCCGTCCGCTGCCCGGTGAATCTTCCGTCAGGTTCCAGCTGTCCGGCTGATGTTTTTCCCGTTTCATTTCATTATCAAACAGATTTTCCAGCTCACGCCGCGCTTCTTTCACCCGGGAGATATGCGAGATCTCCTCTTCCGCCTGCGGGATAAGCTCACGCAGCAGCTGCATATCCAGCCTGCGGAATAATTGCTGCGCCCGGTGCGCTTCTGCCGGATGCGTACCCAGCCCGATCAGGGTTTTACGCGCCAGTTCCAGTGCCGACGAGAAGGTTTCGCGGCTGAACTGTGTTACCCCGTGCGTAAGCAGCTCGTGTGCCTCCACCCGTCCCCGGGCGCGGGCAATAATCTGCAGGTGCGGGAAGTGCTCCTGACACAACTGCACGATTGTCATGGTATCTTCCGGCTTATCACAGGTAATGACAATCACCTTTGCCGTCTCTGCCCCGGCAGAGCGCAACAATGCGAGTCCGGTCGCATCCCCGTAATAAACCTTATAGCCGTAACGGCGCATGGCACTGACCGCGCTGACATCTTTTTCCAGTACCGTCGGATGAATTTTGTTCGCCATCAGCAGACGGCCGATGACCTGCCCCATCCGTCCGAAACCGACCAGAATGACATGCGGGTGGTTATCCTCCACAAACGGGGTTTCACCTGTTCCCGGTTCGGCATTATTGTAACGGCGCGCCAGAATCATATCGATGCCCTGCATCAGCAGCGGCGTGGTCATCATGGAAAGGGTGACCACCACCAGCAGCAGCGCCATCTGATGATCCGTAATCACACGGCTGGCCAGCGCTGCCGAGAACAGCACGAACGCAAATTCCCCGCCCTGACTGAGCACCCCGGCAAACTGCAAGCGCCCGCTGCGGCGGCAGGCCAGATATGCCAGCAGATACAGCACCGTCATTTTGACACTCACCAGCACAATCACACCCAGCAGAATTTGCGGCAGATACTGCCACAGCACACCGATATTCAGCGACATACCGACAGAAATGAAGAACATCCCCAGCAGCAGCCCTTTAAACGGCTCAATGGTGATCTCCAGCTCATGGCGGTATTCCGTATCCGCCAGCATGACACCCGCGATAAATGTCCCGAGCGCCATAGAAAACCCGAGCTGCTCCATAAACACCGCTGAGCCGATCACCACCAGCAGCGAGGCGGCAGTAAAGACTTCACTGACCCCGGATTTCACCACCAACCGGAACAGCGGCCGCAGCAGGTAGCGCCCGCCGATCAGCAGTCCGGCGAAGGCCAGAATTTTGATACCGATACGATACCAGTCACTGCCCGCCGTTTCCCCGCCCAGCAGAGGGATCACAGCAAGAATCGGGATCACTGCCATATCCTGGAACAACAGCACAGAGAATCCCATCTGACCACTGTCGTTGTTGGTCATGCCCTTTTCATCCATCAGCTGTAACGCCATCGCCGTGGAAGACATCGCCATTCCCAGCCCGCCGACCACCGCCGCCTGCCAGGAAAAATCCGTCAGCCAGAGCAGCACCCCGAGGATCAGGGCGGAGAACACCACCTGCGCGGTACCGGTGCCGAAAATAGATCGCCGCAGTTTCCACAGTTCACGCGGATTCAGCTCCAGCCCGATCAGAAACATCAGGAACACCACACCAAGCTCGGAGAAGTGCAGCAATTCATTGACGTTTTTGATAAACCCCAGCCCCCACGGGCCGATAGCAATTCCCGCCAGCAAATACCCCAGTACCGCACCGATACGCAGCCGCTGCGCCACCGGCACCATCACCACGGCTGCCGCGAGAAACACAATACCTGCATGCAGCAGGTTGCCGTCAGCTGGCTCCATTTTTACGCCCTCCGGTCAGTTGCGGTGCCCGCAGCCAGTCACAATACGCCTGCGCCTGTTCATGCAGCATCGCTTTTCCCTGACGGCGCGCGGCATAGAGAATCACCGGTGCCAGCCAGTGCATTTCACACAGCGCCGCCGTCAGCTCAAACGGTCTCAGCAATTCACTGAGCGGAAAACGGTTATAGCCGCCGTGCTGGTAGGCCTCCGCCGGTTCCCCGGTGGTGATCACCTGACGCCAGTATTTACCGGACAGCTGTCTGCCGCCCTGCTCACCGGAGAAATCACGGGTCAGTACACGGTCAAACCACTCTTTCAGCAGCGCGGGGCAGCTGTAAGTGTACAGCGGGTGCTGAAACACAATGATGTCATGCTGCCGCAGCAGTTCCTGCTCATGGCGGATATCGATAAAAAAGTCCGGATAAGTGCCGTACAGGTCGTGCACCGTCACATGTCCGAGTTCCGACGCCGCAGAGATAAGCGCCTTGTTGGCGATGGAGTGATGCGGTTCCGGATGGACGTAAATCAGTAATATGGTCGGATTATTTATCATCACTTCCTCTTAAAAACGTGAGAATCTTTGTGATTTTCGCTACTATGCCCGCTGCAACGATACTCCTCGCCTGCTGACGGGTGATTTGCTGCTGACAACGCACGAATTACATTAATTTTACTCTCAATTACTTACCCTATCGATATTTATGATTGTTTTCTCTTCACTTCAGGTTCGCCGCGGCGTCCGTGTTCTGCTCGACAACGCAACGGCCACCATCAATCCGGGCCAGAAAGTCGGACTGGTGGGAAAAAACGGCTGCGGTAAATCCACGCTGCTGGCACTGCTCAAAGGCGAATTACAGGCCGAAGCAGGCAGTGTGTCATTTCCGGGAAACTGGTCCATGGCCTGGGTTAACCAGGAAACCCCGGCACTGGATGAACCGGCGATCGAGTATGTCATTGACGGTGACCGCGAATTCCGTGAGCTTGAGGCAAAATTACAGCAGGCGAATGAACAGAATGACGGTCATGCCATTGCCGTGATCCACGGTCAGCTCGATACCCTCGATGCCTGGACCATCCGTTCCCGCGCCGCCACACTGCTGCACGGGCTGGGATTCTCACAGGAACAGCTGGACACGCCGGTACGGGCCTTTTCCGGGGGCTGGCGGATGCGCCTGAACCTGGCACAGGCACTGATTTGCCGCTCTGATCTGCTGCTGCTCGATGAACCGACCAACCACCTGGATCTCGATGCGGTGATCTGGCTGGAAAAATGGCTGAAGAGCTATCCCGGCACCCTGATTCTGATCTCCCATGACCGCGATTTCCTCGATCCGATCATTGATAAAGTCCTGCACATTGAACAAAACGGCCTGTTTGAATACACCGGTAACTACTCCTCCTTTGAGGTGCAGCGTGCCGAGAAAATGGCTCAGCAGCAGGCACAATATGAAAGTCAGCAGTTACGCCGCGCACATCTGCAGAAATATGTCGATCGTTTCCGCGCCCAGGCGACCAAAGCCAAACAGGCGCAGAGCCGTCTGAAAATGCTGGAGCGCATGGAGCTGATTGCCCCGGCACTGGCGGATAACCCGTTCCGTTTCAGTTTCCGCCCGCCTGAAGCACTGCCGAACCCACTGCTGAAAATGGAAAAAGTCAGCGCCGGGTACGGTGAGAAAGTGGTGCTGGATAATATCAAACTGAACCTGGTGCCCGGCTCGCGTATCGGCCTGCTCGGTCGTAACGGTGCGGGTAAATCCACCCTGATTAAAATGCTTGCCGGTGAACTGGAGCCGTTACAGGGCAAAATTGGTCTCGCCAAAGGTATCAAACTGGGTTACTTCGCCCAGCATCAGCTGGAATTTTTACGGGCGGATGAATCCCCGTTACAGCATATGGTGCGCCTGGCGCCGGATCAGACCGAACAACAGCTGCGCGATTACCTCGGCGGTTATGGTTTCAAAGGTGATCAGGTGACCGATAACACCGGTCGTTTCTCCGGCGGGGAAAAAGCGCGTCTGGTACTGGCGATGATTATCTGGCAGCGCCCGAACCTGCTGCTGCTCGATGAACCGACCAACCACCTGGATCTGGATATGCGCCAGGCACTGACTGAAGCGCTGATCGAATTCGAGGGCGCGATCGTCGTGGTTTCCCACGATCGTCACCTGCTGCGATCCACCACCGATGATCTGTATCTGGTGCATGATGGTCAGGTCGAACCGTTTGACGGCGATCTGGATGATTATCAGCGCTGGCTGGCAGACAGCCAGAAACAGATGCGCCAGAGTGCGGAACCGGCGGCGGAAAACGGTGAGGAAAAAAATACCGTCACCGCGCAGGATCGCAAAGAGCAGAAACGCCGTGAGGCAGAATTCCGCCAGCAGACTCAGCCGCTGCGCAAAGAATCGGAGAAACTGGAAAAAACCATGAGCCGGTTATCGGACGCTATTGCCGTGATTGAGGAAAAACTCGGTGACAGCGGCCTGTACGATCAGTCCCGCAAAGCCGAACTGAACACCTGCCTTCAGGAACAGGCGCAGTTCAAAGCGGAGCTGGAAGAGGCGGAAATGGCCTGGATGGAGATTCAGGAAAACCTCGAAGCCATGACACAGGCATTTGAAAATCAGTAAGTGATAAAGAGCGGCAATTGCCGCTCTCTTTTCTTATCAGCCGTCCAGGCTGTTAATCATGGTGCGGGCATTGATCACCAGCTGCCGCGCCTGCTCTTCCCGCCGCTGTAACAGCGCCATAAACAGCAAATCCGTTACCGTATTCTGTGCCGTCCGCGAGGAAATGGACGAACTGCGCCACTCATTTTCTTCCGCAACCGTTTCCAGCACATAATCCGCCATTCTTGCCAGCGGTGACTGACGGTTCCCGGTAATCGCAATCAGCGTGGCATTCTGTTTTTTCGCCGTGGCGGCGGTGACCAGCATATCCTTGCGTTTGCCGCTGAATGACAATACCACCAGCACATCCTTTTCGGTCAGCGTCTGGGAAAAAGCGATCTGGATATGGTGGTCGGCTTCTGCCAGTGTCATCAGCCCGATTTTCTGGAGCTTATAGGCCAGGTCTTTCGCCGTCAGCCCGGAGCCGCCGATGCCGGCAACCTGAATACAACGGGCATGATCCAGACAGGCAACAATCTCTGCCATCTGTTCAAAATCGAGCCGCCGGGTGGTTTCCGTAATGGAATGCTGCTTTTCCTGTGCCAGTTTCTGTGCGATCACCAACAGCGGATCATGTGCTTCAATCCGGTTATGCAGCGCTTGCTGCTGATTAGCTGCCAGCACCCGGTTGCGGCCAATCTCTTCGCTGATAGCGACTTTCAGTGCCGGAAATCCCTTAAATCCCAGTTTCTGACTAAACTTCACTATAGCGGACTGACTCACACCCACCCGCTCCGCCAGTACCTGAGAAGAAAGTGTGACGGTTTCTTCCGGCTGCGCCAGAATGAAATCGGCAATATGCTGCTGATTGGTCGCCAGCTCTGCTTTTACCCAGCTGATTTTTGTCAGGATCGCCATGTGTGTCTGTTTTCCTTCTGCAGAGAATAAAAAAGGAATAAATTATTTTAACAAAAACGACGAATTATTCCTGATAAATAACGTATCTTATTAATAAAAAATATATTTATATTCAACCAAATATAAAAAATAAAATGATGGGGGAAATGAAACTATTCCTGCTATAGCATCATAGTTGAATAGATTGCTCTGTGATAATTCTCACACAAAAAGAATATTTAATTCTTTAGCATGCGATTATATCTTATACAAAGGATCACGCATGAAGATTGACTTAACCTCTATGATTACCGAGAGCCGCAACCCGGCCAGCGCGGATATCGACAGCCTGCCGACATTAGATATGCTGCGGGTGATTAACCGCGAAGACCAGACCGTAGCCCTTGCCGTGGAAAAAACCCTGCCGCAGGTGGCACAGGTGGTGGATGCGGTGGCACAGGCATTCCGTCTGGACGGACGCCTGATTTATATGGGCGCGGGGACTTCCGGTCGCCTCGGGATACTGGATGCCAGTGAATGCCCGCCGACCTTCGGCACCCCGGCAGAGCAGGTGGTCGGTCTGATTGCCGGTGGTCACAAAGCTATTCTGAAAGCTGTTGAAAATGCGGAAGATAACCGCGAACTGGCGGTGAGTGATCTGAAAGCGCTGAATTTCAGTAAGAACGATGTCCTGGTCGGGATCGCCGCCAGCGGTCGTACCCCTTATGTGCTGGGTGGCATGGAATACGGGCTGTCGCTCGGCGCAACAGTTGCCGCCATCAGCTGTAACCCGGACAGTGAAATGAGCCGCCTCGCCGGTATCGCCATCACACCGGTGGTCGGCCCGGAAGTCATTACCGGTTCCTCCCGTATGAAAGCCGGCACCGCCCAGAAACTGATACTCAATATGATCACCACCGGTGCCATGATCCGCTCCGGGAAAGTGTACGGCAACCTGATGGCAGATGTGGAAGCAACCAACGCCAAACTGGTTGAGCGGCAGAAACGTATTGTGATGGCCGCAACGGAATGTGACAGAGCGACCGCAGAACAGGCCCTTACCGCCTGTGGCGGACACTGCAAAACCGCCATCGTGATGATCCTGGCACAGCTGAGTGCCGGTGACGCCAAAGCCCTGCTGGCACAGCATCAGGGGTTTATCCGTGACGCGCTGACCGGCGCGGCGCACTCCTAACACAAGGTAATCACCATGGCCAAAATCAGTCAGTCAACCATCATACAAATTCTGGATGCCATCGGCGGTCCGGGTAACGTGGCACAGAGCGGCAACTGTATGACCCGCCTGCGTCTGACACTGAACAATACACAGCTGGCGGATAAAATTGCCATCAAAAAAATTGAGGGCGTGCTGGGTGTGATTGAGAGTGATGAGCAGTTCCAGATTGTGCTGGGGCCGGGCAAAGCACAAACCGCCGCAGAACTGATGCAGAAACATCTCGATGACTATGTTCCCGGCAGTGAACCGGACAGCCGCAGTCTGAAAGAAATTGCCGCCGATCAAAAACAGCATCTGAAAGAGAAACAAACGAACCCGGTACAGCGTTTTCTCGCCAAATTTGCCACGATTTTTACCCCGCTTATTCCGGGTTTTATCGGCGTGGGTCTGCTGCTCGGCTTTGCCACACTGTTTGAATCGCTCTGGGTCACCGGAAATCCGACCCCGAACAGTACGCTGGTCGAAGTGCTGAGCTACATGAAGGTCTTCGGCAAAGGGCTGTTTACCTTTATGGGGATACTGATCGGCTATAACGCACAAAAAGCCTTCGGCGGTTCCGGCGTCAATGGCGCAATTATCGCGGCGCTGTTTATCCTCGGTTATGATCCGCAGGCGACCAAAGGTTTCTACTCCGGTATGGAAACGTTCTTTGGTCACGGTATTGACCCGCGCGGTAACATTATCGGTATTCTGATCGCCACCATCACCGGCGCATGGGTGGAACGTCAGGTGCGGCGCTTTATCCCGGCAAACCTGGATATCATTCTGACCTCCGCCATCACCCTGCTGATTATGGGCGCACTGACCTTTATTGTGATTATGCCGATCGGCGTCTGGCTGTTTGACGGCATGTCCTGGCTGTTTATGCACCTCAACGCCAACCCGTTCGGTGCTGCGGTTCTCGCCGGTCTGTTCCTGATTGCAGTGATGTTCGGCATCCATCAGGGCTTTATCCCGGTGTACACCGCGCTGGTCGGCACCCAGGGTTTTAACTCTCTGTTCCCGATCCTCGCCATGGCGGGTGCCGGTCAGGTCGGTGCTGCGCTGGCACTGTACGTCCGCGCGAAAAAAGATTCGGTGCTGCGTAATCAAATCCGCGGGGCGATTATCCCGGGCTTCCTCGGGATTGGCGAGCCGCTGATCTACGGTGTGACCCTGCCGCGCGTGAAGCCGTTTATTACCGCCTGTTGCGGCGGTGCGGCAGGCGGGTTCTTTATCGGACTTGTCGCCTGGTTCGGCTATCCGGTCGGGCTGAACACCGTTTTCGGGCCATCGGGGATTATCGCGATTCCGGTCATGACATCCGACAGCGGTATCTTCATGGGGATGGCGGTCTATACCGGCGGGTTACTCGTCGCCTATCTGACCGGATTCCTGTTTACCCTGCTGTTCGGCAGTAAGAATGTGGATTTAAGCTGATTTAGCTATAGCGATAAAAAAACAGACCGCAATGCGGTCTGTTTTTCATGATTATTCAAACAGGATAAAATCAGCGGGAAATAAGTGCCTGCTCCAGTAACTGAACAATAAACTGATTTTTTGAGACTGAATTCGCTGTTGTTGCAGCATTCAGCCGCGCCTCAAGCCAGCCCGGATAACGCAGCGTAAAGGCCTTTAACTTATCAGTCTCTTTAAAAGGCTCAATGCCTTCTTCAATACAAGATTGTATAAATTCCTCCAGAGACACTGCGCCTTCTTTTTTCAGGCCTTCAATGCTGTCAGATACAAAATCGCAATACCCGTTTACATCCAAAAACTTACCACGGAATGCCTTAATTTCATCCTCATAAGTTACGGATGCAGGGTGACCTTCGATAGTCATGATATTTGTGCTCTTAATCATGTTCCACCCCAATATTATTCTCAAACCACTCTTTCAGACCCGCCACCGCCCCTTTGTCCATCACATTTCCGGGATGAGGCTGATGAGTCAGGTACACAGACCTCATCAAAACAAACCTCCGGCGGGAGCCGTTTCCATTTTTAACTTTACCGCCAAGATTACCGATCAGGCTGCTGACATCATCCCATTTTATTCCTGACTTTGGTGGTGTTGTCAGTATATCTGCCATCGTTTTACGGTGCCTGGCACTCAGCGCTTTGATCTTAATCATTACTTATCCTGCCGGTGTCATTTAATGATATCACTTTATGCAGGAAGAATATGACGTCAACTCATGATATCACATAGAATAGTGAGGCAGATTATTGTGAGCCATTTTTCATTCAGCTTCTGTTTTTGTTCCGCAGGTTATATTATGTCGGCTATTCAAGCCAGATGAGCGGCACACAGGCGGCGGTGAGTAACCCCATCACAATATTGAAGGTGAACCAGGCATTGCGGCTGCGCAGAAAACGGCCGATAAAGGCACCGAATCCGATCCAGATAAACCCGGCAACCAGGTTCACTGAGACCATCACGATACTCATCACCCCGACAGACAGCATATAGGCATCACCGCTCAGGCTGTAACTGCCGACCGCCCCGAGTCCCATCAGCCAGGCCTTGGGGTTGATAAACTGCAGCAGCGCCCCCTGATACCAGGTAACGGCCTTGCTGACCTGCGGTTCATCAATAGGCTGATACGGCGCGGTGGCCAGTTTTTTGGCAAGCCACAGAAGGTAAAGACTGCCGGCAATTTTCATAGCAGTATGCAATTTGGGATAAATCAGTAAAATAGCCGCAACACCAAAGGCGGAAAGGTATAATACTGTCTGCATACCGAGCATAATACCGGCCATCAGCACCAGTGTGCGGCGGAAACCGTACTGCGCACCGGAGGCGGTCAGTAACAGATTATTCGGTCCGGGCGTGACTGCCGCGATAAACATAAAAACAGAAAGCGAGATAAGAAGGTGTGCAGTCATGAGTCATCCGGCAACATGGTCATTTTCTTTACCGGAAATTACCAGCATGTTTTTCATTAAACAAGAGATGTTTTTTCATTACGAATCTAACTATGTCTAGTCATTTTCAACCGATTTCCTGGGCAACAAATCCGCACCTGCAAACGCTGCTGCCCCGGATTTTCCGCCGGAAACCAATGATAAAACCATTCTGGCAGCGCCTGACGCTGCCGGATAATGATTTTATTGATCTTGCATGGAGCGAAGACCCGGATACCGCGCGCCATAAACCACGTCTGGTCATCTTTCACGGGCTGGAAGGCAGTTTCCGCAGCCCGTATGCGCACGGTATTCTGGCTGCGGCTGCCCGTCAGGGCTGGCTTGGCGTTGTCATGCATTTTCGCGGCTGCAGCGGCGAGCCGAACCGATCAAAACGGATTTACCACTCCGGGGAAACCGGTGATGCCCGTTATCTGCTGAAGTGGCTGCAGGATACCTACGGCAAAGTGCCGACCGGTGCGGTCGGTTATTCACTCGGCGGTAATATGCTGGCCTGTTATCTCGCCGAAGAAGGTGAAAATGCGGCGGTGGATGCCGGCATTGTGGTTTCTGCCCCGCTGATGCTGGAACCCTGCTCCTTCAAAATGGAAAAGGGCTTTTCCCGTTTTTATCAGTGGTATCTGCTGAAAGGGCTGAAACGTAATGCCACCCGCAAACTGGTGCGCTACCCGAATTCACTGCCGACAAACCTGCTGCATATCCGTGCGATTAAACGTATCCGCGAATTTGATGACATTATCACCTCACGGATCCACGGTTTCCGTGATGCCTCGGATTACTACCGCCGGTGCAGCGCGCTGCCGAAACTCCCGGCTGTACGTAAGCCGATGCTGATCATCCACGCCAAAGATGATCCCTTTATGGCACAGGAAGTGGTGCCGGATCTGTCACAATTACCCCCGTGTGTGGAATATCAGATGACCGAGCACGGCGGCCATGTCGGTTTTGTGACCGGCAGCTGGCGCCGTCCGCGTTTATGGCTGGAGGAGCGCATTCCGGAATGGCTTGCACCGCATCTGGCCGCAAAGGAGACACCATGATTATTCCCTGGCAGGATATCGCGCCGGAAACACTGGAAAGTATCCTGGAAAGTGTGGTGCTGCGTGAAGGTACTGACTACGGCGAACATGAAAAATCACTCAGTGATAAAGTAGCGGATCTTTACACGCAACTCAAAAACGGCGACATTGTGATTGTCTGGTCGGAATTACACGAAACACTCAACATCATGCCGTCGGCACAATTCCGCGGCTGATTCAGCCGGAGGAAACACCGCATGTCACGGACCCACCCGATTATCGCCGTTACCGGCTCCAGCGGAGCCGGTACCACGACCACCAGTCAGGCATTCCGTAAGATCTTCCAGCAACTGGATGCGGTTCCCGCCATTATTGAAGGTGACAGTTTCCACCGTTACACGCGGCCGGAAATGGATGCCGCCATTCGTAAGGCCCGTGAACAGGGGCGTCATATCAGCTATTTCGGGCCCGAAGCCAACGATTTTGGTCTGCTCGAAAGCACATTCCGCCAGTACAGCGAAAACGGCAGCGGCGAGCGCCGCAAATACCTGCATACCTATGATGAAGCCGTGCCCTATAACCAGCTGCCCGGCACCTTCACCCCGCGTGAGGCACTGCCTGCCGGGACAGACGTACTTTTCTATGAGGGATTGCACGGCGGCGTGGTCACGCCGGAACATAATATTGCCGGTCATGTGGATTTGCTGGTCGGTGTGGTACCGATAGTCAATCTGGAGTGGATACAAAAGCTGGTCCGTGACACGAACGATCGCGGTCATTCACGGGAAGCGGTCATGGATTCGGTCGTGCGTTCGATGGATGATTACATCCGCTATATCACCCCGCAGTTTTCCCGCACCCACATTAATTTCCAGCGGGTGCCGACGGTGGATACCTCCAACCCGTTCTCGGCCAAATCCATTCCGTCACAGGATGAGAGCTTTACCGTGATCCGCTTTCGCGGCCTGAAAAAAATCGATTTCCCCTATTTGTTATCCATGCTTCAGGGCTCCTTTATTTCCGCCTCAAATACCATTGTCGTGCCCGGCGGAAAATTAGGGCTGGCGATGGAATTAATAATGGCGCCGCTGGCAGAGCAATTATTGCAGGGAAAACAAATAAACAAGCGATAAAAAAACCGGGTAATAATGTATTACCCGGTTAGTGTTCAAAAATAAAAATAATATTTCAAAAAATTATTCAATATTTTTTACGTCGAAGCTATGTGTAATTTTAACACTTTCGCCTAACATTAATGAAACAGAGCAATATTTCTCAGCGGATAATTGCACAGCACGTCCGACAACATTTTCAGTCAGGTCACGGCCGGTCACAATAAAATGCAGATTGATATGAGTGAATAAACGCGGCGCGGTTTCACGACGTTCAGCGGTGAGTTTTACATCACAATCAATGACTTGATTACGGCCTTTTTGCAAAATAGAGACAACATCAATGGCGCTGCAGCCGCCGGTTGCCATCAGTACCATCTCCATCGGGTTCGGGGCTTTTTCACCGGCATTACCGTCCATTGTAATCTGGTGTCCTGACGCGGATTCCCCTAAGAAAGTCATGTTCTCAACCCACTTTACACGCGCTTCCATTTTTATACCCTCATCATCAATATAATTCACGACAGACTACCCTTTCATTCACGGGCTGGCAATCTCTCTCATAGTTTATTATGCTGAAGCGAGACAGTGGAAGACAGGACGGTTTTCCTGTGCTAAAAACACGGCAAGGATTTATCTATGGCTAAGATCAATATCTTTCCGTGAGGATTATTATACTATTTTAATAAACTAACTTGCCGGAAATTCAGCAAGTTAATATGATAAGCTAAGACTTTATATAATTGCAGAGCGTAAACAACGGTTTGCAATAACTAACAACAGAGGATAACGCGAATGGTTCTCGGCAAGCCACAAACAGACCCCACGCTTGAATGGTTTTTGTCTCACTGCCATATCCACAAATATCCATCCAAAAGCACGCTTATTCATCAGGGCGAAAAGGCAGAAACACTCTACTACATTGTAAAAGGTTCTGTTGCGGTGCTGATCAAAGATGAAGAAGGCAAAGAGATGATTTTATCCTATCTCAACCAGGGTGATTTCATCGGTGAACTCGGATTATTTGAGGAAGGACAGGAACGTACAGCGTGGGTACGGGCAAAAAGCGCCTGCGAAGTTGCAGAAATCTCGTACAAAAAGTTCCGCCAGCTTATCCAGGTTAACCCGGATATCCTTATGCGCCTTTCCGCGCAGATGGCAAGCCGCCTGCAAACCACATCAGAAAAGGTCGGAAACCTTGCATTCCTTGATGTGACAGGCCGCATCGCCCAGACATTACTCAACCTGGCAAAACAACCGGATGCCATGACACATCCGGACGGTATGCAAATCAAAATTACCCGCCAGGAAATCGGCCAGATTGTGGGATGTTCCCGCGAAACCGTCGGCCGTATTCTGAAAATGCTGGAAGATCAGAACCTGATCTCCGCACACGGTAAAACCATCGTGGTATACGGCACCCGTTAATCCGGACGGCCTTTATCACCAAAACAGGCGCAATTGCGCCTGTTTTTTTGTTTCTGAATTCCGCCGTTTTACTGCATTTCCCGGAAATCATTCAGGGTTTTTGCCAGCCGTTTCATCCCTTCATCCACATCGGCTTTTTCAATAATCAGCGATGGCGTGAAACGCAGCACATTGGTCCCGGCGTTAAGCAGCATCAGACCGTTTTTAGCCGCCAGTCCCAGCAGCGTTTTTGATTGATCACGGTAGATACCTGCCAGTTCGGCACCAATCAGCAGCCCTTTCCCGCGGATCTCCGCAAACGCGCCAAATGTGCTGTTCAGGGATTGCAGTGCATCCGCAAACCACTGATGGCGCTCATTCACACCCGCCAGCAGTGCCGGGTCGTTGATCAGATCAAAGGCCGCATTGCCGACCGCACAGGCCAGCGGGTTACCGCCATAGGTTGTGCCGTGTGTACCGGGCACCATCACCTGCGCAATGTCCTGTTTTGTCAGCATGGCACTGATCGGAAAACCGCCGCCCAGCGCTTTCGCCGTAGTCAGGATGTCCGGCTCAATGCCATAATCCATATAGGCAAACAGTTTTCCGCTGCGCCCCATCCCGCTTTGCACTTCATCAAAGACCAGCAATGCCTGATGTTTATCACACAGGTCACGTACTCCCTGCATAAAAGCAGGAGTGGCAGGCGTGATCCCCCCCTCACCCTGAATGGGTTCCAGCACCACGGCACAGGTGTGATCGTCCATCACCGCTTTGACAGCATCGAGGTCGTTAAAAGGCACATGAATAATATCCGCCGGTTTCGGCCCGAAGCCATCGGCATATTTCGGCTGACCGCCGACAGAAACGGTAAAGAGTGTCCGGCCGTGAAAACCGTGATGAAAAGCGATAATTTTGGTTTTATAAGGATGATGACGGGTCAGTGCATAATGGCGCGCCAGTTTGAATGCGGCTTCATTCGCCTCCGCGCCGGAGTTGGCAAAGAAAACCCGTTCCGCGAACGTGTGGTTTATCAGCTTCTGCGCCAGTGTCAGCGCCGGTTCATTGGTAAAAATATTGCTGACATGCCAGAGCGACTCGCTCTGGGTTTTCAGTGCCGCGACCAGTGCCGGATGACAATGACCCAGCGCCAGCACGGCAATCCCCCCGGCGAAATCAACATATTCGGTGCCATTCTGATCCCACACCCGGCTTCCCTGTCCTCTGACAGGAATAAAATCAGCCGGTGCATAAATTGGCAGCATTACTTCATCATAAGTGCCGCGCGTAACCGCATTCTGTTTTGTCATCGTTCCTTACCTGATCTATCCACAAGTGAAAATATAATCACCAAATATGAATAAAAAATCAAATCAAAACGAATGAAAAAACAGAACCGGGGATAAAATAAGCGATAACTGATTAGTATTTCAGGAAATTATTCAGGAGTTCATGCCCCTGCTCACTGAGAATACTTTCCGGATGGAACTGCACACCTTCAATCGGCAGCGTTTTATGGCGGATCCCCATGATTTCATCCACATTACCGTCATGCAGGCTCCATGCGGTAACCTCAAACGAAGCCGGCAGCGTTTCCGGGGCAATCACCAGCGAGTGATAGCGGGTGACGGTCAGCGGACGGTTCAGCCCTTTGAACACACCCTGCTGGTTATGATGGATTGCGGTGGTTTTACCGTGCATCACTTTACGCGCCTTCACCACCTGCGCGCCGAATGCCTGGCCGATAGCCTGATGCCCGAGACACACCCCGAGGATCGGGATTTCACCGGCGAAATGGCTGACCGCATCCAGTGAAATACCGGCTTCTGACGGCGTGCAGGGACCCGGTGAGATCACCAGATGAGATGGCGATAATTGCTCAATATCACTGAGGCTGACGGCATCATTTCGTTTAACCTGTACATCTGCACCTAACTCACAGAAGTATTGATACAGGTTATAAGTAAATGAGTCATAATTATCGATAATTAATAGCATGATTATCTATATCCGACTGATATATTTATCTTTTTTATTTTCAAACTGCTGTATCAGGCACACGTTGACAATACCCTGCAACCCCGGGAGATTGCACAGACAGTTTCATGAAGCGGGCTATAATACCACAGCCGGACAGAGAAAATAGCCCGAATGCGGCACGGCGCCGCAGAGGCAGATGTCGTCTTATTCAGACTATCAGGGAGTTTGACACACTTACGGGGAATATCCGGAAATATTCCCCTTAATCTGCACGAAAATACGGTTTATTTTACGATAGTTGCAGAGATAATTTTGATCGGTGTTGACGGCACGTTCTGATACGGACCGATGTTTTCTGTCTTCACTTTTGAGATTTTATCGACAACATCCATGCCGTTCACGACTTTACCAAACACGGCATAGCCGAAATCGCGCTGGCCGTGATCGAGGAATGCATTATCCGCCACATTGATAAAGAACTGGCTGGTTGCGCTGTCTTTATCTGCAGTACGCGCCATTGCAATCGTGCCGCGCAGGTTGCGCAGGCCGTTATCCGCTTCATTTTTTACCGGCGGACGGGTCTGTTTCTGATTCATATCCGCCGTGAAGCCACCACCCTGTACCATAAAGCCCGGGATGACACGGTGGAATGTTGTATCGTCATAGAATTTATCGGTGACATACTGTTTGAAATTTTCCACGGTTTTCGGCGCTTTTTCATTATCCAGCGCAATTTCAAAATCGCCTGCAGTGGTGGTAAATTTAACATGCGTCTGCTCTGCCGCAAACGCCAGCGACGTTGCACTGAGGGTACAGGCTGCCACAAATGTAACTAAAACACGTTTTAACATTCCCAATTCCTTTCAACGAAATAAACTGACACTAATCTTATCGATTTTAATGGGCAATGACGCTGAGCGCCACCGATTTACTTTAATTTACCTTTACCGCCGGGATAACTAATTAATATAAGAATTTTTCACGTATTTGTACTGATGATATTCTGTGCACAGTCCGTTATTTAGCAAAATAAGACGTAACTGTCCATTCTGCTGTACCCTTATTGCATTTAATGCGTAAATATAAATATTGCTTTGATTTTGATGGAAAATTTTTATTTCCCGATAAAAAAATCAACTTATACCAAATAAAAAATAGCACCTGTCTGTATAACAGATAATAAACCATTCTGTTTTTTATCTTTTTGCGGGTAAATATCCGCGTTTTTTTCACCGGAAAGACGTTGTTTTCTCCGGATTATATCGGTTACTGCCCCCGGCCTGTTATTGTTATTACTTTTTCCCGTTCTGAGAATAAACAGGCACAGTAATCTCTCCGCCGCAGTTCTTAAACAACAGGCATTAGGCTATAATCATCCCGGTTTCGACCTGAGGAGAACAGATTTTGACCATTAAAACGCACAACTACCAAGTGACCCATTTTGTCATCAGCGCACCGGATATCCGCCATTTACCGGAAGATACGGGGATCGAAGTGGCGTTTGCCGGTCGCTCCAATGCCGGAAAATCGAGTGCGCTGAATGCACTGACACAGCAAAAAAGCCTGGCGCGCACCAGTAAAACACCGGGACGTACCCAGCTTATCAACCTGTTTGAGGTCACTGACGGCTGCCGCGTGGTTGACCTGCCGGGCTACGGTTACGCTGAAGTTCCGGAAGCCATGAAACGTAAATGGCAGGCGGCACTGGGCGAATATCTGCAAAAGCGCAACTGTCTGCGCGGCCTGGTGGTGCTGATGGATATCCGCCATCCGCTCAAAGACCTGGATATGCAGATGATTGAATGGGCAGTGGCAATGCAGGTGCCGGTTCTGGCACTGCTGACCAAAGCCGACAAACTGGCCAGCGGCGCACGTAAGAAGCAGCTGATGGCGGTGCGTGATGCACTGACAGACCTGAGTGACACCGGTGATATTCAGGTGGAATATTTCTCCGCCCTGAAAAAAATCGGCATTGATAAGTTACGCCTGAAACTGGACACCTGGTTCAGCGAAAGCGACACAGAATGATCCGCTGACATATCCGCTCATGAAGAAGCCCGCGTACAGCGGGTTTTTTTATGCAAAAAAAATGCTCCGGTCAGACGTTATCTGACCGGAGCAGCTAATATTCAGCTAAATCCGATTACGTGAAGTAAAAGGTCTGAAAGATAGAACATCTTACCTCTGTACCCTACGCGAACAACTTTACCGCAAATTTACGGACAAAAAAACCTTTTTTGTAATTTTTTTTCATATTAAGCACGATTCAGCTTGTCACAAAACGGTAATATTCCCTTCAAATGTACTTTAATTACATATTTATGCGATCCGGGTCTATAGATAGTTCCGGGCTGATCGCACAAAATAGCAACAAAACAGCACAAATGGTGCCGTTTTCACACCATACTGTTATGATAGTCTGAGCGCATCCGGGAGTACGTCTCCCCATAATTTTTATTTATATTAGTGAGTTAGCTATGGCATTACTGACATTACGGCATTTTCCTGATCCCTGCCTGCGGGAAACAGCCCAACCCGTCACGGTTTTTGATGACGAACTGAAAACATTTGTCACAGATATGACAGAAACCATGTATGCCGAACGGGGCATCGGCCTTGCTGCGCCGCAGGTCGGTGTCTGTAAGCGTGTGATTATCGTGGATGTCTCTGAAAACCGCGATCAGCCGATGGCGCTGATTAACCCGGAATTTATTCAGTGCGACGGCGACATGATGATGATGGACGGCTGCCTGTCCCTGCCGGAGAGTTATACGGAGACACAGCGCTACTCTTCAGTCACTGTCCGTTATCAGGATATAAACGGTACAGAACATACCCTTGAAGCGGAAGGATTACAGGCGGGCTGCCTGCAGCACGAAATCGACCACCTTAACGGCAAGTTATTTATCGATCATCTCTCGCCGCTGAAGCGCCAGCGTATTGAGAAAAAAGTGAAGAAAACCCTGAAAATGCGGGAAGAAAACGCATAACAGGAAAATCCCCCCGGAACACAATGCCTTTACGCTATAGATTTCATCTGTGGCAAAGCAGCAAAAGAAGAAATCCGGGGAGCATACACCAGTATGTGACCCGGATTTCTGAGTGCAACCGACATGATGCCGGATGCTAAGGCTAAATCATTCGGTTTGCAGCAAGGCAGCAAGCAGAAGGAACCGGGGAGCATACATCAGTATGTGACCCGGTTCGTGACGCGCAGCGAACACCGCTGCAGGCCGAAGGATGACGCCTTAGTGGGCTTCGTCCCAGTTGGCGCCTACCCCCGCTTCCACTTTTAACGGCACATCCAGTTTCATCGCGGCTTCCATCAGCCCGCGGATCTTCTCTGCCATCTCTGCCTGCTGTTCTTTTCTGACTTCAAACACCAGTTCATCGTGTACCTGCATAATCATCAGCGCATCGATGTTCTCTTTTTGCAGCCAGTCATCCACGGCAATCATCGCTTTTTTGATGATATCCGCTGCGGTGCCCTGCATCGGGGCGTTGATCGCCTCGCGCTCAGCGGCCTTGCGGCGCATACCGTTACGGGAATTGATTTCCGGCAACCAGAGACGGCGGCCTTCCAGCGTTTCCACGTATCCTTTTTCTGCCGCATGTTCACGGGTGCGGGCCATATAGTCCAGCACGCCCGGATAGCGCTCAAAATAGAGATCCATATAGCGCTGCGCTTCACCGCGCGGGATCCCCAGCTGACGTGCCAGACCAAAGGCGCTCATGCCGTAAATCAGACCGAAATTAATCGCCTTCGCGCTGCGGCGCTGATCTGCCGTCACATCGTCAAGCGGCACACCAAACACTTCTGCGGCGGTTGCACGGTGGATATCCTTGCCTTCGGCAAAGGCTTTCAGCAGCCCCTTGTCCTGTGACAGATGTGCCATGATGCGCAGCTCAATCTGTGAATAGTCAGCCGCCATAATGCAGTAGCCGTCACGGGCAATAAACGCCTGACGGATACGGCGGCCTTCATCGGTTCTGACCGGAATATTCTGCAGGTTCGGATCACGGGAAGAAAGACGGCCGGTCGCGGTCACTGCCTGGTGATACGAGGTATGCACACGGCGGGTTTTCGGATCCACCATCAGCGGCAGTTTATCGGTATAGGTGGTTTTCAGTTTGGAGAGGCTGCGGTGCTCGAGGATCACGCGCGGCAGTTCATGGTTATCCGCCAGCTCCTCCAGCACTTCCTCATTGGTTGACGGTGCGCCACCCGGGGTTTTTTTCACCACCGGCAGATTCAGTTTTTCAAACAAAATGGTTTGCAACTGCTTCGGCGAAGAGAGGTTGAACTCCTCTCCGGCAATCACAAATGCCTGCTTCTCCAGTTCATCCAGACGGGCTGTCAGCTCCACTGATTGAGCAGCCAGCACATTGGCGTCGATCAGAACCCCTGTCCGCTCCATACGGGAGAGCACCGGCACCAGCGGCATTTCGATATCCTGGTAGACATGCAGCAGCGATTTTTCTGCTTCCAGCTGCGGATACAGCGCCTGATGCAGCAGCAGTGTGATATCCGCATCTTCCGCCGCATAATTGGCAGCCTCTTCCAGCGGGATCTGATTAAACGTTAACTGCTTTTTGCCTTTCCCGGCGATATCTTCAAAGGTGGTGGTTTTGTAATTCAGATGGCGGTCAGCAAGGCTGTCCATATCATGACGCCCGGCGACACTGTTGAGCACGTAAGATTCCAGCATGGTATCAAAGGCGATTCCGCGCAGTTCCACACCGTAATTTTCCATGATCCCGCGATCAAACTTCAGGTTTTGACCGATTTTACGGATGTTTTCATCTTCAAGAATCGGTTTCATCACCCGCAGCACCTGCTCGGTTAACAACTGATCCGGTGCATCCAGATAATCATGACCGATCGGCACATACGCCGCATGGCCTGCTTTCGCCGCAAATGACATCCCGACCAGACGCGCAGAGAGATTATCCAGGCTGTCAGTTTCGGTATCAAACGCAAACTCACCGGCTTCACGCAGGATATCCGCCCAGCGGTTCAGCGCCTCTTCATCAAGGATGGTTTCATAGTTTTCGCTGCTGATGTCCGGCGTGGCTGCCGGTGCTGCCGGGGTCTGTGCTGCGGCGGTTACCGCGGCTTTTGACGGCGCGCTGCGGGTACTTTTCTTCGCCAGCCAGCCGCCGTTTTCCAGATCACTTATCCAGCGTTTAAATTCATACTGTGTGAATAAGGCATGCAGCTTATCCAGATCCGGTTCCGACAATGCCAGGGAATCCCAGGTGCGATCGAGCTCCACATCGGTTTTGATGGTCGCCAGAGTGTAAGAGAGGTACGCCATCTCTTTGTTGGTTTCCATCTTCGGCGCGAGGGTTTTTGCACCACGGAAGCTCAGTCCGGCGATTTTATCCAGATCTGCATAGATATCATCCAGGCTGCCCAATCCCTGCAATAAGGCCTGAGCGGTCTTCTCACCGACCCCCGGCACCCCCGGGATGTTATCGGAGGAATCGCCCATCAGTGCCAGATAATCAATAATCAGTGACGGCGGAACACCGTATTTGGTTTCCACTTCTTCCGGCCCGAGAATGGTGTTATTCATGGTATTGATCAGGGTGATATCCGGCGTCACCAACTGTGCCATATCTTTATCACCGGTACTGATCAGCACAGCGCGGCCTTCTGCCGCTGCCTGTTTCGCCAGTGTCCCGATAACATCATCCGCTTCCACGCCGGAGACAGATAACAACGGCATCCCCATTGCGATAACCATGTCATGCAGCGGTGCTATCTGCTCACGCAGATCATCCGGCATCGGCGGACGATGTGATTTATAGGCTTCAAACAATTCATCACGGAATGTTTTACCTTTGGCATCAAATACCACGGCAACATGGCTGGGTTCATACTGCATCACCAGGCTGCGCAGCATATTCAGCACGCCGTACATGGCACCGGTCGGTTGTCCGGCGCTGTTGGTCAGCGGGGGGAATGCGTGGTAAGCACGATAGAGGTACGATGAACCATCGACTAAAATCAAAGGGTTGTCTGCAATCTGAGCCATAATTGCCTTCACAGTATTAAAGGGATTCTTGCGGGTAGCATGCCACAGACTGCGGCATCAGACGACTATTATCGGCCTCAGCCGTTAATCTTCCCGCACTCAGAACAGGACGGGTATCGCGGGAAAATAAAAAATAACAAGCTGTGGATAACTTTGTGGGTAAATTTATGAACCCTATGTAAATCACTGTCTGCAGCGCGATATACCCGAATCTCATTCAAAAAAATCAATAGGTTATAAACGAATACCGCAAGATAATCTGCCGTTGTAATCACTTGATTAATGTGGATAGTAAAAAAGCAATGGCGTTACCGCCATTGCTTCCGGAGATACAAATTCTGAGATCAGTTTTGCTTAATCAGATAATTGACCGTATCAGAGAACGCTTTACCGTATTCATTCACATCTTTGACTTCCAGACCGGCATTGTTGATCTGGTATTTACCTTTGACAAAGACCGCAGGCACACCGCGTAATTTGTAATCCGCCGCCGCTTTCTGCTGCTTGGCAATCAGGGATTTCACAAAGATGCTGTTAGCGGCAGAATCATAATCCTCACCGGTCACACCCGCTTTGATAAAGGCGTCACGGACATCGGCAGGTGTTTTAATGGTGCCGGTTTTCTGAATGCCTTCAAACAGGATCGGCGTCACTTTGTCCTCAACCCCCATCGCCATAGCCACAGACCACGCTTTGGTCATTTCAGGACCCATCGGGCCGCCGAGGAAATCAACATGATAACGTTCATGTTTGGCCCCTTCCGGCAGATTTTTGCTGATGGATTCCGGTACTTTGAAGTTTTCTTCAAACTGATAGCAGTGCGGACAGTAGAAGGAGAAAAACTCCACCACGTCAGGCTGATTTGTGACCGGTGTACTCAGTTCGGTGTACTCTTTTCCGGATACCGGGTTTGCAAACACACTGAAAGACATCGCAAATCCAATCAGCGCTAACCAAAGTTTCTTCATCTTTATCTCTCCTGAAAATCAATAAGGCAGAAAGCGCGTCAGCGGAGGCTCCGCCAGTACGGCTGTCTGTTCCGTCATCAGTGATTGCTGCTGTGACCAGAAATCACTTTCCGCCATCCATGGAAAAGCTTTAGGAAAAGCGGGATCCTGCCAGCGGCGTGCCACCCAGGATAAAAAATGAACCATACGCATGGCGCGCAGCGGTTCAATCAGTGCCAGCTCCCGCGTATCGAAGTCACAAAACTCCTGATAGGCATCGAGCAGAATGTCGAGCTGATAACGGCGCGAATCGGTATCCCCGCTGAGCAGCATCCACAAATCCTGCACCGCCGGGCCGTTGCGGGCATCATCGAAATCCACCAGCCACGGTTCATCACGCCATAAAATATTACCCGGATGACAATCCCCGTGCAGACGGATGGCATGCCAGTCGTCGTGCCAGCGGGCAGCTGTCTCACGGATCAGGGTATCCAGTGTAGCGATAAAGCTGTCACGACGCGCCTGCGGGATCAGCGGACACTGCGCGAGGATTTCACGCGGTGTCAGCAGATATTCCTGCAGTCCGATCGCCGGCCGGTGCTCAAAACAGCGTTCCCGGCTTATCTGGTGCAGCCGTCCGAGCAGCCGCCCGGTGCTTTCCAGCTGATCAAGGTTATCGGTTTCATACGCCCGTCCGCCGATCGACGGGAACAGCGCGAACAAATAACCGTCCTGTGACAGCAGTGTGTCACCGTCAAAGGCCAGCGGTGCCGCGACCGGCAGCCCGGCCTGAGCCAGTGTCAGGGTCAGGTCGTGCTCCTCGCGGATCTGCGCCTCATCCCAGCGTGCCGGGCGATAAAATTTCACCACATAACGGGTACGGTTTTCATCCGTAAACTGATATACGCGGTTTTCATAGCTGTTCAGCTCTGTCAGACCGGAATCCAGCCAGATACCGTAACGGCTGAGGCTGTCGATCAGACGGTCGGGCCGGAAATCCTGAAAAGTGAAAACCGGCGGAGTTGTCGTCTGCATTACTCTTTGATGATGCCGCGTGCACGTAACAGGGCGGTTTTAAAATCGTCTTCGTAATCTTTTTTCAGACCCGGAATGGCGTCTGTTGCCTCTGAGCCGCGCATTTTCAGGTGATAAATAAGAATATCATCAGTCAGGTCAGATAATTCACCCTCAAACCCGGCTTCGTCAGCCAGTTTCTGTAACATCTGCATCAGATTCAGATCAGAGTGTTGCTGCCAGACAGGGTGCAGAAGTTCAATAACCTCATTAAGACGATGACATTTCATAATAAATTCCTTATAAGCAAGATCGTAACACATTACCAATTATCCGCCGCTCCGGAAAGAACAGGACTGTCAGGATGCGTAAATATTGGCAGGCTGTAATAACTGCGGCGTATTATCCGTGATTATAACGACCATTGCATTGATATTCGCGCTCACTATACCGGAATCCTTGTTAAGATAAGTTCAGAATATTTATCAGAGATTGTCAGAGAAACTGAAAATGATGATGCAACTCAGCGGCTGTATTCTTGCCGGCGGACGGGCCACCCGGATGCAGGGACAGGATAAAGGCCTGGTATTACTGGGCGGGATCCCGCTTTATCAGCACAGTGTAAAGCTGCTCGCTCCGCAGACAGATGACATTTTTATCAATGCTAACCGCAATGCGCGGGATTATCACGCCACCGGCCTGCGGGTGGTCGCCGATACATTACCGGATTTTCCCGGCCCGCTTGCCGGGATGCTGACCGGTCTTGAAAACGCCCTGCACGACTGGGTGCTGTTTGTGCCGTGTGATGTGCCGCAGTTCCCGGCGGATCTGGCGGAAAAACTCTGGCAGCAGAAAGGGGATGCCCTGTGCGCTTATGCCTGTGATCACCAGCGGGCGCATCCTGCCTTCGCGCTGTGTCACCGCTCATTGATCACCCCGCTCAGAGAATACCTCACCGGCGGCGATCGCAAACTTCTGCTGTTTATGGATAACATCGGTGCAAAAGCCGTCACATTTGATGCAAATTCCGGTGATTTTATTAATCTCAATACCCTTGCGGAGTGCCGGGAATGGGAAAAGCAGCACCGGCTGCCGCATCAGGTGCCCCTGCTGGCGGTCACTGCTTACAGCGGCACCGGTAAAACCACCCTGCTGAAAAAGCTGATCCCGCAACTGCGGGAAAGCGGGTTGCGCATAGGGCTGGTCAAACACACGCATCATGATATGGATGTCGATACCCCGGGAAAAGACAGCTATGAGCTGCGCAAAGCGGGCGCTTATCAGACGCTGGTAGTCAGTCAGGAGCGGTTTGCGCTGATGACAGAAACCCCGGGCGGTGCGGAGCCGGATCTGATGCAGCTGGCTGACCGCTTTGATACACGGGAGCTGGATCTTATCCTGGTGGAAGGGTTCAAGGGTGAATCCGTAGCGAAAATTGCCCTGTTTCGTGATGTGACTGACCGCCCGTACCAGACACTGCTGGATGAATTTGTTATTGCATTTGCGTCAGATAAACCACGGCAGGATGTCACGGTTCCGCAGCTGGATATCAACAATATCACTGCCATCCGCGACTTTATTATCCGCTGGCTGGAAAATAATCCGTAACCGTCACTCATATCGGGACTGGTATAAAATCATGTTACCCGGCCCGATATGAGTCTCACCGGGATACTCATACTTTTTATCCTGAAAAAACCGGTTAATATCATTATTTACGTTTTAAAAACAGAGAAATATTGAATATGACGTTATTTAATCTATTCTGAAAACGTGTTTATTGTATTTTCTGAAACAAAAAACGAGGTTTATTTATCATGAAAAAGTATTTCGTCACCGCGTGTCTGGTTGCTGCAAGTGCATTTTCCTCAGTGGCTCTCGCTGAACCTGCTGATATTCAGGTACCCGATAAAATGACCTGTAAAGAGTTCGTGAATCTGAATCCGCAAAGCTGGGCACCGGTTGCCCTGTGGGTGATCAGTAAAGACACACAATATCCGGGCGGTGACTTTGTGGCACTGTCAGAAAAAGGGATTGCAGAAGCGCCAAAAATCGTTGAATTCTGTAAAAAATTCCCGGAAGGTACACTCCAGGATTACCTGGCTGCCCGCAATAAATAATCCCCCCGAATAAATAATGAAGCGCCGGAGATATATTCCGGCGTTTTTATGCCATTATTCCGGCAAACTTTCCGCTGCATATTTGCTACAGTATATCTTTCAGCCGCTTTACCGGATAAAAGATATAATGAGTGACGAACTGATTCTGGTCGATGAACATGATAATGCCCTCGGGTATGACGAAAAACTCCGCGTTCATCAGCTCGGATTACTCCACCGTGCATTTTCTGTGTTCCTGTTTAATGATGCGGGTGAACTGCTGATCCAGCAGCGCGCACTCAGCAAATACCATTCCGGCGGATTGTGGGCCAACAGCTGCTGCAGTCATCCCCGTCGCGGTGAATCGCTGGAACAGGCAACACAGCGCCGTCTGCAGGAAGAGCTGGGGATCACCTGCCCTTTACAGTCTGCCGGTCATATCATTTACCGGGCGGATGTTCCGCCGTCACTCATTGAACATGAGTATGACCACCTGTTTACCGGTCACTATAACGGCCCGTTTTCCCTGAACCCGCAGGAAGTCGCTGCCGTGCGCTGGATACCACTCACTGACCTGAAAAAAGAGATGCATGATCATCCGCAACATTTTGCCGAATGGTTTAACGTCATTGCCAAAAAGTCCCCCTTATTACAGATAACAACATCATGACACTGATTACTGAAGAACGTGCGCCTTCCGCACAGGAGTATTGCACCCTGCGCATTAAGGCCGGATTATCGGCAAAATCACTGAAAGCCGCTGAGATCGGGCTGCCCAACAGTTTATATATCGTGACTATCCGGGATGACGGAACGCTTATCGCCATGGGGCGCGTGGTCGGTGACGGTGCCTGTAATTTTGAGGTGGTTGATGTCGCCGTTGATCCGGCATATCAGGGCGCGGGGCTCGGCCGTCGGGTTATGAACTGCATCGATGGCTATCTTGCATCCGCCACACTCGAAGGTTCCTATGTCTCGATGATCGCGGATAAACCCGGTTTCTATGAAAAACTCGGCTGGAAATCGGTCAGCCCGGCATCAGAGGGAATGTCGAAGAAGTTCGGGTGACCGTCAGCTATTCAGAATAGTTTCGTCATATCCTCCTCCGGAAACAGTACTACATCCTCTTTAACATGGCCCTGCGTAGTGTCATTGTCATTACGTAAAAAGAAAGCAGGCCGGACATCGTCACGGCCTGCTTTGCAGACATCAGTATCAATTAATGTGCCATCAGCGCATTGTCACAAACTCTTCCGCTGCTGTCGGGTGGATGGCCACGGTGTTATCGAAATCTTTCTTGGTGGCGCCCATTTTCAGTGCGACCGCAAAGCCCTGCAGGATTTCGTCCATACCGTAGCCGATGCCGTGGATACCGACGATTTTTTCGTCTTTACCCGCACACACCAGTTTCATTTTGCATGGCTGGCGGTGGCTGGTGACCGCGGTATACATGGCGGTGAAAGAGGACTTGTAGCATTTCACATTGTCCGCGCCGTACTGCTCAATCGCCTGTGGTTCGGTCAGACCCACAGTACCGATCGCCGGGTGGCTGAAGACAACGGTCGGGATGTTGGTGTAATCCAGGTGCTCGTCCGGCTTGTTGTTAAACAGGCGCTCAGAGAGACGGCGGCCTGCGGCAACCGCAACCGGGGTCAGTTCAACAGCACCGGTGTTATCACCCACCGCATACAGGCCCGGAACCGACGTGTTCTGGTATTTGTCCACCTGAATATAACCGCGATCGTTAAGTTTCACGCCGGTCACATCCAGATTGATATTGTCAGTTGCCGGTTCACGGCCGATAGCCCAGATCAGGCAATCCACGGTTTGTTCGTGGCCGTTTTCCAGTTGCAGGGTCAGGCTGCCGTCGGCATTTTTCACAACTGCTTTCGGTACCGAGTTGGTGTGCAGTGACGTCCCTTCAGTGTTCATCACTTCAACCAGCGTTTCGGTGATCAGCGGGTCGAAATTACGCAGTGGAGCATGTTTGCGGACAAACAGATGTGTTTCGCTGCCCAGGGCATTCAGCACCCCGGCCAGTTCCACGGCGATATACCCAGCACCGACCACCGCCACACGTGACGGCAACGCTTTCAGTGCGAAGAAACCATCAGAATCAATGCCGTATTCCGCGCCCGGGATGGATGGCGGAACCGGACGGCCGCCGGTGGCGATCAGGATATGATCCGCGGTGTACGTTTCACCGTTCACTTCCACGGTATGTGCATCTTTAAAACGGGCAAACCCGGTGATCACATCCACTTTATTATTACCGAGAACGCGCTCATAAGACTGGTGAATACGATCAATATACGCAGAACGGCTTTCCAGCAGTTTGTCCCAGCTGAAATGGTTGATGGTGGTATCAAACCCGTAATCCGGGCCGTACTGGCGGATAGCTTCCGCAATCTGCGCACCGTACCACATCACTTTTTTCGGGACACAACCGACGTTAACACACGTGCCGCCGAGCGCTTTTGCTTCAATCAGGGCACATTTCTGCCCGTACATTGCTGCCCGGTTTACAGACGCAATACCGGCACTGCCGCCGCCGATTGCAATATAATCGTAATGTTTGCTCATAGTTGGCTCGTTCCATTTATCAGTCAATACATAAACACCCGCTGCCGTCATGCCCGCAGCGGAAACGAATTATTCCGGTGTGATCCAGTCAACCAGTGTATGCCCTGTACCTTCCGGTACCAGCACGTTATGCAGCCACGGCAGCACGGATTTCATCTGCGATTCCAGCTTCCACGGCGGATTAATCACAATCATACCGGATGCGGTCATACCGCGCTGATCACTGTCAGGGCGTACCGCCAGTTCGATTTGCAGAATTTTGCGGATCCCGGTTGCCTGAAAATCTTTTACCATCCGTTTGATCTGCTGGCGCAGCACCACCGGATACCAGACCGCATAAGTCCCGGTTGCAAAGCGGCGGTGACCTTCCTGAATCCCTTTCACCACGGCCTGATAATCACTTTTCAGTTCATACGGCGGGTCAATCAGTACAAATCCGCGCCGGGATGACGGCGGTAACTGTGATTTCAGTTGCTGATAGCCATCTTCCCGTACCACACGGGCACGGTTATCGCGGCTGAATTCATTGCGCAGCAGCGGAAAATCAGACGGGTGCAGTTCGCTGATATTTAATTTATCGTGATCACGCAGCAAATGTGCAGCGATCAGCGGCGACCCCGGATAAAAACGCAGATCACCGCGCGGATTCAGTGCACTGACGGCCTCAAGATACGTTTTCAGTTCTTCCGGCACCGATTCCTGCGCCCAGATGCGGGCGATCCCTTCCAGGTACTCCCCGGTACGCTCCGCATGCTCACCACTGAGCTGATAACGCCCGGCACCGGCGTGCGTATCCAGATACAAAAAGGGTTTGTCTTTCTCTTTTAATGATTCAATGATCAGACTCTGGACGGTGTGTTTTAACACATCCGCATGGTTGCCGGCGTGAAAGCTGTGGCGGTAACTAAGCATACAAAGGCCTCAGATGGTCGGGTGTACACCACCCGGAACAAGAATATCAGTACAGATTGAAGCACTCAGTATAACCTGATTTCGGCAGGAAAGAACCAATGCCCTTTCCTCATCTGTGCGGCGTGATAATGAACCATTGTCATTATCAGTAGTCATAAAATGACGATTGATATAAATAGCGAGGTAAATATGACACGTTTTACAACCACGGTGCTGGCACTGGCAACATTACTGGTCAGCACCTCCGCGCTGAGTGCGCAGAATGGCTGTGACATTAAAAAGAGTAAAATTCAGGAGCAGCTCAGCTACGCCAAAGCACACGGCAACACACACCGGGTGCAGGGGCTGGAGCGGGCTTTGCAGAATGTGAATACTTACTGCACACCAAACAGTCTTCGGGATGATGCCCGTGATGAAGTCAGCGATCGGACAAAGGAAGTGGCTGAACGCAAAGCCGATTTGCAGAAAGCCATTGATAAAGGCGATATCAGTAAGATTGCCAAACGCGAACGCAAACTGGCCGAAGCCGAAGCGGAATTAAAAGAAGCGCAGGCAGAACTGGATGCATTATCGAAGTAATCATGCCACTGCCGGTTTTCTGATAACAGAAACCGGCAAACCGTATTAAAACTCCGTTGCTCTTAACTGACCGAAATAATTCGTCAGCCGGAAGCGAACTTCAAAATTCCGCGTTCCGGGATGAATATTCAGGCGGCGCTGAACGTCTGACCCGAGCGTTATCAGCGCAGTATAAGAATATCCGCTCCGGAAGGGGTAATTCTGCACTGAAATACAGCGCTCCCGGCTAACCGCCGCCTGCGCCGGCGTAAAGGTATGCGTTAACAGCCGTTTATTTTCACTGCCGATTTCATTAATATCCAGGCGGATAATTCTCTCATCCCCCTCCGGCCGGGTAAGCAGACACACATGGTTTGACACAACCACCACATTTGCCGGTAAATACGGCCCTTCCGGTTTATAAACACACCCGCTAATAAGCAGCAGAATAACCGTGATCAGCAGAGATCGGTAATTCTGCCGGTTATTTCCGGGAAAAACATATTTATTATTCATATTGTGAACATCTTATAAGATGGTATTTATTTTCATTATTCTGAGATGAAATAAGTGCGGTTAATTACATATTATTATCCCGGTTTATCAATCGGGAAATTCTGAAGGCCGTTATATCAAAACCTGAATTGTTCATCCGGTGAGTCCTGTAGTAAACTTAAACGGAATCAATTTCCGAACAAGCGAGGATACATGACCCGGGAAAATGACACACCGGAAGATGACAACAGCACATCATCATTAACCCCCCTGCGGAAGAATTTTGATGAAGGAATAAAACAGGGAAAAAAAGCCCTGAAATGGAGTGTGAAAACCGGGAATTATATCCGCGATATCCCGTTTATTGCTCACCTGATCCGCACAGCCACCCGCTTTAATGACAGAATGGGCAGCCCGTTCGGTGCCGCGATCACCTATTTCTCGTTTTTATCCATGATCCCGATTCTGATGGTCTCTTTTGCCGCCGCCGGTTATGTGCTGGCCTTTAATCCGGAACTGCTGACCAAACTTATCCGCGGTGTTGCCAACAGTATCAGCGACCCGACACTCGCTGCCACCATTGAACGCAGTATCGATACCGCCATCCGCCAGCGTGCGACTGTGGGGTTAACCGGTCTGGCACTGGCACTCTATTCCGGGGTGAACTGGGTGGGTAATCTGCGGATGGCTATCCGTGCGCAGTACCATGACCAGTGGGAGCCGGATATCGAAGTCAAAGAGAATATGGTTCTGCGCTATCTGCGGGATTTTCTCACGCTGATCGGCCTGCTGGTGGCACTGGTGATCACCCTTTCCCTGACCTCCATTGCCGGTGCCGCACAAGCCCGGATAGTCGCGTTTCTCGGCCTGGATGCGGTCGAATGGCTGCGTCCCGCCTGGACAGCGATCGGCCTGACCATTTCCATCCTCGCCAACTACCTGCTGTTTACCTGGATTCTCTGGATCCTGCCGCGTATGAAGCTGAGCCGCAAATCACTGCTGAAAGGCACACTGCTGGCTGCGATCGGCTTTGAGATCCTGAAAACCATCATGACCTGGCTGCTGCCGAATATGGCGGCTTCCCCGTCCGGTGCGGCATTTGGTTCGGTTATCGGCCTGATGGCCTTTTTCTATTTCTTCGCACGGCTGATCCTCTTTTCTGCCGCCTGGATTGCGACTGACATCCAAAAAAATAAAACCGCCTGAGATTTTGGCTGCAATATGGTATGAATATCAGTCAGTGTAACGGATACTTAACCGTTACCGGCTGATATTCAGACAGTTGCAGACAACCACATCATCAGGAGCCTCTATGCCATTCATCAATATCCGCATCACCAAAGAGGGTGCGACCGCAGAACAAAAACAAAAACTGATTGAAGGTGCCACGCAGTTACTCGTTGATGTGCTGGGGAAAAATCCGGCTTCAACGTTTGTGATTATTGATGAGGTGGAAACCGATAACTGGGGTGTCGGCGGGCAGAGCGTGACGAAACTGCGCGCTGATGCGAAGCAATAACGATGCCCGCGCGGAATTTGTCTGCCCTGCTGCAGGATGTTCAGCCGGCAGGTTTTGCCACGGCGTTCTGTTTCACCGGTGAAGGGTGTGATCTGCCGGACGGTGCCGCACACGGCGGCCTGAGCAGAAGCGACAGTACACCGGTTACCCCGGATACCCCGGTGCGGATCGCCAGTAACACCAAGACGTTCACCGCGGCGGCCGTGCTGCGCCTGTATGAACAGCAGAAACTCAGTCTCAGTTCACCGGTCGCACCGCTGCTCTCCCCGCAGTATGTCCGCTGGCTGACAGAGGCAGGTTATGATCTGAATGCCATCACGGTGCAGCATCTGCTCAGTCACAGCAGCGGGCTGTATGATCATGCCGATGAGAAGTATATCCGTGATGTGCTCGCGGACCCGGGCCATCTCTGGACACGGGATGAGCAGATCCGCCTGTATGTCAGCCGGGGCTATCCGCTGATGAAACCGGGCCTCTGCTACTTCTATTCCGATACCGGATACCTGCTGCTGGGCGATATCATTGAAAGGATCACGCAACTGTCTCTGGCACAGGCAGTCCGGCAGTTGCTGCGCTTTGATGCCCCGGGTATGGAATCCGCTTACTGGGAGCTGGAAGAACCGGTACCGGCGGGTCTTCCGCCACGGGCACACCAGTATCTCGGCAATATTGACGGGGATACTATCAGCCCGACGATGGATCTTTGGGGTGGCGGCGGGTTAATTATGTCGGTAAATGCCCTGGCGGTGTTTATGGCGAATCTGTTTGAAGGACGTATTTTTGACAAGCCGGAAACCCTTGCAACCATGCTGCAACCGGGCAGCCATGACGGCGCGGAAGATTACCGCTGCGGGGTGATGGTGACAGAGCGGAACGGACAGGCGCTCTGGTATCACCTTGGATTCTGGGGAACCGCAGCTTATTATCACCCGCAGAAAAAAATTGCGGCGGCGGGATTTGTGAATAACCGTGATACCCGTCCATGGCTGATGAATCTGCTGGAAAGCAGCTTATGTCAGGACGATAACTAACCAATAAAAAGGGTATCTTCCAGATACCCTTTTTATTTCATGCTGTTACCCAAAATCAGGCACTGACACCGTCGGTGTTATTATCTGCCGCCGGTGGTTCGCTGTTACCGTTTTGTCCGCCTTTTTTATCCGGCGCCGGTGCTGCCGGTTTCACGTCCTGTGACGGCTCTGCGGCTTCCGGGGTTACCACCGGGGCTTTGACCTGCTCTGCGGCGGCTTTTTCTGCCGCTGCTTTTTCCGCAGCCGCTTTCTCCGCAGATTCCGCATCTGCCGCCCGTTTCTCTGCCGCAGCAACCGCTTTCTCCGGATGCATTATCTTATCGAACTGCGCGCGCAGCTGATCCACATTCATTTCTGTCTCACCTTTCGGCTGAGTAAAGAAGAATGCGGTATCCTGCTCTAAAATCGCATGAATTTCTGCGTTCAGCACATCCGGTGTCAGGTTGTTCAGGAATGCCTGACGCAGACGCTGGTACTGCTCCGGCGGAATATCGATGATATTGCTCTGCTGGGACATCAGACGCTGGTTGATCAGGATATCGGTGGTGGTACGGGCATAGATAGCAAACAGCTGCTGAAGCTGAGCCTGTTTCATGGCAATCAGGGCATCAAAGTTCTCAGCGGAAATCCCTTTTTCTTTCAGCACAGCCAGTTCACCGGCCAGCTCAGAGACAATCACCGGCATTTTTTCATTCGGTGCCCGCAGACTGAGCATACAGCTGGCGCGCTGATACTGCATCCGGCAGTCCATATTCATTGCCATGAACTTTTCATTTTTCTTGCCGATGCCCTGCTGTAATGCGCCGAAAAGGGCTTCACGGGCGAGATCATTTAACCAGTAGCGGTTCAGTGCATCCGAATCTTTAACGGAAGACCAGTTCAGATCCCAGACCAGCGCCAGCATATCGTCTTTCTGATTTTCATTCACCGCATGAACTGAGCGCGGTTTCATCGGCGGCAGAGTGGCAACACTGACCGGTGTCTGGCGTTTACCTTCCTGGGAACCGAATGCTTTGCTGATGGCATCTTCCAGCGCACGCTTATCAACCGGGCCGGCAACATACAGTGTTGCCATATCCGGCGTGTACCAGCGCTGATAGAAACTGTTCAGTGCCTCAACATCAATTTTGCCCGCAGGCGGCGGTACCGGGTCAAACCCCTGGAGGGTGGTGCCTTTTATCCGGGCACGCCAGATAGGATCATTGATATCCGGCGGATAGGTGGCGATCGGAGAGTCCGGCGCAGCCAGCGCAGCCGCAACGGTTTCCTGATTAAAAATACCATGACCTGAGACATCCGCCATCCAGCTCAGTGCCGCTTTCAGCACCTCCGGATTATTATTCGGCAGGCTCAGGTTATAGAGTGTGAAATCATAGGAAACAATGGCCGGCGGCAGCGGCATGTCCGGGTTTATCCCGTTACGCAGCAGGTTCGATAACTGCTGTGTGTTCAGACTCTGGCTGTTGAACATCACCACTTTCGGGATGAGATAAGCAAACCCTTTTTCAGCCGGTTTTTCCATCATGGAACCGGTCTGAACAGAAAGGCGCATCTGTATGCGGTCATTCGGGCGCTGCGGCGTCTGAAGCAGCTGCCAGCTGAATCCGTTTGCCAGTTTACCCTGCTGCCATGCCGGGTCCGGCTGTAATGCTTCTGCGTGTAACTGAGATGTGACGGCAATCAGGACGCCACCGAGTAAAACACGTAAATAAGAGCGTTGCATGCTGACCTCTTTTAATATGAATCCCTGGTATGCCTTCTTCTGAGGTTTACCACTGATGCCGGAAATACTGTTCTGACAGACGATACGTACAGGCAAAAACTGACCGGCTTCCGGGACGTCCTTTGATTCGTCCGGATTTAGACAGCAAACTGTCCGGGAAGTTTTATGATGACTCCGGTTTGTGTTTATTCAGCTGGTTCCGGTAACCCTTCGCCAGCAGGCCGAGTTCATCATCCGCATGATAAGCTGAACAACTGAGCTGCTCAGCAGGCTCATCACTGTTCAGCTCACGGGCCATTTTACGCAGCGGCCGCACGATCAGGCGGTTAATACACCAACTTATCGCGATCACCAGTACCAGTGCCAGCAACAGGTAACTGGTTACCATCAGTGCCACGACATTCATCGCGAAGCGGTATATGCGGTTATCATCCACCTGAAGAATGAGATAACCCTGCGGGGGTTTTCCGGTATGTGCCACGCCATAGGCGTACAGCGGAACCTTAATCTCAACCGGGATCCCGAAAATCATTTTTGCTGTGCCGGGAATAGGGCGGTGTGTGGCAAAATCCAGGCTTATCACCTGAACATTTTCCGGCGTCACCACAATCGCACGTCCTAAAATCCCGCTGGCCCGCAATGTCATCAGCGTCGATTTTATCGCGTTTAAGTCCGACCCTAACAAGGCATCTGCCAGCGGTTTCCTGACCTGTACTGACGAATTATAAAGCTGATTGATGTAATCATCTTTCCGCTGTTGTATCAGATGTGATAACAGAAGCGTCATAAAAAGTGCGATCGTCACCAAAGTCACCGCAGCGACAACTGACATCTGTTTGATAGTCAGTGACTTTCTGACTTTTACACGCATATTCCACGCCTTTCGTTACAATTCAGTTATCGCATCTTTCGCCATACGCCGTGATTATACGTCATCATTGTACTTTGTGCTGATCTAATCTCACACGTCAGACAGGAAAAAGCGATAACGGAGCGCTCCATTATCGCTGTTTGTCTTCTGTTAAAATATGTTTCTCTGCTATCTGCAGTAAAACAGAATGTTATGCGGAAATTTTCGCCTCTTCTTCTCTGTCCACCGCAAAACAGGCAATCAGCTGCCCGCCATAGGATTTGAGCTCCGGGCGAAACTGCGTACAGGTGCCGAATGCATGGCGGCAGCGGGCAGCAAACGCACATCCCGGCGGCGGATTCAGCGGGCTCGGCAGCTCACCGGTCAGTTTAATCCGTTCGCGGCGCTGTGCCGGATTAAGCCGTGGTGTCGCAGAGAGCAGTGCCTGTGTGTAAGGATGGCGCGGATTCTCAAAAATCTGCGCTTTGGTACCTTTTTCCACACAACGCCCCAGATACATGACCATCACATCATCCGCGATATGTTCCACCACCGATAAATCATGGGAAATAAACACATACGACAGCCCCAGCTCATCCTGGAGATCCATCATCAGGTTCAGTACCTGAGCGCGGACGGACACATCCAGTGCGGATACCGGCTCATCGGCAATCACCACATCCGGATCCAGCATCAGCCCCCTGGCAATGGCAATACGCTGGCGCTGACCACCGGAGAACATATGCGGATAACGGCTGTAATGCTCGGTTTTCAGACCAACTTTCGCCATCATCGCCAGCACTTTCTCTTTGCGCTCTGCCGCACTGAAGGACGTATTGATAATCAGCGGCTCTTCCAGTATCTGCCCGACTTTTTTACGCGGATTGAGTGAACCATACGGGTTCTGAAACACAATCTGGATTTTCTGCCGCCGCAATTTCTCCGCCTGTTTATCCGCCACCAGCAGATCCTGTCCCTGGTAAAACAGCTCCCCGCCGGTCGGTTTTTCAATCATGGTCAGCAGACGGCCAAGGGTTGATTTTCCGCAGCCGGACTCCCCGACCACCGCCAGGGTTTTCCCGCGGTTCAGATCAAACGATATGCCGTCGAGGGCTTTCACCATCCGCTCCGGTGAGAAAAAGCCTTTCTTCACCGGATAATATTTTTTCAGATCACTGACATGTAACAGCGGCTGTGTGGTTTCACTCATGGCCCGGTCTCCCTTCATCATCCAGCGGGGTATGACATTTCACCTGACGCGCCCCGACAGTACGCAGTTCCGGTTCCGTGCTGCGGCATAAATCCGTGGCATACGGGCAGCGCGGGTTCAGCAGACAGCCCTCAGGCCGGTCATATTTACCGGGCACCACCCCCGGCAGTGATGCCAGACGGCTCTTGTTACCGGCAAATTCCGGCAGTGCCCGTAACAGTGCCTGAGTATACGGATGACGCGGTGCGCGGAAGATATCCGACGCCTTACCGGACTCCGCCACCTGCCCCGCATACATCACAATAATGTGATGAGCGGCTTCCGCCACCAGCGCGAGGTCATGAGTGATCAGCACCAGCGCCATGTTTTCCTGCTGCTGTAACTCGAGCAACAACTCAATGATCTGCGCCTGAATGGTCACATCCAGTGCCGTTGTCGGCTCATCGGCAATCAGCAGCTTCGGACGGCAGGCTATCGCCATTGCAATCATCACCCGCTGGCTCATCCCGCCGGATAACTGGTGCGGATAGACATCCAGCCGTGATTTCGGATCCGGAATGCCGACCAGCGTCAGCAGATCGACAGTCCGCTGTAACCGGGTTTTCCGGTTACCGCCCTGGTGAACTTTCAGGGCTTCCATAATCTGATACCCCACGGTATAGCAGGGATTCAGGCTGGTCATCGGATCCTGGAAAATCATTGCCACATCCGCGCCCACCAGCTCGCGCCGTTCTTTTTCTGAGATGGTCAGCAGATGGCGGCCGTCAAACTCAAGGTTATCCGCCATCACCCGGCCCGGAAAATCAATCAGCCCCATAATCGCCAGTGAACTGACGGATTTACCGGAGCCGGATTCCCCGACAATCCCGAGCACTTCGCCTTCCTCAACCTGATAGCTGATCCGGTCAACGGCGCGGAATGGCATCTCTTTTTCACCGAAGTGAACAGATAATTTATCAACTGTTAATAACGCCATGTCTGCACCTCTACTGCTTAAGCTTAGGATCAAGGGCATCACGCAATCCGTCGCCCATCAGGTTAAACGCCAGTACCGTCAGTAAAATCGCCAGGCCCGGGAAGGTCACCACCCACCACGCGCTCTGCGTAAACTGTAAAACATCGGACAGCATGGTTCCCCACTCCGGTGTCGGCGGCTGTGCGCCCATCCCGAGGAAACCTAATGCCGCCATGTCCAGGATAGCGTTGGAGAAACCCAGAGATGCCTGCACAATCAGCGGCGCCAGACAGTTCGGCAGAATATTAACAAACATCTGGCGCACCGGGCCTGCGCCCGCCACCGCAGACGCGGTCACATAGTCGCGGCTCACTTCCGTCAGCACCGCCGCGCGGGTCAGACGGATATAGTGCGGCAGTGCCACGAAAGTCAGCGCCAGCGAGGCGTTAACAATCGACGGGCCGAAAATCGCCACCAGCACCAGAGCCAGCAGCAGGCTCGGCAGTGCCAGCATAATATCGACGATGCGCATGATCAGGGCATCAACCCAGCCGCCGAAATACCCGGCAGCGAGGCCAATCACCACCCCCAGCAGCAGCGACAGCGCTACCACCAGGCAACCGACCAGCAGTGAAAGCCGGGCGCCGTACATCAGGCGCGACAGAATATCGCGGCCGATATCATCAGTACCGAGAATAAACTGCCATGAGCCGCCTTCCTGCCAGACCGGCGGTTGTAATAAATGGTCACGGAACTGCTCATCCGGCAGATGCGGGGCGAGCAGCGGGGCAAAAACGGCGATCAGCAGCATCAGCAGGATATAGATCAGGCCGAGCAGCGCGCCTTTGTTGCGCCGGAAGTAGTGCCAGAATTCGCGCAGCGGGGAAAGCGGCTCAGGCGCGCGGGTCACGGTAGTATTTGTCGTCTCAGACATTGTGCGCTCCTGTTATTTTTTATGACGGATCCGCGGGTTAACGACGCCGTAGAGTAAATCCACGCACAGGTTAACCAGGATAATCAGAATGGCGATCAGCAGAACGCCGCCCTGCACCACCGGATAGTCGCGGCGCTGAAGAGCATCGATCAGCCAGCGGCCGATACCGGGCCAGGAAAAAATCGTTTCGGTCAGAATCGCGCCGGCCAGCATCACGCCGACCTGTAAACCGATAACGGTCACCACCGGCAACAGGGCGTTGCGCAGTGCATGCACCACAATCACCCGGAGGCGGCTCAGCCCTTTGGCGCGGGCGGTACGGATATAATCCTCACCCAGCACTTCCAGCATTGCCGAACGGGTCATACGGACAATCACCGCCAGCGGGATGGTACCGAGCACAATGGACGGCAGAATAAGATGCATCACCGCATCATGAAAATCGCCGTCCTCACCCCAGATCAGGGTATCAATCAGCATAAATCCGGTCAGCGGCTGACTGTCATCGAGGAACACACTGTCCGATAACCGCCCCGACACCGGTGTCAGATCGAGATTTACGGACACCAGCATGATCAGCATGATACCCCACCAGAAAATCGGCATCGAATAGCCGGTCAGGGAGACCCCGATAGCGGTGTGATCAAAGATCGACCCGCGTTTGACGGCCGCCAGTACCCCGACCGGTATGCCGACCGAGATGGCAAAAATCATCGCGCAGGCGGCAAGTTCCAGGGTGGCTTTAAAACGGGGAACAAACTCTTCCCACACCGGCTGGCGGCTCTTCAGAGAGAGGCCGAGATCACCGTGCAGGACACCATTGATATAATGAAGGTACTGTTTCCAGTAAGGCTGATCCAGCCCCAGCGCCGCCATCAACTGAGCGTGGCGCTCCGGGGAAATTCCCCGCTCACCCGCCATGATAGTGACCGGGTCTCCCGGGATCAGATGAACAAATATAAACGTCAGTAATGTAATACCGATAAATGTCGGTATTACCATCCCGACACGCCGGAGGATAAATTGCAGCATATCCCTGTTTCTCTTGTAATGGCCGCTGACAGCGCTCTGGTCATAAGACCGGACGAAAGGGAGGACTTTCCCTTTATACTCACACGATGAATAATATTGTTTTAATTATGTGTTCTGCGTCGTCCGTGCAATGCGGTTCGATACAGGGTTGCCGCCCCCCGGAGGAGGCGGCAGACCGGTAACACTCATTTCCGGTTTACTTATTTTTCGATAGAAACATTGTCAAAGTGGTGTTTACCCAGCGGATCCACCACATAGCCTTTCACTTCTTTGCGCACCGGCTCAAACACTGTTGAGTGTGCAACAATCAGTGCAGGTGCCTGCTCTTTCATCACCACCTGAGCCTGCTCATACAGCCTGGCACGCTCTTTCGGATCAGCCGTGGTACGTGCCGGCTGAATGATGTTTTCAAAGGACTGATCACACCATTTCGAGTAGTTAGAGCCCTGCTCTTTAGCCGCACAGCTGAAGAGTGTGGCGAAGAAGTTATCCGGATCCCCGTTGTCACCGGTCCAGCCCATCATGACAGTCTGAGGTTCGCCCGCTTTCGCGCGCTTGAGGTACTCACCCCACTCATAGGTCACAATTTTGGCTTTCACGCCGACTTTCGCCCAGTCTGCCTGGATCATCTCAGCCATACGGCGGGCGTTCGGGTTATACGGACGCTGCACCGGCATCGCCCACAGATCGATTTCAAAGCCGTTTTCCATACCTGCTTCTTTCAGCAGCGCTTTGGCTTTTTCCGGATCATACGGATAGTCTTCGATGCTGTTGTTGTAACCCCACATGGTCGGCGGGATCAGGTTTTTCGCTTTCTGGCCTGCACCCTGATACACCGCATCAATGATGGCATCTTTATTCACCGCCATATTCAGTGCCTGACGCACTTTGACGTTATCCAGCGGTTTTTTCGTGACGTTATAGGAGAGATAACCGACGTTCAGGCCCGGCTGCTCTTTCAGAACAATGTTTTTATCCGCACGCATACGTTCCAGGTCTGCCGGGTTCGGGTACGGCATCACCTGACATTCGTTTTTCTGCAGTTTAGCGTAACGGACAGAGGCATCCGGGGTGATGGAGAAAACCAGGCGGTCAATTTTCGGTTTGCCGTTCCAGTAATCGTCATTGGCTTTATACAGGATACGGGAATCTTTCTGGTACTGCTGCAACACAAACGGCCCGGTGCCGATCGGGTTCAGGTCGACTTTCTCCGGTGTACCGGCTTTCAGCATCTGATCGGCATATTCGGCGGAAAGAATGGAGGCGAAGTCCATCCCGAGGTTTGCCAGGAATGGTGCTTCAGCGCGGCTCAGCTGAAAACGGACGGTGTTGTCATCAACTTTCTCAACTTTGTCGATGATTTTATCCATATCCATGCCGCTGAAATATTCATAGCTGCCGCCGGAGACCTTGTGATACGGGTTATCCGGGTTTTTCTGGCGGTCGAAGGTAAAGACCACGTCATCTGCATTCAAATCACGGGTCGGTTTGAAATCCTTGCTGCTGTGGAACTTCACCCCTTTACGCAGATGGAATGTATAGGTTTTTCCGTCTTCGCTCACATCCCAGGATTCCGCCAGGCCCGGCTCCAGCTCTGTGGTACCGGCCTTAAACTCCACCAGCCGGTTATACAGCGGCACGGAGCTGGCATCATACGTGGTTCCCGAGGTGAACAACTGCGGGTTAAACCCTTCCGGTGATCCCTCAGAACAAAAAACCAGCGTTCCCGCCGCATTGACGCTGGCAGACACCGCCAGGGCAACCAGTGTAATACCCAGCTTCGCTAATCCTGTCTTACGTTTGGCGCTTCTCATCATCATTATCTCCGCCTGTCGTTGAATGTCGTGTTTGCTCTGTCGTCCGGCAATGCCGGACGACAAATTTCAGTTTGTTTATTATTTTCTGACACTTCACTAAATCAACTGTCACAGAGGCAGTCAATACTATTGACTATGGGCGATGACTACACATAAAACACACAAATCAAACGTTTTGATAACAAAAACAGCTAAAATGTTTGAGCGGGTACACAACTGAGCATTTATTCAGCTGCCGGATAAAACGTTCACAGAATAAACAGCTGATAAAAATTATCCGGATTTTGTGACTGAATGCTTAATTACTGCGCGATTATTTTGTCTGATATCGCTGTCACAGTGTTTTCCGTTGCACATTTTGCCACGACTGCCGCTGTAATCCGCCTCCTGCCTGATATACAGCGGAACTATCACGTACTGAAATCAAACTGCGCCTCAGTAACTGACACTGACAGAAAATCCACCCACTGGTGAAAAGGCCCGTACACGCTCCGCTTCTTTCAGCGGCAGACCGGCAAAGACCTGGTAGCTCAGTGAGTTATAAAACCCCTTCATCCCGATCTCCGTACCCGCCAGACCATGCGATCGCGCACCGCCGGAAATCGTTGCCCCCGGCAGCCCGGCATCTGCCGCCAGATACAGGTTATGCCCCGGCAATACCTGCTGCCAGACCACTTCATTACGGCTGATAAACGCCCGCGCGGCGCTCATGCTGTGGGAAAACGGATAACCGCGTACCGAATAACGACCGCTCATGGATTCGTAATCCATCTCGTCCGCTTTATCCGCATTCATAAAACCACGCATAACGCCTTCATAATAAAACGGCTGACCAGCCAGACGGAACGGCACTGTCAGTGTTGTTTCCGCCATCAGTTGCCGCGTCGGTTTCAATTTTTTTTCGGTGACCGGCAGCGCACCAAAACGGTTCAGGGAATGCTTATACTGCACCTGATACTGAAAGGTAAAACCCGGCAGATACCAGCGGTGATTCAGCCCGGTATTCCAGTAAACAGAACGGCGCTCCGGCAATATCAGCGGCGCATGTCCGAGTGTGACATGCCGGGTCAGCGCAGAAATGCCGCTGCTGAGGGTGATATCATGCGCCGGGGTCAGAAGCAGCTTACGACCAAGGCTCAGATCCAGCGTTTTACTGCGGGTGAAATAGTCCAGTGACCCGCGGTACACCGGGTATTGCTGCTTCTGCTCACTGTAACTGCCGCCTGCGGTAAACTCCCAGTGCCGGAAAGGGAGCCGGTACTGGCCATAAATAAATTTTACGCCGGCAGAATGGTCGCGATCCGTATCGCGCAGGGTATAAATAAACAGGCGGTCATACAGTTGCAACGGATTCTCAATACTGAGCCGGTTGCTTATCTGCCTGCTGCCGGTTGACGGGCTGCCGTGATTATTGATTTCCAGTGAGCCGCTGATGCTGCGTTTTTTCTGCCGGGCAATGGTGATAATACTGTTACCGGGGTTTTGAGGGTCAGGTTCAACAGCGGCCTGAGCACCCAGTCCGGGCAATTGATTCAGATGAGTCATTCCCAGTTCGGTATCACGGATATTCAGTTGCCCGTCCGCCCGCTGCGGAAAAATCAGATTCAGGCCGAAATGTGCATCCCCACCCTCTTTGTCGCGGTAGCCAGTCAGATAACCGGGCAGATAGTGGAGGGTCAGTGTGCCGTCGCTGACATTCTGCGGCGGCACACTGATTTGTGCTGTGATAAAACCGGCCTCATGCACCGCTGACTCCAGAGCCATCACCGCTTCTGCCATCTGTTCTGATGTCAGACAGCGCCCGGTGATATCTTTTTCAAATTGATCCGCCAGATAAGACGGCCCGATTAATTCACGCTGCTCAATCACCACGTCTGACAGTATGGCGCAGGAGGCCGGAGAAACCGCTGAAGATGTGTCTGTACTGCCCCACGCACAGCCGGAAACCGCCATCACAGCAGCAACGAGTGTTTTTTTTATCATGTATCCGTCCGTCTGATGAAATCCTTTCAGCGGGCAGTTAAACGGATAACAGAAAACAGCGATATCAAAAAAGCGGCGTAATTTTTGAAAGGAACAGAAGGAAAAAGTGCAGGATGCTGAAAAGCAAAAAACCCTGCTGTAAAAGCAGGGTTTTTCTTAATATGGTCGGCGAGATAGGATTCGAACCTACGACCCACTGGTCCCAAACCAGTTGCGCTACCAAGCTGCGCTACTCGCCGAAAGCGGGATGGATATTACTGCCGGAAAGGCTAAACGTCAAGAGCAGAAACCGGAATTTTTTGTTTTTCGCCTCATTATTTTTATTTCGCCGGTTTATCAGCCAAATTTCTGTTTTTTATCCGCTTATTGGTAAACGGTATGTTTTTTATTTGCTATCGGAATGCTGAAAACTGACAAAAAATAACCACGCTGTTCATATCTCCTGTCAGCGATTTTATTTATCCTGCCCGTGGATTTGATACCTCAACAACAACCAGGGAGTGGTTATGCCAAAAATAGTAAAGCTGTCCGTTATCAGCAGTGCCCTTTTCCTCGCTCAGTTCGCCTCTGCGGCGGATATTACCGTTAATCCTGCATCTTCCGCGTCAACTCAGGTCGTCCGTCAGGGAAACAACACCACCATCAATATCGCCCCGGCAAATACACACGGTGTTTCTTATAATGCCTACGACCAGTTTAATGTTGATAAACAGGGTGTGGTATTTAATAACCGTGACGCCGGTGCCGGGACAATTATTAACGAAGTGCTTTCAACCGGAAAATCACGTCTGCACGGCAATATGCATGTGGATGGCCAAAAAGCCCATCTGGTTATTGCTAACCCGAACGGTATTGCCTGTAACGGATGCAGTGTGACCGGTGTGAACAGTTTAAGTCTGGCTGCCGGTAATGTCAGTATGACGCCGGACGGGCAATTTTCCGGTTACCGGAATATCAGCGGAAAAGTCCGCATGCTGAATACCGCAGAACAGCATTTTGCTGATACCGATAAACTCACATTCATTGCCGCGGCTATTGATATGAAAAACAGCCAACTGAAAACCAAAAATCTGGCAACCTATATCGGTCATTATGATCTGGCAAAAACAAACAGCGGTCTTCGTGATTTGGAAATGATCAAGCCGGATTACGCTTTGAAAAACAGAAAAAACACCAGAAACTTTCTGAATATCAAAGGAAACAGTCATATCAAAGCGGATAACATGTATATTCATTCTGCTGCTGCGCAAATACGGAATGCAGGACAGATAACCATCGGGCCTGAATTACAGCTGACTGACCCGGAAAAAACACCAATGTATGGCCATAACCAGCTGACAATGGATCTGCATCATTCCGGATTTGAAAATACACCATCAGGTAAGATTAATACATTGCTGATGAATACCATTATGAGTAACAGCAGCATTGAAAATAACGGTCAGATGAAAACAAATTACCTTAATCCGAAAAGCCCGATCAGTGATTTCACCCTGATTTTTGACGGTACAAATTATATCGGCGGAAAGCAGGATATTGAGCTGAATAAAATGGATATCCGGAAAACTGAAGGCGCATTATTACTGCCGTTCGAGTAAAAAATAAAGCCCGGTCATCAAACCGGGCTTTATCCTGTAATATCACCGCAACATCACTATCACTGCAACAGTGAAATATCCGCAACACCCAGGAACAGGTTGCGCAGTTCATTTAATAATGTCAGACGGTTGCGGCGGATATTATCATCCTTATCCATCACCATCACACTATCAAAGAATGCATCCACCGCTTCACGCAGAGAAGCCAGTTCAGTCAGTGCTTCCTGATATTTGCCTTCCGCATAGAGCGGAGCCAGCTGTGTTTTCAGGTCAGTCACGTACGCTGCCAGACGAATTTCTTCCGGTGCATTCATTAATGACGCCAGAACGGTATCATTCAGTGCATCATCACTCTTCGACAGAATGTTGGAAACACGCTTGTTAGCCGCGGCCAGAGCGGCAGCTTCGTCCAGTGTGCGGAAGTGCGTGACCGCTTTCATGCGGGCATCAAAGTCTGCCGGACGGGTCGGACGACGCGCCAGTACCGCCTGGATAGTATCAATCGCAAAACCCTGCTCCTGATACCAGGCGCGGAAACGGCCTAACATGAAATCAACCACGTCAGTGACCACATTCGCGTTCGTCAGCTTATCACCATACAGACGGACCGCTTCCTGTGTCAGCGTTTCCAGGTCGAGGTTGTAGCCTTTCTCAACGATGATACGCAGCACGCCGAGTGCGGCACGGCGCAGCGCAAACGGGTCTTTATCCCCTTTCGGATGCTGGCCGATGCCAAAGATCCCCGCCAGGGTATCCATTTTGTCAGCAATCGCCAGCGCATCAGACACCGGCGTTGACGGCAGGTTATCACCGGCGTAACGCGGCTGATACTGCTCTTTCAGTGCCAGCGCCACATCTTCAGATTCACCGTCATGGCGTGCATAGTGCATGCCCATCACACCCTGGGTGTCAGTGAATTCAAAGACCATGTTGGTCATCAGGTCACATTTGGCCAGCAGACCGGCACGGGTGGCGTGATTCACATCCGCACCAATCTGACCGGCAATCCAGCCTGCCAGTGCTTCCAGGCGATCGGTTTTATCACGCAGTGTGCCCAGCTGCTGCTGGAACAGGACCGTGCTCAGACGCGGCAGGTTATCTTCCAGACGTTTTTTGCAGTCGGTTTTGAAGAAGAACTCGGCATCCGCCAGACGCGGACGAACGACTTTTTCGTTACCTGCGATGATCTGTGACGGATCAGAAGACTCGATATTGGCGACAAAGATAAAGTTCGGCATCAGGTTGCCGTTTTTGTCGTAAACCGGGAAGTACTTCTGGTCACCTTTCATGGTGTACACCAGGGCTTCAGACGGAACCGCGAGGAATTTTTCCTCGAATTTCGCTGTCAGCACAACCGGCCATTCCACCAGTGAAGTGACTTCTTCCAGCAGGCTGTCAGTCAGGTCAGCCACGCCGCCCAGTGCCAGTGCTGCTTTTTCCGCATCACGTTTGATCATGGCTTTACGGGCATCGTAATCCGCCATCACTTTACCGCGCGTTTCCAGAATGGCCGGATACTCATCTGCGTGTGCGATAGTGAATTCCGCTTCACCCATAAAACGGTGACCACGGATAACACGGCCAGAGGTGATCCCCAGGACGTCACCCGGAATCACATCCGCGCCCATCAGCATCGTGACGGTATGAACCGGACGCACAAAGTGAGTCTCTTTATCACCCCAGCGCATCAGTTTCGGGATAGGCAGTTTTGCCAGCGCACGGCTGACCATATCTGCCAGTAATTCTTTGGCGTTATTCCCTTTTTCTACCGCGCGGTACAGCAGCCATTCACCTTTGTCGGTGACCATGCGATCAGCCTGATCAACGGTGATCCCGCAACCGCGGGCCCAGCCTTCCGCCGCTTTGGTCGGTTTGCCTTCGGCATCAAATGCCTGGGCGATCGCAGGGCCGCGCTTTTCCACTTCGCGATCAGCGGCAGATTCCGCCAGCCCGGCAATTTTTACCGCCAGGCGGCGCGGTGCCGCATACCAGGTCACATCACCGTGAGTCAGGTTCGCTGCGGCCAGTTCTGCAGTCAGGTTAGCCGCAAAAGATTCAGCAAGAGAACGAAGCGCCTTCGGCGGTAACTCTTCTGTGCCGATTTCCGTCAGGAAAGTCTGTTGTGTCATGACAGCCTCTTAGTTCTTTTTACACATCGGGAAGCCCAGTGCCTCACGGGAGGCATAGTAAGCTTCGGCAACGGCTTTGGTCAGGGTACGGATGCGCAGGATATAACGCTGACGTTCCGTCACCGAAATCGCTTTGCGCGCATCAAGCAGGTTGAAAGAGTGAGCCGCTTTCAGAATACGCTCATAGGCCGGTAACGGCAGCGGAGTTTCCAGTGCCAGCAGGGACTGCGCTTCTTTCTCATACTGTTCGAAACAGGTGAATAAGAAGTCCACATCGGCGTATTCAAAGTTATAGGTGGATTGCTCAACCTCGTTCTGATGATAGATATCACCATAGGTGGTTTTACCCAGCGGGCCGTCACACCAGACCAGATCGTAAACGCTGTCCACGCCCTGGATATACATCGCCAGGCGCTCGAGACCGTAAGTGACTTCCCCGGTAACCGGTTTGCACTCCAGACCGCCGACCTGCTGGAAGTAAGTAAACTGTGTGACTTCCATGCCGTTCAGCCAGACTTCCCAGCCTAATCCCCAGGCACCCAGTGTCGGGTTTTCCCAGTTATCTTCAACAAAACGGATGTCATGGACTGTCGGGTCAATGCCCAGCTCTTTCAGGGAGCCGAGATACAGTTCCTGGATGTTATCCGGAGACGGTTTGATGATGACCTGAAACTGATAATAGTGCTGCAGGCGGTTCGGGTTTTCCCCGTAACGGCCGTCCGTCGGACGACGGGATGGCTGCACATAGGCCGCCGCAATCGGCTCCGGCCCTAACGCTCTCAGACACGTCATCGGGTGTGAAGTGCCGGCGCCGACTTCCATGTCCAGTGGCTGAACAATAGTACAGCCCTGGCGCGCCCAGTAATCCTGTAACGTCAGGATAAGACCCTGGAAGGTTTTGGTATCAAACTTTTGCATGTTGGATCCGCACGCGAGAAAATGAATAATAAAATAAAGTCATTCAGTATACCCTCTGACCGCCGGACTATACAGCGCTTCTCCGATCTTTTTCCGCCCGGATCGAAAAACCGGAAACATACCCGTTTACATGGATATTCATCCAGTATAGATTAACAGAAACGCTGTTTTTCCGGAGAACGTCATGTCACCGTCCGCTGCTGCCCGGACCCGCTGTGCCTGGGTTACTGATGACCCGCTTTATATTCAGTATCACGACACGGAATGGGGTGTCCCTGAACGGGATAACCATAAGCTGTTTGAGATGATCTGCCTTGAAGGCCAGCAGGCGGGTCTTTCCTGGCTGGTGATCCTGAAAAAACGGGAAAATTACCGGCAGGCGTTTTTTCAGTTCGATCCGGAAAAAGTGGCGGCTATGACCGATGCCGATGTGGATAAACTGATGCAAAACCCGGGCATTGTCCGCCAGCGGGCAAAAATTAATGCCATTATCAGCAATGCAAAAGCCTATCTGACGATGCAGCAGGCCGGTGAGGATTTCAGTGATTTTCTGTGGAATTTCACCGGTAACACGCCGCTGGTTAACCACTATACCGACAGCAGCACCATCCCTGCCGATACCCCGCTGTCCCATGTTCTGGCAAAAGCACTGAAAAAACGCGGATTTAAATTCTGCGGGCCGGTTATCTGTTATTCCTTTATGCAGGCCATCGGTATGGTTGATGATCATCTGCCGCATTGTTGCAGCCGCCGGTAAAAAAATCCCCGTTATGTGGTAAGAACATAACGGGGTAAAGGTATAACGAGGACTTTGGATCTGTTAACTGACATTACCGGCCGGTATAAAGCACAAGGCATATTTACCTCACACCGTTCAGTAATGCGTCCCAGTTTACCCGGAAGTTCCTCCGGTAATGGCTGTAATAATCCCCTTATTATCATTGTATTAACGCCGACAAACCGCATTGTTCAATAAATTCAGTCACATTTTCTGACAGATAATTCTGCCGGTTCTGTTAAAACAGCTCTCCGGGGATGATACCCTTTGTCTGTGATCTGCGCGTTTTTACCGGTGGCAATTTACCGGTAATCATGCGCTGCCGTTAAACAGAAACCCGGATCACACAAAAAAACAAAAACTTCTCAGTACACTCTATTTATGGAATAGTACGCCGGTCGGGTGAAATAATTACCGGTACCCGCCCGCTGTATATGCAGGGACATGTTATGACACGCAAATGTATGATGATAAGCGGATTGCTGGGACTGAGTACAATACTCAGCGGCTGCTCAAGTATTATGACCCGGACCGGCCCGACAGAGGGCTACTATTCCGGTACCAAAAACAGTATCGCCATGTTGCAGGATGACGAAACCGGCTGGGTAATGAAACCGCTTGTCGCCATTGATCTGCCGTTTTCTGCGGTGCTCGATACCCTGCTGGCCCCGGTCGATTATGCCACCGACGGCAAAGACAACAGTGAGTCATCCCCTGCGGAACGGGTAAAACGCCTGGAAGCAGCGGAAACCGCGCACAATTCCCCGCCACCTGCACCGCAGGAATAATCAGCCACTGTTACAGCCCGGTGTCTGCCACCCAAATTTGCTGCCAGCCGTTTGTGCGGCGCAGGAATGCCACCCGGCTGTTATCCGGTGAAAACACCACCGCATCCCCTGACACCGGTTCTGCCGATGATGTTGTCACCGCCCGGCATACCCCGGTTTCAGCACAGCACACCATGACCAATCCTTTGCGGACAAAAGTCAGATACCGCCCGGAGCTGTCCCAGCTGAATGCAGATGCAATACCATCACTGCCGGAAGTGACCTGATGCGGCTCACCACCCTGCGGGGAAATCGTCCATAACTGAACAATCCCCCGATCGTCCTGCATCAGAAAGGCTATTCTGTCGCCCTGCGGTGAGCTGCGCAGCCAGAAACGCGGCTGTTTTGCCAGCCCCGGGTATTTTCGCTGATGGGTAAACGTCAGACGTGTCTGGGTAACTCCCGCCGGCGGGGCAGGCATCGTGCTGTCAGTTCCCTCAATCGGCAGATCACCGGCAACGGCATAATCCTCAGGCCGTTCCGGCAGATCGAGACGGAAAATCTCCGCGATCACCTCACCGTTTTCTGCCCGGGTATCCCCGATAAACGCAATCGCCCGGCGCTGACGGGAACCGTCAGCCCGCAGATACCCCTGCTGACCAATCCAGCCCTCTTCGTATGCCCGGCTGATGTCATCACTGCCCGGTTGTGGTACCGGGGTTGTCCGCGAGACCACACAGCAGAAAAATTCGCCGTCATATTCACGCAGGTGATGTTTCCCGGTACACACCGGATGCAGCGGAACCGCCACCGCCACATTGCGCAGATCCAGCGCCGGGTCCCGTTCATGCAGGACATGGTCATTATAAGTAAAACTCAGCCACTCCCCGTCCGGACTGAACACATGCACATGTGTACCGCCGCGCAGAGCACCGGGCTGATAAGGCGGCGTAATACAGAAAGCATCAATATTATGTGCGATACCCGGTGCGTCATCCCGGACTATCACGCCCTGACGGTGATGGAAATCATACTGCCACTGCGGATCCGGGTTCAGTGGCCCGCGGATAAAGGCATAGCGCACCGGTAATTCAGGGCTGACCGTCACCACCCCCACAGAGGCCCCGGCGGTTCCCCGGTAAATTTCACGGATCTCCGTTGTATTCACATGAATTTTTTCTATCGTTTCACCGGTAAATGAAGCCCCCTGAGGGCGGACATCATAAACCAGCCATTGGCTATCCGGCGTCCATACATTAATATTAGTAAGCTGATGATGACGGGGTATTGTTGTTATCTGATATTCATTCATTAGAGTGATACTCTCTTTTTATACCATCAGTTCGGATAACCTCAGGTAATCCGATCGGGTCAGACTAAAAAAAACTCAGTCGAGACTTGCGGCTGTGCTGACTATGCTAACCTTCCGATAAACCGGCAATGATAAGACTATGTTACTCAGTATCCTGTACATTATTGGTATTACCGCTGAAGCCATGACCGGCGCGCTGGCCGCCGGCCGCCGTAAAATGGATGTCTTCGGCGTGATTATTATCGCCTCCGCAACGGCTATCGGCGGTGGTTCGGTCCGTGACATGCTGCTGGGCCATTACCCGCTGGGCTGGGTCAAACACCCTGAATATATTATTACGGTTGCCTGTGCTGCCGTTATCACTATCTGGGTTGCGCCGATGATGAAACATCTGCGCCGTCTTTTCCTGATCCTGGATGCTATCGGGCTGATGGTATTTTCCATTATCGGCGCTCAGATAGCACTTGATATGAACTACGGCCCGATCATTGCCGCCATTGCCGCTGTGATCACCGGTGTTTTCGGTGGTGTGCTGCGCGATATGCTGTGTAACACCATTCCGCTGGTTTTCCAGAAAGAATTATATGCCGGTATCTCCTTTGCCGCCGCCTGGCTCTATATGGGATTACTGTTTTACACGCCGCTGCCGCGCGATGCCGTCATAATTATCACCCTTGTCGCCGGTCTGACATCCCGGTTAATTGCCATCCGCTACCGCCTCGGGTTACCGGTCTTTAATTACGAAAATCAGGATTAACGGCAATAACCGCTCAACCGGAACCGGACAATACCGGTTCCGGCGCTGCTTATCAGCCCTGCTTGTCTGTTTTTTCCTGTTGTACCGCACTGTCATGTAACCGGGGGAACTGTACGTACATTTTTATTCCGCCGGTGCAGAAAAACGAAACATCCGTATTCATCTGACCGGAAAAATAAGAAATTTTCAGCAGATAATCACCTGAACGCTGCATGTCGCTGCGCGTGTGTGTATACTATATGCGGGGATTTATTCCCCGAGGCTTTTTCAACCCCCAATCAGACAAGACATCAACAATGACCCAAGGTACGTTATATATTGTCTCTGCGCCGAGTGGTGCGGGAAAATCGAGTCTTATTCAGGCATTACTGAAAACACAGCCTTTATATGACACCCAGGTTTCTGTTTCGCACACCACCCGCGGTCTCCGCCCGGGCGAAGTGCACGGAGAGCATTATTTCTTCACCACTGAAGATGAATTCAAAAGCATGATCAGCCGTAATGAGTTTCTCGAGCATGCCTGTGTCTTCGGGAATTACTACGGTACCGCCCGTAAAACAGTGGAAGATATCCTGAACTCCGGTGTTGATGTATTTCTTGATATTGACTGGCAGGGAGCCCGCCAGATCCGGGAACAGATGCCGGCAGCCCGCAGTATCTTTATTCTGCCGCCGTCCCGTGAAGAGTTGCTGCGCCGTCTGCGCGGTCGTGGTCAGGACACTGACGAGGTCATTGCCGGACGTATGGCACAGGCGGTCAGTGAAATGCAGCACTATGGCGAGTACGATTATCTGATTGTGAACGATGATTTTAATGTCGCGCTGACCGATTTACAGACGATTATCCGTGCGGAACGTCTGCGTTCAGGTCGCCAGGTTCAGCGACATGATGCTTTAATCGCCAAATTATTGGCACAGTGATACAACTTTCAGTATCATGCCGAGTCATTTATTTATCTGTGGAGTAGCACACCTATGGCACGCGTAACAGTCCAGGACGCAGTAGAAAAAATTGGTAACCGTTTTGACCTCGTATTAGTGGCAGCACGCCGTGCGCGTCAGTTACAGGCCGGCGGCAAAGAGCCTCTGGTTCCGGAAGAAAACGATAAAGTCACCGTGATCGCCCTGCGCGAAATCGAAGAAAATCTGATCAACGGCCAGATCCTTGACGCCCGTGAGCGCCAGGAACAACAGGAGCAGGAAGCTGCTGAAATGCAAGCGGTTTCTGCAATCGCCGAAGGACGTCGTTAAGTTAAGGTAGGTCTGCCTTGTACCTGTTTGAAAGCCTGAACCATATTGTTAAGGATTATCTGCCGAAAGAGCAGATTGATCTGTTAAAACAAGCCTATGTCGTTGCGCGGGATGCTCACGAAGGGCAGACCCGCTCCAGTGGCGAACCGTATATTACCCATCCGGTCGCTGTTGCCTGTATCCTGGCCGAGATGCGTCTCGACCTCGAAACACTGATGGCAGCACTGCTGCACGACGTTATTGAAGATACGCCTGCCACCTTTCAGGATATTGAACAACTGTTCGGCACCACCGTTGCCGGGCTGGTGGAAGGGGTATCGAAGTTAGACAAACTGAACTTCCGCGACAAAAAAGAAGCTCAGGCTGAAAACTTCCGCAAAATGGTCATGGCGATGGTGAAAGACATTCGTGTCATTCTCATCAAGCTGGCAGACCGCACGCACAACATGCGCACGCTCGGGTCTCTGCGTCCCGATAAGCGTCGCCGTATTGCGCGCGAAACCCTTGAAATCTACAGTCCTCTGGCTCACCGTCTCGGTATTCATCATATCAAAACGGAGCTTGAGGAGCTGGGATTCGAAGCCCTTTACCCGAACCGCTACCGCGTCATCAAAGAAGTGGTAAAAGCCGCGCGCGGCAACCGTAAAGAGATGATCCAGAAGATTTTATCCGAAATCGAAGGACGTCTGACGGAAGCCGGGATCAGCTGCAAAGTCAGCGGGCGGGAAAAACATCTTTACTCTATCTACCGGAAAATGCACCTGAAAGAGCAGCGTTTTCACTCGATCATGGACATTTATGCATTCCGCGTGATTGTGAGCAGTGTCGATACCTGCTACCGCGTACTGGGTCAGGTTCACGGCCTGTACAAGCCGCGTCCCGGTCGCGTCAAAGATTATATCGCTATCCCGAAAGCCAACGGCTATCAGTCATTACACACCTCCCTTATCGGCCCTCACGGGGTGCCGGTGGAAGTGCAGATCCGGACCGAAGATATGGATCAGATGGCAGAAATGGGGGTGGCGGCACACTGGGCTTATAAAGAGCACGGTGAATCCGGCACCACCGCACAGGTGCGTGCCCACCGCTGGATGCAGAGCCTGATAGAACTTCAGCAAAGTACCGGCAACACCTTCGAATTTATTGAGAGCGTGAAATCCGATCTCTTCCCGGATGAAATCTATGTCTTCACACCGGAAGGCCGGATTGTCGAGCTGCCGACCGGCGCCACCCCGGTGGATTTCGCCTATGCCGTCCATACGGATATCGGTCACTCCTGTGTCGGTGCGCGCGTTGACCGCCAGCCGTACCCGCTCTCCCAGCAACTGACCAGCGGACAAACCGTTGAAATTATTACCGCACCGGGTGCCCGGCCAAATGCCGCATGGCTGAACTTTGTTGTCAGCTCAAAAGCCCGGGCGAAAATCCGTCAGCTGCTGAAAAACCTCAAACGGGATGATTCCGTCAATCTGGGCCGCCGTCTGCTCAACCACGCACTCGGTAACGGCCGTAAGATCACCGATATCCCGCAGGAAAATATCAGCCGTGAACTGGTGCGGATGAAACTGGCCACTCTGGATGACCTGCTGGCGGAAATCGGCCTGGGGAATGCCATGAGCGTGGTGGTTGCCCGTAACCTGCTGAATGAACCGGAAAATAATACCGAAGAGAGCACCACCCGCAAGCTGCCGATCAAAGGCGCGGACGGCGTGCTTATTACCTTCGCCAAATGCTGCCGTCCGGTGCCCGGTGACCCGATTATCGCCCATATCAGTCCGGGTAAAGGGCTGGTTATCCACCATGAATCCTGCCGTAATATCCGCGGATATGAAAAAGAGCCGGAAAAATTCATGGCTGTTGAGTGGGATAATGATATCGACACGGATTTCATTGCTGAAATCAAAGTGGATATGTTTAACCACCAGGGCGCGCTGGCTAATCTGACCGCCGCAATTAATGATGCCAACTCCAGTATTCAGAGCATGAATACCGAGGAGAAAGATGGCCGCGTTTACTGCGCCTTTATCCGCCTGACCGCAAAAGACCGTATCCAGCTTGCGAATATTATGCGTAAGATCCGCATTATGCCGGATGTCCTGCGCGTCAGCCGCAACCGGAATTAATCACACGGTATGAATTCCCAACGTTATGAGCGCATCTGCCGGATGATGGCGATGCGCCAGCCTGACCTCACCCTGTGTCTTGAGGAAGTGCATAAGCCGCACAATGTCTCCGCAGTGATCCGCAGCGCGGATGCGGTCGGTATCCATGACCTGCATGCGGTCTGGCCGGAGAAGATCAAAACCCTGGTCTCTTCCGCCGCCGGCAGCAACAGCTGGGTGAATGTGCATAACCACGACACACTCGGTGATGCCGTGACCCTGCTGAAATCTCAGGGTATGCAGATTCTTGCCACCCATCTGTCTGACAGCGCGGTGGATTTCCGGGCTGTCGATTTTACCCGTCCGACCTGCATTATCATGGGCTCTGAGAAAACCGGCATATCTCAGGAAGCCATCCGGCTGGCGGATCAGCATATTATGATCCCGATGTCCGGCATGGTACAGTCACTGAATGTGTCTGTTGCCGCTGCCGTGATCCTCTATGAGGCACAGCGCCAGCGCGAAGCCGCCGGTCTCTATGAGCATCCCCGCTGCGCCCTGGCACTGGATGAACAACAGCGCCTACTGTTTGAACGCGGCTATCCGGTGCTGGCTCAGGTCGCCCGCGAGAAAAAACTGCCCCGTCCGCAGATTGATGAACAGGGCCATATCATTGCGCCGGACAGCTGGTGGGCTGCCATGCAACAGAAGAAACCATCCGCCTGATACGAAACGGAGCAGAAAATGAAAGGTCAACTGCTTGATGCTATCCCACTCACGACTTTACACGGCGTCGGAGCCGGGCAGGCGGGCAAACTGGCCGGTATCGGTCTGCATACCCTTCAGGATCTGCTGTTCCATCTGCCGCTGCGTTATGAAGACCAGACCCGGCTGTATACCATCACCGATCTGTTACCCGGGATTTATGCCACTGTCAGCGGTGAAGTGCTGCGCACCGATGTGGTCTTTGGCCGCAAACGGATGATGACCTGTCAGATAAGTGACGGTACCGGCATATTAACCCTGCGTTTCTTTAATTTTTCGGCGGCGATGAAAAATGCACTGGCGACCGGGAAACAGGTCACCGCTTACGGTGAAATCCGGCGCGGCAAAAACGGCCCGGAAATTTTTCACCCCGAATACAAAGTCCGTCAGAGTGATACGTCTGTTGAATTACAGGAAACACTCACCCCCATCTACCCGACCACCGAAGGTGTCCGCCAGGCCACACTCCGCAAACTGCTCGATCAGGCGCTGGAACTGCTCGATACCTGTGCCATCAATGAATTACTGCCGCCGGAACTGACCCGCTCTATGATGAGTCTGCCGCAGGCGCTGAAAACACTGCACCGGCCACCGGCAGACACACAGTTAACCGAACTGGAGAGCGGTCAGCATCCGGCACTGAAACGGATTGTGCTGGAAGAACTGCTGGCACATCACCTCAGTATGCTGGCGGTCAGAGCCGGGGCGCAGCGTTATCACGCGCTGCCGCTGTCACCGCAGGAGACACTGAAAAATCAGTTCCTGGCGCAACTCCCCTTCTCGCCGACCCATGCCCAGCAGCGCGTGGTGGCGGACATAGAGCAGGATCTGGAAAAACCGGTGCCGATGATGCGCCTGATTCAGGGGGATGTCGGCTCAGGGAAAACGCTGGTCGCTGCACTGGCGGCACTCCGCGCTATCGCACACGGCAAACAGGTGGCGCTGATGGCACCGACAGAACTGCTGGCAGAACAACATGCCAATACGTTCCGTCAGTGGCTGGAGCCGCTGGGTATCAGTGTCGGCTGGGTTGCCGGAAAACAGAAAGGCAAGGCACGACAGGCACAGGAAGAGGCCATTGCTGCCGGTAATGTGGCGATGGTTATCGGCACACACGCTATTTTCCAGGAACATATCCGTTTTCATTCCCTGGCGCTGGTGATTATTGATGAGCAGCACCGCTTTGGTGTCCACCAGCGGCTGGCATTGTGGGAAAAAGGCGAACAGCAGGGATTCCATCCGCATCAGCTGATCATGACTGCCACGCCGATCCCGCGCACCCTGGCCATGACCGCCTATGCCGATCTCGATACCTCGGTTATCGACGAGCTACCGCCCGGCAGAACCCCGGTGACCACGGTAGCGATTCCGGACAGCCGCCGCCATGAGATTATTGAGCGGGTACGCAGTGCCTGTCAGGATGAAAAGCGACAGGCGTACTGGGTCTGTACCCTGATCGATGAATCAGATCTGCTGGAAGCTCAGGCGGCTCAGGTGACGTTTGATGAGCTGTCAGCCACGCTGCCGGATCTGCGGGTCGGGATGGTTCACGGCCGCATGAAACCGGCAGAAAAGCAGGCGGTGATGGCGCAGTTCAAAGCCGGTGAACTGGATCTGCTGGTTGCCACCACCGTGATTGAAGTCGGGGTGGATGTGCCGAATGCCAGCCTGATGATTATCGAAAACCCGGAACGGCTCGGGCTGGCACAGCTGCATCAGCTGCGCGGCCGGGTCGGGCGCGGCTCTGCGGTCTCCCACTGTGTGCTGCTGTATAAAACCCCGCTGACACAGACGGCAAAACTGCGTCTTCAGGTGCTGCGGGACAGCAACGACGGCTTTGTTATCGCGCAGAAAGACCTGGAAATCCGCGGGCCGGGCGAACTGCTCGGCACACGCCAGACCGGCAATGCCGAATTTAAAGTTGCGGATTTACTGCGCGATCAGGGCATGCTGCCGGAAGTACAGCGCGTGGCACGGCATCTGCACCAGAATTATCCGGAACAGGCGAAAGCCCTGATCGAACGCTGGCTGCCGGAACGCACACAATACACCAACGTATAACGAAAAAAGCCACCCGGAAGGGTGGCTTGCCTGCTTTAAGAACGGTTCCGTTACCCGCCCGCAACCGGGAAAATCGGTAACGCCAGGAAGAACGGAATAACCAGTGCGTTAATCAGATCGAGGAAGAACGCTCCCACCATCGGCACCACCAGGAAAGCCACATGAGAAGGCCCGAAGCGATCAGTTACCGCCTGCATGTTGGCAATCGCGGTTGGCGTTGCCCCCATCCCGAAACCACAGTGACCGGCAGCCAGTACCGCCGCATCATAGTTTTTCCCCATCACCCGGTACGTGACGAAAATCGCATACAGTGCCATCACGACAGTCTGTGCCGCCAGGATCACCAGCATCGGTACCGCCAGAGAGGCAATTTCCCACAGTTTCAGGCTCATCAGTGCCATCGCCAGGAACAGTGACAGGCTGACGTTACCCAGCACCGACACCGCCCGTTCAAATACACGGTAGAAACCCATCAGTGACAGACTGTTGCTCAGGATAACCCCGATAAACAGCACACACACGAATGCCGGGATCTGGAACTTCCATTGCATCGACGTGAAGAAATCCGTCAGAACACTATACAGATACGTCCCCGCCAGCAAACAGATAGCAATCAGTGCAATGGTTTCCAGCAGAACCATCGAGGTGATCATGCGTCCGGCCTGCGGTTTTTCAAACGCAGTCGGTGCTTCATCATCCTGCAGTTTCACATCACTCATGGCTGTCTTTTTGATCAGGAAACGGGCAACCGGACCACCAATCAGGCCACCGAGCACCAGGCCAAAGGTTGCGCAGGCAATCGCAATTTCTGTTGCTGCGGTAAAACCATAGCTGTCGCTGAAAATCTTACCCCATGCCGCCCCGGTACCATGACCGCCGGAGAGTGTGATAGAACCGGCCAGCAGACCAATCAGCGGATCAAGCCCCATCATTTTCGCCAGGGAAATACCGACGGAGTTCTGCACAATCAGTAAGCCCACAACGGCAATCACAAAGATAAATAAGGTTTTGCCGCCTGCCTTCAGGCTGGCTAAGTTGGCGTTTAAGCCGATGGTGGCAAAGAACGCCAGCATCAGCGGGTCTTTCAGTGAATCATCAAATTTCACTTCCAAATCCATACCGGATTTGAACCCCAATAATACAATCGCGACCAGAAGACCACCGGCCACAGGCTCAGGAATAGTATACTTTTCGAGGAATGGTACAGTTTTTACGAGTTTACGTCCCAATAACAGGACGAGAGTGGCCGCAACCAGCGTGCCGTAAACATCGAGTTGATACATTCACGTACCCCTTTTATTGTTGGTATTTGTTACATCATTATCGCGTTAATCACGTCCCTGTTACGCAAGAGGAAAAAGCAGGTATCCGGATTAAAGAAAAAAAAGCGGATAAAGACAAGTTAAAATAAATAAAACTGTGATTATATTCCGCTATAAAAAATAACAACTCATTCGCGCAAACGATTGCTTTTGTGCCGCAGATCATTAAAATACGGAAATTGCTTATCCCGGACCTGTTGACATGAACTCTGCCATTTCTGACAAAACCAGCGTAACTCCCGCGACTAACACAAATAGTGAACTTATTTACCGTCTGGAAGATCGTCCGCCGCTGCCGCAGACCCTCTTTGCCGCCTGTCAGCATCTGCTGGCGATGTTTGTGGCGGTGATTACACCCGGGTTGCTTATCGCTCAGGCGCTCGGCCTGTCTGCTCATGATACCCAGCGGATTATCAGTATGTCGCTGTTTGCTTCCGGGCTGGCCTCACTGCTGCAAATCCGCACCTGGGGGCCGGTCGGCTCCGGGCTGCTCTCGATTCAGGGCACCAGTTTTAACTTTGTTGCCCCGCTGATTATGGGCGGTATGGCACTGAAAAATAATGGTGTGGATACAGAAGGAATGATGGCGGCGCTGTTCGGCACGCTGATGCTGGCCGCCATGACAGAAGTGATCCTCTCCCGGTTCCTGCATCTGGCGCGCCGCATTATCACACCGCTGGTCTCCGGTGTGGTGGTGATGATTATCGGCCTGTCATTAATTCAGGTCGGGCTGACCTCCATCGGCGGCGGTTACGGCGCAATGGCGGATAACACCTTCGGCTCTGCCGATAACCTGATCCTCGCCGGTATTGTGCTGGCGGTGATTGTGCTGCTGAACCGTCAGAAAAACCCGTATCTGCGTGTCGCCTCTCTGGTGCTGGCGATGACCGCAGGCTATCTGGCTGCCTGGTGGATGGGTATGCTGCCGGAGAACCATGCGGAAATTCCGGAGGAAGTGGTGGTGATCCCCGCGCCACTCTATTACGGCTTATCCATTGACTGGAACCTGCTGCTGCCGCTGATCCTGATCTTTATGGTGACCTCGCTGGAAACCATCGGTGATATCACCGCCACGTCCGATGTCTCCGAACAGCCGGTATCCGGCCCGCTCTATATGAAGCGTCTGAAAGGCGGTGTACTGGCAAACGGCCTCAATTCCGCCCTGTCTGCAGTCTTTAATACTTTCCCGAACTCCTGTTTCGGGCAGAACAACGGCGTGATCCAGCTGACCGGCGTTGCCAGCCGTTATGTTGGTTATGTGGTGGCACTGATGCTGATCGTACTGGGGCTGTTCCCGGCTGTAGCCGGTTTTGTGCAGCACATTCCGGAACCGGTACTCGGCGGTGCAACCATTGTCATGTTCGGGACGATTGCGGCCTCCGGTGTGCGCATTGTTTCCCGCGAAACCCTGAACCGCCGCGCGATTATGATTATCGCGCTGTCGCTGGCTGTCGGCATGGGCGTTTCCCAGCAGCCGCTGATCCTGCAGTTCGCACCGGACTGGCTGAAAACGCTGCTCTCCTCAGGAATTGCGGCGGGCGGTCTGACCGCGATTGCCCTGAACCTGATTTTCCCGCCGGAGAAATAATCATCTGTTTAACCGCGTGACCGGAAACGGTCACGCGGACTGCTCTGTGCGGAAAAACCGCGATAATCCTTGTCACCACAAAGAGCCTCACGCTAGTATGCCCTCAGGATTATCTCTCGGGGAGCGCATTATGAAATGGTTGGGACGGGCTGTTTTCTGGCTGATAACACTGGTCATTATTCTTATCGTTGCCGGTGCCCTTGTGGTACAGACATCATGGGGCACAAAACAGGTTTCAGCCCTTATCAGTGACAATACACGCTACAACGTCTCGCTTTCCGCGATAAGTCACTCGCTCTCCTCCCCTTCACGTATTTCACTCAGTGATATCAGTATCAGCACGGTTTCCGGCGATTTTGCTCTGGAAGCCGCCAATGTTGAGCTGACCCTGGACTGGCGCAGTTTTTCTGAGCCCGGCTGGTTTGCCCGTATCATTGTGCAGAAAGGGGATATCGAAATTTCTGATGCGGCTGACAGCGGTACTCTGCCGGTCAGTGCCGGGTTATTACAGCTCAATCAGACCGCACTCCGCCGCACCGACGGCAACCGGGTAATTGATGCGGAAGGTGTTACCGGCGGGATCACGCCGTGGCAGCCACAGGGCAGTGATCTGACCGGTAACGGTAAATACCAGTTTTCCGCCAGCAGCCTGAACTACTACGGCCTGCCATTGAAAAATATCCTCACACAGGGGGATGTCAGCGGAAAACAGTTCACCTTTGATAACCTGACCGCCACACTGGAAAACGGCCTGATCACCGCCACCGGACGCCGCAGCGCCGAAGGTCAGTGGCAGCTGGATAACCTGCTGCTTAATGACATCCGCTGGCAGACACCGCAAACACTGACACAGCTGGCAGACAGTACAGAAAATCTGCCGGATATTCAGGCCAAAAATATCACCGCCACCAATATCAAGCTCGAAGGTCATCAGTGGGCGGTAAACTATCTGGAAGGCACGGTCAAAAATCTGGCCTTTAAACAGGGACGCTGGCAGACAGCCAACGGACAGGCGGATATCGCCGCCGCGGATCTGACACTCAGCGGGCAGCATTTTTCTGACATTATCAGCACGCTGGAACTGCGCGGCGATCAGATTGCCGTCAACCGCCTGACCGGTCGTTATGACAAGAGTATTCTGCGCTTTACCGGGGAGTGGAACCGTGCCACCCGGACACTGGATATCACCAGCGGTGTTGCCGACAACCTGCTGTACAGTTTGCCGGAACAGTGGTTCGCCGCATTACAGGAAGCCGCCCCGCAGGGAATTGATGCTATCCGCTTACAGGATATTAAAGTCTCTAATGCCCTGCTGATTGATACACAGCCTGTTTTCCCGTTCCAGCTCACCAATGTGAACGGCTACATCAAAACTATGCAGATCCTGAAATCCGGTCAGTGGGGTTTATGGGATGGCGAACTTTCTGTCAGTGCCGGTAATGCCACCTTTAACCGGGTCGAACTGCACCGCCCGTATCTGACACTGACTGCCGGTACTGACAGCGTTGCTACCACACAATTTGCCGCCTCCGCCGGGGAAGGGTTGCTGAAAATGCAGTTTCAGACCACACCATCCGGCACCGCACCTTTCAGTTTCACACTGCAGGCAACCGGGGCGGACAGTCAGATCCTGTCACAATGGGGCTGGCAGCCAGCTCCGCTGACCGGCAGCGCCAATTACACGCTGCGCCTGAACGGGCAATTACGGGCAGAGGATATCCGCAGCACACTGAGCGGTATACTCTCCGGGCAGGATAAACAGGGAAATCAGATAAACCGGGCTATCACACAAGGACAGATGAGCAGCACCCCGGTTTCCGCAGAGCCGGTGCCTTCAGCCCCGCCCGCACAGCGGGTGATCCCGGATAACAGCGAAACCGGGGAAATCCTGTAACCTGATACAGAAACAGCGCCTCAGAGCGCTGTTTTTCTTTTATCGGTAACACTGCGGATTATGTGCCGTGATGATAACAGGCAAGCGAACGAAAAGCGTAAGCGCCAGGGATGGCGCGATCCGAGCGCACAGGGATGTGTTTACAGCGTCTTTTCGTTTTGCCTGTTATCAGAGCATCCCGGATCTTACAGATTCTGTTAACAGCGCCGTAAGGCACTGTTTTACCCGTTACTCCGCGCTGTGTTTCTGGCCGGGCAGCACCATATAAGTGCCGGTAAAGACCGCCCCGACCTCATCACCCTGCCCGACAGTCACTTCCAGCTTAATCCGTGCTTTGCTGCCGCGCGCCAGACGATCCAGGTCACCGCTGAGTTTATCGCGGGAAGCAATCGCCTCCGGTCTGCCTGCCACTGCCTTACGGTAACGGATATTGGCATCCACCAGCACAATATCGCCATCCAGGGAATTTTCCTGTAACAGCAGCCAGATAAGCCCCCAGCCGGTCAGTGTCGCCATCGAGAACTGGCTGCCGGCAAAAATAGTCTGATGCAGGTTCTGGTTCGGGCCTTCCGGCATGGTGGTCATAAATTCCTGACCGGTATACTGCGTAATGCGGATCCCCATTTTTTCACTCAGGGGAATGGTTTCATACCATGCTTTCTGTAATTCGGCACACCAGTCGGGACGATGCAGAATCGCATCGAGAGTTTCAACGGATTTAATCATAAAAAAATGACGAACAGGCGTCGTTTGCGGGCCTGTAATCGGTCCTCTGTTTTCAAAACCTGATTTTTCAAAAAATGCGACCGCTTCCTCACGGGCACTGCAGACAATCCGCTTAACACCTTCCTGACGCGCCACGGACTCCAGTGCGCGTGCAATCAGTGTGCCCAGCCCTCGTCCCTGCATCTGCGGATCAACTGCCAGAAAGCGGATCGCGCCTTCATTTTCTGCATTGATATACAAGCGGCCGACAGCCACAGGCTGCCCGGTTTCATCCACCACCATCTGATGATGTGCATAGGTATCATAACCGTCCTTTTCCGATCCCTGCGGCTGATTCAGCGGCTTGCGCAGCATCGCCCAGCGGAAATGAAAATAGCTTTCCAGCTCCTTATCGGTTTTTGGTACACGTAAATGATACATCTCACTTTCTCCTGTCAGTGGTAACCGGTGACCGGCCTGAGACTGTTGTATCATACCTGCAGCCAGAAAGTGACCGGACCATCGTTTGTCAGACTGACCTGCATGTCTGCCGCAAACCGGCCTGTTTCCGTCACCATTCCTGCTGCCCGGCACTGCGCTACAAAGTGCTCATATAAGGCATTGGCTTTTTCCGGTGCCGCGCCGTTTGAAAATCCCGGACGCATTCCTTTTTGTGTTTCCGCTGCTAAGGTGAACTGTGACACCACCAGCAGCTGACCGCCGGACTGCGCCACATTCAGGTTCATTTTTCCGTCCGCATCACTGAAAATGCGGTAACCCATCACTTTTTCACTCAGGCGTTTTGATTTTTGTTCGTCATCATCCCGCTCAACACCCAGAAGAACCAGCAATCCGGGCCCGATTTCACCGGCAATTTCCCCGGCGATCCGGACATCCGCGCGGGTCACACGCTGTATTAATGCAATCATGTCATATCCGTTTAAAAAACAATCACACCTGAATTACTCAGTCACGTCTGCTGAAAAATCATACTCTGCAAAATAACGGGAAACAGTGTCACGATCGGCGACCAACACGCCGTTGATACCGAGCGCCACTGCCGCATCCACGTTTTCGCGGACATCATCAAAGAACACCGCATCCTGCGGCTCAAATTCTTCGGTTTCCAGCACATACTGATAGATATCCGGGTCCGGCTTGCGCAGCCCCAGATCCTGGGAGAGATACAGGTAATCGGCAGAAGCGGCGATTTCCGGATAGTGCTGCGGCCAGTAGTCCTGATGCAGACGATTCGTATTAGAGAGAACCACCACGCGGTGTCCCTGCTCACGCAGCCTGTTCATGATATCAATCACATCAGGGCGGACAGAGATAAAGATAGCCTGCCAGCCTTCGGCAAACTCATCGAAACTCAGCGACATATCCAGCTGATCATTAATGGCTTCGGCAAATTCAACATCGGAAATTTTGCCGCATTCATGCTGTTTAAAGGTTTCGCCGTGAATAAAATCACTGCTCAGTTCGGACAGCGGCTTACCGCTCAGATGACTCCAGACTGATAAAACACGTTTAAAATCAATATCAATAATGACATTACCCATGTCAAAAATATAAAGCATACCATCCCTCCGGGTTGATGAATTATTTTTACTCTACCCGCAGACTCCCTTCCTGAACAGAGTGAAAACCGTTTTCGGAGAGAAAAAATATCCGGGTCTGCGATCCCGCCCGTATTTCCGTGCGGTTATCAGTCTGTGACCGGTATGTGATCAGTACGCAGAAAAAGCTCAGGGCGCCCGGAGGCGCCCTGAGTGGTATGAATCAAAACAACCGGCAGAGATTAATCTTTGCTGCGGTGTGCGCGTTTGCGGTCGTTTTCAGTCAGGTGGCGTTTACGCAGACGGATAGACTTCGGCGTGACTTCCACTAATTCGTCGTCATCGATAAATTCTAACGCCTGTTCCAGGGTTTTCTCGATAAACGGAGTCAGTGTGGTCGCTTCATCAGTACCGGACGCACGCATGTTGGTCAGTTTCTTACCGGTCAGGCAGTTCACTGTCAGGTCGTTTGAACGTGAGTGAATCCCGATCAGCTGGCCTTCATACACTTCAGTACCGTGACCGACAAACAGCTTACCGCGATCCTGCAGGCTGTACAGTGCGTAAGCAACCGCTTTACCCTGACCATTGGAAATCATCACACCGTTCTGACGGCGGCCGATTTCACCCTGTTTAACATCATCATAGTGACTGAATGTGGCATACAGTAAACCGGTACCGGATGTCATGGTCATGAATTCAGTACGGAAACCGATCAGACCACGGCTCGGGATGCTGTAATCCAGACGCACGCGACCTTTGCCATCCGGCATCATGTCACGCAGTTCGCCTTTACGCTCACCCAGTGCCTTCATCACATCACCCTGGTGCTGCTCTTCGATATCCAGAGTCACCTGCTCGAACGGCTCCTGTTTACGACCGTCGATGTCGCGGAAGATAACGCGCGGACGGGATACCGCCAGCTCAAAACCTTCACGGCGCATGTTTTCGATCAGAACTGATAAGTGCAGCTCACCACGGCCTGACACACGGAATGCATCCGGGTCTTCAGTCTCTTCAACGCGCAGTGCCACGTTGTGAACCAGTTCTTTCTTCAGGCGGTCAAGGATCTGACGGGAAGTAACATATTTCCCTTCTTTACCGCAGAATGGCGAGGTGTTAACGCAGAAATACATGCTGACGGTCGGTTCATCAACGGCCAGTGGTTTTAATGCTTCAACACAACCGGTGTCACAGATAGTATCTGAGATATTCAGTTCGCCCAGACCGGTCAGCGCGATGATATCACCGGCTTCCGCGATTTCAGCTTCGATACGATCCAGACCTAAATGTCCGAGAACCTTACCGATTTTACCGTTACGGGTTTTACCTTCCGCATCGATAACAGTGACCTGCTGGTTTGGTTTGACTTTACCGCGCTTGATACGGCCAATCCCGATAACACCTAAATAGTTGTTGTAATCGAGCTGGGAGATCTGCATCTGGAACGGACCGTCGAGGTCAACCTGAGGCGGCTCAACATACTTAACGATAGCTTCGTACAGCGGGGTCATGTCATCCGCCATATCGTTATAATCGGTGCCCGCGATACCATTCAGCGCAGATGCGTAAATGATCGGGAAGTCGAGCTGCTCGTCAGTTGCGCCGAGGTTGTCGAACAGGTCAAATACCTGGTCGATAACCCAGTCAGGACGTGCGCCCGGACGGTCAATTTTGTTGATAACGACGATAGGTTTCAGGCCGTTTGCGAACGCTTTCTGCGTTACAAAGCGGGTCTGCGGCATCGGACCGTCCATCGCATCCACCAGCAGCAGCACGCTGTCAACCATGGACATCACACGTTCTACTTCACCACCGAAATCGGCGTGCCCCGGGGTGTCAACGATGTTGATGTGATAGTCGTTCCACGTAATCGCGGTATTTTTAGCAAGAATAGTAATGCCGCGCTCTCTTTCCAGATCGCCGGAGTCCATTACACGCTCTTCCGGTTTTGAACGCTCATCAAACGTACCGGACTGCTGTAATAATTTATCGACCAGCGTGGTCTTGCCATGGTCAACGTGAGCGATGATGGCAATATTTCTTAATTTCTCGATAGACAAAGACTTGTACCGTTTTCGTTAATGGATGGGAATTACGTCACAGATAGCATTCTTTTCAACAACGCCCATCTATGGTGTAGATGTTTGGTGGTATTTTACACGTTCTCTGAGGCAAGTGAAAGAAGTGTGATACATCTCACTTAAAAAATAAATGATTATAAAACATAGAGATAAAATTCATCCTGCCATTTTTTTACAAAATCAGCGGCGCATACCACGCTCAGCGACGAATTCAGAGGGGCATATCATAAACCTATTCAGGATAAAAGAGATACTTTTTTTGCGTTTGTGACCGGTAAAGAAGCACACTGATCTAATTGCACCGTAACAGTGCATCCTGGATCGGCAAGTCAACGCAGGAATGCACCAATATGGTGCAATTTACCCCATTTCCACTATCCTTATTTAAGTAACCCGCTGCTGTAACGCGGTTTGCCCCTTTTAAAAAAGTTGGCACGCTTTTCGCTTTATATCTGTCAAGCAATGTGAGAACCGCAATCAGTGTCCCTCCGGGTGACCACCAGAGGATTGACGGAACATCCCAAACCAGGAGATCTGAATATGTCTGTTGAACATGTATTGACCATGATGGAAGAGTACAACGTTAAATTCGTGGACTTACGCTTTACCGATACCAAAGGCAAGGAACAGCATGTGTCGATCCCTGCTCATCAGGTAGATGAAGATTTCTTCGAAGACGGAAAAATGTTTGACGGTTCCTCAATGGCCGGCTGGAAAGGCATCAACGAATCTGACATGGTACTGATGCCGATTGCGGAATCCGCCCTGATCGACCCGTTCTTTGACGTTCCGACACTGGTTCTGCGCTGTGATGTGTTAGAGCCGAACACCATGCAGGGTTATGACCGTGACCCGCGCTCTATCGCCAAACGTGCCGAAGATTTTCTGCGCACCTGCGGTATTGCGGATACCGTCCTGTTCGGGCCTGAACCTGAGTTTTTCCTGTTTGATGACATCCGTTTCGGTGCGGATATCTCCGGTGCTTACTATCATATCAATGATATTGAAGCCGCCTGGAACACCGGTACCGCCTATCCGGAAGGCAACAAAGGCCACCGTCCGCGTGTGAAAGGCGGTTACTTCCCGCTGCCGCCGGTCGATTCCTCACAGGATCTGCGTTCTGAAATGTGTCTGGTTATGGAAGAGATGGGGCTGGTCGTTGAAGCGCATCACCACGAAGTCGGTACTGCCGGCCAGAACGAAATCGCTACCCGCTTCAATACCATGACGCTGAAAGCGGACGAAACCCAGATGTACAAATATGTGGTGCAGAATGTGGCGCACCGCTACGGCAAAACCGCAACCTTTATGCCAAAACCGCTGGTCGGCGATAACGGCTCCGGTATGCACTGCCATATGTCTCTGTCAAAAGACGGCGTTAACCTGTTCTCCGGGGATAAATATGCCGGTCTGTCAGAAATGGCGCTCTATTACATCGGCGGGATCATCAAACACGCCCGTGCCCTGAATGCCTTTACCAACCCGACCACCAACTCTTACAAACGTCTGGTGCCGGGCTACGAAGCACCGGTGATGCTGGCTTACTCCGCACGCAACCGTTCGGCCTCAATCCGTATTCCGATTGTGTCCAGCGCGAAAGCCCGCCGTATTGAAGTCCGCTTCCCGGACCCGGCGGCTAACCCGTATCTGGCCTTTGCCGCACAGTTAATGGCCGGTCTCGACGGCATCATCAATAAAATTCATCCCGGCGATGCCATGGATAAAAACCTGTATGACCTGCCGCCGGAAGAAGCGAAAGAAATCCCGACAGTCGCACCGTCTCTGGGTGATGCACTGGATGCACTCGCGGCTGACCACGAATTCTTAACCCGTGGCGGTGTCTTTACCGAAGATGCGATTAACACCTATATCGACCTGCTGCGCGCCGATGTTCAGCGCCTGAATATGACGCCGCATCCGGTTGAGTTTGATATGTATTACAGCGTGTGATTCTGATGGTGCCGCTGCCCGGCGGCACTCAGAGTGACAGGCTCCGGTTTATTTTGTTGCCGTGAAGCACTTGACCCGCCGTTGGGCGGGTCCTTTTCTCCTGCGGGGTAAATACGCTACAATGCACCAAATTGGTGCAAAAAGGTGGATGACAATGAACCCGGATAACAAACCGCAGGCAGATCAGCTCCTTGATTCACTGATTAACAGTGTCCTGCTGCTGGATAACGATTTAATTATCCGCTACGCCAACCAGTCTGCTATGCAGTTGTTTGCCCAGAGTGCCCGTAAACTCACCGGCACACCGCTCCCTATTTTATACAGTTACCTTTCCCTCGATACTGCCACATTACAGGCCACACTGGCAGAAGGTCACAGCTTTACTGACAACGATGTAACTCTGGTGGTGAATAACCAGATGCACGCGCTTTCGCTGAGTGCCCAGCCGGTATCCGGCGATTTTATTCTGCTGGAACTGACACCGCTCGACAGTCACCGGCGCATTACCCAGGAACAGTTACAGCAGGCACAGCAGGCGGCTGCCCGTGACCTGGTGCGCGGACTGGCACACGAAATCAAAAACCCGCTCGGCGGGCTGCGTGGTGCCGCACAACTGTTATCCCGCGCTTTGCCGGATCCGGCACTTCAGGAATACACACAGGTGATTATCGAGCAGGCCGATCGCCTGCGGGCACTGGTTGATCGCCTTCTCGGTCCTCAGCATCCGGGGCAGAAAAGCCTGCAGAGTATTCATCATGTGGCGGAGCGGGTCTTCCAGCTCATCAATCTGGAAAAACCGGACAATATCACGCTGATCAAAGATTACGATCCCAGTTTGCCGGAGTTATCGCATTATCCCGACCAAATCGAGCAGGTTATCCTCAATATCATGCGCAATGCCCTGGAAGCCCTGCACAGCGCAGGCGGCACCATTATTCTGCGCACCCGTACCGCATTCCGGGTGATGCTGCACGGCGAACGCTACCGGCTGGCCGCCCGGATTGATATTGAGGACAACGGCCCGGGTATCCCGCCACATATCCTGGATACCCTGTTCTACCCGATGGTCAGCGGTCGTGAAGGCGGCTCCGGGCTCGGTTTATCCATTGCCCGCAATCTTATCGATCAGCATAACGGCAAGATTGAGTTCAGCAGCTGGCCGGGCCACACCTTGTTTTCACTTTATCTGCCAATCCGTCAGTAAGCCTGTTGAGGAGATCATATGCCGCCGGGAAAAATCTGGGTCGTTGATGATGACAGCGCGATCCGCTGGGTGCTTGAACGCGCACTGAGCAGCGCCGGTTATACCTGTGTCTGTTTTGACAGTGCGGAGAATGCTCTTGCGGCGCTGGGCAGCGGACAACCGGACGTGCTGATCTCCGATATCCGGATGCCGGGCATGGACGGCCTGTCTCTACTGGCGGCGGTCAAACAGCATAACCCGTTGCTGCCGGTGATTATTATGACCGCCCACTCCGACCTGGATGCTGCCGTAAATGCTTACCAGCAGGGCGCGTTTGATTATCTGCCGAAACCCTTTGATATTGATGATGCCGTTACGCTGGTGGCCCGCGCCCTGGAACATTACCGCGAGCAGCATCTGCCGGTACGGCAGGAAGCGGCTGCCGATCCGGTGTCCGGCATTATCGGTGAATCCGCCGCCATGCAGGAGGTGTACCGGGTGATAGGCCGGTTATCGCGCTCCTCCATCAGTGTGCTGATTAACGGCGAATCCGGGACCGGGAAAGAGCTGGTGGCGCACGCCCTGCACCATCACAGCCCGCGGGCGGATGCGCCGTTTATCGCCCTCAATATGGCGGCGATCCCGAAAGATTTAATTGAATCAGAACTCTTCGGTCATGAAAAAGGAGCGTTTACCGGGGCATCACAGGTACGGCAGGGGCGTTTTGAACAGGCGGACGGCGGCTCACTGTTTCTTGACGAAATTGGTGATATGCCGCTCGATATTCAGACCCGGCTGCTGCGGGTGCTGGCGGAAGGCCAGTTTTACCGTGTCGGCGGTTACGCACCGGTGAAGGTGGATGTGAGAATTATTGCCGCCACCCATCAGGATCTGGAGCGGCTGGTGACGGAAGGTAAATTCCGTGAAGACCTGTTCCACCGCCTGAATGTTATCCGCATGCAGCTGCCGCCGCTGCGGGAACGGCCGGGAGATATTCCGCGCCTGACACGCTATTTTCTGCAAAAAACCGCAAAAGAGCTGGGAACAGAAGCAAAATCCCTGCATCCGGATACCGAAGCGCTGCTGATGCAGCTGCCGTGGTCCGGTAACGTCCGTCAGCTGGAAAACGTCTGCCGCTGGCTGACCGTGATGTCTGCCACCCAGGAAGTACTGCCGCAGGATCTGCCTGCCGACCTGACCATGACTGCCGCCGGAGAACATATCCGCAGTGAGCACAGCCATCATCCGGCAGCCGGCAACTGGGATCAGCAACTGGCGCAGTGGGCGGATGCACAGTTACGGGCCGGAAAAACCGATCTGCTGGCGGATGCTCTGCCGCTGTTTGAACGTACCCTGCTGCAGTGCGCACTGAATTACAGCAACGGGCACAAGCAGGATGCCGCCCGTCTGCTGGGCTGGGGGCGTAATACGCTGACGCGGAAACTGAAAGAGGCCGGGATTGATGACACCGCATCAACCCCGGAAACAGATTAAATTACGCGGGAGAACTGACGCTGACGCATCTGATTGCGCAGATAGGTATCAAAACACATACAGATATTACGGATAAGCAGCCGCCCGCGCGGCGTGACCACCAGGGCATCGTCGCGGATCTCAACCAGCCCGTCATCCGCCATCGGCTGCAATAATTGCAGATCTTCGGCAAAATGGGTTTTAAAATCCAGGTCATACTGTTTTTCAATCTGTGCATAATCCAGCCGGAAGTTGCAGATCAGCGCCTTAATCACATCCCGGCGCAGGCAGTCTTCCTCCGTCAGCACCAGACCCCGGCACAGCCCGTTACCGCGCTCTTCCACCTGTGCATACCAGGTTTTCAGGTCTTTCTGGTTCTGGGCATAGTGGTCACCCAGCATGCTGATCGCGGAAACACCAAAGCCCAGCAAATCACACTCCTCATGGGTGGTGTACCCCTGGAAATTACGGTGCAGGATGCCGTTGTTCTGGGCGATCGCCAGCTCATCATCCGGTTTGGCGAAGTGATCCATCCCGATAAACTGATAACCGCTGCCGGTCAGGTTTTCAATTGTCTGCTGTAAAATCGTCAGTTTCTGCTCTGCAGAAGGCAGGTCTTCATCTTTGATTTTCCGCTGGGCGGCAAACAGGTTCGGCAGATGCGCATAGTTAAAGACACTCAGGCGATCCGGTGACAGTTCCGCCACCCGTTTCAGGGTAAAGGCAAAACTTTCCGGCGTCTGCTTCGGCAGCCCGTAAATCAGGTCGATACTGACGGATTCAAACCCGGTTGCGCGGGCACGCTCCACCAGGGCAAAAATCGTCGCTTCATCCTGCTCGCGGTTGACCAGGCGCTGCACTTCTTTGTTGAAATCCTGAACCCCCATACTCAGGCGGTTAAATCCTTCCGCCCGCAGATGGTCGATAACATCGAGCTCGATTTCACGCGGATCGATTTCAATGGAAAGCTCAGCATCCGGCGCAAAGCGGAAATACTGACGCAGCATGCCGGTCAGACGGCTGATCTGCGCTTTATCGAGATAGGTCGGCGTACCACCGCCCCAGTGCATCTGATGCACTTCACGTCCGGCAAACAGCGGGGCACGGGCGGCGATTTCTTTCTCCAGCACGGCCAGATATTCATCCGCCTTATGCTTCTGCCGGGTGACTAATTTATTACAACCGCAGAAGTAACATAACTTATGGCAGAACGGGATATGCACATATAACGACAGCGGGCGCTGCGGATAGCGGTTTGCTGAGGCGATAAAATCACTGTCACTGTACTGCTGATTAAATTCCAGTGCGGTCGGATACGACGTGTATCGCGGACCGGAATAGTTATATTTCCGGATCAATGCCAGATCCCAGATGATCGCGTCAGACATGCTCTCCCCTTTGCCTCACCTTTGCAGAATTAATGTATTTCCGTTCTCTGACGGTTTTGTGTGCCGCACAGTTTATCGGATCTGCCGCCCGATTAATATGATCGTGCCACAGACGGATAATCAGGCAGATCGCTATAAGGCGGTCAGCATTGCCGCTAGTCCGAACAGAACACCGGGGGCATTGGCGACCGCAACCGGCAGATCTTTCACTTTAATGCCGTAAATCACCCAGAGCGTACAGTTAAATGCAGCAGCCAGCGGCTGTAACGGTGATGTTTTATGCCCCGCAAGGTTATCCATGATCTGAGGAATATAGGAGACATACATACAGAATGCCGTAAAGGTTGCCACCCAGCCGAGGCAGCGGATAAAGCGGCTGTGGTCGTGCGGCGGACGTTTGGTATTACCCATGGGTTTCTCCCGGAGAACAGTATCAGCATAATCCTGTATTATTCTTGGGAATTATTTATTATTTTCAATAATATATCTGCCAGTACTGTCACAGAAAAACAGCATTAATATTACAGATAGCCGCCACCGGGCAGTATTTAATCCTCCATTAAGGCAGATAACACGGCAAACGCGTACGCTTAAAATAAGAAAACCGGCATAACAGTCACCCGTTACGCCGGTTTTGATACGGTGCCGCCGGTGTCAGTAAAATAACGGAGGATCAGCGACCTTTCAGCAGTTGCATGATGTCATCGGTTTTCTCTTCATCATCATCTTCATCAAGAGAAATACCGAGTTTTTCCATCAGTGCGTCGATACGTTCCAGCAGGGTATCAACGTAGGTGTTTTCTTCTGCGGTCAGGGTTTCGTTGTTCTCAAGGCGCAGCAGTAATGCATCGAGGCGCTCGTCGTTCTCGAGTTTTGCCAGTTCCTCTTCAGGAGATAATCCGGCTTTGACCGGCTGAGCCGGTTTTTTTGCTGCCGGTTTAACGGAGGTTTTACCTTCCGCAAACAGCGGAACCGGTTTTTTACTGCCGATACGCGGATCAGCAACCGCATTATCCGCACCACGACCGGTCTTGCGGGCATCATCCTGCTGACGGGCACCGGACGGATTGCCGCGGTGTTTTTTCTGCCGTTTACGTTCACGGCCTTCCGCGTTGAGCTCCTCACGGCTTTTCTTTGGTGTCCGTGACCGGGATGGTTTTTTTGAAATAGCGGCCATATACCTTACTCGCTTAAAAATAACTGATTAATTTGTGTTAACATTTACCGTGTAAATGAACAGTACAAAACTATATTCATGGCTTCCGGACGCCCGCAGCCATGACAATGATTCGCTGGCGGCTAGTTTACCCTGATTTCCGTCAAAACGATCCATCATTTCGCCTCCGGGTGAATAATGAACACAGCCATTATTTTAACCAAGATATAGAATTATGCACTTTTCACAACAAACGTCGCACCGCCCTGTCTGGTTTTGGGTCACAGCTTATGTCACGCTCTGGATTATTGTCAGCTACGGATTGGATCCGACGGTGCCCTACGATGCCGTGGAAGCCCTGAACTGGGGCAAAACCGGTGAATGGGGTGCGCCGAAAAATCCGTGGCTGGTCGGTATGCTGATGTATCCGGTCATCGCCTTCCCTGATCTGATTGCCGCCGATTTCTACTGGTACTTCATCCACTTTACCGGCATTGGTATCGGTATGGGGGGCGTATGGTATCTGACACACCACCTCACACAGCGTACTGATTTTGCCTGGCTGGCACTGTTGTCGCTGAATCTGTCGGGGATCATCAATTTCGATTTAATCCCTTACAATGATAACTATATCCTGGTGACCTTCTGGCCGTGGATGCTGTACTTTTTTGTCCGCGCCGTTTATGACAATCCTGCCTGGTGGATGGGCTTTGCACTGACATCCGGATTGGCGACCATGGGGAAATATTCCACGCTCGCACTGGTCGGGATGGTCTTTCTCTTCACCCTGTTTGTGCCGAAAGCACGGGAAAGTTACCGTTCCCCCTGGTTTTATGCTGCGATAGCCATCTGGTTTGCACTGATCGTCCCGAATGTTATCTGGCTGGTCAATAATGATTTTGCCGCCTTTAAGTGGGTTGATTCACAAATTAAAACCGGCCTTACCCTGAAAACCACCGGTTCACTGTTTACCGTGTTCTATCCGCTGATCATTATCGCCGTCATTATCCGCCTGAAGGGCGGTCGTTTCGGCTGGCCGAAAGCGCAGGCAAAACGGCTTATCAATATTATGATTCTGGCACCACTCGCGGTGATTTATGTCTGGTTCACGTTTCATCAGGGCGGACGTATTACCGAGTGGCTGCAACCCTTTGTTCTGCTGTGTATTCCTGCACTGATCTGCTCGGTGGTTACCCCGCCGGTCAAACCGCTGAAAAACGTCATGAACGGGCTGATCATTTTTGCCGTTATCGTTATCACGGGCTATACCGCAGTGATGGGATTCAATATCCGTGACGCCGGCCAGAAAAATACCGGGCTGAAAACCTTCACCGCTGAGGCAGAAAGCTGGTGGGAGCAGGAAACCGGAAAACCGCTGATATACACCGGCGGGGAATATCTGCATGAATGGGTGACGTTTTACGGTAAGCACCAGCCGGAAACACTCCAGCCGTGGATCAATGAATCTGGTCATGGCTACCGGGTAACCAATATTTATAACCTGCATGTCACCCGTGATGATATCCGCCGTCACGGCGCACTGCTGATCGGACACGAGAATCGTACCTGTGCGCAGGAATCCTTTACCGGCGCACTGGAAGACTGGCCGGATCTGGTTATCGGGAAACGGAAACAGGTCATATATCAGTCACAGCCCGGCGCAAAAGAAGAAGCCGTCTGCCTGGGAATTGTTTATCCGGAGCAATAAAACAGAGACAAAAAAACCGCGCCGGTATTCACCGCGCGGTTTTTTCACATCTTACTGACAGGCCTGAATCAAGCGTCCACAAACACCATTTTCAGAATAAACAGCAGTGATACCACCACCACACACAGGTTCAGCTCACGCCAGCGACCGGTACCCAGCTTCATTGCACAGTAAGCGATAAACCCTAATGCAATCCCTTCAGTGATAGAGAAACTGAACGGCATCATCACGGCAGTCACAAACGCCGGAACCGATTCGGTCAGATCATTCCAGTTCACGCGCACCAGGCTGGAGGTCATCAGCACGCCGACATAAATCAGCGCCCCGGCAGTCGCATAAGCCGGTACCATGGCTGCCAGCGGCGAAATAAAGATCGCCGCGAGGAACAGCAGGCCGACCACAATGGCGGTCAGGCCGGTACGGCCGCCGACAGAAACCCCGGAAGTACTTTCAATAAATGCGGTCACAGAGGATGTCCCCATCGCAGAACCGGCGACGGAACTGATACTGTCCACATACAGCGCTTTTTTCATGTTCGGGAAACGGCCTTTTTCATCCGCCAGCCCGGCCTTATCAGTCACGCCGATCAGCGTGCCGGAGGAATCAAACAGGTTCACCAGCATAAACGAGAAGATAATCCCGGCGAGGGATACATCCAGCGCACCCATGATATCGACATGGCCGACAACCGAGGTAATTCCCGGCGGTACATCAAACACGCCCTTGTAAGTGACATCCCCGAGGAAAAGCCCGATGGAGGTTGTCACCACAATCGAGACCAGCACCGCCGCGTGAATATTACGCGCCGCCAGAATGGCGATAATAAAGAAGCCCAGCGCCCCCAGCACCACACTGTGATCGGTAAACTTACCGATAGTCACCAGGGTATCCGGGTTCGGCACAATAATACCGGCGTTTTTCAGTCCCATCATGGCGATAAACAGCCCGATACCGCTGGTGATCCCGACCCGCAGACTCAGCGGGATATGAGCAATCAGCCAGTAACGGATGCGCAGTAAGGTCAGAATAAACAACCCGACCGCGCCCCAGAAAATCGCGCCCATCGCCACTTCCCAGGAGTAGTGCATTGCACCCACCACCACAAAGGCGAAAAAGGCATTCAGCCCCATTGCCGGCGCAACCGCCACCGGCAGGTTAGCAAATAACCCCATCCCGATACTGCCGATGGCCGCAATCAGACAGGTGGTGACAAACACCGCTTTGATATCCATCCCGGCGAACGAGAGGATCTGCGGGTTTACAAAGATGATATACACCATGGTGAGGAAAGTGGTCAGCCCGGCAATAACTTCTGTGCGGACAGTGGTGCCGTGTTCCTGTAATTTAAACACGCGCTGGAGCAGGCCCTGATGAGGATCAGTGCCGGAAGTCGGAGTAGTCATGAATAAGGAGTCCCGGAAATTTGTTTTTTTCGGCTTATCCTACCGCATCATTTTAAAAAAGAAAACGTTTGCGTTTCATTGCGGGAAAATCCCGGCCATTAACGATGCCGGGATTGTTATTGATCAAACTTATGATGAACAGGATGCCGGTTTTTCTGACAGCCGCACCGGTTTCTCTCTTCCCCTGCCAAACAGGCGGGCAAGCCATGACTGACGAGGCTGCCGCTGTAATGAATAACGGCGCATCAGGGCATTTGCCCCCAACTCCAGCCCCGAACACATCACAAAATAGATAAAAGCGACAAACAGGAAAATCTCTGTCGGGTAGACCATACTGCGGTTATTGACCTGAGACGCGAGGAATGACAACTCCCCCACACCGACGATATAGGCCAGCGAGGTGTCTTTAATCAGCGCAATCCACTGATTAATAAAGGACGGGATCATCATCCGCAGCGCCTGCGGCAACACAATATGCCACAGCACTTCCCACCGGCTGAAACCGAGGGACATCCCCGCCTGCCACTGCCCTTTGCCGATCGCCAGAATACCGGCCTTCACACCGTGGGCAATATAAGCAGAGGTGACCAGCGCCAGCGCACAGACTACCGTGGTGATTTCCGGCACATCCACACCAAAGGCGATCGGCAGCAGGAAATAGACCCAAAATATCAGCATAATGATGGGAATCGCACGGAAAAACCCGAGAAATGCCGCGAACAGGTTTACCCACCAGCCACGCAGCATTGCCAGCATCACCCCGCCGATAGTCCCGAGCACGACAGAAATGGCCCCGGCAATCAGGCTGATCACCAGTGTCAGTGCCGCGCCCTCAAGCGGGCCGTCCGGGAACGTACCGAACAGCAGGTATTCCCAGTTATCACGAATTACGGAAAAATCCATCTTAATGCCCCTGTGCCAGCGCCCGTTGTGTCCGCCACTGCCCGAAGGCTTCCATCACCGCAATAATGGCGATATAGAGGATCGTCGCAACCCCGAAGGCTTCAAAGGTTTGCAAGGACTGACTTTCCACCTGACGTGATGCATAAGAGAGTTCAGCCACCCCGATTGCCATCGTCAGGGACGAGTTTTTCACTACATTCATATACTGCCCGAGCAGCGGCGGCATGGCGATTCTGACCGCCTGCGGCAGCACCACATAACACATGGACTGCCACGGTGTCAGCCCGAGCGCCAGCGCGGCTGATTTTTGCTGACGCCCGACCCCGGCAATCCCCGCCCGTAATTCTTCCGCAATAAACGGCGCGGAATAGAGTGTCAGCCCGAACCATCCGGCGATAAATTCAAATGACGGCCAGGCGAGTGTCAGCCCCGCCAGTTCAATTTCATGCGGCGTATTCAGCCAGATTTTCAGCGCCTGCGGCAGAATTTCCCCGGAAGCGAAATACCAGAAAAACAGCTGCACCAGCAGCGGCGTATTCCGGAATACACTGGTGTAAGCACTGACTAACCAGCGGAGCGGCGCGAACTGACTGTCCCGCCCGGCCACCAGCAGAAAACCCAGCAGTGTCGCCGCGAGAATCGTCCAGAATGAGATAAGCAGGGTGATCACAAACCCCTGCCCCAGCCACCCCAGATATTCCGGCGCAAGTAAGTGCGCACTTATAAATTGCTCAAACATCCGCTCATCCCGTCTGTTGCCGCAGAAATGCAGGAAGCCTCACCGGAGTGAGGCCTGATTCAGAAAACACACTCACATTACTTCGGCTGATCAGCCAGCGGAGCAAACTTAAATTCACCGCGCGGTTGTTCGGCTTTGGTGCCCGGACCAAACCACTGGTTATAAATCTGCTGTGATTTGCCCTCACTTTCGAGTTTCAGCAGGGTTTTGTTTACCGCTTCCACCAGACGGGTTTCCCCTTTCGGTGCCGCCAGTGCCTGGTATTCACGGGTCAGACTGAACGGCGAGAGTTCAAACTCCGCTTTTACTGACTCCGGCAGGTTACCCAGCAGCCCGACCAGTTTGGCATCATCCTGCGTGATAGCATCAACGTTACCATTACGCAGCGCGGCGAACGCCAGCGGGGTATCATCATAAGAAATCACTTTGGTACCCGCATATTTCTCGCGCAGCGTCACTTCCTGAACGGTGCCTTTATCCGCACCGATGCGCAGTTTTGCCACATCTTCCGGGGTTTTCAGCACGCCTTTGCGGGCAATAAATTTTTGTCCGGTCTGAAAATCAGGAATGGAAAAATCCACCTGTTTGGCACGCTCATCGGTAATCGTGAAGTTCGCCCCGATTAAATCCACTTTGCCGGAGACCAGCAGCGGAATACGGTTTGCGGGGTTGGTCGGGCGCAGTTCCAGCTTCACACCGAGGTCATCAGCAACGGCCTGTGCAATATCCACGTCATAACCGGCCAGTTTTTTGGTCTGCGGATCGATAAAGCCGAACGGCGGGTTGCTGTCAAAAACCGAAATACGGATCACACCGGCCTTCTGAATATCATCAAGCTTATCAGCCTGTGCGGTACCACTTACTAACGCTAAACCGGCAAGCAGAGCCGGAACAAATAATGTCGGTTTCATACACACCCCTGGAATCAGTCACGGAAAACGTCAATTTGTGTAAATCACACTCTCACGCTACCAACTCCTGCTTAGTTCCTGAAATACTAAGAAAGAATAATTCCATAACTGATTGTTCTAAGATGAACGCAGAACAGACTGCCTCCCTCAATAACACCTGTTATTTGTAATCCATCCATTCTTATTAAAAAAACTAATTACATAATTTATGATTATTTATTGAAATAAAATCATACGTTATTTTCCCCGCTGAAATATTACATGATCCTGATAAGCGATACTTAACAACCCATACTGCCGTTAATTAAAATTAATATCCAAAAGAAATTATTTATCAGCAACCTGTTAATAAATAATCACATCTTATTATCTGTATATTTATCTTTCCATTGCCACCAAAATAAAAAATGAATTCGAACTTATGAAAAAAATACACATTCTGAGCGTGTAAATTTATAAATTTTGACAATAATCACATATCTGTAAAATTCAAAATTAAGTACTGGTAAATATACCTGATGATTCTAAATTTAAAGAGACTGATTATTATTGGTCTCTTTAAATGAAAATCCGCAAAAATAGCCTCTTATTTTTGTCAGTCTGGTATCTTATTTTTACCGGAGTTAACCATGTTAAAGAAAACGCTTATTACGGCATTAGTTTCTGCCGCCTTTTTTTCAGGTTCAGCGTCTGCGGTCACCGCTGCGGGCGGAATTATAAACATCACAGGTGCTATCAGTGATACCACCTGTACCATAAACGGAGGCAACAGCGCCGACTTCGCCGTATTATTAGATCCGATTACCGTAACGGATGCCGGGGTAACCGCAAATACCGTCATTACCAAAAATCAGAAAGCCTTTACCATGACATTCTCTGATTGTGCGCCCGCATCAGTACCGCCCGGAAGTAACCTGAAAATACATTTCGCATCCCCCAACAATATATCGTCAACCGGAAATTACCTGATTAACGATACTGTTAATGAAGGGGATCCGTCCGTCGCGAAAAATGTCGGGTTCAGTTTATCGTCAACAACCGCACCGTCAGTGGCACTTTCACTGAATGCAGCATATGACACCGGAGTGAAGGGAGATAAAACCGCTCCGGCATCGGATCAGGTGACATTAATTGCCAGTTATTACAAAACCAATACCTCTCCAGCAAAAGTCGGGCCTGTACATTCCAACGTGATTTATACAGTCTCTTATTTATAACCATTGTCAGACAGTCAGGCTTGTCAAAAAGCCTGACTGTTTACAGGGGAATATAATGAAACGCCGATTCTTTTTTCTGATGATACTTATTTTATCCGGTAATGCCGCCGCTAATATCGTGATTAACGGGACGCGGCTTATTTATCATGAAGAAAATGACAGCATTACTGTTCAGCTGAATAACAACAGCCAGACATCATCATTAGCTCAGAGCTGGACAGATGACGGTGATATTAATGCCACACCGGAAAACAGCCGTTCGCCGTTTTATGTTTATCCGCCGATTGTCAAAATAGACGGAATGCAGGGGCAGCAGCTTAAAATAAAGAAAAATAATGAAAAACTGCCGGATGACCGGGAAAGTGTCTTTTATCTCAGTGTGCTGGATATTCCGGCCACACCCGCCAATGCCAAAGGAAAAAGTGTGTTACAGGTGGCCCTGCGGTCACGGATAAAGCTGTTTTACCGCCCTGCCGGGCTGACCGCAAACCCGGAAACCGTCATTGATAATATTCAGTGGCAGCTTAATGGTGATCATTTATCTGTCACCAATAATTCTCCGTACCATTTTACTATTGCGGCAGTCAATGCCAATGACAGCAGCCGCACATGGCTGGCGGCATCCGACATGATCCCGCCCTTTTCTGAGAAACAATTACCACTGAAAAATAAACCCGCGGCCCGTAATGCCTCAGTAACCTATGTCGATGATTACGGTGTGTATAAGTCGAAGAATATTACCTTCTGACGGACGATAATAACGTGAAAACACAACACTGCCTGCCGATTCTGATTATTGCCGGATTATGGAGCTATCCCCGCGAAGGCGTTACGGAAGAATTCGATACCACCCTGCTGGCCGGTGAATCCGCTAAAGGGGATATTTCACGTTTATATCAGGAAAATACACTACCGTCCGGCGATCAGCTGATGGACGTTTATGTCAATAACACCTGGAAAGGCCAGTTTACCGTTGAAGTGGGAGAGCATAATAATACCCTGAATTTTCAGCCGGCGGATATTAATAAGCTCGGACTGAATCTTTCAGATGATGCGAAAAAATTATCCGCAGAGAAACAACCGGTACCGGCAGATGAGCTGACTGCCGGACTGACTCATCACCTGAATAAAAGTACATTGCGGTTAGATTTGTCCGTGCCGCAAATCGGGGTAAAGACTGCCGATGCCGGTTATATTGACCCGGAATTATGGGATCACGGGCAGCCTGCCGTTATTCTCGGCTATAACGTCAATTACTATAACGCCAGACAAAAAAAGAATAACAAACAGAGTAATGACAGCTTTTTTGCCACGGTAAATTCCGGGCTGAACCTCGGTGTCTGGCAATTCCGCGATGAATCGGTTTATACCTCTTATTCCGGCGGACAGAAAGGCTGGAAAAATAACAGCCGTTACCTTTACCGTCCGATCAGCCGTATTTTATCTGCGCTGACGCTGGGGGATTTTTATACACCGCCTTCTCTGTTCGGCAGTTTTAAATTCAGAGGCGCATCACTGGCAACGGATATGAATATGCTGCCGCCATCCGGTCAGGGATTCGCACCAATCATCCGGGGTGTTGCTCAGACGAATGCCCTCGTCAGTATTTACCAGAACGGAAATCTTATTTTTCAGGAAAACGTGCCGCCGGGTGAGTTTATGTTCCGTGATATTCAGCCGACCGGCGGCAGCGGCGATTTTTCTGTCATTATTCAGGAAGCGGACGGACGGAAAGAATCATTTACCGTCCCCTTCTCCGCTGTGCCCGATATGCTGAAAGAGGGAATTTATAATTACAGTCTGACCGCCGGTCAGGCCCGGCTGGATAATACACACTACCGCCCGGCGTTTGTGCAGGGGGAATTCCGTTACGGGCTGAATAATACCGTGACACTGTATACCGGCGGGATTGCCGGAAAAGATTACCGCTCTCTTCTGGCGGGAAGCGCCTGGAATCTGCCGTTTGGTGCGCTTTCTGTTGATGTGACACAGGCGGATGCGGACTTTAAAACCGGCCGCAAAAGCGGCCAGAGCTATCGTATTGCCTACAGTAAGTTTGTCAGCACCACCTCAACAAACCTGACTCTCGCGACATACCGCTACTCCACCGGGAATTTTTACAGTTTCACCGACGCTATCTATCAGCAGGATAACTACCGGGCGTGGGATGCTTACCGTAATGAACAGGAAAACCTCACCGATAACACGCCGCGTCAAATACCGGATCTGATGACGATGGATGCCATGCGCGGTGCGCGGGCTAAAAATACCTTCACCGTGAATTTAAATCAGTATCTGGGCGAGAACCGGGGGGTGATTTATATCTCCGGCACACACCGGGATTACTGGAATTCCGGCGGCAGCAACCGGGAATATCAGCTTGGATATTCAAACAGTTATAACGATATCAGTTATACCGTGTCTGCATCACGCACCCGCAATTTTGATGATAAAAATGAAACCCGGTTTTACCTGAATGTCAGCGTGCCAATTTCTGTTTTCGGCAAAAATGCCTCTCTCAGCAGCGGTATTTACGCCACCGATTCCCGTTATCAGCAAACAACGGTCAGCCTGAGCGGAACCGCCGGTAAAGATGATTTGGTTAACTACACGCTGACCGGCTCAAACCAGAACGGCGGCAGTAACCTGGCGGGCGCGAACCTTACTTACCGCAACCCGTACAGCACCCTGTCCGGCTCATTCAGTGAGGGTAACGATTACCGTCAGGCGGGTGCCGGGGCCAAAGGAACTATCGTCGCGATCCCTGGCCATATCGCCATGTCCGGTGACACCGGCAATACCTATACCATTATTGATGCCCCGCAGGCCGGTAACCGGATGGTGAATTCCGATAAAGCATCCCTGACAAACAGTGAGGGTGTGGTACTGATGACACAATCCGTCCCTTACCGCGCCAACTCTTACACCCTGTCAGACACAGAAAAAAGTTCCGGTGCCGAAGTGACCGGTAATATCGGTCAGGTCAGCCCGTATAAAGGCGCGGTCAGTTATATCCGCATGGAAACCGATCCGCGCCAGACTTTCATTCTGCGGGCGGCCCGGGAAAACGGCGGCACACTGCCGTTCGGCACAGAAGTGACCGATGAACAGCATCAGCCGCTGGGGTATGTCGGGCAGTCCGGGTTGCTCTATCTGAAAAGCGGGCAGTTGCCGTCCTCACTGATTATAAAACTGACGGCAGACGGGAAACAGCAGTGTGTTATCCGCAATCCGGTGGTCACGCCGGATAAAAATCACAACATCTGCCGGTAAAAGGAAACAATGATGAAAACATCCGCCGCTGTATTACTTTTATTCCTGACGGTGATAAGCAGCAGGGCCGCTTATGCCACCTGTTCGGTAACATCCACCCAGACAGCACCGGCCGTGGTGCTGGATCTTTCGGCTGATTTGATCGGCGCCACCACAACCGTATCGAAAGTATCTCAGACCAACTTCAGCGGCCAGTTTACCTGTACGACAGCAGTGGTGCTGTTTCCGAATACCATCGGAATCGACTCCCCTTTTAATGGCCGGACAGCAACAATCGGATTTAATAACGGCGCACAACTCGTCAATATCACCCTGACGGCTCAGACAAAAAAGAGTGTTTCCGGCCTGGCAGCAGGTACTCACAACGGGACAGAACTCAATACCGGTTTCACACTGCGTTTTGATCTCGTCACTACACCAACCGGTAACTACACCAAAGTCCCGGGTGATACAGTGACGATTACACCAGTCATTTTTGCCTCTGATGCCACCACGCTGGGGCTGGTGGGCTGGCTGGCTGCGCTTGTCAGTAAGATTTTGCAGTTTTTACTGACGCTGCAATGGCCGGCTGATCCGAATGATATGTTTTTGCAGCCGGTGCAGGTTACTTACAATCCACCGGTGACCACCTGTACCTTTACCAATGCCGGGCTGACTGTCAGTCTGCCGCTGATGAGTATCAATGCCGTTAAAACCACCGATAAAGCCGGATACACCCCGTTCCGCCTCAATTTTACCTGTGACGGCCTCCTCACGGGTAACACTGCGTCCCGGGATATTGCCATGTTCCTGTCGTCGTCCAATTTACAGCCGTCCGACAAAACCGTGCTGACCAATACCGTTTCCGGCGGTGCCGGTGGTGTCGGCTTCCGCGTGGTGAAAGCCGGTAACCTCAGCAGCCCGGTGCAGTTTTCTGACAGTGCCAATGCTCAGGGCAGTGCCACCAGTATTTTCACTGCCGCCAAAGGCAGCGCAGTCTCACCGGCTTTCTCTGTCGATCTCGGCGCGTATTACTATCCCTACAGTCCGGGTACGGTGACACAGGGAAAAATGAGCAGTTCCGCGACCCTGGTTTTCTCCTACAACTGAACCGCCGGAGGACACGATGCGGACAGGCATTCTTATCATTCTGCTCCTGTGCATGCAGGCGGGATACGCCGGTGTTGTCATCAATACCACACGGGTGATTTACCCGGGCAATCAGGAAAATGCAGAGATCCAGCTGACCAACAGCGGAGACATGCCATCACTGGTGCAGAGCTGGGTGGATGAGGGGGATATCAATTCCTCGCCGGAAACCAGCAGCGCCCCGTTTATGGTGGTGCCGCCGGTGACGCGGATCGCCGGAGGCGGCGGGCAGCAACTGAAAATCCGTGTTCTGGCAAACAGCCTGCCCCGCGACCGGGAATCGGTTTTTTATCTCAATGTGGTGGATATTCCGGCGAAGACAACCACCACCGGTAATACCCTGCAATTTGCCCTGCGGACACGGATAAAGCTGTTTTACCGGCCGGATGACCTTTCGCTGCCGCCGGATGCGGTTCCGGAACAGATTTCTGCCTCTTTATCTGGAGAAACGCTGATTCTGAAAAATCCGGCACCTTACTATTTCACATTATCCGCGCTCGTCTCCGGCGGAGATAATACACCGTCACATATCAGCACCGTGATGCTCGCCCCTTATTCAGAGAGCCGGGTGGCATATACAGGGCAATTATCTGCAGGAGAGTCCGTCACGCTGATCAGCATTAATGATAAAGGACGCAATGTGCGGACAGAGAAAAAACTGAATTGAACATGCCGGTCAGGTGATGACCGGCATTTGCCTTACGGATTGAGGGCATTACCGCACCGCCCGCAGAAACGGCTGTCCGGCGGATAGCCGGTACCGCATTTCTGACAATATCCGGTGATAGTCTGCGCAGCGTTATTGCTTAACTGCTCCGGGTAACCATTATTGTCACGACCATGCTTATTGTAACCCGTATTACCGTGCTTGCGGCCATGACCGCTGCTGCGGTTCCCGTGACCGGATCCGCCCCCGCTGTTAAAAAACCGGCTGAATAAACCCATCGTACACCTCCGGAAACACTGTTTTGTCTGTTTCAGAAAGTATAAACCCCGGAGTTAACTCCAGGGTCAAATCAGGACAGGGACTTTTACAAAAACAGACAATATCGCCGGAGAAGCAATCCTGTTATGCCGGATCATTCCCTTTTTCGCCGTTATTACTATGCGCGGAAACTTCAATCACATGCTCACCGAGCAGGATACGTTCCACATCATCCCCTTTCACATGACGGAAATCCTGCCCCTTCACGTAATAGAAGATAAATTCACAGATATTCTGGCAGCGGTCACCGATACGCTCGATAGAGCGGGCACAGAACAGTGCGGTCAGGACACTCGGGATAGTGCGCGGATCTTCCATCATATAGGTCATTAACTGACGGACAATCCCTTCATATTCCTGATCCACTTTCTGATCTTCGCGGTAGATGCGGATAGCTTCCTGAATATCCATCCGCGCAAAGGCATCCAGCACATCATGCAGCATCTGAATGGCATGGCGGCCGAGAGATTCCAGACTGACCAGCAGCGGCTGATGCTGATGTGAAAATTTTTCCAGCGCAGTTTTGGCAATTTTGTCCGCCACATCCCCGATGCGTTCCAGCTCGGCAATGGTTTTGGAGATCGCCATAATCAGGCGCAGGTCGCTCGCCGTCGGCTGGCGTTTGGCAATAATACGGACACAGGCTTCATCAATCATCACTTCCATGATGTTGACCTGCTTGTCACCGGCGATAACCTCACGCGCCAGGTCTTCATCCTGGTTATGCATAGCAGTGATCGCTTTGCTGAGCTGCTCTTCCACCAGCCCGCCCATCGTCATCATTTCTGTGCGGATATGCTCTAATTCAGCATTAAACTGCCCGGAAATATGTTTATTGTGATTCAGATTTTCCATGATTGTCTCCGCATCAGCCATAACGACCGGTGATGTAATCTTCGGTTTGTTTCTTGCCCGGGGTGGTAAACAAGGTATCAGTATCACTGAATTCAATCAGTTCGCCCAGATACATAAACGCAGTATGGTCAGAACAGCGTGCCGCCTGCTGCATGTTATGGGTGACGATCACCACGGTATATTCCGATTTCAGCTCGCTGATAAGCTCTTCAATACGCCCGGTGGAAATTGGATCCAGCGCCGAGCACGGCTCATCCAGCAGCAGAACCTCAGGGCGGATAGCAATACCGCGGGCAATACACAGACGCTGCTGCTGACCGCCGGAGAGGCTGTAGCCACTCTGATGCAGTTTATCTTTGGTTTCGTTCCACAGCGCCGCTTTGGTCAGCGCCCACTGCACCCGCTCATCCATCTCGGCGCGCGGCAGTTTTTCAAACAGACGGACACCAAAGGCAATGTTGTCATAGATGGACATCGGGAACGGCGTCGGTTTCTGGAACACCATGCCGACTTTGGCGCGTAATAACGCGATATCCTGGGTATCTGTCAGAATATTGGTACCATCCAGCAGGATTTCCCCTTCCGCACGCTGTTCATTATACAGCGCGTACATTTTGTTGAAGGTGCGCAGCAGGGTCGATTTCCCGCAACCGGACGGGCCGATAAAAGCCGTGACTTTATTTTTGGCGATATCCAGCGAGATATTTTTCAGCGCGTGGAACTGACCGTAATAGAAGTTCAGATCACGAACCTGAATTTTGCTTTCAGTTACGTTTTGAATTTTACTCATGACTCTCTCTCATTCATCCGCAGTCATTTAATCAGTGCTTTTTCTTCGCAAACAGCACACGCGCCACGATATTAATTAACAGCACACACAGTGTGATCAGCAGGACACCCGCCCAGGCCAGACTCTGCCATTCCGCAAACGGACTCATGGCAAACTTGAAGATGGTGACCGGCAGGTTGGCAATCGGCTGCATCAGATCCGTACTCCAGAACTGGTTGGAGAGGGAGGTAAAGAGCAGCGGCGCCGTTTCTCCGGCAATACGGGCAATCGCCAGCAGCACCCCGGTGATAATCCCGGAGACCGAGGCTTTCAGGGTAATCGCTGAAATCATTTTCCATTTTGGTGTGCCGAGGGCATACGCCGCTTCGCGCAGACTGTCCGGCACCAGACGCAGCATGTTTTCCGTGGTGCGGATAACAATCGGGATCTGTAACAGTGCCAGAGCAATCACCCCCGCCCAGCCGGAGAAGTGCTGCATTTGCATCACCACGATGGTGTAAACAAACAGCCCGACCACAATCGACGGTGCGGATAACAAAATGTCATTAATAAACCGGGTGACTTCCGCCAGCCAGGATTTGCGGCCGTATTCCGCCAGATAAATCCCGGCAAGAATGCCGAGCGGGGTTCCGATAACGGTCGCCCACAAGATCAGCAGGCCGGAACCGACAATGGCGTTCGCCAGACCCCCGCCTTCGGTATTCGGCGGCGGTGTCATTTCGGTGAACAGCGCCAGCGACATGCCGTCCATCCCTTTGGTGACAGTCGAGAACAGGATCCAGATTAACCAGAACAGCCCGAATGCCATAGTGGACATGGATAAAAACAGGGCAACGCGGTTTTTCTGGCGACGCCAGAACTGGCGTTTCTGCCGTGCGCTGATATCCACTTTCGGTTGCTGAATATTCATGTCAGTCATCTCAGCGTCCCTCTTTCTTATTCAGGCGCATCACCATAAATTTGGAGATAGCAAGAACGATAAAGGTGATGACAAACAGAATCAGCCCCAGCTCCATCAATGCCGCGGTATGCAGCCCGGATTCCGCTTCCGCGAACTCGTTTGCCAGCGCCGAGGTAATACTGTTGCCCGGCATGTACAGCGAGAAGCTGTCCAGCTGATAGGTGTTACCGATGATAAAGGTCACCGCCATGGTCTCCCCCAGGGCGCGGCCCAGACCCAGCATCACGCCGCCGATCACCCCGTTCTTGGTGTACGGCAGCACAATCCGCCAGATCACCTCCCAGGTGGTACAGCCGATGCCGTAAGCGGATTCTTTCATCATCACCGGCGTCTGCTCGAACACATCACGCATCACCGAGGCAATATACGGAATGATCATGATGGCAAGGATAACGCCCGCTGCCAGGATACCGATCCCGAAGGCCGGACCGGAGAACAGCTCGCCGACAATCGGGATGCTGGACATCACCTCGCCGACCGGCTGCTGGAAATAGGTGGCAAACAGCGGGGCAAAGACAAACAGTCCCCACATGCCGTAGACGATACTCGGAATAGCGGCTAACAGCTCGATCGCGATACCCAGCGGACGGCGCAGCCAGTTCGGTGCCAGTTCGGTCAGGAACAGCGCAATCCCGAAACTCACCGGGACCGCAATCAGCAGGGCGATAACCGAGGTTACGATGGTGCCGTAAATCGGTACCAGTGCCCCGTACTCTTCTGCCGGCGGGTTCCACTCTTTATTCCATAAGAAACCTAAGCCGAATTTTTCAATGCTCGGCCATGACGCAATAATCAGTGAAATAATAATTCCGCCAAGCAACAATAGCGTAATCAGCGCCGCCAGTTTTACCAGGGCACTGAAAAGTTGGTCGCCGCGTTTGCTTGGTGGTTTCATTGCCGTTTTCAGTTCGGCCATAGTCGCTTCCGTCTTTACACAGCTCCCCCCGGCACGAGGGGAGCAATTACTGATAAATCGTTACTTCATCATCTGCCGTATCAGTACAGCGGCTTACCGCTGCTGTCTTTGACACTGGTTTTCCATGATGCACGGACCTGTTCAATCACTTCTTTCGGCAGTACCGCGTAATCCAGTTTTTCTGCCTGCTCACCGCCGTTCTTGTATGCCCAGTCAAAGAATTTCAGAACTTCCTGCCCTTTGGCAGCATCTTTTTGATTGGTGTGAACCAGGATGAAGGTGGTGGAGGTAATCGGCCATGCATTCGGACCCGGCTGGTTAGTCAGATCCTGAGCGAAACTTTTTGACCACTCGGCTTTACGCGCTGCGTTACTGAAGCTTTCGCCGGTCGGGGAAACCGCATCACCGTCCGCAGAAATCAGCTTGGTGTAAGCCAGTTTGTTCTGTTTGGCGTAGGCGTATTCCACGTAACCGATAGAGCCCGGCAGACGCTGAACAAATGCGGCGATACCGTCGTTACCTTTACCGCCGAGACCTACCGGCCAGTTAACAGTAGAGCCTGCACCGACTTTTTCTTTCCAGTCAGGGCTGACTTTTGACAGGTAGCTGGTGAAGACGAACGAGGTACCGGAACCATCCGCACGGCGGACAACGGCGATATCCTGATCCGGCAGTTTCACTGACGGGTTCAGTTTGGTAATTGCAGGGTCATTCCATTTTTTGATGTTACCCAGATAGATATCACCCAGGGTTTTACCGTCGAGTACCAGTTCACCGGACTTCAGGCCCGGCAGGTTGACGGCCAGTACCACACCGCCGATCACGGTCGGGAACTGGAATAAATTATCTGCAGCCAGTTTATCTTCGGACAGCGGTGCATCTGACGCCCCGAAATCAACGGTATTGGCGACAATCTGCTTCACACCACCGGAGGAACCAATCCCCTGGTAGTTAACTTTGTTGCCGGTTTCTTTCTGGTAAGTATCAGCCCACTGCGCATATACCGGCGCAGGGAATGTTGCACCCGCCCCGGTCAGACTGGTCGCGGCAAATGCAGAAAATGCAGAGAGAGAAAGTGTCGCTGCCATAACAGTGGCTACTGCGGTACGCATCGGTTTCATGATCCCTCCTGACGGGATTTATAGATAATGACGATAAACGTTGTATCTGGTTAATGTCGGAACATGAGGGAAAATAGGACAATCTGGTGACAATAATATGTAGGTTATATGACAGTTTTATGACATTGCAGGTGCGCGGGGACACAAAACCGGAAAAATAGCGGAAAGAAACAACACCGGGGAATAAATTTAATTCGTTGATTTAATTGTTATTAAACGCAAAATCCCGGAGAGCAGGACGTCCTGCGGGGAATTATGACAGCCATATGACGATGACATGCGGCTGTCATAATTATTAATCGTCTCTGTCATCCGGCAGCGGCAGCATCACGCGGATACGGAACCCGCCGCGCTGACTGCGGCCGACCTCGATTTTACCGTCATGCGCATCCACAATCCGGCGCAGAATCGCCAGCCCCAGCCCGGTGCCTTTATTACTGCGCGCTTTTTCACCCTGCACAAACGGCTGGAACAGGTCCGGAATATCCGCCTCATCAATACCGTTGCCGTCATCTTCCACCTGAAACCAGGCGAAATGCCCGTCTTCGCCGCTGCTGACACGGATCCAGCCGTTACCGTAGCGGGTGGCATTGACCAGCATGTTGCCCAGCGCACGTTTAATCGCAATCGGGTTACCGGTGAGATAAACCGGTGCCTGAATAACATCATTCTGAAGTGTGACATCCGAGTGGATGTGCGCTTCAATCACCTCATTGAGGACAGATGTCAGTTCCAGATGCACCATCTCCATCTCACGGCCGGTGCGCAGATACGCCATAAACTGCTCAATGATGCCGTCACACTCTTCAATATCATTGTTGATGGATTCCGCCAGATAGTCATCGTCCGGGTTCATCATTTCTGTTGCCAGACGGATTCGGGTCAGCGGTGTACGCAGATCATGGCTGACACCAGCCATCAGCACGGTGCGATCCTGCTCCAGCGTTTTGATATCTCTGGACATCTGGTTAAACGAACGGATAACCGAACGCACTTCTGCCGCCCCGGCTTCCCGTACCGGGACCAGCGGGCCGCCGGTACCGATTTGCCGGGCTGCGGATTCCAGCTCGGTCAGCGGACGGTTCTGATAGCGGATAAACACCCAGACCCCGGCAAAGACAATCAGCAGAAAAGCAAAAATATAACGGAAGATCGGGGAGAACTGATCCTGACCGATTTCGGTCAGCGGCACTCTCACCCAGACATCCGGGGCGATATAGGAGTTCAGCCACAGCACGGGATAATCACGGCCGACTTCCAGCCGGACATCCGCATAACCTTCCAGATAATGACTCATCTGTTTACTGAGGGACTCAAAATGACGCGCCCAGCGCAATCCGCCCTCATCGGCTGTTTTTTCGGTAAAAAAGGTAATCCCCAGCTCTTCATAAATTTTCTTACGCAGCGCCGGCGAAACACGCACTGCGGTTCCGTCCTTCAGCACCATCTCTTCACTCATCAGTGTGCGTACTTCATAGGCCAGCACCCGGTTAAACTGCTGCAGGCTGGGCATGACAATAAAGTTCACAACGGCCAGATAACTTGTTGTTATGGTTGCAAACAACAGGAAAATGACCAGAAATAACGAGCGTGAAAAGGTGCTCCTCGGCGAGAACCGCAGCCGCTTCATGCCTTGTTGCCGTCCGGAACGAAGACGTAACCCAGTCCCCAGACGGTCTGGATATAACGCGGATGTGTCGGATCTTCCTCAATCATGCGGCGCAGACGGGAAATCTGCACGTCGATTGAACGTTCCATTGCGCTGTACTCACGACCGCGTGCCAGACTCATCAGCTTATCGCGGGACAGCGGTTCACGCGGGTGAGACACCAGCACTTTCAGTACCGCGAACTCACCGCTGGTCAGCGGCATATTTTCATCTTCGTGGAACATCTCACGGGTGCCGAGGTTCAGTCTGAATTTACCGAACTGAATCACCGCATCATCCTGAGACGGCGCACCCGGCAGTTCATTCGCCTGACGGCGCAGCACCGCGCGGATACGTGCCAGCAGTTCACGCGGGTTAAACGGCTTCGGAATATAATCATCCGCACCGATTTCCAGCCCGACAATGCGATCCACTTCTTCCCCTTTCGCCGTCACCATAATGATCGGAATCGGGTTATTCTGACTTCTCAGACGGCGGCAGATAGACAGCCCGTCCTCGCCCGGTAACATCAGATCCAGGACAATAAGATGAATTGATTCACGCGTCAGCAGGCGATCCATTTGTTCCGCATTCGCGGCGGTACGGACCTGGAAACCCTGCTCACTCAGATAGCGCTCAAGCAGCGCACGCAGACGCATGTCATCATCAACGACAAGGACCTTATAACTTTCCTGCATGTTTGACTCCCGGGTTCATTTTTTCATGCAACTCTTCAGATTAATGGTGCCTACTCAGCAATCGGATGATAGCGGATAGACAAAATGACATAATTCACTTCACCGTTAGGTGTTATTACCATTACTTCATCATCCGCCTGTTTTCCGATTAATGCCCGGGCCACAGGGGAATCGACTGAAATCCATTTCTTTGCCGGGGAAAACTCATCAGGTCCGACGATGCGAAAAGTCTGAATTTCTTCATCGTCATTTTCCAGTTCCACCCACGCCCCGAAAAATACTTTTCCTTCCTGGCGGGGATCCGGCTCAACTATCTTTACGTCATCCAGACGTTTTGAAAGAAACCGGACACGCCGGTCTATTTCACGCAGACGTTTCTTCCCGTATATATACTCGGCATTTTCCGAGCGATCTCCCTGTGCAGCGGCTTCTGACACTGCCTGAGTGACCTGAGGACGCTCTGTTTTCCAGAGATATTTTAACTCCTGATCCAGCGCATCCCACCCTTCACGGGTAATCAGGTTACTTTTTGCCATATGTTACCTAAACAAAAAATAAATTATTTAAATAAATTGTAATACTAAATGCATTTTCCGGAAGATAACAGCTATGAATAATTCATTTATATTACTTTATCCCGGCTGGTAATTCCCGTTTTGAACACGTATAACTGTCCCCTGAAATTTTTTTACATCAATTTATCGCAGCCGGAAAGAATATCATGATGAATGAATCTCTGAGCCAGATTATTGCCGGTGAACTGAAGGCGCAAACCCGCCAGGTCACCGCCGCGATTACCCTGCTGGATGAGGGAAATACGGTCCCTTTTATCGCCCGCTACCGGAAAGAAGTCACCGGCGGCCTGGATGATACTCAGCTGCGTCAGCTGGAAACCCGCCTCAGCTACCTGCGCGAACTGAACGACCGCCGTCAGACCATCCTCAAATCCATTGAGGATCAGGGCAAACTGACCCCGGAACTGGCGGGGGCGATTAACGGGACGCTCAGCAAAACGGAGCTGGAAGACCTCTACCTGCCTTACAAACCCAAGCGCCGCACACGCGGACAGATTGCGGCGGAAGCCGGTCTGGAACCGCTGGCAGACACGCTGTGGCAGGACCCGTCACAGGATCCGGAAACCCTCGCCGCCACCTATACTGACAGCGAAAAAGGGGTTGCCGACACCAAAGCCGCCCTCGACGGTGCCCGCTATATCCTGATGGAACGTTTTGCGGAAGATGCCGGTCTGCTGGGGAAAGTCCGTGATTATCTGTGGCGTAATGCGCACCTGGTTTCCGTTGTGGTCAGCGGCAAAGAAGCCGAAGGCGCAAAATTCAGTGATTATTTCGATCACCATGAACCGATTGCCAATGTCCCGTCACACCGTGCTCTGGCCATGTTCCGCGGTCGCAATGAAGGCATTCTGCAACTCTCCCTCAATGCTGATCCGCAGTGTGAGGAGCCGCCGAAAGAGAGCTATTGTGAAGAATTAATCCGCGATTATCTCGGCGTCCGCTTTAACAATGCCCCGGCGGACAGCTGGCGCAAAGCGGTGGTGAGCTGGACATGGCGGGTCAAGGTGCTGCTGCACCTGGAAACTGAGCTGATGGCTGCGCTGCGTGAAAAAGCGGAAGATGAAGCTATCAATGTCTTCGCCCGCAACCTCAGTGATTTGCTGATGGCGGCACCAGCCGGGATGCGCGCCACCATGGGACTGGATCCGGGTCTGCGGACCGGGGTGAAAGTCGCGGTGGTGGATGCCACCGGTAAAGTGCTGGCGACGGATACCATTTATCCGCACACCGGTCAGACCGCCAAAGCAGCGGCATCCGTTGCGGCACTCTGCCTGAAATACCATGTTGAACTGGTGGCGATCGGTAACGGAACGGCGTCCCGCGAAACCGAACGTTTCTTTGCCGATGTGCAGAAACAGTTCCCGGATATCAAAGCCCAGAAAGTGATTGTCAGCGAAGCCGGTGCTTCGGTTTATTCTGCCTCGGAACTGGCGGCGGCAGAGTTTCCGGATCTGGATGTCTCGCTGCGCGGTGCGGTTTCTATCGCCCGCCGGTTACAGGATCCGCTGGCCGAACTGGTGAAAATCGACCCGAAATCCATCGGTGTCGGCCAGTATCAGCATGATGTCAGCCAGACACAGCTTGCCCGTAAACTGGATGCGGTGGTGGAAGACTGCGTCAACGCCGTTGGTGTTGACCTCAACACCGCGTCTGTTGCCCTGCTGACCCGTGTTGCCGGACTAAGCAAAGTCATTGCGCAGAATATCGTTGACTGGCGTGATGAGAACGGGCGTTTTGCTGACCGCAAACAACTGCTGAAAGTCGCGCGTCTCGGCCCGAAAGCCTTTGAGCAGTGCGCCGGGTTCCTGCGTATCGCAGGCGGTAAAAATGCGCTGGATGCCTCCACCGTTCACCCGGAAGCCTATCCGGTGGTGGAAAAAATCCTGCAGGCCACACAAAAAACCCTCAGTGATCTGATGGGTAACGGTGATGTGCTGCGCAATCTGAAAGCACAGGATTTTGTCACTGAACAATTCGGTGTGCCGACGGTTTCCGATATCCTCAAAGAGCTGCAAAAACCCGGCCGTGACCCGCGTCCGGAGTTTAAAACCGCCACCTTTGCCGATGGTATTGAAACCATGAATGATCTGCGTCCGGGCATGGTGCTGGAAGGTGCGGTCACCAACGTCACCAATTTCGGTGCTTTTGTCGATATTGGTGTTCATCAGGACGGACTGGTGCATATCTCCTCGCTGGCCAACCGCTATGTGGAAGATCCGCATACTGTGGTCAAAGCCGGGGATATTGTCAGCGTCAAAGTGCTGGATGTGGATATCGCCCGTAAGCGTATCGCGCTGACCATGCGAATGGACGAAGAACCGGAAACGGCGGCCCGCCGTGGTGGTGGCGGCAGCGATAAACCACGGGCGGAAAAACGTCAGAACAGCCGCCCTGCCCGTAACGGTAATAGTGACACCTCTGCCGGCAACAGCGCGATGGGTGATGCCCTCGCCGCGGCATTCGGCAAGCGCAAGTAATACCCCTGCTACCATGTACGCGGCAGCCCTGGCTGCCCGTACATTTCCCTCCTGTCAGTCGCATATTGCGTTAACCAGTCGTAAAAATTGTTATTAACGTAAATCAAGACGTGAAATATCTGCTCTCAATTGTTTTATACGCCGGATATCTTGACGCACATCAAACTTTGCTGGTTAATTTTCGGGCTAAATAGGTAAAATATTGTTGGTTATGATTTGCATTTACAGTATCAATTAAATTTGTAAGGGATATTTTTCTGCCAAACTGTTCGTGCGATAATCATTTGCAATATCATTCCTGTTTGCATGGTTAACCGGAGCCTTTATGACACTTCAGCCACAACACAGTTATAAAATTCTGGGCTTTTCCGGGGAAATCAGCCCGGCATACCGTCAGAAATTATTGTCTCTGGGCATGCTGCCCGGCTCTGTTTTCCGGGTGATCCGCAACGCTCCGCTGGGCGATCCGATCCAAATCGAAACCCGGCACGTCAACCTGATGCTCAGAAAAAAAGACCTGGCGCTGCTGATGCTTGATGACGTGCAGGCGTAATCCGCCGCACCTCCCGCGCTGACTCACTCTTTTCCCTCTGCCGCCGGCAGAGGGGGTTGTATTTATTGATTGGCATAAGACACTATGAAAGCACTCACCCTGGGACTCATCGGTAATCCCAATTCAGGGAAGACCACGCTGTTTAACCAGTTAACCGGATCCAAACAACGCGTCGGCAACTGGGCCGGTGTGACCGTGGAACGGAAAATCGGTTATTTCACCACACCGGAACACAAAATTGAGCTGGTGGATTTACCCGGCACCTACTCACTGACCACCATCTCCGAACAGACTTCCTTAGACGAACAGATTGCCTGCCACTTTATCCTCAGCGGTGAAGCGGACATGCTGATTAACGTTGTCGATGCATCCAATCTGGAACGCAACCTCTATCTGACGCTGCAACTGCTGGAACTGGGTGTTCCCTGCATTATCGCCCTCAATATGCTGGATATCGCCGATAAAGCGAACATCAATATTGATGTCAACGCCCTGTCAGAGCGCCTCGGCTGCCCGGTGATCCCGCTGGTTTCCACCCGCGCGTCCGGTATCTGTGAGCTGAAAGCCGCGATCGACAAACACACAATGACACCGCATGACGTGCTGGTGAACTATCCGGCGGCTCTGCTCGACAGCATGAACACGCTTGCGCAGTCGATTCCTGCGGAAGAATTCAGCGCCACACAGCGCCGCTGGCTGGCACTGCAAAGCCTGGAAGGGGATATCTACAGCCAGGCGCGCGCCGGTTTCACCCCGGAGCATGTGCAGTCTGTCCGTGACGCCATGCAGGCACAGCAGCAGGAAGAGCCGGAACTGGTGATTGCGGATGCCCGTTATCAGACTATCGCGGATATCTGCGAAACAACGATTGATAACAGCCATTCCGAGCCGAATAAGCTGACCGCCGCGATGGACAGCATTGTCCTCAACCGCTGGCTGGGCGTGCCGGTATTCCTGTTTGTGATGTACCTGATGTTCGTACTCGCCATCAATATCGGCGGGGCATTACAGCCGCTGTTTGAAGGCGGTTCGGAAGCCATTTTCATTAACGGAACACAATGGCTGGGAATGACGCTCGGCTTCCCGGACTGGCTGACCATTTTCCTCGCCCAGGGGGTCGGCGGCGGTATCAACACCGTGCTGCCGCTGGTGCCGCAAATCGGGATGATGTACCTGTTCCTCTCCTTCCTGGAGGATTCCGGTTATATGGCCCGTGCTGCATTCGTGATGGACAGACTGATGCAGGCACTCGGACTGCCGGGCAAATCCTTTGTGCCGCTGATTGTCGGTTTCGGCTGTAACGTGCCGTCCATTATGGGTGCCAGAACCCTGGATGCGCCGCGCGAGCGACTGATCACCGTCCTGATGGCACCGTTTATGTCCTGCGGGGCGCGGCTGGCTATCTTCGCGGTTTTCGCTGCCGCCTTCTTCGGCAAAAACGGCGCAAGCATTGTCTTCTCCCTGTATATCCTCGGGATTGTGGTGGCTATCCTCACCGGCCTGCTGCTCAAACACACCATTATGCGCGGTGAAGCCTCACCGTTTGTGATGGAACTGCCGGTGTATCACGTACCGCATATGAAAACCCTGTTTATGCAGACCTGGCAGCGTCTGAAAGGCTTTGTGGTACGTGCGGGTAAAGTGATTATTGTCGCCAGTATGGTAATCGGCGCACTGAACAGCTTCAGCTTCTCCGGCAAACCGGCGGACAGCATTAATGATTCTGCACTGGCCTCAGTCAGTAAAGTGGTCACGCCGCTGCTCAGCCCGATTGGTGTCACCAATGATAACTGGCAGGCGACTGTCGGTCTGATCACCGGTGCCATGGCGAAAGAAGTGGTGGTCGGGACACTGAACACGCTCTATACCGCCGAAAGTATCACCAACGAACCGTTTGATCCGGAAGCCTTTGATTTATGGGGTGAACTGGGTGATGCGGTCAATGAAACCCTGGATTCCCTGGCAGAGACCTTCACGTTCGCAGCCTTATCCAACCCGATTGAAGCCAGTAAGGGCGACGGCGAGATGGACGGCGGTACCATGGGCACTATGGCCGCGAAATTCGGCTCTGATGTTGCGGCTTACAGCTATCTGATCTTTGTGCTGCTGTATGTACCGTGTGTGTCAGTAATGGGGGCTATCGCCCGTGAAACCAGCCGCGGCTGGATGACCTTCTCCATCCTGTGGGGTCTGAACGTGGCTTACTCACTGGCGGCCCTGTTCTACCAGGCCGCCACATTCAGTGCGCATCCGGGCAGCAGTTCAGTGATTATCGGCGTGGTGGTGATGTTCAACCTGATCCTGTTTGCATTGCTGCGCCGCACACGCAGCCGGGTGAATCTCAGCTTCCGCCGTGATGCACACAGCCGCTGCGGTGGTTGCTCCGGCAATGAGTGTCACTGATAAAAGGACACGGACATGATCAGCCTGATCGCAGTACGTGACGCCATTGCACTGAATGGCCGGGCAGACGCCCGGCTGCTCAGCCACCAGCTGAAAGCCCCGGAAGCCCTGGTACAGGCCATGATGGAAAAGCTGGCTGCCATGGGCAAAATCGAAGCGGTGGATGTCAGCAGCTGCCTGAGCAGCAGCTGCAAACAGTGCCCGGAAAGTCAGGGCTGTGACACGAAGGTGTATCAGATCCGTTCATAATGATTATTTTTGACGATAATTCTGCCCCGCGCTATAGTGCAAAAAACAATCAGGCTGCCAAAGGAAGATACTCCATGAATCAAACCGCCAATACAACACCGGGAGTCGCCGTTAAAACATCAGGCTCTTCTGAGGGCAAAGTCTTCAGTGCCGCATCACTTAAAGCACGCCTGGCGCAGCGTAAAGCAGAAGGCCGCAGCTGAGTCCTTCATCTGAATCAGAATTCGGCAAAAGCCGGTTGGTGATTAAACCGACCGGCTTTTTTCTGATTATCGGCCTGCAAACCCCGTCAGTACCTCACAAAACGCATCCGGATGTGAAATAAACGGCGCATGGGCGCTGTTTCGCATAATTACGGACGGAGAGGACGGCAGTTGCTCATCCAGCAGTGAGGCCACTTTACGCGGCACCAAGCCGTCGAGATAACCGTAGATTCGCAGGAACGGCATTGTCAGGAATGGCAGCCCGCTGCGCAGATCGGCGGTTCTCAGAATCTCCAGCCCGGCATTCAGTACCGCCACATCCGGCATCGGCTGTTCCAGTACCACTGATTTCAGTATGCGGGCATCCTGACGGGCACTGGCGGTTCCCAGTGTCTGCAATGCCAGAAAACGCTCGACAGTGCGCTGAAAATCAGTCGCCAGCTGATGCTGAAAGCCACTCAGCACTGTCGGTTTGATCCCCGGCCAGCCCTCTTCTTCCTGCGCACTAAAACAGGGCGACGAACAGATTGTCACCAGATGACTCACCGCCTGCGGGTAACGCAGTGCAATATCCGCAGCCACCAGTCCGCCCAGTGACCAGCCCGCCAGCACCGCATTTTCCGGCATCTGCGCGAAAACGGTATCCGACATCTCCGTCAGTGACATTTCACCAAATTCCTGACTGCGCCCGTAACCCGGTAAGTCAACCTTATGAATACGGAAATGCGGTGCGAGCCGCAATTCAATGCTGTTCCACACTTCGCTGTTCAGTCCCCAGCCGTGTAACAGCACAAGATCGCGCGAACCCTGTCCGCTCTGCTGCCAAAAAAGCGTAGCCATCGTTATTGTTTCCTTATTTATCCGGAGGGAAGACGGATGGTTATTATTGAGAATTACTGCCTGCTGTGCAATCAGCCGCTGGCCATTGCCGCACACGGTATCTGCGGATTCTGCGAACGGGGGTTGCCGGAGATGCCGCCGGTCTGCCGGAGATGCGGCCTGCCGCTGGTAACCCCGGAGCCGGAATGCGGCTGTTGTTTGCAAACACCGCCGCCGTGGCAGAGCCTGCTGGCGGTGACCGGTTATCAGCCGCCGCTGGCCGCTCTGGTTCACCGCCTCAAATACAGCGGGCAGACCCACATTGCCCGTGCGCTGGCACGACTGCTGCTGCTCCGGGTGCTCGCAGCTTACCGCGCGGGGGAATATCCGAAGCCGGATTTGCTGCTCAGTGTGCCGCTTTACCGTTACCGGCAATGGCAGCGCGGGTTTAATCAGAGCGAACTTATCACCCGCCCGCTGGCAAAATGGCTGCGCTGTCCTTATGACAGTTCCGGCCTTATCCGCACCCGTGCTACACTGAGCCAGCGGATGCTGTCCCGCACGCAGCGCCTGACAAACCTGTCCTCTGCATTTGCCGTCACCCGTGATGTCCGCGGACTGCATATTGCGCTGACCGATGATGTCATCACAACAGGGGCGACCATGACAGCGCTGTCTGAATTGCTCATTCGTGCGGGTGCGGTGGCAGTCCGGGTGTGGTGCCTTTGCCGCACCTTGTAGTGAACCCGCAAATGGGCGTATTATAACCAACCGGAACAGTCAACTATTTTTGGGCAATGTTATGATTACTATTACTGACGCTGCGCAGGCACATTTTTCCAAACTGCTTGCCAACCAGGAACCCGGCACACAAATCCGTGTTTTTGTTATTAACCCGGGCACTCCCAATGCAGAATGCGGAGTCTCTTATTGTCCGCCTGATGCTGTGGAAGCGACCGATACCGCGCTGCCGTTTGAGCAGCTGACCGCCTATGTTGATGAACTGAGCGCGCCGTTCCTTGACGAAGCCGTGATCGACTTCGTAACCGATCAGCTCGGCTCTCAGCTCACCTTAAAAGCCCCAAACGCCAAAATGCGCAAAGTGGCGGATGATGCCCCGCTGATCGAGCGTGTCGAGTATGTTCTGCAATCCCAGATCAACCCGCAGCTGGCCGGACACGGCGGCCGTGTTTCCCTGATGGAAATCACGGATGAAGGCTATGCCATCCTCCAGTTCGGCGGCGGCTGTAACGGCTGCTCCATGGTGGATGTCACCCTGAAAGAAGGGATCGAAAAAGAGTTACTGAATATGTTTGCCGGTGAACTGAAAGGCGTTAAAGACCTGACTGAACATCAGCGCGGTGAACACTCTTATTACTGACAGCGCTGTTTACTGACAGTGCTGCAGCGGCCGGCTATCGCACGGCCATGATAATACACCGCCCGGTGTACTGCCGGGCGGGTTTCCGGCGGTGCTCTGTCACCGCTGATATTCATCTGCATACGAAAAATCATTATGGAACAAATCCGCTTAATCACACCGGATACGGCGTATGAACTCTGGCAGCAGAACGGGGCTGTCCTGGTTGATATCCGTGATCCGCAAAGCTTCCGTGCCGGTCACACTGACGGTGCATTTCATCTGACAAACGACACCGTGAATACCTTCATGGATCAGACAGATTATGAGCAGCCGGTTATGGTCATGTGTTACCATGGACACAGCAGTCAGGGCGCGGCTCAGTATCTGCTTAATGTCGGCTATGAAACGGTATACAGCATCAACGGCGGCTTTGAAGCCTGGTTGCGTAACTACCCGGACACAGTCAGGTCACTCGCTTAACAACGGACAGCTATATGGTTTATCTGATCACCATCGCCAACCCGCGCATTGCCCAGTCATTTATTGATTATATGGCCTCACGGGATATTGAGCTCACCATGCGTGCCACCCGCGAAGGGCGCGGCGCGGAATTGTGGCTCGATGACGAAAGCAAGCTGGCACAGACACAGGCTGAGCTGGACACCTTTATGCGTGATCCGATGAACAAACGCTATCTCGCGGCCAGCTGGGAATCCGGCGAAACCGATTCTCCGTTCCGCTATCCGGCCTCTCATGTTTTCAGTAATCTGGTGACCCCTGCCGGGCCGCTGACCATCACCATCACCGTGCTGTGTGTTCTGGTCTATATCTGGATGCAGATAAGCGGTACTGATGAGGTCATGGCATACCTGGCATGGCCGCAGCCTGATCAGCAGGGCGAATTATGGCGGTGGGTAAGCCCGGTTTTCCTGCATTTCGGTCTGACCCATATTCTGATGAACCTGGCGCTGTGGTGGTATCTCGGCGGTCAGGTGGAAAAACAACTCGGCAGCGGACGGCTGCTGGTCATCACCATTATCTCTGCCCTGGTCAGTTGCTGGTCACAATCCTTTTTCAGCGGATCCTCCTTCGGCGGCCTGTCCGGCGTGGTGTTCGCGCTGATCAGTTATGTCTGGTACACCGGCGCGCGCAATCCGTCAGCCGGTATTTACCTGCCTGCCGCCATGATGGTGTTCTCGGTATTATGGCTGGTTATCGGTTACTTTGATTTATTTGGTACAATGCCGATTGCAAACATGGCCCATGCATCCGGTCTCGCGACCGGCCTGCTGATGGCGGTATGGGATAACCGCCGCCGGACGGCCTGAATAGTAATGAAAATATGACACCACCGCTGCATATCACGGCACCATTCTGACTATGCGGCGGTACTGATCTGACCGGGAGATTTTGTGAAACAAACACAGCGTCATGATGCTATCGTTGAATTAGTCAGTAAACAGGGCTATGTCAGCACAGAAGAGCTGGTCGAGCACTTTAAGGTCAGTCCGCAGACTATCCGCCGTGATCTCAATGAACTGGCGGAACAGAATAAAATCCACCGTCACCACGGCGGGGCGGCACAGCCGTCCAGCTCAGTGAATGCCGCCTATCATGAACGTAAAAGCATGTGGTCGGATGAAAAACGCCGGATCGCCCGCCGTGTTGCGGCGCTGATCCCGGACGGTGCCACACTGTTTATCGATATCGGCACCACACCGGAAGCTGTCGCGCATGAACTGCTGGAGCACAAAAATCTGCGCATCGTCACCAATAACCTCAATGTCGCCACCCTGCTGATGGCGAAAGACGATTTCCGGCTGATCCTGGCCGGTGGAGAAGTCCGTTCCCGTGACGGCGGGATTGTCGGCGAGGCCACTCTCGATTTCATCTCTCAGTTTCGTCTGGATTTCGGTATTCTCGGGATCAGCGGCATTGATAATGACGGCTCCCTGCTGGAATTTGATTATCATGAAGTCCGCACCAAACGGGCGATTATTGAAAACTCACGCTGTGTGATGCTCGTTACCGACCATTCAAAGTTCGGTCGCAATGCCATGGTCAATCTCGGTAATATGGGGCTGATTAATTGCCTGTTTACCGACAAACGCCCGCCGGAAAACATCATCAAAATCCTGGATGAACAACAGGTTCAGCTCGAAGTCTGCTGATTCTCTCTGCCCGCGTCACCGTCCGGTGGCGCGGCTGCTTTGCTTTTTTCCCCTCTTTTAATTCACTATTCTTTGTGTGGATATGCTAACAAATTGTTATCCATGTCACGGAGAACGTTTTTTTATGTCCGGAATGTTGGAATATCATTCACATTGCACTATTATGAGCGATAACGAACATTAAAGAACAAATGTGGTCATGCGGGAGTGAGGATGGAAACAAAAGATTTGATCGTTATCGGAGGCGGAATCAACGGCGCGGGTATTGCCGCTGATGCCGCCGGACGCGGGTTGTCTGTGCTGATGCTGGAAGCCCGGGATCTCGCCTGTGCCACCTCATCGGCCAGCTCAAAACTGATCCACGGCGGCTTGCGCTATCTCGAACATTATGAGTTTCGTTTGGTGAGCGAAGCGCTGGCAGAACGCGAAGTATTATTAAAAATGGCTCCGCATATCGCGTTCCCGATGCGTTTCCGTCTGCCGCATCAGCCGCACCTGCGCCCGGCGTGGATGATCCGCGCGGGGCTGTTTCTGTATGACCATCTCGGTAAACGCACCACACTGCCGGGCAGCCGCGGCCTGACCTTCAGCAGCGCTTCCCCGCTGAAAGCGGAGTTTAAAAAAGGCTTTGAATATTCCGACTGCTGGGTGGACGATGCCCGCCTGGTGGTACTGAATGCACAGGAAGTCGTACGGCAGGGCGGCGAAGTCCGCACACGGACAAAAGTCACCCGCGCATGGCGCGAAAACGGCTTATGGCAGGTGGAAGCGGAAAATACCCTGACCGGCGAAACCCAGCGCTGGCAGGCAAAGGGGCTGGTCAATGCCGCCGGACCGTGGGTGAAAACCTTCTTTGATGACGGATTACAGCTCAAATCCCCTTACGGTATCCGCCTGATCAAAGGCAGCCATATTGTGGTACCGCGTGCCCACGACGAGCCGCAGGCCTATATCCTGCAAAATGAAGATCACCGTATTGTGTTTGTCATCCCGTGGATGGATGAATTTTCGATTATCGGCACGACAGATGTGGAATATCACGGCGATCCGGCAGACGTTAAAATCGATGATAACGAAATTAATTATCTGCTGGATGTGTATAACGACCACTTCCGTAAAACCCTGACCCGCGACGATATCCGCTGGACATACTCCGGTGTGCGTCCGCTGTGTGATGATGAATCGGACTCGCCACAAGCCATCACCCGCGATTACACACTTGATTTGCATGATGATAACGGACAGGCACCGCTGTTGTCAGTCTTCGGCGGCAAACTCACCACTTACCGCAAACTGGGTGAGCACGCGCTGGATAAACTGGCGGCCTACTATCCGCACGCCGGGAAAGCATGGACAAAACAGGCGGTACTGACCGGCGGTGAGCTGAACGGCCGGAGCCGTGACGGCTATGCCCGCGTGCTGACAGAACGCTGGTCATGGCTGCCGAACGGACTGGCGCTGCGCCTGGCCCGCACCTACGGCAGTCAGACAGAAAAAATTATCGGTGACGCGCAATCCCTCAGCGACCTCGGGCAGTTATTCGGCCATAACCTCTATGAGGCCGAGTTGCGCTATCTGGTACAGCACGAGTGGGTGATCACCGCAGAAGATGCGCTCTGGCGCAGAACCAAGCTGGGAATGTGGCTCACACAGGAAGAACAGCTGCAGGTGGAGCAGTGGCTCCGCCGGGAAGCGCAGTAACAATACCCGCACAGACCGGCTCGCAAGGCCGGTCATAAAGACAGAAACCGCTCCTGCCATCCGAATAATCTGGCGTGCTGCAAAAATTGAGTTGATGATAAACACTGAAGCCGGCACTGCCTCCGAATCACGGCTACGGTATCGAAAGATTACAGTGCGTACCTGATTAGCGTTTCCGGTTGTTTCCGGTAAAGCTCAGGCGGAATGTAATTCAGAGTGACCCCATTTTTTGTACAAAACTGAACCCGTTTATACATGGCTGCGTAACACACCGATAACACAAATCAGTGAAATATTCTGATTTCGTCTATTTATGCCCCCCCACTCAGAGAGGAAGTTAAGCAGATTTTACCGTTTCAGTTTTGATTGGAATTTTTATTGTTATTATTCATTTAGTTACATTACTTTTGTACTTTGTTACATATTTTATTTTGTGATCTGAAAAAAAATGCCTTTTTTCTTATTGTTTACAACAAGTTAGACTATTTTGTTAAAAAACATAGTGGTTTGTTTCTTTTATGATCTGAATTATTCCGCCACACCACTCTCAACCGACCTTCTTTAGCAGTCAATTATCCTGCTTTTGCAACGATTTTAACTTAAGTGACTGATCCTGAGAGATGCAGACCTTTCTCCGGTCTTTACAGAGTGGTAAGTGAAACTTATGATTCAGCATTATCACCATGCGCACTGGCTGATGACGAAGTTACTCGTCAGGTAATCACCTGTTACCCGCTAATAAATAAGGAATTTGATCATGCCAACTCCATGTTATATCTCCATCGAAGGCAAAACTCAGGGCAATATCACTGCCGGCGCCTTTACCGCTGAATCTGTCGGCAATATCTACGTGCAGGGTCATGAAGATGAAATGCTGGTGCAGCAGTTTGACCATGTTGTGACGGTCCCGACTGATCCGCAGTCCGGTCAGCCGTCCGGCCAGCGTGCACATCGTCCGTTTAAATTCACGGTCGCGCTGAACAAAGCGGTTCCGCTTCTGTACAACGCCCTGGCAGCCGGTGAAATGCTGCCTAAGGTACAACTGAAATGGTACCGCACCTCCGTTGAAGGTAAGCAGGAGCACTTCTTCACCACCTCGCTGGAAGATGCCACTATCGTCAATATCGACTGCAAAATGCCGCACTGTCAGGATCCGCAAAAAACGGATTACACGCAGCTGATTGAAGTCTCAATGTCCTACCGCAAAATCAGCTGGGATCACACGGTTGCAGGCACCTCCGGTGCTGATGACTGGCGCGCGCCAATCGAAGCGTAATGTGCTCACTGACACCACACATTCCCCCGGAATGTGTGGTGTTCCTGCCTGACCGTGGTGCCCCCCGTTTCACGGCGGGTCACCTGCCTGATCAGTTCCGGAGCCGGTATGTTTGCTGAAGATCCCCAAAAAAAGGTCATCGACCCGGCGGCGCTGAAAGACAGTGCCGCGAAATACGCTGAGGATGCTGCGGTATCCGAAATCAGCAAAAAAATGTCAGAACCAGCGCAAAACGCTGTCTCCGCCGCACAACAGGCACAAAAAATAGCAGCGCAGATCCCTGCTGCGGCTGACCTTATTCCCGGTGGCGGTATTGCCGGTGGTCTCAGTGGCGGCCTCAGCAGCGGCGCAACACTTCCCGGCGCGGCAGGCACTCTGGCAGACGCACTGACCGGGCGTTCACCATCCGGTCTTGTTTTTACCTGTAAAATCGGCGGATTGCCGGAGCAGACGTTTCAGGTCACCGAATTCTCACTCAGCGAAGGGCTTTCTTCCCTGTTTTCGCTGTCAGTCAGTGCCGTCAGCGTGCTGCCGTCAATCACATTTGATGAACATCTGGGCAAAGCGTCTTCTCTGACTGTGACCCGTGACGGCGTCAAAGTCCGCACCGTTCAGGGACTGCTGGCCTCCGCGGAACAGGGCAATACCGATGGCAACAAAACCTGGTATCACTTTCTGATCCGCCCGGAAATGTGGATCATGACGCTCAGCCAGGACAGCCGCATCTTCCAGAAACAATCGGTACCGGAAGTGCTGGCGACATTACTTAAAGAAGCCCATGTCAAAAATGACCTGAAATTCTATCAGGACGAACTGCATCAGAAACGGGATTACATCACTCAGAAACGGGAATCTGCCTATGATTTCTGGTGCCGTCTGGCGGCAGAAGAGGGGATTAACTTCTGGTTCGAGGAAGGCCCGAAACTGTTTTACAGTGACAATCACCTTGGTATGACTGCCGGTATTCATCTGACCTATAACCCGCAGGCAGATACCGATACCCGTGACAGCACCGCATTCTCCTGGCGCTACACCGAAAAATTATGCAGTGATGTCATTATCCAGAAAGATTACAACCCGGACAGCCCCTCCTACCCGTTTCAGCATGAAGTTACCGGTGATGTGCATAAACAGCATCCGGTGTATGAAAGTTACGGTCGTTACCGTGATGATGCAACCGGTAAACCGTTCACCCGGCTGCGTTACGAACAGTCACAGAATGAGCGTCAGACCGGCACGGCGGGCACCAACTGTTTTGCCCTGATGCCGGGCAAAATCTTCACCCTGAGCAACCACCCTTCGGCAGTGATGAATCAACCGTGGCAGGTGATTACGGTTAATCACCGCGGCACCCAGCCGCTGGCGGATAACAGCGGCGGTGAAGGGACAACGTTCAGTAATACCGTGCAGTTTATCCCCGGCACCCGCGAATGGCGGCCGCCGTTCCGTTTCCGCCCCCAGGCGGACGGCGACGAGCTGGCAACGGTGGTCGGCCCGGACGGGGAAGAAATCTACACCAACGAACAGGGCGCGGTGAAAGTCTATTTTCACTGGGATCGTTACGGCAAACCGGATCACAGCGCTTCCTGCTGGGTGCGGGTGGCAATGGGCTGGAACGGCAGCGGTTATGGTTTTTCCGCTGTGCCGAGAATCGGGCAGGAAATTATCGTCTCTTACCTTAACGGGGATATCGACCGCCCGATTGTCACCGGCTGTACCTATAACGGCCGCAACGGCCCGCCGTCGGCATTCCCCGGCAGTAAAACCCAGACCGCATTCCGCACACAAACCCACAAGGGTGAGGGATTCAACGAGCTGCGCTTTGAGGATGAAAACGGGAAGCAGGAAGTCTTTATGCACGCCCAGAAAGACATGAACACCGTGGTGCTGAATGATCGCAGTACAGCGGTGGCGGCCAGTCACACTGAAACGATCGGGCAGAACCAGAACGTGACCGTCGGCGGTGCACAGATGACGGCGGTTCAGATGGATCAGCTGAATTATATTTTCGGCAGCCATCTGACGGAAGTGGCCGGTGTCAGTATTCTGGCATCCGCTGCCGGTATCAAATTTGTCACCGGAAAATCCGCGATAGAAATGACGTCTGACGGCGCTATCAATATCACCTGTGAAAATTTCAATTTTTCCGCGTCCGGAGCCGGACAGATTAATACCGGGCAGATGCTGGATCTGAATATGGATGGCGGTGGTAAGGCCGGTACGGATATGTCGCCGTCTCCCGGTGATATTGCCAATGATAAACGTCAGTTATTTCCCGGAAAATAAGGAATTACCATGAAGTATCTCTGTCAGGAAGGGGCTGTCATTTTACCGTCAGCGCAGTATGAGGACAGCAGCATCAATATCCTGAAATTTCCGGAGCACGGCGCCAGTATGACCCTGACCCGGGATCGCCTGGCTGAAGGGCAAAGTGCGGGGCAGTATCTGGCGGCACAAACCGCCATGCTGCAGAAAGGAATGAAAATATACACGATCACGGAGCCTGCCGTATTTGAAACACATGCCGGAACAACGGGAACGGAGTTCTATTGTGAGTCGGACCGGCAGGGGCATCACCTTCGGCAGTATATTGCCGCGTACGATCTCGGCGGCCATATTTTTGTGATCACGTACTGCCTGACCCGTCCGTTCAGTGAGGCAGACCTGCAGGACTGGCAACATATCAAACTGGGTTTTACACCGTCATCACCGGCATGATTTCACCGGCGTTTATAAGGATATTGCATTATGGGAAATGAATTTCTGGCCGCTAAAGAAGGTGACCCGCTGGTCCATTCCTCCCTGTTTGCCGATATTGTCTGCGGGGTGGTGTCCGGGGCGATTTATGCCGGTATCGGGATTGCGGCCGTTGCGGTCATCGGTGCCACCGGCGGGGCGGCACTGGCCGCCGGTGCGGTGGTCGGAGCCGCGACCGGTTTTGCGCTGGGCGGAATGATCGATTTTGTCTCTGAGGGCGTTGCTGACGGCGTGGATGCGGTTCTTGATTTCTTCGGCATGCGCGGTGATCCGGACGGAATGATCATACACGGTTCCGGTAATGTGAACATCAAAGGAAAACCGGCGGCCAGAGCCGCCGGAAAAATTCCGGGGGAAAAATTAACTGAACTCATCCTGGCTGACACAAAAAATCCGCCGGAAAGTAAAGGCAGACAGATTGCCGGAGAGACGCTGAAGAAGGCGTTTATGCTTACCCCGCAGGGGATGGGGATAGCGGTCAGTGATTTTGTGTCCGCACAATTTAATCCGGCGGCACCGGTGGCGGAAGATCCTTACCCGACATACCCGTCACCCGAAAGAGGGTTCTGGGAAGGGATAGCCTCACCGGCAGTCGCGGAGAAAAATATCTATGCCGAACCGATGCCTCATGATGAAATTTCCTGTCAGAAATGGCATATCGCTTCAGATCCTTATTATCTGGCGGAAGGTTCAAAAAAAGTACAGATAAACAGCCAGCCTGCCTGCCGGAATGGTGACCGAAGCACCTGCGAGGCAAAAATTGACCATGAACAGACCGCCCCGGCCGTCAGGATCGGTGGCGGCACTGTTGTTGTGCGGGATATTATCAGCGGGCGTAACCCGTTTGCGAAATTTGGCGGTGAGGTGCTGGGCGGATTATTTGCCGGTGTCGCTGCGGCCGTTATCAAAAATTTTGCAAAAAACGGCGTAAAAACCACGGTGAATGCCGGGTTCAGGACACTGAGAAATTGTCTGAATAAGGTCGGGTGCCGGCTTGTCAGTGAAACGATCGGGGCGGCCACCGGTGCGGTTGTCGGGGGGGCACTGGCTAAAGCGTTCAGTGCCGTGATGAACCCGGTCCATGCCGCCACCGGCAGTAAAATCCTCAGTGGTGAGGACGAACTGGATTTTGTGCTGGAAGGCCGTTACCCGCTTGCCTGGCAGCGTATCTATGTCAGCAGTAATACCCGTGAAAGCCGTCTGGGCGCAGGCTGGTCGCTGCCGTTTGATGTCAGTATTGAAATCGCTTACACCGGCGGCCCCATCGGGGATGCACCGCTGTATTACCATGATATGTCCGGCCGCCGTCTGTCCCTGGGGGAACTGGCTCCCGGGCAGGATGCGTTCTATGTGGATGAGGGTTTCCGGGTCTACCGCAGCCTGCAGAATATCTTTTTGCTCGAGTCTGATACCGGCGATTATCAGCTGTTTGAGACTGACCCGCAACGCAACGGCTGGTTACGCCTTGCACAGTCACACGACCGTCACGGAAACACCCTGTTTTACCGTTACAGTCCGGAAGGGCTGCTCTGCACCATTCAGGATAACAGCGGGCTGATTAACGTTCAGCTGCATTATACGGATGACGGGCAGCGCCTGCGCTCGGTATCACAATCTGATCCTGATGGTGAGCGAACGCTGGTCAGCTATCAGTATGATGACCATCAGTGTCTTGTTGTTGTCACCGGTGCTGACGGCAGCGTGACCCGCCGTTTTGCCCGTGATGAAGAGACCGGGCTGATGAACATGCATATCAATGCTGCCGGGTTACAGAGCCATTACCGCTGGGCACAGTTTGATAATGAAACCGGAGATAACGGACAGCCGGTATACCGCGTGGCGGAGCACTGGTTACAAACCCCGGATGGCGGGCGGCCTGAACATACCCTGCTGCATTATTTCCCGGAAGAGAGATCACTGCGTACTGAGCTGATCGGACTGGGTGAAACCTTCCGCCGCTGGAATGAACAGCATCAGATCACTGAATTTACCGATGAAAGCGGTGCCACCTGGCTTTTTGACTGGGATCAGCACCGTAAACTGAAAAAAGCCACCGATCCTCTCGGTCATACCTCGCAGTACACTTATGATGAACGCGGTAATCTGACCGCTGAAACGGATCCGAACGGCGACTGTATCACCATTGAGTGGGATAAAGACTTTGCGTTTCCGCTGATTCAGGTAATGCCGGATGGCGCGGCGCATCACTGGTTTTACACCGCCAGAGGGGATATCCATCTGTATATGGATCCGCTGGGGCATACTACCCGGCGGGTGTGGGATGAACAGGGGGATTGTCTTCAGCAGACTGACCCGGGCGGCAGTGTCACCCGTTACCGCTACAATGCCCGCGGGCAACTGACCCGCTACACTGACTGCTCCGGTTATCACACCTCGCTGGCCTATGATGATCGCGGGCAGCTGCTCACCATCACCGATGCACTGAGCCAGACCACCCGCTATCACTGGTCGGAGAGCGGACAACTGCTGCGTGAGGAATTACCTGACGGCAGGGATAACCGCTATTCCTATGACGATGCCGGGCGCGTCACCGGCTTTACCGACAGCGGCGGCAAAAAAATCACCGTCGCCCGTAATATTTTCGGGCAAATCACTGAGCGTACCGACCCGGCGGGACACCGCCTCGGGTTCCGTTATGATCGTTTCGGGCGGCTGAAAGCGCTGGTCAATGAAAAAGAGGAATCCTACCGCTTTGAGTATGACGCGCTGCACCGCCTGACCCGTGAGCAGGATCTGATCGGCCAGCAAAAACAGTATCAGTATGATGCGGCCGGCAATCGGATCCGCCGGGAAGAGATCCCCGCACAACCGGATGAAGCGCCGGTTATCACACAGTATCACTATGATCCGGCCGGCCGTCTAACCGCCCGGGAAAACCGCGATTACCGCACCGAGTATCAGTACGGCAAAACGGCCCTGACACTGCGGCGTGCGCCGCTGACCGCCTGGTCAGCAGCACAGCTCAGCGGGGAGGCGGTGCCGTGGCAGGATATTCTGGAATTTGAGTATGATCTGAACGGACAGATGCTGTCCGAGCGGAACAGCGCCGGGGTATACCGTCACCGTTACGATGACAACGGCAACCTCAGCAGCACGGAACTGCCGGACGGGCAGTCACTGAGTTATCTGTATTACGGCTCCGGTCATCTTCAGCAGATGAACTGGCGGGAGCGCGGAAAACAGACGGTACTGGCGGAATACAGCCGCGACCGGCTGCACCGGGAAAGCAACCGGCTCTCCGGCGGGCTTGATCAGCGGACGGAGTATGACAGCAGCGGGCGTATCACCGCGCAGATAGCACGGCGGGCGAACAGTTCGCGGGTCACGGCGGCCACCATTGATAAACGTTATACCTGGGATAAGCACAATAACCTGACGGAGCGCAGTGTCAGTTACGGACAGGCGGATTCGCCGTTAACACAGGGTCACTGGCAGTATGAAACGTACCGTTATGACCCGCTGGGGCAGCTGACCCGGCGTCTGAACGGGTTCAGTGAAGAGCTGTTTCTGTATGATGAAGCGGCGAACTTACTGGGGCATCAGCGGCAGGTGGCGTTTAATAACCAGGTCACCACCAGTGAGGAGTACGACTACACGTATGACGGTTTCGGGCGCATGGCACAGCGCCGGGTGCGGGACAGTGCGGAGTGTCAGCATTATCACTATGACGCGGAGCACCGCATCACCGCAGTGACCTTTGCGCATGACCCGCAAGGGAACCAGCGGGCGGAATATGATTACGACATCCTCGGACGCCGGACCGCCAAACGGGTCTGGCAGTCGGTACAGGCACAGCGGCTGAACCAGCCGCCGGAAAACCGGGAGCCGGAAGAAACGGTGCAGTTCTGCTGGAACGGCCTGCGGCTGGCAGCGGAGAAGAGCAGTAAATCCGTACATCTGACTCTGCATTACGTTTATAACAGCGGCAGCTATAACCCGCTGGCACGGATAGAAAGCTTTGATCATCCGGAAAAACAGACAACGGATATTGCGTATTACCACGTTGCCCTGAACGGCCTGCCGGAAGAACTGACGGACAGTCAGGGGCGCATAATCTGGCACGGCGACTACAGCCTGTGGGGAAAATTACGGCGTGAAACCCGCCCGGTACCGGGATTCCGGGGTCAGCAGAATTTACGTTTTCAGGGTCAATATTTCGACAGAGAAACCGGACTGCACTATAATACCTTCAGATTTTATTCGGCTGACACGGGAAGATTCACCCAGCAGGATCCTATCGGCCTGGCAGGCGGGTTAAATCTGTATCAATATGCGCCGAATCCGGTGACGTGGGTTGATCCGTGGGGATTATGGACGTATAACACGATGCCGAGTATTTTTGGTTTCCAAAAGCATCATATTATTCCCCAGCAGTTAAGAGGGCATAGCTTAGTGAAAGCAGCAGGGATGAATATTCATAACATTAGAAATGTTATTTATCTTCCTAGATCTGAGGATTACCATAAAACCAGAACTATTCATAGAGGTTCTCATCCCACATATACAAATAATATTAAAGCTCAAATGGATGATTTATTTAAGTATGGGCAGGATAATAAATGGACACAGGCAGACTATAAAAAGGCTTTAAATAATATTATAAAAAATGAGAGATCCGGCTTGCATAGTGGGAAAACAGTATTAAATAAAAATTCTGTCAGAAAAGGAAAATGTTAATATGCATGAGCTTAAAATATCACATAATTATCCTAATAAATATTGGCTGAAATATGAGGAGAATGGAGTTACAAGTGACGACTTTATGAGATGTAATTACGTGAATTTTAATGATAAACTGAAGTTTGGTTTAAACGGAGTGGTTAGTGAAAAAAAAATATTATCCTATGATTTTTTATTTAGTGATGGGCCTATTGTAGTATCACAGAAAGCTGCAGAACTGTTATCTCCCAGTGAGGAAATGGGTGATATACAACTTATTGAGGCTAGTTTATCTATGAATGGGACAAGCCATTATGGCTACAAAGTATTAAATATACTTCGTTCGTTGCCATGTATCGATATGGAGAAGTCTGAAAGTCAACCGATATTAAGTTACTTACCAGATGGTCCTCGTAAATTTAGCAAAGTAGTACTGAAAAGAAATGTGAAAAATGACTTTTTCATAGCTAGATCTCTGGAATGTAACTCATTTATTGTAATGTCAGACTCTCTGAGAGAAGTTTTTATTGAGAATAATATAATAGGGCTGGAGTTATAACTGTACATTTTGATGACAATATAAACTATCCGTAAAGACTATAAACTGTAAAGTAATGTGATCCTTATAGAGAAAGTGCGAAGCAATATCACTGGAAGGTTTGGCGGTAAGATAATATAGGCTGGTTTACTACATGGTAAAGAGCAGAAGTTAAACTGAGAATCCTGCATTATCTGACACCGCAACGGGATCAGAATTTACGTTTTCAGGGTCAATATTTCGACAGAGAAACCGGACTGCACTATAATACCTTCCGGTACTACGCGCCGGATACGGGACGCTTTACCCAGCAGGACCCGATAGGGCTGGCCGGTGGGCTGAATCTGTATCAGTATGCGCCGAATCCGGTGGGGTGGGTTGATCCGTGGGGTTGGGCTAACCGTCCTAATAATGGTGAGTATCATATATTTTTTGAGCATTCTGTTAATCCATCTAATAGATATTCAAGTGATGCAGTTCAGTTCAGAAAGGCGAACGATGCATTACTTACGCGCTTGGATACCGGTGCTGTATTTAGAAAAGATATATTAAATCGTCATCCAGAATTACTGGATTGGATAAAAAATGGAAGTAAAAGTAGTAGTCCATCTGGGTTTACATGGCACCATCATGAGGATCTTAATAGGTTAGTCTTGGTTGATAGACTCGATCATAAATCTAACCACGCATTATATCACCCAACAGGAAAAGGTGGACGGGATATATGGGGGGGAGGAAAGCCAGGACGACACGGAAAGCTGAATGGTGCTATAGGTAAAGCTTGTTGAATATGAATATACTTTAAAATAGGCGGACACATGTTAAATAAAGATAGTCAATATAGCTTGGTAGATATTATTTCCGATATGAAAAAAACAGATTCTCGGGATGATAATTTTTGTTTGTATGGTGAAAATAGCGATGATTTGGAATTAAATGGAAATTACTATGTATCAGATTATCCTGATGTAGATGATGATAAGGAAATATATCCTCAGATAGTTATAGCTAAAAAATTAAATTATTTATATTCAGGGCAACAATTTGCTGATGTCATTGATTCTGTTATAGAACAAAAACCATCAGCTTCACCTGACGATTTTGTGAAAGCTCTAAATTATTATTCTAATAATGATGATTTTCTTGATTTTTGAGCCCGAAATTTAAATTATATAATTACCTGCTTTGGCTACAGCAACGCACCAAAGCAGGTAAATCACATCGTATCACTCCCCGATCAGCGCCTTAACCTTAAGTTTAAATGCAGCGATCTGGGCTTGTTGTTGCTGATTTTGCTGCTTAATTGCCCAGATATCCTCGCTGTCCGGGATTAATACCAAACAGCCGTTTAAAATCTTCACCGTAAATGTGAAACCGGTCTCAAATCCTGCCGCTTTCAGCCAGTGCCCTTTTAGGGTAATGGCTGAAATTAGGATCGGGTAAAACCGAAAAACGCACGTCGGGAAAACCGGGTTCACAGCAGCGGTATAGCAGAAGAATAGCTCTTTAAAAAGTGAGGCGCAGCGGGGCTTGCAGGGCACCGGACAGTACAACCGCACCGGGATGCGCCCTATGACCCGATAGGGCTGATGGGCGGGTTGAACCTGTATCAGTATGCACCGAATACGCTGGTATGGGTTGATCCTTGGGGGCTGCAAAAATGTATGGGAGTTAGTGACTCTGGACATCATGTCCCTGCTGTACGTAAATCGAAAGGGCGCCCTTTTGAAGTGTCTAGATCTGATAAAACAAGGCCGACATTATTCCCTCGAGGGAAAAACCCAGAACATGATCATTGGCGCATGCATGATGCGGAAAGGGATGTAATAGGACCAAGACAAGGTGATTTTGCTGGGACAGATAAGCAATTATTTGATGCGTATAGAAAAGCTTATGCTAAGTTGGATGATATTCGGGTTGATGTGAAATCTCCGAATGGAACACATACTTTAGGAACAGATGTAACACCAGTAAAAGCAGTTGATTTAATTGAAGAATGGCTAACTAAGCAAGGGTTAATGTAATGTCTAATGATAAATTAAATGAATTGTTAATGATAATTAACGAACCTAAATTTTTTGATTTTTTATTACATATAAATATTGATGATGCATTAGATAAAAGAGATGGCGATGAGTTTGAAAAACAGTGGCTAAATAGTTTTAATAAAATAAAAAATATATGTTCCCCTGACGATTGTATCGAAATAATAAATAGGATAAGAGAAGCTTCATTTAAGTTATCATTTAAAGTTTGTGGAGATAGTGATGTTTCCGCTTATATATCAGATGATTTTGAAATGATATCTAAGTGCTTGTTATTGAATGATTCTGAGTGTTGGCCTCTTAGTTATTTATTAAATAGATATTTAAAAGGTGAGTTTCCAGGGTAGTATGATAAGTACTTGCTGGATGAAATATGCTCATATTTAATCAGTAAAAGCCGAAAGATCTTTCAACCTTCCGGCTCATTTATAATTTAGTTCAGTTTTTAGTTGTTGGCATACTTTGCCATTAACTCATTCATTGTATTTTTTATCATACGAAGTTGAGCTTGCTGCTGCTGATTTTACTGCTTAATTGTCCGGATATCTTCGCTGTCCGGGATTAATACCAAACAGTCGTTTAAAATCTTCACCGTAAATGTGAAACCGGTCTCAAATCCTGCCGCTTTCAGCCAGTGTCCTTTTAAGGTAATGGCTGAAATTAAGATCGGGTAAACCCGACAAAACGCACGTCGGGCAAACCAGGTTCCCGGAAGCGGCGTAACAGACAAATCGCTCTTTAAAAAGTGAGGCGCAGCGGGGCTTGCAGGGCACCGGACAGTACAACCGCACCGGAATGCGCCCTATGACCCGATAGGGCTGATGGGCGGGCTGAATCTGTATCAGTATGCACCGAATCCGTTGACGTGGGTTGACCCATGGGGTTGGTCTAATAAACCATTAAACTCACCTGATATTATTAACTGGACAAATAAAGGTGGAACCGTTTACCAGGAAATTAATTCTAAAGTATGGGTTTATGTCGATTGGGAGGGAAATAAAGTTCGCTATCCGAATGGATATCCGGATTTTTCGCCTTATGTTGTCCAGAGTGTCGACGTTACAGATTTGAAAGGAAATCATAGTAAATCTCCTAGTGGTGATTTTGGGAAGGCTGATAAATTGGCAAGTAGTCCGGCGAACTATGATGTTAATACATGACATCATCATGAAAATACAGTCACTATGCAAGAAGTACCAAAGAAAATTAATAGTAGGTTCACGCATCGAGGTGGTGCATCTATAATCAAGAAAGGTTGCTAACAATAGGTGGTATTATGGCTATAGTTTATTTTGATGGTTTGAGTGATAAGGAACTTACTGTTATTGAAGGTAAATATGGCCTTAAGCTTCCTGTGGATTATAGATTGTTTTTATCTAATTATAATGGATGTAGAGTAACATCTCCTAATTACTGTGATTTGCCTTTTAAAGATGTTGATGATAGGTTTATCTCTTTTGATTCACTCTTTAGTGTGGGTTCTGAAAATGAAAACTATTGCTTGGAATATATAAATGATGAGTATTTATCTGAGCTGGAGTCCATAGAATATTCATTTTTAATTGGTTCAGACCCAGGGGATAACTTCTATTTTTTGGTGACTGAAGGTGCAAGTAGTGGTGTGTATTATTGGGATCGTGCTGAGATTCATTCTGATAGTGTAGATGGAAGAATTAATATTTATAAGATATGTGAAAAATTTGAAGTTTTTTTTCGAAATGATTTTGTCATCATATAAATAAAAGATAGGATATTATTAAAAGATATCCTATCTCATTTACAATGATTATCACTCCCCGATCAGCGCCTTAACCTTAAGTTTAAACGCGGCGATCTGGGCTTGTTGCTGCTGATTTTGCTGCTTAATTGTCCGGATATCTTCGCTGTCCGGGATTAATACCAAACAGCCGTTTAAAATCTTCACCGTAAATGTGAAACTGGTCTCAAATCCTGCCGCTTTCAGCCAGTGTCCTTTTAGGGTAATGGCGGGCGGCGGGCTGCTGTTTTTGCCCTTGGGGGTGTAAGTATCCAGGAAAAAATTTGTTGGCTATTATCCAACAAATCCGCTTTCAGAATGTTTTGACAGAAAAAATCTGTTCACTATTGATGAAGATATTAGCCGGATTTTTGTGACGGATAAATTTAAACAAAGAGTAGAAGATGCAGGTTTAACTGCTTTCGATTTTTCAGTAGAAATAGAATTATCGTAACGATATTGGCGAACTGATAATTTAAATTACAGACTCATGTAATTACCTGCTTTAGCTATTAACGGCCTTGTTGCAAATAATCAGCCCGTTCGCTGTCAGACTGCTCATAGGTACAAAAAACCCCCGATAATTGGGTGTCCGACTATCGGGGGCGACTTCCGTTTCAGCGCTTTTTACGGAACAATCCGTTCTCAGTGAACCTGTGACGGGCTGAGCAGCTGATAGATGGTATCCGGGGTGTATTTTTCACCGGAAAAATAGATATTCCAGTCGGTGAGCATTTCTGTATTCAGCGGATAGATACCGCCTTCCTGCATCTCTTCAACATAAAAAGGCTGGTTGATGAGTTTGCCGGTAAACACGTCATTATCCAGTGTTTCCGGGATAAACCACATGTGTTCCAGGTCATCATCATCCCCGTAAGGAATGCCGCATTTGACCATAAACGCCCATGGATGCTCACCCTCCTCCTCACCGGCTTTTTTACCGAATACCCCCCCGAGCAGACCTTTTTTCGTTTTAACCACCGGCTGCCCGTATTCCGTAAACATCTGGGCAAAATAGTGCCAGCGCAGCCGTGCTTTTACGGCCATTTCATGAGTTTCACTGTTCGGGCGGTAAAACATAATGGCCGCATCATCGTCGAAACCACGGAAAAATGTCTGTAACACCGGCGAACTTTCATTTACCCGGAACAGCATACAGGACGGATGGTCATGCTGATCATCGCGATCACCGCGATCACCGAGAAATTCATTTTCCGGCATATTATCGTGAGAGTAATCGATCGCTTCCAGAGGCTTCAGCTGGTCGATCGGGGTGTTTTTGTTGATCTGACGGATCCCTTCCTGATACGGCAGTGCCACAATATATTCCAGCTGTTTTTCAGTCTGACCGCACAACATCGGCTCATTGAACAGCACTTTGCCTTCATTAAGACTCTGCCCGATAAAACTGCGCAGCAGATCAGGAATGCCGTAGTAGGCATTAATGGTATGCGGCAGCAGCAGTTCCACTTCCGGGATCCCGCAGCGCAGCAGGCCGTGTGTGTGGAACCAATACATGGTCGGCGGGGAATTTTCCGTGTCATAAATTGCATGAATGGTATAAAGGGATTCAATGTTCAGCTGCACGTCATTTTCCAGCTGAAAATTAAGCCACTCACGGGTAAACCCGCGCCCGGCTGCCGAAATATCAATCCCCAGCAGCAAATCCGGCACCAGAATCTGCACCATTTTCAGCTGATACCGGTAACTTCGCAGTACATCATTCTGCAGAAGACATTCAACATAAATGTCCTGCCCGGTCTGGTTGACTTCGGCCAGTAATCCGGGGGAAAGCGGATCGGTTGAATAATAAGGATTAATTTCCAGTTCCGGTGCCCGCGGTGCCAGTGACACCAGAAACAGCAGCTCTTCATCACCGTAATGACAGGTGTAATAAAAGCTGTTCTCATCATGCTCCGCGTATTCAATATCACCCTGTGTGAAAAAGGTTTGTGATGCCAAACGCTCTTCTAACTCTGCCAGGTTGAGCCGCGAGGGAGGGAATGCCACTACCTCCGACGTCATCCTCTTACCTTTACCTTCCGCAACCTCAAGGTAATATTGCTTTATATCCATCGGTAATGCCTTTATCCGCTCTGAGTTGTGCTGCTGTGCTGTAACCATCTCCGGCTGAACTCTTCCTCCGGGGAACATGAAACACCGGGCGTCAATTATATGCATTGTGACAACAATAACCTCTGCTTTTGTCCCGGTTATGCCACACAGACAACGGCAAAAAATGAATATGCTGAAATAAAACTCATTTGTTCATACGTATAAGTACCACACTTTATATCCGGAGTTCATTCAGAATAATCCACCTATTATTATGTAAATAAACATTTCAGCCGAAATGACACACCCGGACATGAAAACGACTATAATCCGGTCAGTTACCCGCCCTGTACTGAGGTATGAAAAGTTGAATAATAACAAAAATCTGACGATTGCCGTTCCGTTACCCGAGCCTTATCATACAGCGGATTTTCTCGCATTTCATTTACGTGATAATCACCATGTGGCTGAAGACGTCACAGGGAACCGGGTGATGAAAGGGATTTGTCTGCATGGTCATCCCGCCCTGCTGACCCTGGAAATCCGCGCCGGGGAAGCCTGTGTCACCCTCACGACAGACGGCCCCGGGCCCCTGCCGGAAGACGAAGCCCGTATGCAGCATCTCGCCCGGCATATGCTCGGCCTGATCCAGCCGGTAGAGGCATTCGAAGAACAATATCAGGATCACCCGCTGGCCGGGCCGCTGATCAGGCAGCAGAAAGGATTACGGATCTACCAGTCCGCTACGCCGTTTGAAGCCATTAACTGGGCGATTATCGGGCAGCAGATCAGTGTTCAGGCGGCGATTTCTATCCGCCGCCGCCTGATTCAGCATATCGGCCTGCGTCACTCCTCCGGGTTGTGGTGCTATCCGGACGCAGCGCATATTTTACAGACCGATTTTGACGGTCTGCGCAGCTGCGGTTTTTCCGTCGGTAAAGCGAATGCCCTGCTGGCGCTGAGCGAACAACTGGAAAGCGGGGTGCTGGTGCTGCCGGATGTGGTTACACCGGATAATGCGGATGCGGTTTCCGCCTCACTGACGGCGATAAAGGGTATCGGTACCTGGACAGTCAGCTATGCGCTGCTGCGCGGCTTTAACTATCTGAACGGCTCACTGCACGGCGATGTTGCGGTACGGCGTAATCTGCAGCGCCTGCTGGCGCGGGATGAAAAAATAACAGCGGATGAAACACAGGAATGGCTGGCGGATTTCGCGCCCTGGCGGGCTCTGATGGCCGCCCACCTGTGGCGGCTGGAGTCCGCCGCCGGGTACTGAGCAAAAAAATGCCGCATTTGCGGCATTTTTTCTCTCTGCGGATTCAGCGCAGCCAGTTGGTTTTTGCCAGCTCCACAATCTCATCACCACGCCCGTTGATAATCGCGCGCAGCATATACAGACTGAAGCCTTTGGCCTGCTCAAACTTAATTTCCGGCGGCATGGCCAGTTCCTGTTTGGCGGTCACCACATCCACTAAAACCGGACCGTCATGGGCAAATGCCGTTTTCAGTGCATCATCCAGTGATTCGCTGTCTTCAACGCGGATCCCTTTAATTCCCATGGCATTGGCCATTGCGGCAAAATCCGGATTGTGGAGATCAGTGCCGTCAGTCAGATAACCGCCCGCTTTCATCTCCATGGCCACAAAGCCCAGCACACTGTTGTTAAAGATGACGATTTTCACCGGCAGCTGCATCTGCGCCAGGGAAATGAAGTCCCCCATCAGCATACTGAACCCGCCGTCACCGCACATCGCCACCACCTGGCGTTTGCGGTCGAGTGCCTGAGCACCGATAGCCTGCGCCATGGCGTTTGCCATCGAGCCGTGGTTAAAGGAACCTACCAGCCGCCGTTTGCCGTTCATGGTGAGATAACGCGCCGCCCAGACAGTCGGGGTGCCCACATCACAGGTGAACACGGTGTCATCATCTGCCAGCTCACTGATTTTCTTCGCCAGGTACTGCGGGTGGATCAGCTCCCGTTTGCTTGCGGTTGCCAGCGCGTCGAGGTCACTGCGGGCGGTCTGATAATGCTTCAGCGCCGCATCGAGATGGGTGTGATCCTCTTTGGCCTGCAGGCGTGGCTGAATGGCGTTGAGTGTGGCTTTGATATCCCCGATGACCGCCATATCCACCGCGCAGTGCGCGCCGAGGCTGCCCGGATTGATATCCACCTGAATAATCTTTGCGTTGGCCGGGTAAAACGCGCGGTACGGGAAGTGTGTACCGAGCAGCACCAGAGTATCTGCATTTTCCATGGCATAATAGCCGGAAGAGAAACCGATAAGCCCGGTCATCCCGACACTGTACGGGTTATCATACTCAATATGCTCTTTGCCGCGCAGCGCATGCACCACCGGTGCTTTCAGGGTTTCCGCCAGTTTGATGACTTCATCATGCGCCCCGGCGCACCCGGCGCCGCACATCAGTGTGATATTTTTCGCACCGTTAAGGGCATCCGCCAGTTTCACCAGCTCATCCCGCTGCGGCATGACCAGCGGCAGAGACGGCTCATACCAGACATTGCGGGCCGATTCCGGTGCCGGTCTTAATGCCACATCCCCCGGAATGACCACCACGGCCACGCCGCGCTCCAGAATCGCCTTGCGCATGGCAATACCCAGCACCTGCTGGATCTGTTCGGGGTTGGACACCAGTTCACAATAGACGCTGCATTCACGGAACAGCTCCTGCGGATGAGTTTCCTGGAAATAGTGGCTGCCGATTTCGCCGGAAGGAATATGTGCGGCAATTGCCAGTACCGGCACGCGGTTGCGCTGACAATCAAATAATCCGTTGATCAGGTGAAGGTTACCCGGCCCGCAGGAACCGGCGCACACCGCCAGTTTACCGGTCAGATGCGCCTCTGCTCCGGCGGCAAACGCCGCCACTTCCTCATGCCGGGTACCCATCCATTCAATGCTGCCCAGTTTGCGTAAACTGTCACTCAACCCGTTCAGTGAGTCTCCGGTGACACCCCAGATACGGTTGATTCCTGCATCCGCTAACATTTTGGCGATATAACCCGCTACAGTCTGCTTCATCGTAAATCTTCCCTCTTACTGGTGATAAATCTGATTCGCAATAAGATGCCGCACAGAACAATACCGGTCTGCTCTGTGTGTTTATCCTGTCAATTCAGTGTAGCCCGGGCTCGCTGCAGATAAAACCACCAGTAATAAGGGAAATTTACAGCACTAATTCAGGGTATTTCCGGAGAACCGGCTGAATAATACAAAAATGGCTGCAAGGATATATAAATACACTTATCTTAACTTCTGTTTAATAATATTAATGTTATCGTCATTCCGGGAGGATGATTTATATTTCACACAAAATAAGCATAAAAAACAAGAAAATGAAAATCTATTCAATTGAATGATATTAAAGATAAATATAATATAAATCGGCGCATTTATATTATTTACCACAGAGATCATCCTTATTATTCATGCACCATGAAATACTGATATGATATAAACACGATCTCTGTCACGCTCACTTTTTTAATACTGACGTTAAAATCCCTCCTGCAAATAATAACGAAAACAGCTGCTGACAGAAACCCGCCGGTTCCGGAAAGCAGACTTTTTTTCGTAAAAATAAAATGTACTCATGTTGCGCCGGCGCTGTGGTATGACCGGTTTCCGGTCATACCCGCGCTTACATCAGGGATTCTTTATCAGCACACCAACCGGTTTCAGTTACGGGGTAAATGTAATGACCAATAAATACAATATCAGTGAAAAACTCTTTGCGCTTGAGGCGTTCAGCAAAAAAACGCGCCAGGATTTACATAAAATCCCTGAGCTGTCCGGTGAAGAATATAAAACCTCAAAATACTGCCGTGAACTGATGGAAAGCTTCGGCTATACCCTCCGTCAATTTGAGGGATACACCGGCTTTACTGCCGAACTGACCGTCAATCCGGCATACCGGCTGATTGCTTACCGTACCGACATCGACGGCCTGGAAATGCCGGACATGACCTGCAACGAGCACAGTTCGGTACACGAAGGCTGCGCCCACAACTGTGGTCACGACACCCATATGACCATCGCATTGACTGCGGCAAAATACCTGAGCGAACATCGTGATGAACTGACACATAACGTCCGTTTTGTCTTTCAGATGGCGGAAGAAGATATGCGCGTGCCGGGTGCGGATAAAATGGTGGAAATGGGCTGCATGGACGGCGTGGATGAAGTCTACGGGCTCCACAACGATGCCGCGATTGAAACCGGCTGCATCCGTTTTAACGCGGGTGTGATGTCCTCTTACGGCTCTGCCTGGACGCTGGACGTACACGGTGTTTCCGCGCACGGTTCCACCCCGCACAAAGGGCTGGATGCTATCCGCGAAGCCACCCGCATCATTGATTACATGGATTATATCGTCGCCAAGAAAACCGATCCTTTCAGCCCGGCCGTTTTCGGCTGCGGTATGATCAACGGCGGTACTATTCCGAATGCGCTGGCTGATTATGTACAGGCGCGCGGTACCATCCGTTCTATGGATGAAGAAACCGATAAGATCTTAAAAGCCAGCTTTAAAGAGATTGTGGCCCGCAGTGAAGCCGGTGGTTTCAAAACCACCCTGGAAGCCTGCGGTTACCCGGCGGTGATTAACCATCCGAAAGCTGCGGAGGTGATTAAAAACGCGGCAGCGGCCTTCTTACCGGCTGAAAATATTGATTCAAACGGTAAGCCGATGACCGGCAGTGAAGATTTCAGCTATATGATTAATGCCACCAAAGACAGATTAGGTGCCATGTATTTCCTTGGCAGCGGTAACAAAGCCAAAGGAATTAATAACTATCTGCATGCCAATCCGTATTTTGTTGATGACGATTGCCTGCTGATTGGTGCGCAAATCTTTATTAATATTGCCACCCGATAAAAAAGATAACACACAGCAAACACAAAGCCCGGTAACCGACGTTACCGGGCTTTTTTTATCCGGAATACCGGATGAATCAGAGCTCAGGTAATGCGCGGTAAAGCCGGTCACGGGCTTTCGGATCAACCGGCAGCCACTGTTCCGGCTGGTGAATATAATTCAGGTCAAGATGCGGCGCATAACAGGAAATAAAGTCATACATATAATCCTTCAGATGTGTATGACGGCTGATACAAATATGGGTATAGCTCGGCTTCACCAGATTCCCGATATTAATACAGCGCAGTGAATCACTGTCTTCCGCCGGATCAAACGCCACGGAGGAAATAACACCGACACCGGCTCCGCGCTTCACATAGAATTTAATAATTTCCGTATCAACTGCGGTTAATACCACATTCGGCGTCAGGTGGTTCTGGTAAAAAACCTGATCCAGCTTGGAACGGCCGGTAAATCCGAATACATAGGTGATCAGCGGATAATGAGCCAGCTCCTGAATCGTCAGCTGCTCATTCTGTGCCAGCGGGTGATCGTGCGGCACAATCGCACTGCGCGACCACTGATAGCACGGCAGGGTCAGTAAATCGTCATACAGATGCAGGGATTCGGTGGCGATCGCAAAATCCACATCCCCGTTTTTCACCATTTCCGCCAGCTGTGCCGGGGCACCCTGGTGAAAATGCAGCGAAATATTCGGGTAACGCGCATTAAAGCGTTCAATCACTTTCGGTAATTTATAACGGATTTGCGTGTGGGTGGTGGCAATACGGAGATTCTGTTTTGTCGTGGTATCTTCATGTGAAACCAGACTTTTAATTTTATCAAACTGCGCGAGAATATCGCAGGCAACGCGATGAACTTCTTCACCAATCGGACTGAGTGATAATAAATTATTATTTTTCCGGTTGAATAAAGAAACGTTCAGTTCATCTTCAAGAATTTTAAGCTGTTTGCTCACTGTCGGCTGCGAGGTGTACAGCTTCTCGGCGGCATTCGTGATATTAAAGTCACTCCTGACCACCTCAACAAAACTTTTGAGCTGATTAATGTTCATTGCTTATTTATCCAGTTATAAAACGGATTCAAAATATTAAAATGATTAATAAACAGGGTTATAAGAGTAATACAACATGCTGTGTGTCAGAATGATAGCACAAGGCGGGTGATGAAGAAATAAACACGTCCCGTAAAAAACGGTATCCGTTATTAGCGGACTAATAACGGATTTTTGAGATGAAACTCATTATCACTCAAGATCACGAAATTACATCAGTTCAGATTCGACCGGCAAAATAACGGTTTCTGCTTTCCAGGATTCCCGTTCATTTCCGCTGTCGCGTTTACTCCGGCCTTCAATCCCGGTGAAGAACCAGCCAACCGGTACTTCAAAGAGATCCGCAATACGGACTAAACAGTCCACATCAACACGGTTTACACCACGTTCATAACGTGACATCTGCTGCTGGCTGATTTCGATCATTTCAGCCAGTCTTGCAGCAGTAATACCGTGATCTTTCCGTAACACCTGAATTTTTTGCCCGACAGCACGCGCTATCGAGTTTTTTGCTTTGGTCATGTCGCTATCCCTCACATATGGCTGTGATAATTATCAGATTCCCCTCTGATAACTAACAAAATATGCGTTTATTAAAGAAAGTGGACCAATTGATATTCACAAAGTTTTACTCTTTGTTGTTGTTTTAACTTCCGCATGAATGTACTGATGCAAACCAGCCCCGTACACATGTTGAAACACATATTACATATTCATTTACCAAATTGAAACCTGCCGTTCCTGCACTTAACGGATTGTAAAAAAAAGAATTATTCGATGTGCGAAAGAGTGATAACCCTCTGTATTATAGTATATTTACCTTTTCTCCCGCCCCGGAGATAGGTATAAACCACTAAAAATAAAATGACATATTTGTGGTATAAAATAGTGATTATTTGGCTTTAATGGAGTAAGAAACCCCAATTAAATGGAAAAAAAACGATATATCTTGAAACATTTATGTATTTCTTAAATTGCTATTAACAGATATCACTGCGCAATTTGTATATTCAGCATATAACACCAAAGTTTATCTTATTATTACGTAAAGAAATCATTAAGGTCAGTGATTATCTATTAATTACAATAGACGTAATTATCGGGAAAATGCATACAGAAAATTGAGAAATCAGGTGAAACATACTGATAACATTGTCAGTTTTGCGGAACAGCCCTATATTTCGCTCACCGTTCAATCACTATCATGATAATTTCACTTATAATTTAAAATACATCCGATTTTAACGTTGATTATTCCCCATTTTACGAAATAAACCGCTGTAAAAATAACAAGTAAAACGATACTGCTTTCAGAACAGACTGTATTTTCACTGATTTTTAAGAAAAAAAACAGCACTGAACATATTGTATTCACGGGAGTTAAATGCCAAATACAGGGTATTAATCAGTACAAAAGACCACTGGTTTTACAAAAAATATGATTTATGCTAAATTAGGTGACCTCATTTAAAAAGAAAGGGGCTTTTTTTGGTTATTACAACACACTACTTTCCTATTCTTCCTGTCCTGTCTGCGGTTTCCTGTACCGTCTGCCGTTAGCGGCGTTATATCCGATAATCAATCTATTTAACGGGAAACATGAATACAGGAAAAAGTACGTATTTATACTTACCAATTTAGTATTAAACATCTCCTGCTACCGATGAATTCACTATCATATAAAGAGTCGTTGTGGGTTTGAGTGAATCTCAGTCACGTGAATCCCCGTCATAAAACAAAAGGATACAACGATGAGACGCAAGAAAACAAAACAAAAACCTTTAAATATCAATGATATTACTATTATTGATGATGGAAAATTAAAGAAAGCCATTACCGCTGCCTCACTGGGTAATGCCATGGAGTGGTTTGACTTCGGGGTCTACGGCTTCCTGGCGTATGTACTGGGTCAGGTCTTCTTCCCTTCCGCCTCTCCGGGCATACAGATGATCGCGGCGTTAGCCACGTTCTCCGTACCGTTTCTGGTACGTCCGCTGGGTGGGGTCTTTTTCGGCATTATGGGCGATAAGTTCGGCCGTCAGAAAGTCCTTTCCGTCACCATCATTATTATGGCCGTCAGTACCTTCTGTATCGGTCTGATCCCATCTTATGCAAGTATCGGGATCTGGGCACCGGTTCTGTTACTGCTGGCAAAACTGGCTCAGGGTTTCTCCGTGGGCGGTGAGTATTCCGGTGCAGCTATCTTTGTAGCGGAATATTCACCGGATCGTAAACGCGGATTTATGGGCAGCTGGCTGGACTTCGGCTCCATCGCCGGTTTCGTCTGTGGTGCCGGTGTGGTGGTTCTGATCTCCAGTATTCTCGGCGAAGAAACCTTCCGCGAATGGGGCTGGCGTATCCCGTTCTTCCTGGCGCTGCCGCTGGGCGTGATCGGTCTGTATCTGCGTCATGCCCTGGAGGAAACCCCGGCTTTCCAGCAGCATGTTGAGGATATGAAAAATGCCAACCCTGAAACCGGCGAAGATAAGCCCCGCGTTTCACTGCGCAGCATTGCCTCACAATACGGTAAGGGTCTGATGATTTGTGTCGGGCTGGTGATTGCCACCAACGTCACCTATTACATGCTGCTGACCTACATGCCGAGTTATCTGTCGCATAACCTGAACTACAGTGCGGATCACGGTGTGCTGATTATTATCGCGATTATGATTGGTATGCTGTTTGTACAGCCGCTGATTGGGATGATGAGTGACCGCATCGGCCGTAAACCGTTTGTTCTCGCCGGTAGTATCGGGTTATTTGTGCTGGCGATTCCGGCATTTATGCTGATTAACAGTGGTGTCATCGGCCTGATTTTCTTAGGCTTACTGATCCTGGCGGTGCTGCTGAACTGCTTTACCGGTGTGATGGCCTCTATTTTGCCGGCCATTTTCCCGACAAAAATCCGCTACAGTGCGCTGGCTATCTCGTTCAATATCTCCGTGCTGATTGCCGGTGCCACCCCGACAGCCGCCGCCTGGCTGGTCGAGGTAACCAATAACCTGTATATGCCGGCCTATTATCTGATGGTCATTGCCGTTATCGGGGCCGTTACCGCGATTGTGATGAAAGAAACCGCCAATAAGCCGTTACGCGGAGCCACACCGGCGGCATCTGACCGCGCGGAAGCCAAAGAGATTTTGCTTGAGCATTACGATAATATCGAACACAAGATTGAGGCGATTGATGAGGAGATTACCGCGTTGCAGAAACGCCGCCAGTCACTGATTGATCAGCACCCTAAACTGGACTGATGTCCTGCTCAGGCCCGCCTCTCCGGACGCGGGCCTTTTTATTATTTATGCGGGAGGTAACGTTATGACAGATTCAGCACCAGCCGTTGTCTGGCTGCGGCACGATCTGCGGCTGACAGATAACACGGCGCTTTACGCCGCCTGTCAGGCACACCGGCAGGTAAAACTGATTTTTACCCTCACGCCGGGACAGTGGGAGCAGCACGCTATGTCGCCGTCACAGCAGGCGCTGATTTTCTGTCAGCTGCACGCGCTGAACACATCCGCAGCCGCACTCGGGATCACCCTGCACGTACAGCCGTGTGATACGTTTGAAGATGCCGCTGACTGGCTGGCTGCGTGGTGCCGTGAGCATCACATTCCCGCCGTGTATGTCAATAAACAGTACGGGCTGAATGAACAGCGCCGTGATGCACGCTTTGCTGTCCGTCTGCCGGATACCTGCCGTTTTTATGCCTTTGATGACAGTGTTCTGCTGCCGCCGGGCAGTGTGAGCACACAACAGGGCGGCCTCTACAAAGTGTTCACCCCGTTCCGGCGCGCGTTTCTCACCGCACTGATGCAAACCACCATCCGCGTGCTGCCGGTGCCGGAGGCCAAAGGATCGCCTGTTTCCCCGGCGCCTCTTAATCTGCCGCAGCAGGAACATACTCTTTTTCCTTCCGGAGAAGAGGCTGCCCTGCAACGGCTGGCGGATTTTTGTCAGAAGCACGCGGCGGATTACAAAACAGAGCGGGATTTCCCGGCGATTGACGGCACCAGCCGCATCTCCGCGTATCTCGCCACCGGAATATTGTCCCCGCGCCAGTGTCTGAGCCGCCTGCGCCTGCATTTCCCGATGGTCGCCGATGAGCCGGAAAGCGGCGCTTATACCTGGCTAAGTGAGCTGATCTGGCGGGAATTCTATCTGCATCAGCTGGCACAGCACCCGGATATCAGCCGTCACCGCCCGATGCAACGCTGGACAGAGGCCATTGTCTGGTCACCGGATAACAGCGGGCTGCTTGCCTGGCAGCAGGGAAAAACCGGGTTCCCGCTGGTCGATGCCGCCATGCGTCAGCTGAATGAAACCGGCTGGATGCATAACCGCCTGCGGATGATCACGGCAAGTTTTCTGGTCAAGGATTTACTGACTGACTGGCGGCGCGGTGAGCACTACTTTATGTCACAACTGATTGACGGTGAATTTGCCGCCAATAACGGCGGCTGGCAGTGGGCAGCCTCCACCGGTCATGATTCAGTACCGTATTTCCGAATTTTCAACCCGGTCACCCAGGGTAAACGGTTTGACCCGGACGGCAGTTTTATCCGCCGCTGGCTGCCGGAACTGGCAGACGTGCCGGCGAAATACATTCACACCCCCCATGAATGGGCGGAGAAAAACCGGCGGGAGATTGATTATCCGAAACCGGTGGTGGATCACCGGATGGCGAGGATCCGTGCCATCGATGCTTACGAAACCGCCCGCCGGACCGCTGCCGGCGGGGATGACGATCCGTATTAATCGGTTTTGTCTGCTGACCGGCGCACCGTGCTGTAGGTCAGCAGATGCTCCAGATTATAATAACGGGCTTTATTCAGTACGGTGGTGTGAGACATCCCGATTTCGCGGGACACCTTACGGGCCGAACCATAGCGGCGCAGATAATCCTCAAGCAAATTTTTCTCCTGACGCGCCAGGGACTCTTTCAGGTTAATCTCTTCCGGTACCGGCTGCACCGCAGGCAACACATCGGCTCTCTGTACCGGATGTGGCCGCTGTACCGGAGAAACCATCACTTCCTCATGGGGCAGCCACAGGTCGCCGACGGTAATTTCCCGGCCGGACGCCAGGTGAATAGCCCGCAGAATCACGTTTTGCAGCTCACGCACGTTGCCCGGCCAGGAATAGGCCATTAACTGGTGATATGCATCCTGGGACAGACTGAGCTGTTTATTCAGTTCCGTTGTGTATTTACTGATAAAACGCTGCAGTAACAGCGGGATATCGGTTTTCCGCTCTTTCAGCGGCGGGATATTAATCGGGATCACGTTGATCCGGTAATAGAGATCTTCACGGAACGATTTGTTCTCGATCATCTCTTCCAGATTCCGGTTGGTCGCCACAATGATCCGCACATCCACCGGGATCTCTTTATGCCCGCCGACCCGGCGGATCACCCCCTCCTGTAATACCCGCAATAATTTACTTTGCAGGATAAGAGAAAGCTCGCCGAATTCATCCAGAAACACCGTACCGTGGTTGGCGGATTCAAACAGCCCCATCTTTCCGCCCTTGCTGGCACCGCTGAACGCACCACCCTCATAACCGAACAGCTCACTCTCAATCAGGTTTTCCGGCAATGCCGCACAGTTAATCGGTGCAAACGGATGCGCACTGCGGTCGCTGGCGTTATGAATGGCGCGGGCAAACAGCTCTTTCCCGGTGCCGGTTTCACCGCGGATCAGCACGGTATACGGGCTTATTGCGATTTTTTTAGCAAAATCAATCAGGTTCATCATGACTTCGCTTTCACAGATAATGTCATCAAAGCTGAACGGCAGGCTTTTATTCACCGACGATGCCATTTGCTGCACTGAACGCAGGCTTTTAAAGGTGATCACCGCGCCCATCACCTGGGACTCTTCACTCAGAATCGGACGACCGGAGCAGATATAGTACAACTCCCCTTTCGGGGTACCGGTAACCATCTGATAGTGATCAAAACTGTTGCCGCCGAGCAGTTTGGTGAGCACGGTCTGGTTTTTGCCGCTGAGAATTTTGCTGATATTGACGCCGACAATATTTTCCCGCGAGATCGAGAAAAAGTCTTCCGCCACTTTATTGAAGTAGTTGATATTACCCTGATTATTGATACCGATAATGCCATCCGTGGTGGATTCCAGAATTGCCTGTAATTCTTTTTCTTTACGCTCGTAGGGCTGTAATTTGGAACGGGTGACACTGATAACATCAGGATTAAGCAGGAGTTTGCTCAGCAGCAGCTTAACATCCCGCTCGCACTCCGTATTGAATTTGACATAAATTTTGCACGGAAATACTTCCATGGAATTAATGCTGATCCCGGAGGCCGAAAACTCATTGATGACTTCTTCCACCATGGCGACGCGGTCAATGGTATTAATTAACCATCTATATGCAGACATGTGTTTAGTCACTCCCGGTTAGTGTATGTAGTGCTCATTCTTCACCTACCTTGCCAGAGTTAACCTATTTAAGGTACCCATGAAGAGGTGAACAAAGGGCGAAACACAACAAAATAGTGCGCAATAAAAAAACCATATAATAAGCGGGCTTATCATACAGAGTATAATTGTTATTTTTGGGTTCTGTTACATTCTGTACTATAAACAAGTTCAGCTGCCTTGTACCCGCCAGATATCTCAATTCTATGAAAAAAAGTCCGCAGGTTATCAGGTTTACACCTGCTTTTATTGGAGTGGTAAATCATTAAAAATGCAGTCATTAATGGAATTGATTATTCCTGACGTTGATCATTATCAACCGCCGGACGTATCGATTCAGGGAAAAATTTAAAAAGAGATCTGGATCACTCTTCCCTTTTGGGGCTATAATGTGACGCAAGTCCGGTTTTATCCCCCAATGTGATTAACCTCACTATCAGAAAGTGGCAACCCACTGTCAATTTTCTTTACACCTTGTCATTTTTACTTACACTCTGCTTTCCACTTCTTTTGTTCTTACTTCATCTAAGCTATGTCTTAAAATTATTTATCTCATTTAATTCAATGTGTTATAAAAATAACTCCTGAGTTGGCACGGCTATTGCTTTTATTACTGCAACAACAGCACATGTTGGCATAATAAAAAATTATTCTTTGGAGGATTTATGCACGATTATACGAATAAAGGTTATGACACTAAGATTGTTCACGCCGGCCAGCAGGCTGATCCACTGACTGGTGCGTTATCAACCCCAATCTATCAGACCTCTACATTCGTCTTCGACAGCGCAGCACAAGGGGCAGCACGTTTCGCATTAGAAGAAGAAGGTTATATCTACTCACGTTTAGGTAACCCGACTAACGCAGCATTAGAAGAAAAAATGCGTGTACTGGAAAACGGCGAAGCCGCTCTGGCAACGTCTTCCGGTATCGCCGCTATCTCTACCACTATCCTGACTATGTGCGGCCAGGGCGACCATATCGTTGCTTCTGACACGCTGTACGGCTGTACTTATGCTCTGCTGTCTCACACCCTGCCTAAATTCGGTATCGAAGTCACTTTCGTTCGCGCAAATGACCCTGCGAACATCAAAGCGGCAATGAAACCAAACACCAAAATGGTTTACGTCGAAACTCCGGCTAACCCGACTCTGGCAATGATCGACCTCGAAGCAGCGGCAAATGTTGCTCACGAAGGCGGCGCAATGCTGGTTGTGGATAACACCTTCATGTCTCCGTACTGCCAGCGTCCTCTGGAATTAGGTGCAGACATCGTGGTTCACAGTGTGACCAAATACATCAACGGTCACGGCGACGTTATCGGTGGTGTGATTGTCGGTCCTGCTGACTTCCTGACCCAGGCGCGTCTGGTCGGTGTTAAAGACATCACCGGTGGTGTCATGAGCCCGTTCAACGCATGGTTAACCCTGCGCGGTCTGAAAACACTGCACGTCCGTATGGAACGTCACTGCGCTAACGCCATGAAAGTTGCTAAGTATCTGGAATCTAACCCGAATGTAGAAGCGGTATTCTACCCGGGTCTGCCGTCTCACCCGCAGCACGAGTTAGCGAAAAAACAGATGAGCAACTTCGGCGGTATGATCAGCTTTGAAATCAAAGGCGGTATCGAAGCAGGCCGTAAAGTGATGGATGCTGTTGAGTTATGCATGCTGGCAGTAAGCCTGGGCGATACTGAAACCCTGATTCAGCACCCGGCATCAATGACTCACTCTCCGGTTCCGGCTGAAGAGCGTCTGAAAGCAGGTATCACCGATGGTCTGATTCGTATCTCTGTCGGTCTGGAAACACCTGAAGACATCATTGCTGACCTGGAACAGGCTATTGCGAAAGCAGTTGCTTAAGATCAGAGCGGAAAATTAAGTCTTGCAGTATGTACTCACCTCATTTGCCGTTAACACACAGACGGGGTGAGTACACGAAGCACGCGGAAAAATTCATTGAGAGCCACTCTGAATTCTCTCCGGCGTGCTTTTTAAGTATTTAACAGGTTATTTTTAGCGGTAATAAAAAGAACAACGCAGTGCTGAAATTTTTTAGAAACCATAATCACAATAAATTATTATGAAAACCAAGGGGGCTTAGTATGGCGGACATGACCTCAACCGAGAATTCCGCGAAAGCGCTGGGCAAAATACCATTTACAATGTACGACGCCGGCTGGGTAGTGCTTTGTATTGGTATGGCGATCGGTGCCGGTACCGTTGTAATGCCGATTCAGATCGGTCTGAAAGGTATTTGGGTATTTATTTTAGCTTTCATGATTGCGTATCCGGCAACCTATATGTTGCAGAAGCTGTACATGAATACGCTGTCTGAAAGTGAAGAATGTGAAGACTACACAAACATAATCACACAGTATCTGGGCAGTAACTGGGGTGTGGCTCTGGGGGTTATTTACTTCCTGATGCTTATCCACGGTATCTTTATTTACTCTCTCTCTGTTATTTTCGACAGTGCCTCTTATCTCCATACGTTCGGTGTGACAGAGGGTGTGCTTTCAAGCTCACTGATCTATCGTGTGGCTGTCTTTGCCGCACTGATTTTCATTGCCTCCAAGGGCGAGAAGCTGCTGTTTAAAATCTCCGGTCCGATGGTTATCGTGAAAGTCGGTATCATTGTATCGCTGGGTCTGGTGATGATCCCTCACTGGGATTTCAATAACATCACTGCGTTCCCGCCGATTGGTGACTTTACCCGTGACGTGCTGCTGACTGTACCGTTTGCGTTCTTCTCTGCGGTCTTCGTTCAGATCCTGAACCCGATGAACATCGCATACCGCAAACTGGAATCAGACAAACGTGTTGCCACCTACCGTGCTATCCGCGCCCACCGCGTGGCCTATATCACCCTGGTAACTATCATCCTGTTCTTCTCATTCTCCTTTACGTTCTCTATCAGTCATGAGCAGGCCGTATCCGCGTTTGAACAGAACATCTCTGCACTGGCTATTGCTGCTCAGGTTATCCCCGGCGCGGTCGTGAGTGTGATGACCACCGTTCTGAACATCTTTGCGGTTCTGACAGCATTCTTCGGTATCTATCTGGGCTTCCAGGAATCCGTGAAAGGGCTTGCGGTTAACATCCTTTCCCGCTTCATAGATAAAGAGAAAATCAACCATACGGTATTAAACATCTGTATCTCTGTCTTCATCGTTGCATTACTGACTGCATGGGTGTCAACAGGGTTCTCCGTGGTTGTCTTCTTCCAGATTGGCAGCCCGTTATACGCTATCGTTTCCTGCTTAATTCCTGTTTACCTGGTATTCCGTGTCGCGAAACTGAAAAAATTCAAAGACTGGAAAGCCTGGTGTGTTATGGGCTTCGGTATCCTGCTGCTCATCGCACCGTTCTTCAAATACCTTGAGTGACGGGTAAGAGAAAACAGGCCATCCGTCGGTGCCCCGCACTGACTGAAATAAAGTAACACCCCGGAACCGGTCACAGCACCGGTTCCGGAAAGTTAAAAAACTCAGCACCGCAGTCTGAATAAAAAAACCTCTGTCCTTCTGACCACAATATTATTATGTTCCTTAATTGGTCAGCATATTGCGGGAGATACCCTCTCCCGCTTTTTTTCGCCTGAAATCGCTCCCGGTGCCACCCTGTCATCGGTATTACTGTCTTATTTCTGCCGGATGGCAGGCACGGCAAACCCGTACAGTAATCCGTAAATAAACTGTACCGGTCTGTCTTTTTTATTTAAAAGCGGAAATAATCGTAATTAAAAATCACGCGGCGAAATAATGCTGTCCGCAATAAGGCTCATCCGGATTTCCTGAATATCCCCGTCTTCATTTTCATAAATAATGTCATCCAGCCCGGTGCCGGTTGCATTCATTTCCTCAAAAAAACGCCCCGGAGTGAGTCTGAACGCCAGACTGATACGTAACAACGTGTCCACATCGATACGGTTTACCCCCCGCTCATAACGCGAAAGCTGCTGCTGGCTGATCCCTATTCTGTGTGCCAGCTGCTTTGTGGTCAGACCTGCATTGGTCCGGTATTGTCTGATAACCTGTCCGATAGCTTCGGATACTGCATATTTCTTCATCATTAATCAATAACCCTATAAAGACCATCACTAAAATTCCTTGTTTAGCTCACTGATCCCGGAGAAAACACTTAAAACTATAAGTAGTTTATCGCAGATAGGGGCATTTTTGAAAAACCAAAGGTTATACTGTTTGTGAGTACATGAAAGGGAAAATGAGACCGGATGTTTCTATATGTTTCACCTTTAAAATCATAGTGTAACGAGATAATATTACAAAATATAAATCGATCGAAAGAACAATGAATTAGTAAAATAAGTGTTATATACCAAATAATTATAAAAAAAACATGTTTTCACTTCATTCGAATAAAAATTCCGAGCTTTTACAGGATGTGAAAAGGTGTGTTTGATCCCACACCTCGGATTTCAGCATAACAGAATGAAAACTCATCCTAATATGACTATCAAACCACATTTAATAAATTAAATTAATGTAAATATTTTACCCGGGAAATTAACTTACTTCAGATTTTGTCAAAAAGACCGAAAACGGCGCAAAAAAAGCCGGTGACCGTTATCCTGCCACCGGCTGAACAGACAGCTTTTATGCCACCGGATTACAGACGTTCAATCACCATCGCAATCCCCTGCCCGCCACCGATACACAGTGTCGCCAGTCCGGTGGTTTTATTCTGAGCCTGTAATGCATGCAGCAGTGTCACCAGGATACGGGCACCACTTGAACCAATCGGGTGACCCAGGGCAATCGCCCCGCCGTTGATGTTTACTTTTTCAGGATCAAACCCCAGGTCACGGCCGACCGCGAGGAACTGGGAGGCAAATGCTTCGTTGGCTTCGATAAGATCGATATCCTTCAGTGACAGCCCCGTTTTTTCCAGCACTTTCCGCGTGGCCGGAACCGGCCCCAGACCCATCATTGACGGCGAAACCCCGCCGGAAGCATAACCGCGGATACGGGCAAGCGGTGTCAGTCCCAGTGATTTGGCACGGGTTTCTGTCATCAGCATCAGTGCTGCCGCACCGTCATTGATACCGGAGGCATTACCGGCAGTGACGGTTCCCGCTTTATCAAAAGCCGGACGCAGTTTCGCCAGCCCTTCTGCCGTTGATCCGGCTTTCGGGAACTCATCGGTATCCACCACGATATCCCCTTTACGGCTTTTCACCGTCACCGGCACGATTTCCGCCTTAAAGGCACCACGCTCAATCGCGCTGACGGCTTTCTGCTGTGAGGACAGTGCCAGTGCATCCTGCTCTTCGCGGGTCAGATGATAAGCGTTGGCGATGTTCTCCGCAGTGATCCCCATATGATAATTATTTTCAGCACACAGCAGGCCGTCACGCAGGATCACATCATGCACCACACCGTCACCCAGCCGGTAACCCCGGCGGGCACGGCTGTCGAGCAGATACGGCGCCTGACTCATATTTTCCGTGCCGCCCGCGATAATAATGTCCGCGTTACCGCTGCTGATCGCCTGTGCGCCCAGTGCGACACTCTTCAGGCCGGAGCCGCATACTTTATTGACAGTGAAGGCACAGGCGCTTTCAGGTATGCCGCTGCGCAGCAGGATCTGGCGCGCCGGGTTCTGTCCGAGCCCCGCCTGTAATACGTTCCCCATAATCACTTCATCCACCAGCCCCGGTTCCAGCTGCGTTTTTTTCAGTAATGCGCTGACCACTGCCGAGCCGAGTTCCACGGCACTGACACCCGCCAGTGCGCCGTTAAAGTTGCCGATTGCGGTACGCACGGCACTGACAATAACGATATTTTCCATTGCGAAATCCTTACTGTTTAGTATCTGTCAGAAGAAAACGAGGCCAAGAATGAAAATCGGTGCCGAGAGCAGCAGGGCGGTGATGCAGTACCCCATAATGTCCCTGACCCCCAGCCCGGCGATCGCCAGTGCCGGAAGCGCCCAGAACGGCTGTGCCATGTTCATCCACTGCTCTCCGTAGGCAATCGCCATTACGGATTTACCGAGATCAGCCCCCAGCGCCTGGGCCGCCGGAATAACAAACGGCCCCTGAATCACCCAGTGACCGCCGCCTGACGGCACGGCAAAGTTGATCAGCGCAGAGCTGAAGAACGTCATCAGCGGGAAGGTTTCTTTGTTGGCGACATTGATAAAGAATTCAGTGATAAGCCCGCCCAGTCCGGAGCCTTCCATCATGAGCTGGATACCGGCATAGAACGGGAACTGCACGAGGATCCCGGCGGTACTGCGGGCGGCGGCACTGACGGCACGCATGTACGCCATCGGGGTTTTATGCAGCAGCAGGCCGGTCAGCAGGAAAATCATATTCACGGTGTTAATGGTGATATTGAAACCGTTTTTGATGAAGTACATGCCGAGGAACGTGAAGCCCAGAATCCCGATAATCCACGCGATAAGGCGGCTCTCTTCCATCCGGAGAGAAACCGGCGCGTCTTCCGGTAATTTTTTCTGGAAATCCGGCTCTTCTTCGAGCAGCGCCGGGTCAATCATCATGATGTCGTCTTTGCGCGGCATCATCATGCGGGTGACAAACGGCATCACCAGAATCAGTGTCAGGGTGATAAACAGGTTATACCCGGTGAACATGGTCTGGCTGACAGGGATAAGCCCGGCGATATGCTCGACAGGGTTACCCGGTGTGGCGGCCAGTAACGGCATGGAGCCGGAGAAGCCGCCGCCCCAGGTCATAAACCCGATATAGGCACAGGCGATCAGCAGCGGGTAGTCAGAGCCCGGCACACGGCGGGCCACTTCGCGGGCAAACATCGCCCCGACCACCAGCCCGAAACCCCAGTTAATCACACAGGCCACCGAGCCGAAAAACGTCACCAGCATCACCCCCTGAACCGGGGTTTTTGCCAGTGAGGCGGTCAGCCGCAGAATGCGTTTAACCGGCGGGGAGCTGGCCAGCGCGTGACCGGTCACGATGATCAGCGCCATCTGCATCCCGAACGCCAGCAGATTCCAGAATCCATTCCCCCATAAATTCACCAGATCCATCGGTGTGCTTGGTGTGAGTGCCAGCGCGATAACAAACGTCAGCATGGTCAGCAGCATTGCGAAGATCAGCGGATCCGGCAGATAGCGGCTCACCACACGGGTCATGACTCGTGAGATGCGTCCTATCATACGGTTTCCCCCGCCGTCACCAGCGGCATTTCACAGACAGCCGGTGACACAATAAAATGCGCAGCGGTTTTTTCGCGGATAGTATCGATATCCGTCCCCGGCGCGTATTCACACAACACCATCTGATCGTTTTCAAAGCGGAATAACGCCAGTTCCGTTACCAGCACATCCACCGCTTTCACGGCGGTCAGCGGCATGGTGCATTCCGGCAGGATTTTGGCGGAACCGTCTTTTGCACAGTGTTCCATGGCAATGATCACTTTGCGTGCGCCGGTCACAAGATCCATTGCGCCGCCCATACCCGGCACCATTTTGCCCGGTACCACCCAGTTGGCGAGGTTGGCCTGTTCATCCACCTGTAAGCCGCCCAGTACGCTGGCATCCACATGACCGCCACGGATCAGGGCGAATGAGAAGGCGCTGTCAAACATCGACGCCCCCGGCAGGATGCCGCACGGCTGACCGCCTGCGTTCACCAGATTCTTATCCGGCGTGGTTACCGGCCCGAGGCCGAGAAAACCGTTTTCTGACTGCAGGGTGATATGCACGCCTTCCGGCAGATAGTTCGCCACCTGCGTCGGCAGTCCGATCCCGAGATTCACCACATCACCGTCATTCAGTTCCAGTGCCACACGGCGGGCGATTAATTCTTTTGCATTCATGATGTTTTCCTTATTCTGCAATCAGCCAGTCAATAATTGCCCCGGGTGTGGCAACACAATCCGGGTCGATATCCCCCACCGCGACTATTTCGTCCGGCTCGGCAAGGGTGATATCCGCCGCCAGCGCCATCAGCGGGTTAAAGTTGCGGGCACTGAGGTCATACGTGAGGTTGCCGAGCGGGTCAGCTTTTTGTGCCTGAATCAGCGCCAGGTCAGCGCGCAGGGGGAGTTCGAGGAGATAATCGCGACCATCAAGGGTAATTTTTTGTTTGCCTTCTTCCACGACCGTACCGACACCGGTGGGGGTGAGGAATCCGCCCAGCCCGGCACCGCCGCAGCGGATTTGCTCTGCCAGCGTGCCCTGCGGGATCAGTTGTACATCCATTTCACCGGCGATCATCCGCCGCCCGGTTTCCGGGTTTGTCCCGATGTGGGAAGCAATCACTTTTTTTACCCGGCCGTTGACAATCAGCGGGCCAAGGCCGGTATCCACAAATGCCGTGTCGTTGGCGATAATGGTTAACTCTTTGACGCCGGATTCTAATAATTCAGTCATTAAACGCGGCGGCGTACCGACACCCATAAATCCGCCGACCATAATTGTCATGCCGTCACGAAAAAATTCACCGGCTTTTTTCACCGTTATTTGTTTATTCTTCATAGCACTTCCCTTTTATAAAAAAATATAGACACAAGGGTAATAGCAAGCGCTATGCCAATAATAAAACCTGTTTTTTATTATATTGATATCATTTTAACTTACTGATATTTATTGACTTGATTGAAATGAAAATAAATCCATTAACATATAATAAATAAATTATTCATTTATAACAGTGAAATAAAATGCACAGTGTGAAAAATTATTCACAACAAAAAAAGCACGGTGAATTTATTTTCACTGTGCTTTTCATAATAATTTTTAATTATTGATATAAAATTATTATTGATACCGATTATTCAATATCGTATTCCTGCAATTTATACATTAATGCCCGGCGGCTGATCCCCAGCGCAGAGGCGGTATGGGTTTTGTTATTCTGAAATTCCGCCAGGGCGGAAATAATCAGCTCTTTCTCGTAAGCTTTAATATTCTCTTTCAGGTTCAGTCCCGGCTCCTGCGTGACCGGAATCAGTGCCACCGGCTGGCTGCGGACCTGAGCCAATAGCGGCTCCGGCAGATCTTCCGGGAAAATCACATAACCGGTGCTCATAATCACTGCCCGTTCAATCACGTTGGAAATCTCCCGCACATTGCCCGGCCACGGATAATTCATCAGCAATGCCAGGGTTTCCGGTGCCAGTTCGACAATATCGCGGTTATTTTCCTGACTGAATTTCTGCAGAAAATGGGAGGCCAGCAAACCCACATCCTCCGGTCGCTCACGCAGCGGCGGCAAATTCAGGTGAATCACATTGAGGCGGTAAAACAGATCCTGACGAAAATGCCCTTCCCGCACCCGTTCATGCATGTCGCGGTTGGTCGCGGCAATAATGCGGATATCCACGCGGATGGTTTTACTGCCGCCGACCCGCTCGAATTCTTTTTCCTGCACCACCCGCAGCAGTTTCACCTGTAAATCCGCCGGCATTTCACCAACCTCATCGAGCAGCAGAGTGCCGCCGCCGGCACGTTCAAACAATCCCTGACGCTGTACCTGCGCCCCGGTAAATGCGCCCTTTTCATGACCGAACAGCTCACTTTCCAGCAGCGAGCCGGGCAGCGCCCCGCAGTTCACTTTAATAAAGGGGCCGTTGGCTCTTTCGCTGTTGTAATGGATCGCCCGTGCCACCACTTCCTTCCCGGTGCCGCTTTCTCCGGTGATAAGCACCGTCGCCTGGCTGCGTGAGACTTTGGCGATATCACGGCAGATTTCCATCATTTTCGGGTTACGGGTCAGCACCCGTCCCCACTGGTAGCTGTCGCTCAGTTCACGGTGCAGCAGATTGATTTCCTGTTTCATCTCCTGCAGCTGTAATGCACGGGAGATAAGCAGTTTCAGCTCCGTCAGGTCGAAGGGCTTGATGACATAATCAAACGCCCCGAGACGCAGCGCGTCCACGGCAGTTTCCACCGCGGCATAAGCAGTCATCAGAATGACCGGGACTTCCGGGTTCAGCTCCCGCATCCGTTTGAGGGCCTCAATGCCGTCCAGTTTCGGCATGCGGATATCCATCAGCACCACATCCGGTTTGTCCTGCACAAAGCTTATCAGCGCGGCTTCCCCGTCCTCCGCCACCTGGGTTTCATGACCATCAATAGAAAAGGCGGTCTGTAGCATCCGGCTGAGATTTTTTTCATCATCAACGATCAGAAGCCGGTACGGTTTATGTGTAATCATTTTTCTTACCCTGCGTTATCGGCAACGTTATGGTGAACGTCGTTCCGTGATGTTCCTGACTTTCAAGGAAAATATCACCGCCGTGACCGGCAATGATCCGCTGGCTGATAGCCAGTCCCAGCCCGGTTCCCGAGGCTTTGGTGGTAAAGAACGGGTCAAAAATTTTCTTTTGCAGCGCGGCAGGGATACCGGTGCCGTCATCACGGATCACCATCATGACCCGCTGCTCCTCCATGTAACAGGTGGAGATAAATAGATTGCCTCTGGCCGGAATCGACTGCACCGCGTTTATCATGATATTGAGCAGCACCTGACGCAGCAGTTCGCTGTTGGCCTCAATCAGCGGCAGTGTGTCATCCGGCTCCCAGGTAAAGGTGACCCGCGCTTCCACCCCTTTGGTTTTGACCAGCACCAGCGCCTCTTCAATCAGCCGGTTGACGCTGATCGGGCGGAATGTGCCGGTCTGCGGCCGGGAGAAATCAAGCAGCTGGCGGATGATCCGGTCAATGGAATCCACTTCCTTGAGAATAATACTGATGTATTCCAGTTTATCCGGGTGATGTTCCAGTTCTTTGAGGATCTGCACGAAACCGCTGATCGCCGTCAGCGGGTTGCGCACCTCATGGGCCACACCTGCCATCAGCTCGCCGAGTGTCGCGAGTTTTTCCGCCTGCTGCATACGGCGCTGAACCTCTTTCTGCGCAGTGAGATCTTTAAATATCACCAGCGCGCCGATAAGCTCCCCGCCCGCATTACGGATGCGGCTGGTGCTGACGTTTATCTGAATGGTGCGGTCACGGGCGGGATATTCAATTTCGAGGCTGACGTGCTCAATACCGCGCTTCAGGGTATCAAGAACCGGGCTGGAGAAACTCCGCCCCTCAAAAACATCACCGTAATATTTGCCATGCAGATCCCGCTCCAGATAGCCGGTTATCTCTTCCGCCGCCGGGTTAATCATGGTGACGCAGCCGTTGATATCCACCGCGATCACGCCGTCCGCCGCACTTTCAATAATCAGTTCGTTGAGGGTTTTCATCTCCCGCAGTGCCTGTGCCAGCGCGTTGACGCTGTCACTGATCTCCCCCATTTCCCCTTTCATCATCGGCAGATGGGTATTGAGGTCATGAGAGAGATCACTGAGGCCGCTTTTAATCGCCCCGATATCCCGGCTGAAATGACGGGAGAAGACGATAATAATCAGCAGACTGAACAGGATCCCGAGTGCAATAACCGCGATAATTTTGATATCCATCGCCAGCGCCTGACGGTCAATATCATCCGTCAGTTCGTTCGCCCAAATATAACCGATCACCTCACCATTTCGTCTGACCGGAATCATGGCGTTCATAATATTGCCGCGCACCTGGGTTCCCCAGCCGACTTCCGGCTCTCCCGTTGCCATCACATGACGACCGGGGTGATCCTCACTGATACGGGTGCCGGTTTTGTTGCCGTAACGGGCGCGCGGGGAATAGGTCACAATACCGTCAAGTTCGCGGTGGTAATACCCGGCACCGACCCCCGGGAAGGTGGAAGTGATAATCTCCGCCGCCGGATACAGCTTTTCGCTGATCAGCGCCAGGCGCTGGTCACGCGGCAGGGATGCGGCAAGGTCATATTCATCATTCAGTGCCTGTTCCAGCAGACCGGCAACGGAATAGAGTTTGTTTCGTTTCTCCTGCAACAGTGCGGAACGCCCCTCTGTTTCCACAAAATAACCGATGATAAGTGTCGGCACGGTGACCAGCAGAATGGCCATCAATATGAGTTTGTCACGCAGACTGAAGGGATAATATTTATGCAACACAGAAGGCCCGTCTGAAAAGCAGTATGATTCACCAGCATATACGACGGATTAAAAAATATCTTTGCGAACGGTCATAGTTCCGGAATCTCTGTAAAAACAACAGGATAATTGATGATTCAGAATGTTACAGGCAGGAGAAAACCGGTAATACGGCAGCAGAGAGGGGGTCTGCTGCCGGAACGGTAAAAAAACCTTACTTCACAAACTCACTGGCTTCACGCGCCAGTTTGCCGATGGCGGCCCAATCTTTTGCTTTGATTAGCGAAGCCGGCACCATCCACGATCCGCCGCAGGCCACAATCTGCGGGATAGCCAGATAGTCGCGGATATTGTTCAGCCCGATACCGCCGGTCGGCATCACCTGTAACTGGTGATACGGTGCCAGCATGGCTTTGATCATCGGAATGCCGCCTGACGGCTCTGCCGGAAAGAATTTTACGAAATCGATGCCCAGCTCCAGTGCCTGCTCAACCGCGCTGGGGTTGTTGATCCCCGGCACAATCGGGATATCAATCTGCTGACACGCCTGGACAGTGTTCGGGTTCAGACCGGGAGAGACGACAAACTGTGCCCCGGCGGCTTTCGCCTGGCGCACCTGCTCGCGGTTAATCACGGTTCCTGCCCCCACCAGCATATCCGGGCGGGCTTCGCGCAGCAGTTTGATCGCTTCCGCCGCACACTCAGTACGGAAAGTGATTTCCGCCACCGGCAGACCGTTGTCCGCCAGCGCATTGCCTAACGGGATAATATCTTCCGCGTTATCCACGGCGATCACCGGCACAATTTTCAGCTGCCGGAAACGGGTAATCATTGCCTGTAATTCGGACATCTCGTTCTCCTCTTTTCCCGTTAAAACGTGTTATTCAGTAAAGTATCAGTGACCGGGCGGGTTGCCGCCTGCGGGATAATCGCCCCTTTGTGCTGAATCACCACTCCCGCGAGCCGGTGGCCCATCCGGGCAGCGCGTTCAATATCCGCACCGGTCAGCCAGCCCGCCAGGAAACCGGCGTTAAAGGCATCACCGGCTGACGTGGTATCAACCACCTGTTCCGCCGGAATGGTGGCAATATTGATAGCCGGTGCATCAGTGCGCAGATCACGGTAGTCACACCCCTGAGCCCCCGCTTTGATGATCGCCTGCTTCACCCCGGCTTTTGCCAGACGGGCAAAGGTGGCGTTACGGTCGCTGTCGCCCCACAGACGCGCTTCGTCATCATCAGTGACCAGCGCCATGTCGGTCAGTGCATACATTGCCTGATAACAGTCACGGGTTTCATTTTCATTCGCCCACAGTGCCGGGCGGTAGTTGCTGTCAAACAGGATAGTTTTGCCCTGCTGTGACAGTGCTTTCAGGTCATCCAGCAGCTGCAGACGGTCTTGCGGCGGCAGAATGGCGAGGCTGATCCCGCTGAGATAGATGGCATCCATCTGCGCCATCTGTGCCAACAGCGCCGGGTATTCCGGATGACGGACAAGATAACGCGCTGCGGAATCATTGCGCCAGTAAAGGAACGTGCGCTCGCCCTGCTCATCCAGCTGGATAAGGTATAACCCCGGCTGATGATGCGGATCGATCAGCACATGCGCGGTGCTGACCCCTTCCGCCTGCCAGCGGCTGATCATCCCTTTACTGAGCGGATCGGTTCCCATGGCGGAGATGAAATTCACCTCAACAGCGTCTCCGGCCGCGCGGGCCAGATAAACCGCACTGTTCAGGGCATCACCGCCGTAGCGCTGAACCATTTCCCCGAACGGCGCACCGTTGAGTTCTATCATGCACTCGCCGATCAGACCAATGCGTTTCACTGTCATTATTCACCTTTTGCAGCGGAAAAATAACGCTGTGCATTATTGAAACAGATATCACGTACCATCTGCCCCAGCATGGTTTCATCTGCCGGAATTTCGCCGTTTACCGCCAGTGTGCCAAGCATATTACACAGAATGCGGCGGAAGTATTCATGACGAGTATAGGACAGGAAACTGCGGGAATCTGTCAGCATGCCGACAAACTGGCTTAACAGCCCCAGCTGTGACAACTGCTCGAGCTGACGCTGCATGCCGTCTTTCTGGTCGTTGAACCACCAGCCGGAACCGAACTGAATTTTGCCCGCAATACCACCGCCCTGGAAGTTGCCGATCATGGTCGCCAGCACTTCGTTATCACGCGGGTTCAGGCAGTAAAGGATAGTGCGCGGCAACTCATCGGTTTTATCCATTTCATCAAGCAGACGTGACAGCGGATACGCCACCGGCGCGTCACCGATGGAATCAAAACCGCTGTCGGCACCGAGCAGCTTAAACATGCGCGTATTGTTGTTGCGCAGCGCGCCGATGTGCAACTGCATCACCCAGCCGCGTTTCGCATACTGCTTTCCGAGCCAGACCAGCACCGCCGTTGCAAACTGCGCGGTGGCGGTTTCATCCGGGATTTCCCCGGCAAGACGTTTCTGCAGAATCGCATCCAGCACCGATTCATCCGGCACCGGTGCATAGCGCAGAATTTCAATACCGTGGTCAGACGCGACACAACCGTGCTGCGCAAAGTGTACCAGACGGCGATCCAGTGCGGTCAGCAGGTCACTGAAACGGCGGATCTCCACATCAGCACTCTGTCCGAGCTTCGCGATATAGTCCGTGAAGCCGTCCAGTTCAATTTTAAACGCACGATCCGGACGCCAGCTCGGACGCACCTCAATATCAAAGCTGTCATCCTGCGCAATCTGCCGGTGGTATTCCAGCGAATCTGCCGGGTCATCGGTGGTGCCGACCATATGCACATTCATCTGCTGCATAATGCCGCGCGCGGAAAATTCAGGCTGCGCCAGTTTTTCATTGGCCTCATCCCAGATGCTCTGTGCCGTTTCCGGCCCGAACACCTTACCGGTGATACCGAACGGGCGGCGCAGTTCCAGATGCGTCCAGTGATAAAGCGGGTTACCGAGGGTCATCGGCACGGTTTTTGCCCACGCCTGATATTTTTCATAATCACTGCTGTCGCGCCCGGTGATAAGCGATTCCGGAATTCCTGCCGAACGCATGCCGCGCCATTTGTAGTGATCCCCTTCCAGCCAGATCTGCCCGAGGTTATCAAAACGACGGTTTTCCGCGATTTCACGCGGGTTCAGGTGACAGTGATAGTCATAGATTGGCATGTCCGCCGCGTAGTCATGATAAAGACGGCGGGCAATGTCGCTGTGCAGTAAAAAGTCTTCGCAAAGAAACTGTTTCATAAACTCTCCGGGATTACAGTGCGGCAACGGCCTGACGGGCACCGACATCAAGTAACTGCTGATACGCGCGTTTCACCGCATCAACAAAGCCCTGCTGTTTCGGCAGGTCGTTACCGAAAATAGATTCAATCGCCAGCAGCTCATCCACCACCGCAACGGACAAACCGTGTTTTGCATAGATTGCCGCGAAGGTTTCTGCCAGCGGGTCACGCACATCGATTTTGTTACCCTGTTCATCGGTGCCGCTGACATAACGCATCCAGCCCGCCACACCCAGCACCAAATGACGATAATCGCTGCCGTCTGCAATATGCTGTGCGACCGGGTCCAGCAGACGCTGCGGGAGCTTCTGGCTGCCGTCCATCGCAATCTGCCATGTCTGGTGTTTCAGGGACGGGTTAGTAAAGCGGTCAATCAGGTTATCCGCATAGGCAACCAGGTCGGTTTCTTCCGGCATGGTGAGAGTCGGCGCCTGCTCATCCAGCATCAGCGCGCGGGCAGCTTTGCGGTAATCCGGGTTGGTCATGGTATCGGAAATATGCGCATAACCGCCGAGATAGCCGAGATACGCCAGGAAGGAGTGGCTGCCGTTGAGCATCCGCAGCTTCATTAATTCAAACGGCACCACATCCTGCACAAACTGCGCACCGGCACAGTCCCATTCAGGACGACCGTTCACAAAATTGTCTTCAATCACCCACTGACGGAATGGCTCACAGGCGATAGCACAGTGATCTTCCGTTCCCAGCAGTTGTGCGATTTCCGCCAGCGTTTCCGGGGTGGCGGCCGGGACAATGCGGTCAACCATGGTACACGGGAACGTCACATTGGCTTCAATCCACGCCGCCAGCGCCGGATCCTGTAACCGCGCCAGGCCGAGTACGGCTTCACGGGCAACATGACCATTCTCACGAACGTTGTCACAGGAGAGCACCGTAAACGGCGGCAGACCGCGCTCATGACGGCGTTTCAGTGCCGCTGTGATATAGCCGATAGCAGAGCGCGGGGTCTCCGGTGTCGCCAGATCCTGTTTAATCAGCGCATTTTCCGGGTCGAGCTGCCCGGTCGCCGGATCGGTGCAATAGCCTTTTTCCGTCACGGTCAGGGAAACAATACTGACATCCGGAGAAGCCATTTTCTCAATCACCGCATCAATACCGTCGATCAGCGGGTGCATCGCTTCTTTCATCGAGCCGATAATTTTCAGCTCTGTGTTATCCGCCCCTTTCTCCGCCACGGTATACAGCATGGACTGGGCTTTCAGCCCTTCAATCAGTGCCGCATCCTGTGCCGACATCAGGTTAACTTCACAGTAACCCCAGTCGCTGTCTGTTTTTTCTAATACGTGATGGGTGTACAGCGCCTGATGTGCGCGGTGAAACGCGCCGCAGCCGAGGTGAACAATACGGGTGGTGAGACGATCAGTCGTCCAGTCAGGACGCGTTGCGGTGATGTCCGCAGTGACAAGATTCTTTTCCATTACAGGCTCCCGGGGAGCAGGCTGCGGGAGAGATCCCGCAGCCCGGCAGGTACAAAGGTATGAGATATTATTTTGTATAGAATGCGCGGTGAATACCCATTTCCAGACCGCGGATTTCAGCCAGCCCTTTCAGACGACCGATGGCGGAATAGCCCGGATTGGTTTTCTTCTTCAGATCATCCAGCATCTGATGGCCGTGATCCGGACGCATCGGGATCAGGGACTCAGACCCGCTCTCACGGCGGCGGTTCTCTTCGGCGGCAACCGCGCTGATCACATTATACATATCCACATCACCGGCCAGATGTGCCGCTTCGTGGAAGGTATTCGGATTTTCTTCACGCATCGTTGAACGCAGATGCAGGAAGTAAATCCGCGGACCAAAGGTCTTAATCATATTGACCAGGTCGTTATCAGCACGCACGCCGTAAGAGCCGGTACACATGGTGTAACCGTTGGCATCACTGTTGACGGTATCCGCCATCCACTGCATATCTTCAATCGTGGAGACAATGCGCGGCAGGCCGAGGATAGGACGCGGAGGATCATCAGGATGCACAGCCATTTTCAGGCCGCACTCTTCAGCCACCGGAATGATTTTATTCAGGAAATACGCAAAGTGCTCACGTAATGTCGCTTTATCGATACCGGCGTAACGTTTCAGGTGTTGGCGGAATTGTTCAAGTGTATAGCCTTCTTCCGCACCCGGAAGACCGGCAATAATATTGTTTATCAGTTTTTGTTTTTCGTCATCCCGCATCGTTTCAAAGCGGGTTTTGGCCTGCGCCAGTTCTTCTGCAGTGTAGTCCTGCTCAGCCCCTTCGCGCTGTAAGAGGTAAATTTCGAACACCGCAAATTCAATCTGATCAAAACGTAATGCTTTTGAGCCGTCCGGCAGCTCATATTCCAGGTCAGTACGGGTCCAGTCGAGAACCGGCATGAAGTTGTAGCAGACCGTATAAATCCCGCAGGCGGCGAGGTTACGCAGCGATTGCTGATAGTTGGCAATCCATTTTTCATAGTCACCGGTCTGTGTTTTGATATCTTCGTGGATAGGCACACTCTCAACCACGGTCCATTCCAGATGATTGGCTTCAATCAGCGCCTTGCGCTTCTGAATTTCATCGGTGGTCCAGATTTCACCGTTCGGGATATGGTGCAGCGCTGTCACGATACCGGTAGCGCCCGCCTGACGAATATCAGATAAAGTAACCGGATCTGCCGGTCCGTACCAACGCCAAGTTTGTTTCATACTAAACCTCGTTTATGCTCCGTAAAGATAACCGGAAAACGCATCAGCAGGTTTCCGGAACGGTATAGTGACATACAACATCATAGCAAACCATTCTGGTCAACCAATTTGGTTAACCAGATCACAATAAGGTGATCATTTTGGGCGACCAATATAAAACCACGAGTTTGATCACATAATAATGCCTACCTTTTATGCAGAATCCCGTTGAATCAGTAAGAAAATAAGTGAACAGCAACGGATTGCCCCTCTATTTGGTTAACCAATACCACATGCCGGTTTAACCATTCCGAAAGACAGGGTTGACAGAAAAACAGCATAAAATTCAAAAGGCTGACTATGAAAACAATTAAACATTACAGATGGCATATGATTCTGCTGGTATGCTTCATAACCATCATTAACTACCTTGACCGTACCGCATTAGGTGTCGCAGCACCGACCATTATGAATGACCTGGGGATCACCAAAGAGCAGTATTCCTGGGTTGTCAGCGCATTTCAGCTGGCATATACCATCGGTCAGCCAATCATGGGCTTCTTTATTGATACGATTGGCCTGAAACTCGGCTTCTTTATCTGTGCCATCATCTGGGGTCTTGCCACTATGGCTCATGCCCTGACCGGCTCCTGGCAGGGGCTGGCCTTTATGCGCGGGATCATGGGTTTCAGTGAAGCTTCCGCCATTCCGGCCGGTGTGAAAACCGCCACCACCTGGTTCCCGGCAAAAGAGCGCGGGATAGCCACCGGTGTGTTTAATATGGGAACCTCTTTCGGTGCAATGCTGGCTCCGCCGCTGATCGCCTGGTGTATCATGTTCCACAGCTGGCAGTTCGCCTTTATTGTCGCCGGTGCGCTGGCGATTATCGCCGCCTTCGTCTGGTTCTTCTTCTATAAAGATCCGAAAGATGCAAAACGTCTGTCTGATGAAGAACGTGCCTATATTGAAAACGGTCAGGAAAAACATCTCAAATCCGCAAAGAAAGAGAAAACCTCAGTTATCAATATTCTGAAGCAGCGTAACTTCTGGGGTATCGGCCTCTCCCGTTTCCTCGCGGACCCGGCATGGGGAACCATTAACTTCTGGGTGCCGATTTTCTTCGTGGAAACCCTGCACTTCAGCCTGAAAGAAATCGCAATGTTTGTCTGGCTGCCGTTCCTGATGGCTGACCTGGGCTGTCTGGCCAGCGGATTTGTGGCGAAATACTTTAACGACCGCGGTGTTTCCCTGATTAACTCACGCCGTATCACCTTCACCATCGGTGCGGTTCTGATGACCACTATCGGTCTGGTCAGTATTATTGAGAACCCGTATGTCGCAGTGCTGTTAATCAGTATCGGTGGCTTCTCTCACCAGCTGTTATCCACTGTTGCCGCCACCCTCGGCGGGGATCTGTTCAAGAAAGACGAAGTGGCAACCGCTGTGGGTATGGCCGGTGCATGTGCATGGTCCGGTCAGTTAATCTTTAACTTATTTATCGGTGCGTTCGTCGGTATCATCGGCTTCGGTCCGTTCTTTATTGCGCTGGCTGTCTTCGACCTTATCGGTGCTGCCGCGCTGTGGATTCTGATCAAAGAGAAAAAAGAACCGCAGGATCCCGCACAGGATAGTGATGAAACGTTAATCGTCTCTCACTGATCCGCTGAAATCCGTACCGGAGAGATACACAGGGAACCCGCTGTGTATCTCTTTTTTTTGCGCTGTCTCCCGGATTCCGCCGCTTTTTTGACAAACACCGGCGTAAAATCATTTTTGGTCGACCAATTTCTGATAAACTCTCCGGGTAAGAATTCCCATTTTACGGCCATGATAATGACACAGTTGACTGAACCCAAACGCCCTTATCAGGAAGTCGGCCATGCGTTGCGCCAGATGATCACCAATATGGATTATGTCATCGGTGACAAACTGCCGCCTGAACGCGAAATCGCTGAAATGCTGGATGTCTCCCGGGCAGTTGTCCGCGAGGCACTGATTATGCTGGAACTGGAAAACCTGATTGAAGTCCGCAAAGGTTCCGGTATCTATGTTGTTGCCCTCCCTCACCTGAGAGAAAGTGCGGTAACTGACCCGTGTGCGCTCAATGCCGCCGGTCCGTTTGAGCTGTTACAGGCGCGGCAGCTGCTGGAAAGCAATATTGCGGAATTTGCCGCCACGCAGGCCACGCCGGTGGATATTGCGAATATGCGCAACGCTCTCCAGCGGGAACGTGACGAACTGAAAACCGGGGAAGATGAAACCGGTGACCGCGAATTTCACCTGGCCATCGCGCAGGCGACACATAACAGCATGCTGGTGGAATTACTGAAGCAATCCTGGGCATGGCGGGAGAATAACCCGATGTGGCTGAAGCTGCACACGCGGATTACCAATAAAGATTACCGTAAAGAGTGGATGACCGATCACCAGGCTATCCTCGCGGCAATGATTAAAAAAGATCCGGCAGCGGCCAAAGAAGCCATGTGGCAGCATCTGGAAAATGTGAAACAGCGTCTGCTGGAGCTGTCGGATGTCGATGACCCGAATTTTGATGGTTATCTGTTCAATTCCTACCCTGTTGACCTGGTACGGAACTGATCCCCCCGCGCACCTTTTTTACTCTCAGACACCAAAAACCGGGCAAAATCAGCCCGGTTTTTTTGACCGTAAAATAAAAATAATACCCTTATTATTCATAGTGTGATTCATCTCTCATTCATAAAAATGATTCAATTTACTGATATATAACACTTATTTTATAACAGAGAAATTTATTCTCTGCCGTCTGCGGCTGCGGAATTTTTTTAGAAAATTTTTTCTGACTACCTGTGCCACTATCCGGCCATTACAATAACTATTAAATATTCATCGCATATTTTACAGGACACCAACTATGAGTAAGAAAATTGCCACTGTGCTGATCCATGGCGGACAGCAGCAGGATAACGTCAACCATGCTATTTTCCCGGCGATCACCACCGCCAGTACGTTTGTACAGACCAGCCTGAGCGAACACGGCGAATACGCCTATTCCCGCGTCAGTAACCCGACCCGTCACGCCTATGAAACACTGCTGGCCGATGTCGAGGAAGGCACTTACGCCACCGCAACGGCTTCCGGTGTGGCGGCTGCGGCACTGGTGCTGAATATCTTCCCGCAGGGCTCCCATATTATTGCGATGAAAGGCGTGTACGGCGGGACATTCCGTCTGTTTGAACGCGTGGCAAAAGAGAACTGCGGCCACGAATTCGATTATGTTGACCTTAATGATTTAGCCGCAGTGCGCAGCAAAATCAAAGACAATACCCGCATGATCTGGATAGAAAGCCCGACCAACCCGTTACTGGAACTGGTTGATATTGAAGCCATCTGCGGACTGGCGAAAGAACACAATATCGTAACCTGTATCGATAACACCTTCGCGACACCGTGGAACCAGAAGCCTCTGACGATGGGTGCGGATCTGATCATGGTCTCCTCCAGCAAATATATCGGCGGTCACTCTGATTTAATCGGCGGTGCGGTGATCACCAACCGTGACGATCTCGCGGAAAGACTGAATTTCCTGAAAACCACCACCGGCGCGATTGCCTCACCCTTTGATGCTTATCTCGCCCTGCGCGGCCTGAAAACCCTGGCACTGCGGATGGCGGCACAATGCAGCAATGCGCAGGCCGTGGCGGAATTCCTGTCCGGTCACGACAAAATTGAGAAGGTGTTTTATCCGGGCCTGAAAGATCATCCGCACTATGCGTTATGTAAAAAACAGATGCGCACCGGCGGTGCTGTGGTCACTATTCAGCTGAAAGGCGGCCTCGCAGAAACCGAAGCCTTTGTGAAAAAACTGCGCTATTTTGTGCTCGCGGAATCGCTGGGCGGCGTGGAAAGCATGGTAAATCACTCCGCGACCATGTCCCATGGCTCCATGACCCGCGAAGAGCGCGAATCCATCGGTGTTTTTGACAGCACGCTGCGTTTGTCTGTCGGCATCGAAGATATCAGCGATTTACTGGCTGATTTACAGCAGGCTCTGGCCTGACACAGCATCACTACCACAATAATAAAAGAGAAAGCGTATGCAGGACTATGGTATCTGGACGGTCATTACCCCGGTCGTCACAATTATTCTGGCCATCTGTACCCGTCAGGTGATTTTATCACTGCTGATCGGGATACTGGTCGGCTTTACTGTTATTCATGATCACAACCTCTTACTGGGTATCCGCGCGACCCTCGAAGGGATTATTGATGTCTTTAAATCATCAGGCAACGCCAAAACTATCATCTTTATGCTGATGATTGGCGGGATTATGCGGCTGGTCGTGGTGACCGGCGGCGTGCGGGCACTTGTCCGTCTGCTGACCAACAAAACGCAGATCATCAAAGGCCGCAAAGGTGTGCAACTGCTGGCGGTGATTATCACGTCGCTGATTTTTATCGAAAGCTCGATTAACCAGCTGGTCTCCGGTGCTTCCACCAAAGCGCTGGCGAAAAAATACGGCGTGCCGCCGGAGAAAATGTCTTACATCATTCAGACCGCCTGTGTGTCTGTCTGTTCTTCCGCCATGATCAACGGCTGGGGTGCGGCAATGATGGGCGTTATCGGTGTGCAGATCTCTCAGGGGCTGATCACCGGCGAGCCGTTTGATATCCTGGCACATTCCATGGTTTACAACATCATGGCCTGGTTCTCACTCGCCAGCATTCTGTTCTATATCTTCAGTAATGTCTCTTGGGGACCGATGCGCAAAGCAGAAATGCGTGCGCAGGCACTCATCAGCTCTGCGGATGTGATCACCGCTACGCCGGAAGAAACACACGACGAGCCGGAAGATGATAAAGACATTATCGATCATCCGAACTGCCACACCTCACTGAACTTCTTTATCCCGATCCTCTCCACCATTCTGATGGTGCCGGTCGCGCTGTATATCACCGGTGACGGCGAGTTCAGCAAAGGCAGCGGCTCCACCTCGGTTTACTGGGGCGTAATGTTCGGGACGGCGGTGTCATTTGTCTGGTTCCTGGCGCGCCGCGTGATGAATGTCGATACCTTCTTTAAAGAGCTCTATATCGGCTATGCCAATATGATTAAAATCAGTTCGGTGATGATCCTCGCCTTCCTGATGGGCTCTGTCTCTTCTGACCTCAATACCGGTGCCTATATTGCCCAGGTGACATCCGGGGTTATCGCGCCGGGCTTCTCTGTCGGCTTTATCTTCCTGATCAGTGCCATTATGTCACTGGCGACCGGCACCTCCTGGGGCACATTCGCTATCATGATCCCGATTGGTGTGCAGTTAGGTCTGTCCGTTGGTATGCCGCCGGAATATATGATTGGTGCCGCTATCGCCGGGTCTATCTTTGGTGATATGACCTCCCCTATCTCCAGTGATGCGATCGTGGCATCGATGGCGACAGACTGTGACCATATTGAGCATATCCGTACCCAGATGCCGTATGCGGTATTAACCGCAAGTTTTGCGCTGGCCGTCTACCTCTGGTTAGGATTCACCTACTGAGTATGACCGCGAATTCAATAAGGAAATGATATGTCTTCTTCTGTAAACACCGCCGGGGCAACCCGGCTGCAACAGACACTGGCGCAGTTCAGTAAGCTTAATCTGCTCAGCGGTGTTACACCGCTGAATAAACTGAATAATCTCTCCCGCCTGCTGGGACGGGAGATTTACATCAAGCGTGATGATCTGACACCGCTGGCAGCGGGCGGCAACAAGCTGCGCAAGCTGGAATTCCTGATGGCGGATGCCCTGGAAAAAGGCGCACAGTTTATTGTCACCGCCGGGGCTATTCAGTCTAACCACGTCCGTCAGACAGCAGCTGTCGCGGCAATGTACGGCCTGAAATGCGTGGCACTGCTGGAAAACCCGATCGGCAGTCAGAATGCGGATTTCCTGAATAACGGTAACAAGCTGCTGACGGATTTATTCGGTGCGCACTGTGTGATGTGTGATGCACTGACTGACCCGGATGCGCAGATGCAGGCGCTGATCAACCATATGCAGCTCAGTGATGCCTATATCGTGCCGGTCGGCGGCTCCAATATGCTCGGCTCGCTCGGCTATGTGCAGTGCGCCCTGGAAATCGCACAGCAGATACCGGAAGGCACAGAATTCGGTGCCGTTGTCGTCGCTTCCGGCAGCGCCGGGACACACGCCGGGCTGTCTGCCGGATTACAGCTGGTGATGCCGCAGACTCCGGTTATCGGAGTCACCGTATCGCGGGTATATGCCGATCAGGCACCGAAAGTGGTTAAACTGCAAAACGAACTGGTACACCTGTTTAATATTGAAACCCCTGCGCCGGTCGCACTGTGGGACAGTTATTTTGCTCCGGAATACGGCATGCCGAATGCCGGCGGGCTGGAAGCCATTGAACTGCTGGCGCGTCACGAAGGCATTTTGCTGGATCCGGTTTACACCGGTAAAGCCATGGCCGGGCTGATTGACCAGGTTCGCAGCCATCCGGAAGATACGTCACCGCTGCTGTTTGTACATACCGGCGGTGCTGCCGGGCTGTTCGCCTATCAGGAAGTGAGCCGTTCTCTGTAACAAAACCGGGCGGATACGGGACACACATTCCCATATCCGCCTGGATTATTCATATTATCCTCTGTTTTAACGCCTTTCATTTGTCATTTTATGACGACAAATCCCGCCTTTCTCCCGGAAAAAAATAGAATTAACGCCTTTTTTGTCCGGTAATCTGCCGATGATATGTAAAAAAATAATACTCACCATATGCGTTTTATTTCCATTTAATAAACTCAATATACTGATAATAAATGATTTTTTGTTTTCTCTTATTTTTCACGTCATCATAAAATGACTATTACTCCCATTGGTTGTATTAAAAAACTTAATAAAATCAATAAATAAGAAAAAAATTAATGCTGAATTATTATGTCATCCGGGGAAACATTCTGACACATCGATTCATATCCCAGCGAAATATTACGGATATAATTATTTCCGTGGATAACGATTCACTTTTTATTATTAACTGGATTATGGATTAGTCACCGGGGAACATCATTCAGATGAAAATTGTATTATTTATCTATTTCGTCAATCATACTTAATAATGAACATATACATACCCGGAATTACGCCATAGCATCACGCTTCGGAAACAAAGACAGAATTATTCTCATTCTGTTTTATAACCGAATAATATCCCATCCGGAAATAACGGATATTTCGCATATTCAATATATTGAATAGTATTAATTTACACAAGGTTTTTAAATGAAAAATGTATTAACGGGCAAGGCATTATTATCACTCTTATTAGCTGGTTCAGTAATGAGTGCATCTGCAGAAGAAACACAGGATGGCACCATTACATTCTCCGGGTTTATTTACAACTCAACCTGTACTATCGACCTGAATGGTGATAATTCACCGGATGCACATGTCCAGATGGGCCGTTACCCGACAAGTGCCTTCGGTAAAAAATATGATACCGCAGGCGGTGAAGGTATCTACGGTAAAATCGATATTTCCTTAATCGATTGCCCGGATCAGGGGAATGTGACATTAAAACTTAACGGAAAACCAAAAAATGGCGAAAGTGATATTTTAGAACTGGATAATCCGGGAGATGACAGTACCGCAAAAAATATCGGTATTATTATCTATGACCGTGATGGTGACCATAGTGGTGACGGTATTGATATCGATGGTTCATTTGAAAAAGAATATCACGTTGAAAACAGCGCCAGCTGGGAAGCCAGCTATGTCGCAAAATATATCAGCATGGCTGATGATGTTGAAGCTGGTCAGGCAAATGCAACATTAAACTACACCCTGACATATAACTAATATTCATTGCGCAGATTATTTAATCTGCGCACCCTTTTTTCGGTTATTTTCCGGAGATACTATGTTCGCTAAAAAAAATATTCTCTCTGCTTCTCTGTTTTTTTTATTCACCGTTAACAGCTATGCCGGATTTGGTCTGGAAACAACACGGCTGGTTTATAACGAAAAAAATAAAAGCGAAGGTGTTGTTGCTTTTAATACTGATAAGAACCGGAATTATTTACTGCAATCCTGGATTGAAGATGCAAACGGCAATGTCAGCCCTGACTTTGTCACCACGCCACCTTTACTGAAGCTCCGGGCTGAACAAAAAAACACCTTGCAGGTCACAAAAGTCACCGGAATGCCGGCAGACAGAGAAACACTTTACTGGCTGAATGTGAAATTTGTCGCTCCCAGTAGTGAAGACCAGGAAAACGTTCTTCGTTATTCCATGACCAATAAAATCAAAGTGATATATCGTCCTGACTCTCTGCCGGGTAAAAACCTCGATCCTGCGGCAGAAAAACTGGCCTGGAAAGCCGGTGGCCGGACTGTCACGGTGAAAAACCCGACACCGTATTACATCAATATTTCCGGTATCAGCATTAACCAGCGTGATGTGCCGTTCACACAGGGTTATTTTGCCCCGTTTTCTGATACCGCGGTTGCACTGCCGTCACCGGCAGTCCGGAACGCGCCTGTTTCGGTAATGTATATCAACGACTACGGAAAAAGCATCGAAAAACAATTTTTACTCCAATAAGTGACGGTCAATATCATGAAAAATAACCGCGCTGAAATCCGCACACATCTGCTGCCGCTTCTGATGATCCCGGTATGCGCGGCGGTACTTCCCCGTCATGTGACAGCCGCTGACTATTATCCGCCCGGCCTGCTGAATATTGCCGGCAGCGGACAAACGGTGACAAATGAAGAGCTGAGTGTATTCCGTGACAACGATGTGGCGGAAGGAAACTACGATGTCACCCTGTTTATCAATAAAGTAAAAATTACCCGGATGGCTGTTCCGTTTGTGCTGATGACCGGCAAAGAGGATAAAGAAACCCTGCAGCCCTGTTTTACTGAAGCACAGTGGCATGCGTTCGGCATTATTTTTCCGGATAACACTGCTGTTCAGACCACACAGGACGGATGCGTTAATCTCAGCGGAATGGATTTTATCAGCGGCGATCTGGACTTAAACAACCAGATTTACTCCCTGACAGTGCCGCAGTCTCAGCTTAATCAGGACAAAATCCGCAGCCTGGAAGAAAAAAACTGGGATAACGGCATTCCGGCCGCGTTTGTGAATTACAATTTTTCCGCATTTAATCAGCGTAATCGTGGCAACACGCAGGACAGTTATTACGGAAATATCCGGACCCGGGTGAATATCGGCGCCTGGCGCTATAAAAATTATACCGTCTGGACACATAACCAAAGCGGCGGTGATAAATGGAATACCATCAGTAATACAATCTCACGCAATATTAATCCGATAAAAAGTGAGATTGCGGCCGGTAATCTGTATACCTCATCACAATTGTTTGACGGCGTGAAAATCCGCGGCGTTAATCTGAAAACCGATCGCATTATGGAGCCTGCCGACAACCGCAGCTATGTGCCGGTCATCAGCGGTATGGCAAATTCAGAAGCGGTAGTGTCCATTGTCCAGAATGGCGAAACCATTTTCCGCCAGACGGTACCGGCAGGCCCGTTTTCCATTACACAATATTACCCGATGAGTAACGGCGGTAACCTCTATGTCACCGTCAAAGAAACTGACGGGGCGGAAAACCAGTTTATTGTGCCTTTCTCGACAATCGCCAACCTTGAGCGCAAAGGCGGTTTCCGTTATGCCGTTTCTGCCGGGCAATACGACAGCAGTAATGACGGTGACGGGAAATTCCTCAGCCAGGCTGAAGCCTTTTATGGCGCGACCGATTACATCACTCTGTACGGCGGAACATTTATTGCTGCTGACTATCATTCTGCCGGACTCGGGACCGCGCTGAATATGGGAACCGCAGGTGCTGTCACCACGGATATCCTGCATGCCCGCACCCGGCTGAATGATGAAAAAACCATCAGCGGTAATGCATTTCGTATCAATTACGCCAAACGGATTGAATCCACCAATACCAGCCTGACGCTGGCAGGTTATCGTCACTTTGATACCGGTTTCTACCGGTTTGAGGATGCCGCCGCCCGTAAGGAATATCAGCCGGATCCGCAACTGAAATTAAAAAATGAGTACACACTGACACTGAACCAGCCGGTATTTTCTGACCGTGCCACACTCAACCTGACGTCAGTGATTTATCAGTACGGTAACGGGCAGACCAGCCGCTCCTATAACGCCGGTTTTAACAGTGATTTCAGCGGTATCAGTTACGGTGTGTATTACACCTATTCACAGGGTAATCAGTTTCAGGAACAGACAAAAAACAATCAGAGCCTGAGCATTAACCTGTCCGTACCTCTGAGCTTCGGTGATTATCCGGTACGCGCGGCTTACAACCTGTCAACTGACAACAATCACCAAACCCAGCAGACCGCCCGCCTGAACGGTAATTTCGGTGAACATAGTCAGGGCAGCTGGGATGTTTATCAGGGGTATACCAATCAGGGTTCCGGCTATTCCGGCGGTATCAGCTCCTCATATCAGTCATCGTATGCGGTGATGAATGCCGGTTACTCTTACAGTCAGGATAATAAAAACCTGAGTTACGGCATCAGCGGCGCACTGGTCGCCACACAGTACGGCATGCTCGCGGCACCGGACTTACAGGAAACCAATGCCCTTGTTCTGACCAAAGATGCCGCCGGTGTCGGTGTGATCAACGGCCGGGCAATAAAGACCAATCATGCCGGTCTGGCACTGGTATCCGGCATGACACCGTACCGGAAAAACAATATCAGTATTGATACCCGGACACTGCCGGATGATGTGGAAATCGAAAATAATATTTCCGGCAATATGATCCCGACCAAAGGGGCATTAATTCTGGCCGATTTTAATACCAAAAAAGGCTATAAGCTGCTGCTGCGCCTGAAAACAGCAGACGACCGGGAAATTCCGCTGGGTGCAGAGGCGGTCATGACCGGTGCGGAAACACAGTTAGTCTCCGGATTTAACAACCTCTATTTTCTGACCGAACAACCGGCAGGTGAAATCCGGATTAACTGGAAACAGGATGGTGCCGCACACACATGCAGTCTTCATTATGATACCGCACACACTGTACCAGTAAACGGACTCTATATTGCAGATGCAGACTGCCGCACAGGCTCACAATGAGAAATAACATCATGATAATGTCAAAAAAAATAAGAAAAATGGCGGCTGTATCCGCCTTACTGGCTGCCGGGTATCTGAGTGTATTTCCGGCGCAGGCTGCACAGGAATGCACCCCCGGCGGCTCCAATGCACATATGCCGATGACGGCCCGGGTTGATCTTTCCCTGAGCGGAACGGTTAAGAAGAATGACAAAGTCGGAGAATTTCTTTTTAACGGGCCGGGTTACGGAACACATATTGCCAACTGCAGCCCGGATTCCGAGGTCTATGGCTATGCCACCTATGGCGAAGGCAGCGGTATTATCGCAAAATACTACGGCGATATTGACGGCAATCCCGCCTATCACGTTTCCCCTTCCGGTGTGCAAAGACCCAGCTATGTTTATGTGCTGACTGATACCAGTACAGGCACCGTACTCCGTACCCAGCCCGGCGCCCGTATTACTGTCCCTGAGGGCCGGCTGGAACCGCTGAAACTGAAAATTGAAATCTATGCGGCGGTTGATAATCCTCCGACACTGTCACTGCATGATATGACTATCGGTGCCATCCTGCTCTCGCCGTTTGATAAGAACGGCGGAACAACCCGGTACACCTATTCCTATCTGCTGAGAGGAACACTCCAGCAGGCACCGGTTTCCTGCAATGCAGAGAGTACCAATCTGGAATTTCGTCTGCCCCGTGCGCCGGTTTCTGCATTCCGTGAAAAAGGATTTCCTGACGCGGAATACAGCGCAGAAGATAATCTGACACTGACCTGTACCGGCGATGTCTCAGCAAAAATCAAATTACTCTCTGATAATACAGCCGATTACAACGGGAAACCGTCGGTGGTCAGGGTGGATAATGAAGGCAGAAATAATAATTCATTCGGTATCGGCTTTGTGGTCACGTCTCCTCTCAGCGATGAAACACCGCTGATCAGTCAGGAGTTTGTCAAACTGGCCGATCTGAATGAAGGCACCACGACAGTCCCGCTGAAAGCACACTATTACCGCTACGGAAATGATGTATCAGCGGGCAAAGCAGAAGCCACCGCTCAGTTTGTTTTACAGTTTAACTGATGTCAGAGCCGTCCGGGTTGCTCCGGGCGGCTGCCGGCACTCAGCTGATGCCGGTGCATCCCCGCCATGCCATCGGTACAGCAGCAAGATGATAAAATGGCGTACCCAGCAGATAATGGTCATACACCGTCAGCCCCGGTGTTTTGTTTTTTTCCATCGCGTAATATTCAACAGGCAGAATAAACGACAGTAATAACAGCGAGATACCGGCATTCCGGACAGCACGGCGCGGCAGTGCGCGGCTCAGCAGGTGAACCACCGTAAAATATCCCCCGGAAACCACGATAAAAAACAGTACGATACCACTGTTTTCAGCCGGGGAATCACCCGCTGATAACGCGCCTTTCTGATGAAGCAGATCAGGAAGCATTGTCCGGTACTCAGCCCCCGCTCCGTGGCAGAAAAAAGCAGATGCGGATAAGTTCAGCCCCCATAAAACTGTCAGCAGGGCGACAACAACTTTGCCTGCGGTATAGCGGAAGAGATACACATTTGCCAGCAGCAGTAATGTCCCCATCACCGTAATTTTTACATTGTACTCCGCCCCCGGCCCGCCGGCTAACACCGCCGGTGCCAGAGCAACCGGTACAATCAGTAAAACAGAAGAAAAAAGACGCATAAATTAACTTTTGAGTAACATAAACGATCGGGCTGCAGTAAACCATTAACAACCTGATAAAACAAGTGGCGGAGAGAAAGAAAAACGCGGCCTCCGGAACGGAGACCGCGCTGTGACATCTGTCAGTGAGATTTGCCCTCTTCAATTCCCAGCCCAATCTGAGAGCGGATAAACTGCGCCTCAAAGCGGCTGCGTTCTTCCTGACCCTGTGCGGAGTTATCCGTCACAGACACCAGCCAGGCCGCAATAAAGGCGGCAAACATCGAGAAAAGCGCCGGATATTCATACGGATAAATCGCTTTTTCATGCCCGAGAATACTGACCCAGATAGTCGGCCCCAGGATCATCAGGATCACGGCGGTTAACAATCCCAGCCAGCCCCCGGCCAGTGCGCCCCGTGTGGTCAGGCGTTTCCAGTACATGGAGAGCAAAATGATCGGGAAGTTACAGCTCGCCGCGATAGAGAAAGCCAGCCCCACCATAAAAGCAATGTTTTGTTTTTCAAACAGAACCCCCAGCCCGATGGCAACAATCCCGAGAATAATTACGGTGATTTTGGAGACTTTTAATTCATCCCGCTCGTTGGCTTTGCCGTCTTTGATAGCACAGGCGTACAGGTCGTGGGAAACCGCAGAAGCGCCCGCCAGGGTCAGCCCGGCAACAACCGCCAGAATAGTCGCGAATGCCACAGCAGAAATAAAGCCGAGGAACAGATTACCGCCGACCGCATCCGCCAGATGCACCGCCGCCATGTTGGTGCCGCCGATCAGTGCCCCGGCCGCATCTTTAAATACCGGGTTCGGGCTGACCAGCAGAATGGCACCGAAGCCGATAATAAAAGTCAGGATATAGAAATAGCCAATGAATCCGGTGGCATAGAACACACTCTTACGCGCCTCTTTGGCATCACTGACCGTGAAAAAACGCATGATAATATGCGGCAACCCGGCAGTACCGAACATCAGCGCCAGCCCCAGCGATAATGCAGAAATCGGATCCGATACCAGCCCGCCCGGGCTCATAATCGCCAACCCGTTTTTATGTACCGCAACCGCGTCTTTAAACAGGGTGTTAAAGTTGAAATCCACGGCTTTCATCACCATCAGTGCCATAAAGCTGGCACCGGCAAGTAACAGAACCGCCTTGATAATCTGCACCCAGGTCGTTGCCAGCATGCCGCCGAACAGGACATAAAACACCATCAGGATGCCGACCAGCACAACCGCCACGATATAGTTGAGTCCGAATAACAGCTCAATCAGTTTACCGGCTCCCACCATCTGGGCTATCAGATACAGCGCCACCACCACCAGCGAGCCACTGGCAGACAGCACACGAATCGGCCTGGCTTTCAGACGGTAAGAGACCACATCCGCAAAGGTGTAGCGCCCGAGATTGCGCAGACGCTCCGCAATCAGGAACAGGATCACCGGCCAGCCGATCAGGAAGCCGATAGAGTAAATCAGGCCGTCATAACCGGAGGTGTAAACCAGCGCGGAGATCCCGAGGAAGGATGCGGCGGACATAAAGTCACCGGCGATCGCCAGCCCGTTCTGAAACCCGGTAATTTTCCCCCCTGCGGTGTAGTATTCCGCGCGGGAACGTGTCCGTTTTGCCGCCCAGTAAGTGATGTACAGTGTCAGGCCGACAAAAATCAGGAACATAATAATGGCCTGATAGTTTACCGGCTGGCGCTCCACCGGCCCGCTGATGGCATCGGCGTGGCTGAACAGCGGACACAGCAGGGATAACAGAAGAGCAGAAAGGCGCGTTTTCATTGTTTCACCCCGCTGATGATTTCGGCGGTCAGACGATCAAATTCCCCGTTGGCACGGATGGTATAAATACCGGTCAGGACAAACGCACTGACAATCAGTCCGACCCCGACAGGGATCCCGCGGGTAATCGTCAGACCTTCGCCGAGTGGTGTGCCCAGCCATTGCGGGTCAAAGGCAATCAGAATAATAAAGCTGACATACAGCACAAGTGTAATCGCGGACAATGTCCATGAGAACCGGCTGCGCTTTCTGACCAGTTCCTGAAAGCGAGGGTCATTCTCCACCTGTTGATAAATGGATGCGCTCATTGAGGATACTCCTCTGTTTTTGTTATCCGGAGTGTCAGTGCCGCATAACACGGCACTGACTGAGGTTAGCGTGCTAGTTCATGTTGATGGCCTGCTTTTCTTCGAGCAGTTTTTCGACCACACCCGGGTCAGCTAATGTTGATACATCACCCAGATTACCGGTATCACCGGTGGCGATTTTACGGAGGATACGGCGCATAATTTTACCGGATCGCGTTTTCGGCAGAGAATCGGTCCAGTGAAGAATATCCGGAGTGGCAATCGGGCCGATTTCTTTACGGACCCAGTTCCTCACTTCCGCATACAGTTCCGGAGTCGGCTCCTCGCCGTGATTGAGTGTGACATAGGCATAAATAGCCTGCCCTTTGATACTGTGCGGGATCCCGACCACTGCCGCTTCGGCAATTTTCGGGTGTGAAACCAGCGCGGATTCCACTTCGGCAGTGCCGAGGCGGTGCCCGGAGATATTCAGCACATCATCCACCCGGCCGGTGATCCAGTAGTAGCCGTCTTCATCACGGCGGGTACCGTCCCCGGCAAAATACATACCTTTAAAGGCGGAAAAATACGTCTGTTCAAAGCGTTCATGATCACCGAACAGGGTGCGGGCCTGACCCGGCCAGGAATCGAGGATCACCAGATTCCCCTCGGTTTCACCGTCCAGGATTTCGCCCTGGTTATCCACCAGCGCTGGCTGAACACCAAAGAACGGCACGGTCGCGGACCCCGGTTTCAGTTCAATCGCCCCCGGCATTGCGCCGATCATGCAGGCACCGGTTTCGGTCTGCCACCAGGTATCAACAATCGGGCAGCGGCTGTCACCGATGGTTTTGTAATACCACTCCCAGGCTTCCGGGTTAATCGGCTCGCCGACCGACCCCATAATACGCAGTGATTTGCGGGAGGTGCCCTCAATCGCACTGAGACCTTCCGCCATCAGGGCGCGGATAGCGGTCGGCGCGGTATACAGGATATTGACCTGATGTTTATCGACAATCTGACACATCCGGTTGACCTTCGGATGGTTCGGTACGCCTTCAAACATCAGCGTGACAGCCCCGTTGGAGAGCGGGCCGTAAACCAGGTAGGTGTGTCCGGTTACCCAGCCGACATCCGCTGTACACCAGAACACCTCATCACCATGATAATCAAAGATATATTTAAATGTCAGCGTGGCATAAACCAGATAACCGCCGGTCGTGTGCAGCACCCCTTTCGGTTTACCGGTCGATCCGGAGGTATAGAGGATAAACAGCGGATCTTCCGCATTCATTTCTTCCGGCGGGCAGTCAGCGCTGACACTGCTGACAGCATCATGCCACCAGATATCACGCCCTTCCTGCCACTCCACCGGATTGCCGGTACGGCGGAAAACAATCACACTGCTGACTGTGGTCACGCCCGGGTTTTTCAGGCCGTCATCCACATTTTTCTTCAGCGGGATAGTACGCCCGGCGCGCAGACCTTCATCTGCGGTGATCACCATTTTTGCCCCGGAATCAATGACACGGCCGGAGACCGCCTCCGGCGAGAACCCGGCAAAAATCACCGAATGTACCGCACCGATACGGGCACAGGCCAGCATGGCAACCATCGCTTCCGGTACCATCGGCATATAAATCGCAACCACATCTCCTTTGCGGATCCCCTGCTGTTTCAGGACATTGGCAAACTGGCAGACATCATGATGCAGTTCACGGTAAGTGAGTGTGCGGGACTCATCCGGGCTGTCACCTTCCCAGATCACCGCCGGTTTATCACCACGCTCCGCCAGATGCCGGTCAAGACAGTTGGCACTGAGGTTCAGTGTGCCGTCCTCAAACCATTTAATACTGATATGGCCCGGATCAAAGGAGGTGTTTTTCACCCGCGTATAGGGCTTTATCCAGTCTACAATCTGGCCTTTCTCACGCCAGTAGCTGTCGGGATCTTCAACAGACCGCTGATACTCGTCCAGATACTGCTGATGATTGATTAGCGCGTTTTCTGCAATTGCTTCGGGTACAGGATATTTCGTTATTTTTGTCATGATGCATCTCCTTTCAATTGTTAATGCTATGTCAAAATCACGTTAAATAAAGTTACCTTTCCGCCTTTGTTTCTTTTTTGCGCTAAAGATCACGGATTGAAAAAGGGGGTATTCACAGCGTTATCATTTGATGCAAAAAGCCATGGCAACACAAAACATCACCTTTTACATAAAAAACAGTGCATAACATCACCCGATAAACACCAGCTAAAATATTTAACCAAAATAAGACAGTAAACTAACAAATAAAAAGAATCCGCACAGATCGCACAGATCTGATAATCATTTTCATTATCATCTGTTTCATTATAATGTTTCTCCTGTTCACACCCGGTGTGAGCGGTTCGGTCAATTACTGGAGTTATAATTATGAGCTATGTATTACCTGCATTACCGTACGCTTATGATGCGTTAGAACCGCATTTCGATAAAATGACAATGGAAATTCACCATACCAAACATCATCAGACGTATGTAAATAACACCAACACCGCGCTGGAAGCCTTCCCTGAGATGGCAAATCTGGATATCGACGATCTGATCGCACAGCTCGATAAATTCCCGGCGGACAAACGTACCTTTATCCGTAACAACGCCGGTGGTCATTCCAACCACAGCATGTTCTGGAAAGGCCTGAAAACCGGCACCACATTACAGGGCGACCTGAAAGCGGCGATTGAGCGCGATTTCGGCAGCGTTGAGGCGTTTCAGGCTGAGTTTGAAAAAGCCGCCGCAACCCGTTTCGGTTCCGGCTGGGCGTGGCTGGTACTGAAAGACGGCAAACTGGCTGTGGTCTCCACCGCCAACCAGGACAGCCCGCTGATGGGTGAAGCGATTTCCGGCACCTCCGGCTATCCGATCATCGGCCTGGATGTGTGGGAACACGCCTATTACCTGAAGTTCCAGAACCGCCGTCCGGATTACATCAAAGCATTCTGGTCTGTGGTGAACTGGGATGAGGCAGCAGCGCGTTTCGCTTCTGCAAAATAAGCCCTGAACTATGTGCGGGCGCTGTCCGCACATATTCTTCTTCCCCGCTTTCGATTATGATATCCGTCTCACTCAATACGGAGGCGGCATGGCATACATACCTTTAGTTTTCACCGGTCCCGTCAGGGATACCGTCCGCTGCGGGCGCAGTGCGATTGAAAAGCGTCAGACCGACGGCGTGATTGCCCTCAGTGCCACCGGACTCGCCGGTGATGAACAGGCGGAAAAAGCCTTTCACGGCGGCCCTGACCGTGCGTTGTGTCACTATCCCCGCGAACACTACGACTACTGGAAAATGATGTATCCGGAGATTGAGGATCGCTTTGTCGCGCCGTTCTTCGGGGAAAATATATCCACCCTCGGTATGACAGAAGACACCGTATTCATCGGGGATATTTACCAGTGGGGCAGCGCCGTGATTCAGGTCACCCAGCCGCGCTCACCGTGTTACAAACTGAATCCGCTGACGGATGTGTCTGATTTTGCACAGGTGATGCAGGACTGCGGCCGTACCGGCTGGCTGTATCGTGTCGTCGGGAAAGGCGATGTCAGCAGTGATCAGCCGCTGAAACTGCTGACCCGCACCAGCGCGGTGTCTGTCAGGGAAGCCGCCGCCATCGCGTTTCATCTGCCGTTTGATGAAACCGAATACCGTTATTTATTACAGGCATCCGGGCTTTCCGCCAGCTGGACACTGACCATGCAGCGCCGCCTGATAACCGGAAAAATCGAGGATTTTAACCGCCGGTTATTCGGTTCCGCCGCCGTGTAAGAATATGTAATCCCGGGTTCTCCCTGCTTTAAACCGGTTCCGGAATGTGTGATTATCATACCCGTTTCACGATGACCGCTGCTGACGCGGCAATACACACAGACGACCTTCTAAACAGGAGACACGGATGAAATACCTGATAATGCTGCTGAGCCTGGCAGCGCTTTCACTGCCTGCCGCTGCAGCAGATCAGAACAGTGCGGATGAACTGGAAATCTTTACGGATAATGCCGAAAACTGTATCCATTTTGCCGGTGAATGGGATGTGTCCCTGCCGGCAGATCAGAAAAAAGATATCAAAAAAGCACTGGATGAAACCTGTCCTCCGGCCAAAGAGCAGCAAAAAGTCTTGCGCGAAAAGTACCGCAATGACCCGGACATGCTCGCAAAAATTAATGAATTTGACCTCGGTCAGTAACATCCGCCGTAAAAAAAGCCCTTCCGGTCTGCACCGGAAGGGCTTTTTGATCTGATAGTGTGATGCCTCAGGCGAAAATCGTTTTCTCTGCCGGGATCACCGGCAGTGCATCCTGCCAGCCCCTGAGTGTCAGAGCCGTCAGGGCAGATAACCCTTCATAGAACGGACTGCCGCATTTTTCCTGCATCCGCGCCAGATAGAAGCGGGCCCACGGCAGAAGGTGTTCCGCCAGCAGTGAATTCAGGGCATCCGGACGATTTTCCGCCGTCCAGGCCGCCATCATCAGTAACAGACCGATGTGATCTTCCGGCTCATTCTGCGACAGCGCAATATCCACCTCATGCACACGCATCCACTCACGCAGGGCAACCGTGGAATCTCCGAACAGCACCTGCTCTTTATCCAGCCAGACAGAACCCCACGGTGACGCGGGCAGCGCCTGCGGCCCGATAAACAGCCGCTGATAAGCCTGCGCTAAGGTTTCCTCACCGGCGACCATCAGATTCAGCTTCTGCGCGGCAGTCTGCTTTTGTGCATCATCGCCGTACGGCCATTCCGCCACCCACTCCCCGGAAGAGAGCAGTTCTGTTATCTGCACGATCTCTGACGGCGGATAGTAAAATGCCGCCCCGAGAATACGGGCCGTTAAAGCAACATCACTGACAGCTTGCTCACTCATCACTCAGGATCCCCGCCATAAAATACCCGCGTATCAGGACAGATAGGCCATACCCACTGTCATATGCAGCCCGTAGAAAATACCGCGGCCGATGATCTCCCCGGACAGCACCAGGACAAAACCGATCAGCATCATAATCACCGGCGGATTCGCCCGTTTCACCAGCGGCAGGATCCAGCAGGTCAGACCCAGCACCAGCAGAACCAGACGCCAGCCCATATACAGACCGAACTCCGGTACCAGCGCGGAAGCGCTCTGTACGGAACTGCGGATAAAGGCCAGATCAAACGCCTGAGACGTCACTGCGACCGCACTCGCCACCAGCGCAACGATACTGACCAGCGGCAGCCAGCTGATGCAGCGCAGGTCAAACCCGGCAATCCGCAGCAGCAGAGCAGCCAGCACCGGCCCGCCCAGCAGGGCTGTCAGCACAAAGTGAACTGTCGTGTACGGGGTATACCAGGTCGGTACCGTGGCAATCTGGTAAACCTGCGGGATAGCGTAAATAAAGACCACCGCCAGCACCATGACCACCAGCAGCCAGAGCTTACCAAGCGCCGCCGGCATTTTGTTCAGCACCGCCAGCAGCCAGTAAAAACCACCGGCAGCGAAGAAGACCGAACCGGCCGCAATTTCATTACTGAGCGACGAACTGCCGAGACGGTTAAAAGCGTTAAACGCACGCAGCGGTGTACCCATGTGCATCATAGAGAGCAGGAAACCCACCCCCATCAGTACCCACAGGCCGAACATGCTGTAATGCACTTTACGGTTCATTTCCGGTGACAGTTTTCCGGACAGCAGGACTGCCGCCATGACAATAAATGCCCCTGCCACACTCTGCCCGATGGTGGTAAAAAACATCAGCGGCCATTCATGAATTCCCGATCCCATGTTATACCTCCTCCGGGTTCGCCAGATGGCCTGTGGTATCCCCGACAGGACGGCTGTTGGCATTCAGTTTTAAAACGATATTCGGGTGTGTGTATTCCGCAGACGGCAGCGGCGCGATCTCCGCCAGTGTGCCATATTTGGCCCGCAGCTCCTCAATCGGCCCCAAATCCAGTGCCCGCAGCGGACAGGATTCAACACAGATCGGCTTTTTGCCTTCCGCGACGCGCTCATAGCAACCGTCACATTTGGTCATATGGCCTTTGACCTCATCAAACTGCGGTGCGCCGTACGGGCACGCCATATGACAGTAGCGGCAGCCGATACACACTTCTTCATTCACCACCACAAAACCGTCTTCCCGCTTGTGCATTGCACCACTCGGGCAGACTTTGGCACAGGCCGGGTCATCACAGTGGTTACAGGAGATGGAGAGGTAGTAAGCAAACACATTCTGCTGATACACACCATCCTGCTCTGTCCAGTCGCCGCCCGCATATTCATAAATACGGCGGAAATTCACGTCCGGAGATAAGTTTTTAAAGTCTTTACAGGCCAGCTCGCAGGTTTTGCAGCCGGTGCAGCGACTTGAATCAATGTAGAAACCATATTGCGTTGACATAAATCGCTTCCTCAGGCCTTAACGACTTCAACCAGGTTGGAATGGGACGGATTCCCTTTCGCCAGCGGCGACGGGCGCTGAGTGGTTAACACGTTAATGCTGCCAGCGTGATCGATACGATCGCCGTCCGGGCTGTACCATGCACCTTCACCCAGACCGACAACGCCCGGCAGAATACGCGGTGTGACTTTCACATTGACGCGCACTTCCCCGCGGTCGTTGAAGACCTTCACGTTATCACCGTGCGCAATCCCGCGTTTCGCGGCATCAACAGGGTTAATCCACAGTTCCTGCGGACAGGCGGCTTTCAGCACATCAACGTTGCCGTAAGTGGAGTGAGTCCGGGATTTGTAGTGGAAACCGGTCATCTGTAACGGGTATTTTTCCTGAAGCGGGTCACCGGCATGCTCAAAGCCTGCGGAATACACCGGCAGCGGATGGATTTCATCCCCTTCATTCAGTTCCCAGGTGTCACGGAGTTCCGCCAGCTGTGCGGAATAGATCTCGATTTTACCTGACGGCGTGGTCAGCGGGTTTGCCTGCGGGTCGTTGCGGAAATCGCGGTACGCCACATGGTGTCCCTGCGGGTCACGTTTTTTGAAAATACCCTGTTTGCGGAATTCATCAAACTCCGGCAGTTCCGGCAGCGCGGCGCGGGACTGTTCATACAGGTGACGCAGCCACTCTTCCTGGGTACGGCCTTCGGTAAACTGATCACCGACACCCATCCGTTTGGCGATTTCGCTGGTCATGTCATAAATATTGCGGCTTTCAAAGCGCGGTTCGATTGCCTGATCGGCAAAAATCACGTACCCCATGTTGCCCGCAGAGGCATCCATGCAGAAATCCATCTGTTCGGAAGCGGTGCAGTCCGGCAGCAGGATATCCGCATATTTGGCGGAGGAGGTCAGGTGGTTATCGATCACCACAATCATTTCGCACTTGCTCTCATCCTGAAGGATGTCATGAGTGCGGTTAATTTCGGAATGCTGGTTCACCAGGCAGTTACCGGCATAGTTCCAGACCATTTTGATCGGCACATCCAGCTTATCTTTACCACGCACACCATCACGGGTGGCGGTCATCTCTTCGCCGCGCAGAATGGCATCGGTCCACATAAACATGGAGATACTGGTTTGCACCGGGTTGGTCAGGGTCGGCATGCGGACAAACGGGATTGCGTAAGAGCCTTCACGCGCACCGGTGTTACCGCCGTTAATCCCCACGTTTCCGGTCAGAATTGAGAGCATGGCAATGGCACGGGATGCGGTTTCGCCGTTTGAGCGGCGCTGCGGGCCCCAACCCTGGGTGATATACGCCGGTTTGGCAGTACCGATTTCCCGCGCCAGTTTCACAATCCGCGCGGCAGGAATACCGGTAATTTTGGCTGCCCATTCCGGGGTTTTCGCCACACCGTCCGGCCCCTCACCTAAAATATACGCTTTATAGTGACCGTTGGCCGGGGCGCCGGCAGGCAGGGTGGTTTCGTCATAACCGACGCAATATTTGTCGAGGAACGGCTTATCCACCAGGTCTTCGTTGATCATCACATACGCCAGCGCGCTGACCAGTGCGGCATCTGTTCCCGGACGGATCGGGATCCATTCATCCTCACGCCCTGCCCCGGTATCGGTATAACGCGGATCGATGATAATCATACGGGCATTTGATTTCTCGCGTGCCTGCTCAACATAATAGGTCACGCCGCCGCCGCTCATGCGGGTTTCGCCCGGGTTGTTGCCGAACAGCACCACCAGCTTGCTGTTTTCAATATCTGACGGGCTGTTACCGTCCGCCCAGCCGCCGTAGGTGTAATTCAGACCGGCTGCAATCTGTGCGGTACTGTAGTCACCGTAATGATTCAGATAACCGCCGCAGCAGTTCATCAGACGGGCAATCAGTGTTGCTCCCGGCGGCCAGGATTTGGTCATGGTGCCGCCGAGGGTGCCGGTGCCGTAGTTAAGATAGATAGATTCGTTGCCGTAATCGCGGATCAGGCGCTTCATGGTACCGGCGATAGTATCAAACGCCTCTTCCCAGGTGATGCGCTCGAATTTGTTCTCACCACGTTTACCCACACGTTTCATCGGGTATTTCAGGCGATCCGGGTTGTACACCCGGCGGCGCATGGAACGGCCGCGCAGACAGGCGCGAACCTGATGCAGGTCTTCGTAGACATCATCACCGGTATTGTCGGTTTCAACATATCTGATTTCGCCGTCAACCACATGCATCCGTAACGGACAGCGGCTGCCGCAGTTAACCGTACAGGCGCTCCAGACCACTTTCTCATCAGAAGCCGCCGCAGGTGCCGGGGTAGTTTCAGCGGCAGACGCCGCATGGCTGAACGGGAGGGATAACCCGCCCGCTGCAACTGCCAGTCCGCCAGCCGCACCGGAGGCTTTGACAAACCCGCGCCGCGTCAGCGGCGCAGTGAACAACGCCGTTTCTTTCATCTTTGTCATATACATTGCTCGCTTAATTAATTTTGTAATCGTTATTATTATTGTTGTTGCCGGATAACGGCTTATTGTCAGATTGCGACTGGTAACCATTCGCAATAAATTATTTGTAATACAATAACCTGCGGATATTAACCTGTCGTTATTTTACGGTTTTACGATTCAGCCGGGTTGTTTTGCATCAAAAAATGAGTGTATGAAAAGCAGATTATTGATCCCGTCAGTGGCAGACGGCATCGGCTCATGGGAAAATAGTGACCAGCTCAATATTATGATCAGGAAAAGGGGTTAACGTTATCAGACGCAGCGCATTCAACTACCTGATAAACGGCGAAAAAACCACACCGCCGTCAGTGAATGATCACTGTGTCAGGAAGAAACTCAAAAACAGTCAGTGTGATAACTGCGCCGCCTGCTGCCCGGCAGATGCGGTAACGTTCGGCTATCTCGACGTCAATATTGATAATGACCGCTGTTTTCAGTGCGGAAACTGCCTGTTTGTCTGCCCGTCTGATGCCATTGAACACATCCCTGTCCGTGAGCGCAGTTACAACAATAACGGGCAACTGGTGATTGAGAAGAAAGAAACCCCGGCCAGCGCGGAAGAGTTACTGGTCTGGCACCGGCAATACCATATCCGCGGGATGCAGATCGCCGAACCGGAAGTTGATAACTGGCTGCCGGTACTGGTAGAGCTCAATCTGCGCCTGAAAGCCCTCGGGGAACCCATCTGGCAGCTGGCCATTATTCCGCCGCCGCCGGTGGATACCGGAAAACGTTTTGCATTGTTCCGGCAGAAAACCGTCAGTACGGGGCTGAATACCGGTCGCGCCAAAACCGGCCTGAATGAGCGCAAAAAACTCTGGCCGGATGACAGCTGGTTCGATGTGCTGCCGGATACGGAAAAGTGTATTTTATGTACCGCCTGCGCGGCAGTGTGTCAGGAAGGGGCGATCACCATTGCGGATAATCAGTTTACCGTGGATAAGACAAAATGCAGCGGCTGTATGAGCTGCCGCGATGTCTGTTTCCCGAAAGCGATCGATGTCATAACGCGGGCAGAAAAAAACAGTCAGCCGGTCCGCTATGCGTATTTCGATGCTCACTGCAGCAGTTGTCATCTGCCTTTTATGAGCTGGCAGCCGGGACAAACATTATGTCCGGTATGCCGTTCACGGAAGGAAAAAGGCTGGCTGTAACGACAGAGATAAAAAAAGCGCCAAAAGGCGCTATTTTTATCTGTATATCATATGATTACAGCGGACGGCGCACAAAACCGATGGCGTCGTGTACTTTATCCAGGGTGACCTGTGCGCGGGCAGAGGCTTTCTCAGCACCTTCTTTCATTACACGGTTCAGTAACACATCATTGTTACGGATTTCGTGATAACGGGTCTGTAACTCTGTCAGCATACCGGAAACCGCATCCGCCACCGCACCTTTCAGGTGACCGTACATCTGGCCTTCAAATTCCGCTTCCAGCGCAGCAACCGGTTTACCGGTCACACCGGAGAGAATATCCAGCAGGTTGGAAACACCCGGTTTGTTTTCCAAATCATAAATCACGCGTGGCGGCTCTTCGGAGTCTGTTACCGCGCGTTTGATTTTCTTCGCTGCTGATTTCGGATCTTCCAGCAGGGCGATCAGGTTGTTACGGTTGTCATCAGACTTCGACATTTTTTTCGCCGGATCCTGCAACGCCATCACACGGGAGCCGCCCGCCGGGATAAACGGATCCGGCACCACAAACACATCACCGTAAATGGCATTGAAGCGCTGCGCGATATCGCGGCTCAGCTCCAGATGCTGTTTCTGGTCGATACCGACCGGCACCTGGTTAGTCTGATACAGCAGAATATCGGCGGCCATCAGCACCGGATAGTCAAACAGACCGGCGTTGATGTTTTCGGCATGACGGGCAGATTTATCTTTAAACTGTGTCATGCGGCTCAGTTCGCCGAAATAGGTGTAGCAGTTCAGCGCCCAGCCCAGCTGTGCATGCTGCGGCACATGGGACTGTACAAACAGCGTATTTTTTGCCGGTTCCAGACCACAGGCCATATAGAGCGACAGTGTATCCAGTGTGCGTTTGCGCAGCTCCGCCGGATCCTGACGGACCGTGATCGCATGCTGGTCAACGATGCAGTAAATGCAGTCAAAATCATCCTGCATCTTCACCCACTGGCGCAGTGCGCCCATGTAGTTACCGATGGTCAGTTCACCGGAAGGCTGTGCGCCGCTGAATACAACGGGTTTGTGTGCTTTGGTGTTAGTTCCGCTCATGATTATCCTTCCTGATGAGTTAACGGAGGCAGCCCGAGTGCAGGCAGCAGACCCGCGAAGTCGGACAGTACGCAATCCGGATTGCTGTCCGCAATCGGAATACCGTAGTTGTAGCCGTAGGTCATGCCGACACAGGGACATTCCGCTGCCCGTGCCGCCAGGATGTCATTGCGGGAATCCCCGACAAACAGCATCTCTTCCTTACGCAGCCCGAACTCACCCAGCGTCAGGTAGAGCGGCGCCGGATGCGGCTTCTTATTTTTCACATCATCCCCGCCGAGCACGACAGAGAAAAATTTATCCAGACCGGTTTCAGCCAGCAGCGACGGAATAAACTGAGACGGTTTGTTGGTCACGATCGCCAGATCCAGCCCTGCGTCTGCCATCACCTGCAATGTCTCTGCCACATGCGGAAACGCCGGACTGCCGGTTTTAACCGTCTCAGCATAAAAATCATCAAACAACTGACGGCATTTTGCGTGCAGTGCAGCATCAGGTTTTTCACCGGTTGCATGAATCAGGGCACGTTCCAGTAACATATCAACGCCGTTACCGACCCAGACAGAGGCCATTTCACGGCCCGCTTTCCGGTAACCCAGTGCTTCCAGTGCGCGATCAGTCGCTTCCGCCAGTCCCTGAATACTGTCAGTCAGTGTGCCGTCCAGGTCAAATGCAACGGCTTTAATCCCTGTGAATTGCTGTACTGCTGTTTTGTCTGTCATGCTGAAACCTTTGTTAATTCTTTACGCATATCATCAATCACGGCTTTGTAATCCGGTTTGCCGAAAATCGCAGAGCCGGCCACAAACATATCCGCACCGGCCTGCGCCACTGCCGCGATATTTTCAGTCTTAATGCCGCCGTCAACTTCCAGGCGGATGTCACGGCCGCTGGCATCAATGCGGCGGCGAACTTCTTCCACTTTTTTCAGTGTTTCCGGAATAAAGGACTGACCACCGAAGCCCGGGTTGACCGACATCAGCAGGATCAGATCCAGTTTATCAATCACATAATCGAGGTAACTGAGCGGCGTGGCCGGGTTGAATACCAGGCCCGGTTTGCAGCCGCATTCGCGGATAAGCTGAATGGTGCGATCAATGTGCTCGCTCGCTTCCGCGTGGAATGAAATGTAGGTTGCGCCCGCTTTAGCGAAGTCCGGCACAATGCTGTCCACCGGTTTTACCATCAGATGCACATCGATCGGCGCAGTAATACCGTAATCACGCAGCGCCTTACACACCATCGGCCCGATAGTCAGGTTCGGGACATAATGGTTATCCATCACGTCGAAGTGAACCACATCGCCGCCTGCGGCGAGAACCTTCGCGGTGTCTTCCCCCAGACGGGCAAAGTCAGCAGATAAAATGGACGGAGCAATCAAAAACTCTTTCATTCCTGTTTCCTCTTAATAAGACGCCGCCGGGTTCAACGGCTTACTGTCCGCGGTAAAGCGCCAGTAATTCATTCACTTTCTGGCGGTTAAGTGTATTGCGGCTGATAGTGCGGCGCACTTTGACAATATGCAGTTGCGCCTGATGATACCACTCCCGCGTCAGCGGGGTATCATGATTCGAGATCAGAACCGGAACTTTGCGATCCGACGAAAGCATTTGTGCCAGCTGTGCCAGATTCTGCTGCTCCGGTAACCCGAATCCGCTGGTGTGATACGCCGTAAAATTGGCCGTCAGTGATAACGGCGCATAAGGCGGATCACAATAGACAATATCCCCGGTACCTGCATTCTCCATGCTGGTCACATAAGACTGGCAGACAAACACGGCGTTGCGGGCTTTTTCCGCGAACCACAGCAGTTCGGCTTCCGGGAAGTAGGGTTTGCGGTAGCGCCCGAAGGGCACATTAAACCGGCCTTTGGAATTATAACGGCACAAACCGTTATAACAATGGCGGTTCAGATAGAGAAACAGAATGCTGCGCTCGAAATGATCCGTGCTCTGATTAAACCGTTCCCGCAGCGCATAGTACTGTAATTCATCATTAAACTGCGGTGTGAACAGTTTGCGGGATTCATCGATAAATTCCTGAGTCCGCTGCTTTACCATGGTGTAGAGGTGGATCAGGTCACTGTTGATATCCGCCAGCACATAGCGCGGATAATCTGTATTGAGAAAAACCGACCCCGCGCCGACAAAGGGCTCAATAAGACAATCACCCTCCGGCAGATGCCGTTTTATTTCATCTGCCAGAGTGTATTTTCCGCCGGCCCACTTCAAAAATGCGCGTTGTTTCTTCATGCTGTCTGTAATCATTGCTCAAAAAGGCCAGAGCCGCCGATTCTGCTCTGTTTCAGACAGCAAATCAGCACCTGACGGAATCCGTGTTTATTATTTCATGTCCTGATGCACTTGCTGCATCTTTCTGACCCACGGTTTTTTCCCCTGAATTTCGGCAGGCAGACGCTCAACTTCCCGTTTTGCATCCCCGACTGTCGGGAAATTACCGTATACCAGGACATACCACGATTTTCCGTTACGTGTTGTCTCATAAACCTGATAGTTGGATAACCCGTGCTTCTGCGCAAAGGCTTTCAGCGTATCCGCACGGCTCGCGCTGCTCAGCTGCAGGGTATAGTTCCCGGCAGGCGCTTTGGCGATCGCAGTACTGCTTTTTGACGGAGCCGGTGCCGCTGTGGCCGGTTTGGTGGTTTCACGCGGTTTAGCCGGTGTTGCCGTGGTGGTTTTCACCGGCTGCGGTTTCACCTGCTGTACCGGTTTCTTCGGCTCTTCCTGCGGGGTGACCACCGGCGGCAGATTATTCATATTCTGCTGCGCCGCATTATTGATACCCGCCTGCGTATTTCCCTGATTCAGGGCATCGTTAATATCCCCCGGGATATCCACGCGCTGACCGGTACCGGTTGTATGTGACGGCGGCTGTGCCTGTGTCGGCAGATTATTGATAGCCGGGAGATTCACGCCGGTCTGTGACGGTACCGGTTCGGCTGGCTGTAACTGTGTTGCACCGTCATTGCTGCCGGTACCAAGGGTAATCGGGCGTTCGCCGTTTTGTGCCTGCTGTGGTGCTTCCGGTTCTGACGGCGATTTCAGCGCAGAGCTTATCGCGATAATCAGTAACACCAGGACCACAACCGCCACGCCGATCATCATCTGCTGGCGGGAGACGGCAAACTTAGGCCGTGACTGCTGCGGGCGCGGACGCGGGTTACGGCGTTCAGGGCGCTCCGGTCTGTCAGATGCATCCGGACGGATAGCGTCATCATCCGGCTGGCTGAAAATCTGTGGTTCTTGCTTTTCGGGTTTAAAGCCGTCCATTTTGCCCTCCCATCAGAGCAGAAACTGTGTCTTTGGATATAACAGAAGAGAACTGACGCCCGGTGTGTGCGTCACATGCGTAGTGTAACCATTTTCCCGGCACTCAGCGAGACAGATATCAAAAAACTTCTGTCCGCCGCTTCCGTTATACGGACTGAATGGCAGCCAGCACCTTGTCATGCGGGATATCCGCACGGACAACCGACCGGCCGATCGTTTCCGGAACAATCAGATGCAGTTTACCGCCCTGCACTTTTTTATCCCGCATCATGTGCGGCAGATAGGCATCCGCCGCCATGGATTCCGGTCCGCGCACCGGCAGCCCGGCGCGGGTAAGCAGTGCAATAACCCGCTCAGTTTCTTCCGGGCGGAAGATCCCGAGCAGTTCAGCCGTGCGTGCAGCCATCACCATCCCTGCGGCGACTGCCTCGCCGTGCAGCCAGACACCGTAGCCCATTTCCGCCTCAATGGCGTGGCCGAATGTATGACCGAGATTCAGCAGTGCGCGCAGCCCGCTGGTCTCTTTTTCATCCGCAGCCACCACCTGTGCTTTCAGCTCACAGCAGCGGCGGATGCAGTACGCCATCGCCTGCGGCTCAGGGGCCAGCAGACGGTCGATATTGTTTTCCAGCCAGATAAAGAAATCGTGATCCAGAATAATGCCGTATTTGATGACTTCCGCCAGCCCCGAGGCCAGTTCACGGCGCGGCAGGGTATTCAGGCAGTCGAGATCAATCACCACACTGACCGGCTGCCAGAAGGCACCGATCATATTTTTACCCAGCGGATGGTTCACGCCGGTTTTACCGCCGACAGACGAATCCACCTGAGACAGCAGCGTGGTCGGCACCTGGATAAAACGGACACCGCGCTGGTAAGACGCTGCCGCAAATCCGGTCAGATCACCGATAACACCGCCGCCCAGCGCAATCAGCGTGGTATCACGCCCGTGATTGTTTTCCAGCAGTGCGGTAAAAATACGGTCAAGGGTGGTCAGGGATTTATACTGCTCGCCGTCCGGCAGGATCACGGAATCCGCCTGCACACCGGCGTGCGCAAGATTATCGGTCAGTGTCTGAAGATACAGCGGGGCAAGGGTTTCGTTGGTAACGATCATTGCACGCTGACCGGCGGTCAGCGGCGCAAAGGTGCCGGAGAGGGAAAAGAGACCCGGAGCAATTGAAATAGGATAAGCACGCTCACCCAGAGTCACAGTCACTTTTTCCATGGCACCTCCGCATGTTGCCGGTAAAATGAAATTAACTGTTGGTTTCTAACAGTTCAATGATTTGGTTTGCAACCACTTTTGCACTCTGATCATCGGTATGGATAGTGATATCCGCGATCTCTTCATACATCGGATTACGTTCATCGGCCAGTTTGACCAGGACTTCCCGGACCGGCTCATCGACCTGTAACAACGGGCGCTTTTTATCACGCTGTGTCCGGGCCAGTTGTTTTTCAATATTGGTCTCAAGGTACACAACCACACCCCGCGCAGACAGGCGGTTGCGGGTCTCCCGTGACTTGACGGAACCCCCGCCGGTAGCCAGGACGATACCCTGCTTTTCAGTCAGTTCATTGATGATTTTTTCTTCACGCAGGCGAAAACCTTCTTCACCTTCGACATCAAACACCCAGCCCACATCGGCTCCGGTGCGGCGTTCAATTTCCTGGTCGGAATCAAAGAATTCCATATTTAATTGCTGAGCCAGCTGACGACCAATAGTACTTTTGCCGGCACCCATCGGGCCGACAAGAAAGATATTGCGTTTCTCTGCCATGTTTTTGGTATAACTAAGAATATTCGTTAATGATAACCCGCCCCGCTCACCCGATCAGCGGCGGGACCTCAAATGAAACCTCATGAGTGAATCTGCGTGAGTAACCTGAAATTATCTCAGCACATTCTGCCCGATTGCAACCATACCGGCACGAAACCGGAAAGATATCTCAGGTGCTGCTGTGTGACGCCTGTCGCAATCCGGCCTCTGAACATCCGCACATACTATCATAACGCCTGCGAAAAACCGCGCCTTATATTTCCGTGAATCCTCCTGAAAACAGGAGCTGTGCAGAAACATAAGGCGCGATCTGAGAATCAGGACGTTGTCCGTCAACGGATTAACGGCATATTTTACGGCGGCAGTGATTTCATACCTGCTAAATTTGCTAACTCTTGTATGCTAAATCGTTGCAATCGTCAAATGTATAACACCGCAGAGCCGGTAAAAAAATCCGTTATTCTGCGCATATTTTCCGTGAACAATGATACAACTCACTGATACTTATACAATTACTAAATATCGATCAACTGCGGTGTAATGAATATCACTAATTCACGGCGGCTGAGTTTATCGTATTGATGGGTAAAAAGCTTTCCCATCAATGGGATCGACGATAAATACGGCACTCCGGTTACCTGTCTGCCTTTATCCTGCTGAAAAATCCCTCCGAGGATCAGCGTTTCCCCGCTGCGGACAATCACCTGTGTGCTGATTTCCTGCTTATCAATGGAATACTGCTCACTGCCGTTCTGCATCAGCGCCACCCCGGGGGCATTGCGGCTGATATGCAGTGTCAGACGCACTTTATTATCCCGCAGAATCTGTGGTGTCACCTCCATGCCCAGCACCGCCTCACGGAACTGCACCTGTGAACCGGACTCATGGTTTTGTGTGGTGTACGGAATTTCCGCCCCCTGTTTGATACTGGCGGGATGTTCATGCGCCGTGGTCAGGCGCGGGCTGGCGACAATATCCAGCTGCTGTTCCTGCTCCAGCGCACTCAGTTCCATCTCCAGCAGACGCCCGCCGAGACGGGCGATATTGAAGGTGAACGTATTGTTCCCCCGTGCCTGATGCAGCTGCAGGCGGTTGCCGGACTCCGGTGACGGCAGTACCGTTCCCCATTGCAGCCCCAGCTCATGCAGCCCCTCCCGCGAGCCGGACACAATATGTGCCGTAATCTGTACCTGCTGCTGCGGCTGATCCATCTGTGCCAGCCAGGCTTCCGTCCGCGACAGCACATCCGCCTGTGCTTCTATAAAGAGGGAATTTGTCAGCGCATCGGCCTCCGGCATTTTATTATCCGCAAACCATTCCCCGTGATGCTGTTTCAGCAGAGCCAGCATGTCCGCCACATCCGCATATTGCAGGGGAAATGTGCGGCTCTGACTGCTTTCCGGTATCAGCGGCGGATCGTACATCACGGGAAATTCTGTCAGCGCAGCCGGTTCCTCATTAATAATGACAGGCTGAAAAAGATCCCGCGGATGCTGCCCGCCAAAAGCAGCCGCTGCCAGCAACAGGCTGCAGCCGGTGATCAGCCGGGCCGCTGACGTTGCATTATTCATCATCATGCCATTCCTTTTCCGGATCCGGTGAATCCGCGCCCGGTAATGCCAGATGCAGTGTCATCTGCAATAACGGCGGGGATGAGGAGATTCCGGGTGTCAGCGGGTGCAGCGAGAGCCGGGTGATCGGCAACGGAGTCAGCGCTCCGCTGAGGGTATCGAGCAGCACCGCCAGCTCCGGGTAATGCGCCTCAAAGGTCAGCACCCAGCGTTCCGGCTGTTCCGGCGGCTCCTGCTGCCAGCCGGTCAGCAGCGGCAGCGCATCTTCGGGCAGCAGGGTAAACAGCGGCGGGATATCCGGGGGCGGCAGAACCACCGTTTCCGGCACCTGCTGTTCTGACAATGCTGCCAGCCTCTGCAACTGCCGGCGCTGTATTTCCGTTTCTCCGGCTGCCGGCTGCAGATAAAAACACCAGAACACCACACCGGCTGATAACCAGATCCCGGTCATCACTCCCCACTGCACGCGCCGGTACTGCGCACAGCGCCATATTGTGTTCAGATTCATGACCGGCTCCCCCCGGTCACCAATATAAACTGCCGGATACCGGCTGTTTTGTGATGTTGCAGATTGATCAGCCTGAGCGGCATCAGCCCCGATGCAACCTGGTGTAATAAAGGATGCGAAGGCGCGATCACCTGATGGCGGTTCACCGACAGGACATGGCGCACACTGTTTTCTGTATCATACTTTTGCCGCTCTGCCTGATAACGCGCCAGCCAGGCATCTTCCGGCAATTGCGCCTGCAAAAAAACCAGCAAATCCCGGAAACGACGGTTTTCCTGTGCGGTTTGCTGCTGCCGCAGATTTTCCGCTTCCGCCTGCCGCTGTACCGCGCGCTGACGGGCAAATTCAGCCCGCTGCGGCTCAAGACGGATTTCCCGCTCATCAAATGCGGCCTGTAACACCACCAGATGCTGCACATTCAGTGAATGAAGCAGATAAACCGGCAGCAGTGCGAATAACAGCACACTTCCTGCTATCAGAAACCGGACAACCATCCGGCGGCAGATTTGCCGTTTCAGCCGGGAGCGCCAGGCGGTCAGGTTCACCCGGTGTGTCATAACCTGTCCTCCCCGCAGAGCACCATCCCAGCCGCCGCCGCATAACCCGGCGGGACATCATCTGCCTCCGCATTGCGGTAACGCAGGCATTCCGGCTGCCATGCCGGCGGCAGCAGTGCAGTATCATGCAGGCAGCACAGCTCCGCCTGTGAATCATCAAAACCCTGTGTTTTCAGCTCCGTCAGCAATGACGGCAGCGTCAGATCAGCCCGTCCGCTCAGTACCGGCTGCGTTTCACCGGCTGTCCAGCAAATACTGTTCCCCTGGCGGAAAACCAGCCAGTCCTGTGCAGCCACACCCCGGGTGCGGGCAAAACAGCGCAGCGCACAGGGAATAATGCCGAGCACCGTCAGATCCGCACGGAGTTCCGCCACCAGCGACAACCACTGCTCACGGACAGTGCGGTGCAGCGCCGTCAGAATAATATCGCCGGAAAACCGCCGGTAATCATAGATAAGATCCTGATGACGTCCCGGAAATGTGCGCGCCAGCCAGGCTTCAATCAGCGGCACCACGGCAGACTGCGCCGCACGGCTCTCCGGCAGGCGGATCTGCTGCTGAAGACAGAGTGATACAGGCAGTGCCGCCCGGCAAACCGGCCGCCCGCAGATCCGCCGCCGCCATGGCGCCAGTGCAGCCGCAACCGCAGACAAACCGGGCACACCGTTTTCGGCTGATTCCGTTTCCGGCAGTATCAGCGTGATAAAATCCTCAAAACACCACCTCCGGCGTGCGCGCCGCGCCAGTGCTATCCTGATTTCCCCGTCCTGAAGCGAAATTCCCGCCATCCGTGAAATAATCCGCATAAATCATCCCTGTATTATTGATATGAGAAATACCTTTTTTCTCTTAATTTTCTGCTGGTTATAAAATACGTATTCAAGAAACGCATGAACCTTTATACTACAGGGTCGCTGTTTATAAACTGTCCACCACACGGCTAACGGAAATTTTCAGGTGAAGTTCTTAAAGTATTTATTGATCTTTGTTGTCTGTTGCATTTTTCTTGGAGCAGCATCGATATACGGCATGTACAAATATGTCGAGGCAGATCTGCCCGATGTGGCTACGCTGAAAGATGTCAAATTACAGACCCCAATGCAGATCTACAGTGCGGACGGCGAACTGATTGCCCAGTTCGGTGAAAAACGCCGGATTCCGCTGACACTCAGCCAGATCCCGCCGATGGTAAGGAATGCCTTTATCGCGACGGAGGACAGCCGTTTCTATGACCATCACGGAATCGACCCGATCGGGATTTTCCGTGCCGCCTCTGTTGCCATGACCTCCGGACGGGCATCACAGGGCGCGAGTACTATCACACAGCAGCTTGCCCGTAACTTCTTCCTGAGCCCGGAAAAAACCGTTATCCGTAAAGTAAAGGAAGCGTTCCTGGCCATCCGTATCGAGCAGATGCTGACCAAAGATGAAATTCTCGAACTGTATCTGAACAAAATTTACCTCGGTCAGCGCGCTTACGGCGTGGGGGCTGCGGCCTATGTCTATTTCGGTAAAAGCCTTGATCAGCTGACACTCAGTGAGATTGCCGTGATCGCCGGGCTGCCGAAGGCACCGTCCACCTTTAACCCGCTTTACTCCAAATCCCGTGCTCTGGCCCGCCGTAATGTGGTGCTGACGCGGATGCTGGAAGAGAATTACATTACCCGCGCACAGTATGATGAAGCGCGCAATGAGCCGATCGACGCCCGTTATCACGCCCCGGAAATTGATTTTTCCGCGCCGTATCTGGCGGAAATGGTACGGATGGCCATGATTGAAAAGTACGGTGAAAATGCCTATACCGATGGCTATAAGGTCTACACCACCGTTAAACGCAAAGATCAGCTCAGTGCTGAAGATGCGGTTCATACCGGTATCATCGACTACGACATGCGCCACGGTTACCGGGGCGCTCAGCAGGTATTGTGGCCGCAGAACAGCGCGGCATGGGATACAGAGCAGATCCTGAGCAAACTGAAAACATTACAGGTCTACGGTCCGCTCAATCCGGGTGTTGTGCTGAGTGCGGATGCTAACCGCGCACAGGTGATGCTCAAAGACGGCTCCACCATCGATCTGACCATGGACAGCATGCGCTGGGCGCGTAAGTTTATCTCTGATCGCGCTATGGGCCCGACACCGCGTGCGGTAAACGGTGTGGTGCACGCCGGTGAGCAGATCTGGGTGCGTCAGAATAAAGACCGCTGGATGCTGGCACAGATACCGGATGTCAACTCTGCCCTGGTGGCGCTTAATCCGACAGATGGTGCGGTGATCGCACTGGTCGGCGGCTTTGATTTCGAACTGAGCAAATTCAACCGTGTCACCCAGTCTCTGCGTCAGGTGGGCTCCAGCATCAAACCATTGCTGTACACCGCCGCGCTGGATAAAGGGCTGACACTCGCCTCCCTGCTCAATGACCTGCCGATTGTCCGTGCCGACGGCGCAGGCCCGGACTGGCGGCCGAAAAACTCACCACCGCGTTATGACGGCCCGATCCGTCTGCGCCAGGGGCTGGGACAATCGAAAAACGTGGTGATGGTGCGGGCCATGCGGGCAATGGGCGTGAATTATGCCGCCGATTATCTGCTGCGCTTCGGCTTCCCGGACAGCAACATTGTCCGGACAGAATCCATGGCGCTCGGCTCATCCTCCTTCACCCCGATGCAGATGGTGCGCGGCTACGCCGTGATGACCAACGGCGGCTATCTGATCGACCCGTATTTTATCAGCCGGATTGATAACACTGAAGGCAAAGCCCTGTTTACCGCAGAGCCGAAAATTGCCTGTCCGCAGTGTACCAACATCCCGGTCATTTACGGTGAAGGCTCACATGACTTGGAAAGCAGTCTGAATAAAGATGCGCTGGAAAACGATGTGGCGAAATCAGACAGCCAGCCGCAGGAAAATGACCAGCCTGCCGCGCCGGAAGCCGACCTGGAAAAAGCACCGCTGGCAGGAAGTGATTCTCCGTATGCACCGCATGTGGTCAGCACTCAGGTGGCCTTCCTGATCAAAGACGCCATGAACTCCAATATCTATGGCGAACCGGGCTGGAGCGGAACCGGCTGGCGGGCAATGCGGGATATCAAACGCCGCGATCTCGGCGGCAAAACCGGAACCACCAACAGTTCAAAAGATGCCTGGTTTGTCGGCTACGGCCCGGACATTGTGGCGGCGGTCTGGATTGGTTTTGATGAAAACGCCCGTGACCTTGGTCGTGGTGAGGCCGGTGCGAAAAGCGCTCAGCCAATCTGGAACGACTTTATGAAAGTCGCACTGGAAGGTGTGCCGGAGCGTAAAGACCCGCCACCGCCGGGAATTATCTCCGTTCAGATCAACCGCAGCACCGGTAAACTGGGCTCCGGCGCCAATTCCCGTTCCGAATACTTTATCAAAGGCACCGAGCCGACAGATTACGGCGTGTCGGAAGTGGGAACGACGATTATTCAGCAGGACGGCGGTTCGGAAGAACTGTTCTGATTAAGCGGATAAAGACAGAAGGGCTGCCTGCGGGCAGCCCTTTTTTTCAATCGCTGTTACTTAACACAAATGCATGTCTTTTTTCGATGATTAACGCTGACCGATTTGTGTTAAAAATAGCTTAGTGGCCGGTACGCTGTAAAAATTGCTGCGCCAGGAACAGCGCGGTAATATTACGCGCTTCGTTAAAATCCGGATGCGCCAGCAGATCCATCATCTTACTGACCGGCCAGCGCTCCTGAACCAGCGGTTCCGGCTCATCGCCCTCCAGCTTTTCAGGATACAGCCCTTCCGCCAGCAGGATATTCATCTGCCCGGAAAAATAGGACGGAGACATGGTAACGCGGCGCAGAGGTGTCAGTGTGCGGGCACCAAACCCGATTTCTTCTTTCAGCTCACGGTTAGCGGCAGTCAGCATATCCTCACCGGGATCGATCGCACCTTTCGGGAATCCCAGCTCATAGCTGTCCACACCCGCCGCGTATTCCCGGATCAGGATAAGCTCGTTATTTATCACAGGGACAATCAGGACAGATTCACGGGTTGCAGGGCGCATACGCTCATAAATCCGTTCCGCACCATTACTGAATTTCAGTGCAACAGACTGGACAGTAAACAAACGGGATTGGGCAACAGTCTCGATGCGGATAATTTTCGGTTTTTGTAATTCTGCCATGTATGCCTCTGTACGTAATATAAAAACGCAGTACAACCATACAGCGTAAAACTGTACAGGGTGAAACAGTACCGCTTTGCGAATAAGTAAAAACCGGGGTAAATTCCCGGCTCACTCACTTATTGCTCTGCTTCATATTACCCGTTCCTGAGACAAAGAAAAGCACCGGGCGGGATGACTAAATAACGGTGACACACAGCATAATCAGCAGGTAAAAGTGAAAATAATCAGTTATAACAGACTGTTATTTAAAATAATTCTTTTTGCATAATCAGAAAAGGCCGATTTTTTAACGGCTTCCTTCACTGTTATGCTGCACAGGCAATTACAACGGGGAAAAAATGACTATCACCTTCATTATAACAACCGCTCTGGTGATCGGTTGTCTTATAATGGTTTTGGTTATCAGCCGCCGGCGGAAACAGCGCCGGGCGGGTTATGTGTTACCTTCACTGGCCAGTCTGACACACCACCGCCCGGGTGCCTGTGAAATTCAGGCCATTGAGCGCCATCTGACCCGCGCTGCCCGGCAGGCGGTCAGTAATGACCTGCATTTTACATTACCGGCTTTCCCCAAAAAAAGTGATCACGTCTATCGTCTGTGCAACCGCATCACCCGGTATGCCATCCCGGAGAAAAACGGGCAGCAGTGGCATTACTACATTGAAGGCAATGAAGTTTATCTGCCTGCGGTTCTGGATGAATTTATTCAGACCACAAATGTCATTGATGTGATGTTTACTGCCGGAATACCGATGATTGTCGGGCTGAACGGTCATGACTTACGTGAGTTTACTGACGACTATGCGCTGGCAGAGCCAATGACAAAAAATAATGACGTACCGGTACAGGCCGCGATACTGACTAACAGCAATGCTGATATTCAGTTTCTCGGCACACGCAGAGAGAGCCGGCAGGAATATAACCTGCAGCACAGTCACGGGTTTATCAGCGGTACGCTGATTATCTGCGGCGTGCTGACGGCACTCACTGCGGTCTTTATGCCGCCGTTTTTATTTTACTGGATGATCGCCGCCGGTGCCGGACTGCTGTTGCCGGGTATCATATTATCCCTGATCCCGATCAGTAACCGCCGCCGTCTGCGGGATATTCAGTGCTACCGGGGGATCCCGAAACGCTGGGGTCTGTTCGGTGATTTTGACCACAGCCAGAAGCACAGCATTTCACTCGGCGGTATCGACCTGATTTACCCGCGCCACTGGGAACCCTGGCTGCATCAGGATCTGGGCACGGTCACACAGATTGAAATGTATGAAGACCAGCAGGTTGTCCGCCAGGGGAAATATCTCTCCCTGCGCGAGGAAGCCACCCGCTTCCCGTATCGCCGTTACGGAAAAAATCTGCTGATCGCCCTGACCAGTGCCGTAGCCCTGCTGGTTCTGGCCTGTAATCAGCCGGTCAACCTGCCGGTGAAACTGGCACTGAACTGGCTGACCGGTACAGAAACCAAGGTCTCCACGAATTTCAGCGAACTCCAGAATATGCCGCTTTATGTGGGGGATTTTCTGGAAGCCAAAGGCGTGGGGATGTGTTACATGCCGCCGAACCTCTCCGCGCAGGACAAACCTAATTTCCGCGCGTTTGACTGCTCCGGTATCTACTGGAACAACGCCTCTCCGCTCCCGGTTCCCGAGTCCGAACAGGTTGATCGCGCCGCCGCACTGCTTGCCGAACTGAGTAACCAGCTGCATCCTGATGCCGGGGCCCGTAAGGTGAACGACAGTCTGCGCAATGTTATCACCCGCTCCGGGATGAGCCTGCTGGACGACTTTTCCTCACTGGTACTGAAAACCCAGGCGTTATGTGAATTTGAAAACAGTGACTGTGTGCGGCTGAAAAACGCCCTCGTCAATCTGGGAAATTCCCCGAACTGGGAAAATTTATTAGCCCGCGCCAAAGCCGGTAAACTGGAGCAATCGAATGTTTTATTGCGTCCGGCAAGTGCCGAGGCCTTGGAAAAGCTGGTTATCGCCACCACATCTACAGCTATAAACAAAGAAGTGGAAAATGCGGCAATGCGGCTGAACAGTCCGCCGCCGGGTGGGGTGCTGCTGATCAGTGATGAAGGCAAATCCCTGGTGGAGAACGCCCCTGTCAATGAACAGACTGAGGAAATGCCACCGCTGGCGCACTGGCAGTCCCTGCAGAAGCTCTCCAATATGCTGCTGCACACCCCGTTTGAGGTTCAGGGCATTGTCACGGGTGTGTCTGTGGATGCCAACGGCACCCGTCATATCCTGCTGCACTTTCAGCCGGATAGTCTCATGCTGGCGCGGTTTATCGGCAGCTGTATTTTACTGGCCGTCTTTTCCCTTCTTGTCATTATCAACGGCATCTATACGTTTATCCGCTGGCGTCAGCGCCGCCGCCGGATGACGGATATCCGCCGTTATTACGACAACTGCTTCCGGCACGACTACCCTTCTTCTGAGGTGCAGCCGTAACGGCTGCACTGTCTGTCACGGAGTAACCATGCAACAGGCTTCACAGGTCACAGAGCCTGTCCGCCTTGATAAATGGCTCTGGGCGGCACGGTTTTATAAAACCCGCTCTATCGCCAGAACCATGATTGACGGCGGCAAGGTTCATTATAACGGGCAGCGGACCAAGCCCGGAAAACTGGTCGAAAACGGCGCGGTTATCGTCCTGCGTCAGGGAAATGATGCACGGACAATCCGCGTGCTGGGGATCACGGACAAGCGCCTGAGCGCGCCGCTGGCACAGACACTCTGGGAAGAAACCCCGGAGAGCATTGAAAAACGTGAAAAAACGGCACTTGCACGTAAAATGAATGCCCTGACGATGCCGCACCCGGAACGACGTCCTGATAAAAAGGAACGACGGACATTGTTGAAATTTAAACACAGTAATTCAGATACCGCTGAATAACCGGCGGTTAAGACGAGAGAAAATTATGTCTGCACGACAAGATACATTACACCGGTTCCTGTTTAACAAAAGTGATGTCCGGGGAGAACTGGTCAATGCTTCCGGCACATTACAGCAGATTCTGGATAACCATCATTATCCGGAGCCTGTCCGCCGCCTGCTCGGTGAACTGCTGGTCTGCACCAGCCTGCTGACCGCGACCCTGAAATTTGAAGGGGATATCACCGTTCAGATCCAGGGGGACGGCCCGGTCCGTCTCGCTGTGATCAACGGTAACGACCGCCAGCAGATGCGCGGTATCGCCCGCATGAACGGCGATGTGCCTGCCGGTGCCGGTTTCCACGACATGATCGGCAAAGGTTTTATGGTCATCACGATTACGCCGCGTCAGGGTGAGCGTTATCAGGGTATTGTGGCGCTGGAAGGGGATACCCTCGAAGCATGCCTGGATGCCTATTTCCGTCAGTCTGAACAACTGCCGACCAGCCTGTTTGTCCGCGTTGCGGAACACGACGGTAAAATGCAGGCTGCCGGGATGCTGTTACAGGCCCTGCCGGCATCGGCAGAAGCCCGTACGCAGGAAGAAACACAGAACATGTTCAGCCACCTGATGCAGCTGACCGCCACTATTTCTTCTGATGAACTCTTTACCCTGGATGCCGAAACCATCCTGTACCGTCTCTATCACGAAGAAGACGTTATGCTGTATGAACCGGCACCGGTAGCGTTTCATTGCGGTTGTTCCCGCGAACGCTGCGCAGATACGCTGGTCACCCTGCCGGAAGACGATGTTAATCATATTTTGCAGGAAGATGGCAAAATTGATATGGAGTGTGAATATTGCGGCGCTCATCATATCTTTGATGAACAGGATATTCATGAAATCCGCACTCAGAAAAACGCTTCTCTGCACTGATTCGTTTTAGCTGACGCAACACCAGGCCGCACCGGGCTCCCCGGATGCGGCCTTTTTGTTTATTTTTTCTTATGGTATCGAGCCAGCTCACAAAATAAAGCCAAATAAACTCCGGATTTTCATTTATTTGATAGCAATCGCTGTTAACCAGTCGTAAACAATTATGATATGCGGAGATATTCCGACAACCCGGAGGCTTTGGATGAGCGTAAAAACGATGGCTGTGAATGAACTGGAGCAGTATGGTATCCGTGATGCCGCAGAAATAATTTATAACCCGAGTTATGACTTACTTTTCGATGAAGAAACCCGCCCCGGCCTGACCGGTTATGAACACGGTGTCGTCACCGCCAGCGGCGCGGTCGCGGTGGACACCGGCATTTTTACCGGCCGCTCACCGAAAGACAAATATCTGGTCAGAGATGATCTCACCCGCGACACCGTCTGGTGGGCGGATCAGGGAAAAGGCAAAAATGACAACAAACCGCTGTCACAGGACACCTGGAATTCCCTGAAACACCTGATCACCAACCAGTTATCCGGCAAACGCCTGTTTGTGGTGGATGCCTTCTGCGGCGCCAATGCCGATACCCGCCTGAAAGTCCGCTTTATTACCGAGGTTGCCTGGCAGGCACACTTCGTCAAAAACATGTTTATCCGCCCGGATGAAAACGAACTGCATGATTTTGAACCGGACTTCATTGTGATGAACGGCGCGAAATGCGTGAATCCGGACTGGCAGGCACAGGGACTGAATTCAGAAAACTTTGTGGCGTTCAATCTGAGTGAGCGCATCCAGCTTATCGGCGGCACCTGGTACGGCGGTGAGATGAAGAAAGGTATGTTCTCCATCATGAACTATCTGCTGCCGTTACAGGGCATTGCCTCCATGCACTGCTCGGCAAACGTGGGTGAAAAAGGGGATGTGGCGATTTTCTTCGGCCTGTCCGGCACCGGTAAAACCACCCTCTCCACCGACCCGAAACGCAAACTGATCGGTGATGATGAACACGGCTGGGATGATGACGGTGTCTTTAACTTTGAAGGCGGCTGCTACGCCAAAACCATCAATTTATCTGCGGAAGCGGAGCCGGATATCTATCACGCCATCAGCCGCGACGCGCTGCTGGAAAACGTGGTTGTCCGTCCGGACGGCAGTGTGGATTTTAACGACGGCAGCAAAACCGAAAACACCCGGGTTTCTTACCCTATCTATCATATTGAAAATATTGTTAAACCGGTCTCCAAAGCGGGTCACGCCAGCAATGTGATTTTCCTGACCGCCGATGCCTTCGGCGTATTACCGCCGGTGGCGGAACTGACACCGGAACAGATGCAGTATCATTTCTTATCCGGTTTCACGGCTAAGCTGGCAGGTACGGAACGCGGCGTCACAGAGCCGACACCGACGTTCTCAGCCTGCTTCGGTGCGGCATTCCTGACACTGCACCCGACACAGTACGCCGATGTGCTGGTCAAACGGATGAAAGCCGCCGGGGCAAAAGCGTATTTAGTGAACACCGGGTGGAACGGAACCGGAAAACGTATTTCAATTAAGAATACTCGTGCTATCATAGACGCCATTCTTAGTGGGGATATTGATAAAGCGGCGAAACATACGCTGCCGGTCTTTAATCTGGCCATTCCTCACGAACTGCCGGGTGTTGACAGTCATATACTCGACCCGCGCAACACGTATGATAATGTGGCGCAGTGGCAGGAAAAAGCGGAAGACCTTGCAGGGCGGTTTATAAATAACTTTGATAAATATACCGACACGCCGGCAGGTCAGGCTCTGATTAGTGCAGGGCCTTCGCTGTAACCGGATAACAAGAAAAGTAGTGTGAGCAACACAGTAGCCCCGGGTCAGATGATCCGGGGCTTTCTGTTTTATTGTGCAGGCGGCAGGTCAAACAGCAGGATTTCACTGTCTTGCGCGGCGTTCAGGCTGATTAACGATTCATCCCATACCGCCACACCATCACTGGTTTTCACTGTCTGGTCATTAACAGTCAGCTCACCTTTCACCACCTGGATCCAGATCATCCGTCCGCTCTGAGGCTGATATTCCTCCGCTTCACCGGCAGCCAGTGTCCAGCGCCACAAAGTCATGTCCTGAAAGACTTTCAGCGAACCGTCACGGGCATCCGGGGACAACACCAGCTGGCGACCGTTCGCCGCATCAAACCGGCGCTGCTCATAGCGCGGGGTCAGACCGATTTTTTCAGGGATAATCCAGATCTGATACAGATGCAGCGGATTATCATTATCCGGATTATATTCCGAGTGGCGGATCCCGGTTCCGGCGCTCATGATCTGGAACTCACCGGCAGGCACCTGTTCTTTATTCCCCATGCTGTCCTGATGCTCCACCGCACCACCCAGCACATAGGTCAGAATTTCCATGTCTTTATGCGGATGGGTGCCGAACCCCTGGCCTTCCGCGATAAAGTCTTCGTTAATGACCCGCAGGGCAGAAAAACCCATAAAATCCCGGTCATAGTAATCGGCAAACGAAAAGGTGTGCCAGCTGTCGAGCCAGCCGTGGTTGGCATGGCCGCGTTCATTTGCAGGGCGTACATAGATCATTATTTTTCTCCTCAATCTGATGAGGATAAGTTTACGTCCTGCCGCTAATTTCACCAGTAGCCGGGTTTAACGCAAGGATTCAAAAAATTTGAATAAGTAGAGAGAGGGGGATACGGAGATAACCATTAAAACCATCTTCTTTCAGACCCGGGCTGCGGGATAACCGGCAAAGCGGAAAGTCGCTGACACATCCCTGTCCGCTCGGATCGCGCCATCCATGGCGCTTTACGCTTTCCTTTTTTTTGCCGGTTAACCCCTCATGCACTTCAACTCCGTCAAAAACAGAAAAACAGAAAAACAGAAAAATTAATCTGCTAAATCATCCGGTTTGTGGCAAGGCGGCGAAGTGAGGATATCCCCGGGAGCATACATCAGTATGTGACCGGGGTAGCCGAACAAAGCCAACACAGCCACAGGCCGGAGGATGACGCAGAAAAGCCAACGCACCTGCGGCGCGAATGGATAAGGGGAAAAAGGGGGAAAAAAAAAGCCAGCACAGGGCTGGCTAAATAAACACTGGAAGCAATGTGAGCAATGTCGTTCTTTCATCTGAACCCTGAAGGTGGTCATCTGAAAGTGATTTGATGATAATAGTTCTCAGTATCATTTGTAAAGCACTTTTTGCTCAATATTTCATATAATCACTGCTGTTTTCTGTTAACTCACTGATACGGTGATTTATTTTAATAAAATTAAATAATTCCATAGCGTTATCAGGGATTAAACATCCGGTGAAAACGGCAGAGCCTGCGCACATGCCCACGCTGAACTCCACGCCCACTGGAAGTTATAGCCGCCGAGCCAGCCGGTAACATCGGCCACTTCGCCGATAAAATAAAGTCCCGGCACATCACGGGCTTCCATCGTTTTGGAGGAAAGCGCCTGCGTGTCCACGCCACCGAGTGTGACTTCGGCGGTCCGGTAACCTTCTGTGCCGTTCGGCTGCACCTGCCAGTTTTGTAACTTCTCTGTGATTTCCTGCTGTACGGCTTTGGATAACTGGTTCAGCGCAGTATCCGGCAGGTCACCGGTTGCCTGCAAACACTCCACCAGCCGTTTTGGTAACAGCTTTGCCAGTGCATTACGCAGGCTCAGATTCGGGTGTTTTTCCCGCTGCACGGTGAAAAACTCCGCCAGATCGGTGCCCGGAAGTAAGTTAATGCTCACATACTCACCGGGGTGCCAGTAGCTGGAGATTTGCAGAACCGCAGGGCCGGACAGGCCACGATGGGTAAATAAGATATTTTCCGCGAAGCGGGTGCCATCCTGTGCGGTGACTGTGGCAGGCACTGCCACGCCGGACAGCGTCTGTAAGGCTTCCAGCAGCGGTTTATGCAGCGTGAAAGGGACCAGCGCGGCACGGGTCGGCAATACCGGCAGGCCAAACTGCTCCGCGAGGCGGTAACCCAGCGGTGTCGCACCCAGCCCCGGCATCGATAATCCGCCGCTGGCCACCACAAGTGAGTGAGCGCTCACAACCTTTCCGTTTACCGTCACACAGAAATCATCTCCCTGTTTCTGTACCTCCGTCACTTCGCTGCGCAGGCGGATAACCACATTTCCCTGCTCACACTCCGCCAGCAGCAAATCAACTATCTGTTGTGCGGAATCATCACAGAAAAGCTGGCCGAGGGTTTTTTCGTGATACGCAATCTGATATTTCTGCACCAGGGCAATAAAATCCCACTGTGTGTAACGGGCAAGTGCCGACTTACAAAAATGCGGGTTTTTACTCAGGTACGCCGCCGGTTCGGTATACAGGTTAGTAAAATTACAACGCCCGCCGCCGGACATCAGAATTTTCCGTCCGGCTTTTTTGCCGTTATCCAGCACCAGTACACGCAGCCCGCGCTGCCCTGCCTGTGCGGCGCAAAACAGTCCGGCGGCACCGGCGCCGATTACAATCGCGTCAAACTTTTCCAAAATAGTGTTCTCTGTGTCTTAAAATGTGGAGAAATTCCGATAAATGTCTTAAATTTGTCATAATGATTAAATAAGGCCAAAAATTTATTCTTTTCAAAAAAGGAGTCTAATCCGATGATATACAAGGATTAATAATTTCTTAAGCTGATTTGATAAAGGTATCAAATCAAAAAAAGGCCATATTTCACTTCCCCGGGACGCATTTGTCGCTGATAATGCGCCGCGTTCATGTCCAACAACTGGCTTAACGTCTATGCTACATCTATTTACAGGCCTGGAATTTCACACCGGCCTTTTGTTAGTACTGGCACTGATCTTTGTGCTGTTTTACGAAGCCATCAACGGCTTCCATGATACCGCAAACGCGGTAGCAACTGTTATCTATACCCGTGCAATGCGCGCACAGCTTGCTGTCGTCATGGCGGGTGTGTTTAACTTCCTCGGGGTACTGCTCGGCGGTCTGAGCGTGGCGTATGCGATCGTGCATCTTCTGCCCACGGACTTACTGCTGAATGTCAGTTCGGCCCATGGTCTTGCCATGGTCTTTTCCCTGCTTCTCGCCGCTATCATCTGGAATCTGGGCACCTGGTACTTCGGTATCCCGGCCTCAAGTTCTCATACCCTGATCGGCGCCATTATCGGGATCGGCCTGACCAACGCAATTGTGACCAACAGTTCCGTGGTTGATGCGCTGAATATTCCGAAAATGATCAGCATTTTCCTTTCTCTGATTCTGTCACCGCTGGTCGGCCTGGTGATCGCCGGATTAATGATCTGGTTCCTGCGCCGCTACTGGAGCGGCACGAAGAAACGCCGCCGTATCCACTTAACACCGGCAGAACGTGAGAAAAAAGACGGCAAACGCAAACCGCCATTCTGGACGCGTACCGCCCTTATCCTTTCCGCAGTCGGCGTCAGTTTCTCACACGGCGCAAACGACGGGCAGAAAGGTATCGGTCTGATTATGCTGGTTCTGATTGGTGTCGCCCCTGCCGGCTTTATGGTGAATATGAATTCCAGTGATTACGAAATCGCCCGTACGCGCGATGCGGTGGTCAACCTGGAGCAGTATTACACCACGCATAAGGATGCACTGGCACACGCTATTGAGCTGACCCCGGCACTGAACACGGAGAATACCGTTCTCAATGAACAGTTCCACTGTGACAGCTCGCGTACCGGTATCGTATTGAGACAGGCTCAGGATCTGCTCGGTAATATTCATACCTATGATGATTTATTACCGGAACAGCGCAGCCATATGCGCCGTCTGCTGATGTGTATTTCGGATACCGCCGCAGAAGTGGCGAAATTACCGGAAACCAAACCGGAAGATGCGCGTTTCCTGAAACGTCTGTCCAATGACCTGCTGAATACCGTTGAGTATGCCCCTATCTGGATCATCATTTCTGTCGCGCTGGCGCTCTCTCTGGGTACCATGTTCGGCTGGAAACGTGTTGCAGTGACTATCGGTGAGAAAATCGGTAAGAAAGGCATGACATACGCCCAGGGCGTGTCTGCGCAGGTCACCGCGGCGGTCTCCATTGGTGTGGCAAGTTATACCGGGATGCCGGTGTCCACCACCCAGGTGCTCTCCTCTGCGGTGGCAGGTACGATGATTGTTGACGGTGGTGGTGTTCAGACCAAAACCATCAAAAACATCATGCTGGCCTGGATCCTGACACTGCCGGTATCCATTATCCTGTCCGGCACACTCTACTGGATCTCCCTGCAGATTATCTGACAGCAGGTTGCCATCCTCTGAAACTGAAAAGCCTGACACGTGTGTCAGGCTTTTTTTTGCATCCGGTTACCGCTTACGGCCAGATAATCATCATCAGCAAAGAGGCAATCACAATCCCGCATATCGCACTGATCATGGTGAACTGACGGCGGATACGTCCGCAGCGTAAAATCACTTCAGGATCATGATGAGTGAGATATTCCCGCTGATTAATATAGCGGATAAGGCGCAGCTGTTTCTGCCACTGGGTGTGGTCAGTAAACGCATTATTGCCGCCGACAGCGTGGTAAAGCAGCGGGTCGCTGTCACGCAGGACGAAGAGTAATGCCCGGGTGGATGAATAAAACCGGATCATGTTAATCAGACAAAGAAAACATAACGCCCAGAACAGTGTAAGTATACTGAACATAATCCACTCCTTAGACTATCTGCGGAGAAGGAACCGGTGATATCAGTGTCTATCACATCATACTGACAGTATTTTATGTATTCAGTATGGACAATGCTGTGAAGTTCCACAAACTCTCGCATTCTTTCACGATAATCTTCTGAAAATATCCGTTTTGCCACACTCCGCCTTGTGAGAAGTGCGCAGACTGGTATATCTTATAAATCAGATATTCTCTGCTGCTGATAAAAGCATTGAGTTGTGATCAGCATTACACTCTTTAATGATATTAAGCAGTTATAGTATTCATAAAGGATAGCGGCGCAAGCCCTGCCAACCCCTTAACCTTTTGAACGGAAGGAGTTTCTTATGGCATATAAACATATTCTGGTCGCAGTCGATCTTTCGCCTGAAAGTGAAGTGCTGGTAAGCAAAGCAGTTTCTATGGCAAAACCTTACAACGCCAAAGTTTCTCTGATCCACGTTGATGTCAATTACTCTGACTTATACACCGGACTTATCGATGTAAACCTGGGTGATATGCAGCAGCGTATTACTGAAGAAACCAGTAATTCACTGAAAAACCTGGCGAAGAACTCCGGTTATGAGATTCAGGAAATGCTCAGCGGCAGCGGTGATCTCGGTCAGGTATTAGTCGATGCCATCAGAAAATATGATATGGACCTGGTTGTCTGCGGACACCACCAGGATTTCTGGAGCAAACTGATGTCTTCCGCCCGCCAGCTGATTAACACCGTTCATGTCGATATGTTAATTGTTCCGCTGCGGGATGATGATAACGCATAATCCTCTGCTGAAAAATTATTCATATAAAATGCCTGCTTATGCAGGCATTTTTTTTGGCTGAAAATGCGGCTGCCGGATCCGCCAAAAAGGCCGTCAACGAATTTTTTTTGTTATATATGAAAAAAACAGCTTGAAAACAGGATATAAACAAGAGATAAATTCAAGTGGTAAATGCAAACACATCTCACATTATTAGAAAAATAAAACAAAAATGTCCGGGATACCTCACAAAGTAACGTAACCCGATATCATTTGTGTCACAGATATGACGTACGCGAAAATGTTCCGGAGAACCTGCCCCGGGAGATGAGTGCGGCCTGCATAACTATTGCATGAATGAGAAGGGCATGACAGACAGGAAATCAACATGAGTAACTTTATCTCTTTGGAAACGTTTCTGGAAAATGTTCAGCGCCGTGACCCGTCACAGCCGGAATTCCTCCAGGCGGTGCGCGAAGTTTTCTCCACACTATGGCCGTTCCTTGAAAAAAATCCGCAGTACCGCGATCAGAACCTGCTCGCCCGCTTTGTTGAGCCGGAGCGTGTGATTCAGTTCCGCGTGACCTGGGTTGATGATCAGGGTCAGGTGCAGGTAAACCGCGCATGGCGTGTGCAGTTCAGCTCCGCTATCGGCCCGTTCAAAGGTGGTATGCGCTTCCATCCGTCCGTAAACCTCTCCATCCTCAAATTCCTCGGCTTTGAGCAGACACTGAAAAATGCCCTGACCACACTGCCGATGGGCGGCGGGAAAGGCGGCTCTGACTTTGATCCGAAAGGCAAAAGCCAGGGCGAAGTGATGCGTTTCTGCCAGGCGCTGATGACCGAGCTGTACCGTCATCTGGGTGCGGATACGGATGTCCCTGCGGGTGATATCGGTGTCGGCGGCCGTGAAGTCGGCTATATGGCGGGAATGATGAAAAAACTGTCCAATAACACCGCCTGTGTGTTTACCGGCAAAGGCCTCTCCTTCGGCGGCAGTCTGATCCGTCCGGAAGCCACCGGTTACGGGCTGGTTTACTTCACTCAGGCCATGCTGGAACGCCACGGAATGAGCTTCGACGGTATGCGTGTTGCGGTTTCCGGCTCCGGTAACGTGGCGCAGTACACCATCGAAAAATGCCTGTCACTGGGTGCGAAAGTGGTCACCGCATCTGACTCCTCCGGTACCGTGGTTGACGAAGATGGTTTCACCGCCGAAAAACTGGCGCGTCTGACTGAAATCAAAGACCGTTACGGTCGTGTGGAAGAGTATGCGAAAGAGTTCGGCCTGGTGTATCTGAAAGATCAGACTCCGTGGGCGGTTCCGGTGGATATCGCTCTGCCGTGCGCCACTCAGAATGAACTGGATCTGGCAGATGCGGAAGTGCTGATCAAAAACGGCGTTAAAGCGGTGGCGGAAGGCGCAAACATGCCGACGACTATCCCGGCAACCGATGCCTTCCTGGCCGCAAATGTCCTGTTTGCACCGGGCAAAGCCGCGAATGCAGGCGGCGTGGCAACATCCGGCCTGGAAATGTCACAGAACGCTGTCCGTCTCGGCTGGAAACGTGAAGTCGTAGATGAGCGTCTGCATCACATCATGCTGGATATCCACAATGCATGCGTTGAGTACGGCAGTGAGGAAAAACAGACCAACTATGTGCAGGGTGCGAATATCGCCGGCTTCGTGAAAGTCGCTGATGCCATGCTGGCGCAGGGTGTGCTGTAAGTCTGTAAGCTGTTACTGAAAAACGTCACAGTGCCGAAGGGGGTATGACAAGCGGGAAGTCTCACTTGTTGCCCCTTCGCGAAACGGGAACTGCCCTGTCCCCTTTTCAGATGTTATTCAGTGTTATCCCTCTGCTTTCACGCAGGGATAAATATCAAAACGATGATTTTTGGTTTCAATCGCTGCAGCAGCTTTCTGCCCGGCTAACGGCTCCGCATAATCCGGACGTTTCACCACCACACGGCGGGTTGCCAGCGCCAGTGCAGGTGCCAGCAGACGATCGGCATCCTCATCCGCGCCCACCAGCGACTGAAATACCCGCATTTCTTTCTTCACCAGCGCGCTTTTCTGCCGGTGCGGATACATCGGGTCAAGATAGACCACGTCCGGCGGTGGTGTGATGTCCGCCAGTGCCTCAATCCCGGACGCATGGATAAGGATCATCCTCTCCTGCATCCATTCCCCGATTTCACTGTCCCGGTAAGCCCGCTGCAAACCATCATCCAGCAGTGCCGCAACGACCGGATGACGCTCAATCATCCGCACATGACAGCCCAGCGAGGCCAGCACAAAAGCATCACGCCCGAGACCGGCTGTCGCGTCCACCACTGACGGAAGATACGATTTTTTTATCCCGGCAGCCTTTGCCACCGCTTCACCGCGTCCGCCGCCGAAACGACGGCGGTGAGCCATCGTCCCTCCGGCAAAATCCACACGGATCCCGCCGAGTTTCGGTTCATCACACTTGCGCAGCTCCAGCCCTTCCGCCGTCAGCACCAGCGCCATCGGCGCGGTATCATCATGTTCCAGACCCCACCGCGCCGCCAATACATCAAGGGCGCAGCTGTCTGCGCCCTGTTCACACTGTAAACGAATCTTCACGTATTACCCGTTGATTCCGTAGCCTTTTAACATCGCATCCAGTTCCGGCTTACGGCCGCGGAAGCGCTCAAACAGGACCATCGGCTCTTCCGAGCCCCCCCGGCTGAGAATATTATCCAGGAAGGACTGACCGGTGACCGGGTTGAAGATACCTTCCTCGCTGAAGCGGGAGAATGCATCCGCCGCCAGCACATCGGCCCACAGATAGCTGTAGTAACCGGCTGCATAACCACCGGCAAAGATATGACTGAACGCATGCGGGAAGCGGTTCCACGGCGCAGCAGGCACCACAGAGACTTTCTCTTTCACAGACAGTAAGGTCGGCATGACCTGCGCGCCGGTTGCCGGGTCATATTCCGCATGCAGGCGGAAATCAAACAGCCCGAACTCCAGCTGACGCAGAATAAACATCGCAGACTGATAATTCTTCGCCGCCAGCATATTGTCGAGCAGTGACTGCGGCAACGGCTCGCCGGTTTCATAATGACCGGAGATAAAGGCCAGCGCCTCAGGCTCCCAGCACCAGTTTTCCATAAACTGGCTCGGCAGTTCGACCGCATCCCACGGCACACCATTGATGCCGGAAACATCCGCCACATCAATCTGTGTCAGCATATGATGCAGGCCGTGTCCGAACTCATGGAACAGAGTCAGCACTTCATCATGGGTAAACAGCGCCGGTTTGCCGCCGACCGGTTTGTTAAAGTTACAGGTCAGATACGCGACCGGTTTTTGCAGGGAATTATCTTTGTGGCGCATACGGCCGATGCAGTCATCCATCCACGCCCCGCCGCGTTTATGCTCACGGGCATACAGATCCAGATAGAAACTGCCGCGTAACTCACCGTTCTTATCAAATAAATCAAAGAAACGAACATCCGGATGCCAGGTTTCCACCCCGAAACGCTCTTTGGCGGTGATCCCGTAGATCCGGCGGATCACTTCAAACAACCCGCTGATCGCTTTTTCTTCCGGGAAGTACGGACGCAGCTGCTCATCACTGACCGAGAACAGATGCTGTTTTTGCTTATCCGCAAAATAGGCCATATCCCACGGCTCGAGTTTATCAACGCCGTAATGTTCTTTGGCAAACGCTGCCAGCTGAGCCACTTCCTGCTCACCCTGATGATGGGCACGCTCCGCCAGATCATTCAGGAAATCCAGCACCTGCTGCGGGTTTTCCGCCATTTTGGTGGCGAGGGATTTTTCCGCGTAGTTTTTAAAGCCGAGTAACTGTGCCAGTTCATGACGCAGCGCTAAAATCTCTGCCATCACACTGCTGTTATCCCACTTACCGCCGTTCGGCCCCAGCTCGGAAGCGCGGGTGCCGTAGGCTTCGCTCATTTCTTTGCGCAGCTCGCGGTTATCGGCGTAAGTCATTACCGGCAGATAGCTCGGCATATCCAGGGTAAACAGCCAGCCCTTCTCACCTTTGGATTCCGCCAGTGCCTGTGCAGCCGCAACCGCACTCTCCGGCAGACCGGCCAGCATGCTTTCATCGGTAATGAGCTTGCTCCAGCCCATGGTGGCATCCAGCACATTATTGCCGAACAGCGACCCCAGCTCAGACAGACGGGCTGAAATCTCGCCGTAGCGTTTTTGTTTCTCCGGTGGCAGACCAATACCGGATAACTCAAAATCACGCAGTGAATTTTCCACGGATTTACGCTGTGCCTGAGACAGTGACGCAAACGCCGGGCTGTTTTTCAGTGATTTATAGGCGTTATACAGCCCTTCATGCTGTCCCATCCAGGTGCTGAATTCAGACAGCAGCGGCAGACACTGCTCATAAGCTTCGCGCAGTTCAGGGCTGTTTTTGACAGAATTCAGATGACCGACCGGCGACCAGACCCGGGATAATTTATCCCCGGCTTCCGCCAGCGGGACACACACATTTTCCCATGTAAAATCAGGTGCATGACTCACCACCTGCTCTACCGTCTGACGATAATTATCCAGCGTTTCTTTCACCGCAGGCACAATACATTCCGGATTGATGGCAGAAAATGCCGGTAACTGATTCTGGGTCGGGGTAAGCAAAGGGTTCATCATAAACCATCCTGTTGGCTGCTGGTGCACGTCCGCCACGGCGCACATACACATGAAAAATGAAAATCGAAACTCTCTATAAGATGGGGATACACTGCGGCAAGTTCAATGATTTTTAGTGTTATTATGCTGATTAAAAATCATTCCCGTAAAAAATCGCATGATACTGATGTACCTCAAAGGAAAAAACACAAGAGAACTTTTGAATCCCTGCCGGAAAGCGTATACTGTGCAACCTCAAAACGGAAGATCATCGTCCCCGGTGGGGCGGCCGGACTTCAAATCCGGTTGGGGCCGCCAGCGGTCCCGGGCAGGTTCGACTCCTGTGATCTTCCGCCAATCAAGTTCAACACACCTCTCCTGAAGTCAACTATCCCTTTATATTTCAATACAAAGTCATCACTCCAACTCAACTCAGTTCAACTGAAGTCAATCCACATCAACCCCAATTCGGGGGTGTAAAATAGGGGTGTATTTCGGTATGGTATACCGGCACCCCCAAATCACTTTTTTCTTTGTCATAGACTGAGCGCTCGGAGGTTTTGGTTATGGCCCTCACTGATATAAAAATTAAGGCAGCAAAACCACTGGATAAACCCTACAAACTTTCTGACAGTGGCGGCCTTTATCTGCTCGTAAACCGTAATGGATCTAAATACTGGCGATTAAAATACCGCTTTGCCGGTAAAGAGAAAATGCTCTCCATCGGAGTGTACCCGCAGGTCACATTAGCTGAAGCCAGAAATCAGCGCGATGAAGCAAAAAAATTACTGGCACAAAACAAAGATCCGAGCGAAGAAAAACAACTGGCTAAACTGGAAAAATATTTATCTTCAGAAAGTACCTTTGAGGCCGTAGCCCGTGAGTGGCATACATCAAAAGCAGATCGTTGGTCACTACGTTATCGTGAGGAAATTATCGATACCTTTGAAAAAGATATTTTTCCATACATCGGCAAGCGCCCCATAGCAGAAATAAAGCCTCTGGAGCTTCTGGAAACGCTGCGTAGAATGGAGAAGCGCGGAGCCTTAGAGAAGATGCGCAAAGTTCGTCAGCGCTGCGGAGAGGTCTTTCGTTACGCAATCATCACGGGCAGAGCTGAATACAACCCTGCACCAGATTTAGCTACTGCTCTAACCCCACCAAAGAAACAGCACTTCCCATTCTTAACCGCTGAAGAACTGCCGTATTTCCTGAATGACTTAGCTGGATATACAGGAAGTGTGATTACTAAAACAGCGACTAAAATTATTCTGCTGACAGCTGTACGTACACAAGAGCTCCGCTTTGCCCGTTGGCAGGATATTGATCTAGAAAAAGGGATTTGGGAAATTCCTGCTGAAGTGATGAAAATGAAGCGCCCACATGTAGTGCCATTATCTAAACAGGTGATCGAGCTGTTTAATTCACTTAAGCCGCTATCAGGGCATTATGAGCTTGTATTTATAGGGCGTAACGACCATAGAAAGCCGATCAGTAAGGAAAGCGTAAATCAGGTTATTGAGTTGTTGGGGTATAAAGGAAGGCTAACAGGACACGGCTTCCGCCACACGATGAGCACGATATTACATGAAAAAGGATTCAATTCAGCATGGATTGAAACCCAGCTCGCACATATCGATAAGAATGCGATCCGTGGCACATATAACCATGCTCAGTATATGGATGGACGCAGGGAAATGATGCAGTGGTATGCAGATTACATGGATGAGTTGGAGGGGAGTTTAGATAATGTTGTTAATATGAATTTTAAGTAATACTAAATAGCCATCTTTACGCGTAGGCGTAAAGATGGCTATTGTGCTGTGCTTTATTTTTTTATATTATAAAATATATAAGGTATTTAAGCAGTATGGATAAAGATCTCTGAAAGAGAATGGGACTTTTTGTTGGGATACTTACACAGTGACCCCCGGAGGAAGAAGCGGATTCCGTGAAGCGGCTGGAAAAGTTAAGAAATCGACAGGCAAAAGGAAAGGCGGAGTAACGTAAGTCTGGGGTGAATTGATTAAATAATGCACAGGTTAGTGAGGTGGCTGCGGAACGGTGGATACAGTCTGTTTTCCCTCAGGATTCACTGATTTACCCACAGAATTTCTGGATAAAATGCCCTGCTCTGCTCTTCCTGTCAATGCTATACGTTTTACCGGACAGTTCGGTAAATCGGTTCTGAAATCAGTTTACCGGTTTCCGGCGTGTAATGGATACCGTCAGCAGTACGCAGAACAATCCCGTTTTATGCGATCTGTTGTTCTCGTTGTTCACTCTCTGCGAGAAAGTCTAAGTGAAGTAATTTGGCTTTAAACTGCTCGTCACCCAGTGAGATTCTCCAGCGTTTCTCCATAAACTCGAACAATGCGAGACCTCGGGAAAGAATAGTCTCAGGTAGCCATTCCTCTAACTGAGCAATTTCATTTTCGGCTGCTGAACCGTTGTAATAACCAATGCCTGAACCATTATTCTTCTTGTCATCGAATCCATCGTTTTGCAGGCTGGAGTTTTTTGCTCGGCTCAATGGTACTAAGTTGCCTAGGGAGTTAGCTAACCATGTAGTTTGCTCTTTGGTCAAATTTCCGAAGCGATCCTGCCAATATTGGTTAGAAGGGGTCTGTGGGAATATATGCTCAATGGTGATCTTATCTTTGCTTGTCGCTTTGAGATCATTCCAACCAAGTTTCATGGTTTCTTGTTTGCCACGTTTGGTTAGCCAAGCGTCATATTCAAACAAGAAGTAACGCAAGCCATCCCATTTAAAGAAACCTTGTTCTCCTAACTCATACTTTTCTGCAATGTAGCTGTAAAACCGAGCTGGGTCGTAGTAGTAATCGGCCCATTCATTGATCGTACCGATGACTGAATTGATGGTTCGATTGCCTTTCAATAACTCTCTTGCCATACCAAAAAACTCAGAATCGCCAGTATTAGAACGACGATGACATAGCGAAAATAGGGTGAAGTTATAGCGCTCCGCTGCTGAAAGTAGGTCGTTAATCTCTTCCAACGGCTGCCTGGATACAAACGCGGCGAGCAGGAGAGGTCTGAATGCACGGAAGCTTAGACGTTGCAATCTATCAAGTAGCAACTTGTTCTTATCGTCATTATAGTTAGGAAGATAGAAGTATGGGTTGTGAATATAGAACCAATGACGAATTGATTCTTGTAAGCTTTCGACGTAATCACTGATTTCTTCTACTGATACACGCTCATCTTCATCCTTTGGATGAGTAACATTGCGAGCGGTGAACTTCTCGTTTAGAAGGTATTTAATGTAATCGTCGCCTTTGTTACGGCTGTACTTAAAGTACATTGTCCAATGGTTACGTAAGAAAATGTCTTCATCAAGAGGGCGCTCAGGATTCTTGCCGAGATATTCGTACATGGTTTTCCACGCACTGTTAATTTTACTACGTAAAACTTCATGCCCTTCGTGATTGTGGAAAAGAGTCGATAGGTAGATCAAGCGGTTTTTTAGCAGCTCAAGACTAGTCAGAGGCTTACCACGGTTGTTCATCGTTTCGAATGTGACGAACACATCAATCTCTTCGTCAATCTCGTAGAGATTAAATTTAATTTTTTGAGTGAGCTTCTTAAAAATTAGTGCAATTTCGTCTTCAGAAAGAGTCGATAATTTACCTTTGAAGTAAGATTTAGCCACTTTGAGGTTTTGCGTGTATAGGGTTTCCTGGTGCTGGTTACTATGTGAGTGTTCACCAAAGATGATGGTTTTAAGGTACTCATCGCTAGGGTTGTCCTTTTCGTACCCGAAGATGAAGCTTTGTCGCTGTCCATCGTCTGCTTTGTGTAATACATAGCGGCTGCGTATGGTTTCAAGCGATTGATAGTTGAGTTGAGCGTCTTCGCCTACTGACTCCAAAATAGCTTGAATCAAAATCACTGATGTCGTTAAGCGCTGTTGCCCATCGACAATGTAGAAGGGTTTGAATCCAACGCCCTCTATAATCCATTCGTCTTGTTCCCACTTTTGCCATAATTTTTGTGCAACAGGTTCTAGTGTCACAACACCAGTATAATGAACTCGTCTTGGATCAAGTTGAATGATGTCTTCCCAAAAGTCATCAAGTTGGATTGAAGACCAAGCATAGCCGCGTTGGTAATCAGGAACCCTGAGTATTCGTCGTTCAAAAATATCGTTTAGACTTTGTAATTTCATTATTATGATTCCTGAAACTTTGGGGAACTGGTCGGAGTCATTACTGATCCTTTTATCACCGCTAACAGCCGTTCTCTTTCAGAGACAATTCAAGCCCTGCACACTCAGTGCAGGCAGCATTTTTTAAATTTATTACCACTGCCGCACGGACATGGGTCATTACGCCCCGTCAGTCCAGCCTCACGCCGGACGGGAGGGTAATCCCCCCATTTTCCACAGAGATTTTCAGTAGAATGTGGTTAACTGAGCCCGCTTCTGCATTGGCGTAATACCGCCCAGGCCCATATGTGGCCGCTCATGATTATAATGCCATAACCAATTTGTCGCGACCTCCTGCACTTCGCTGATGTGACTAAAAATAGTCTGATTCAGCCAGTCATAACGCATTGTCCGGTTAAAGCGCTCAATATACGCATTCTGCTGCGGCTTTCCCGGCTGGATATATAACAGCGTTATTTTCTGCTTTATTGCCCATTCCTGAAGCTGATGGCTCAGATATTCCGGCCCGTTGTCACACCGGATACAATCCGGTTTTCCACGCCATTCTATAATTTGCTCCAGCGAACGGATAACACGGCCGGCCGGTAATGAAAAATCCACATCTATTGCCAGTGCTTCACGATTAAAATCATCAATAACATTGAATGTCCGGAATGACCGGCCATCATCCAGTTGGTCATGCATAAAATCCATCGACCAGGTTTCATTTATTTTTTCAGGAACCGTCAGTGGCGCTGGTGGTAACCGGATAATCCGGGTTTTCGGTTTAATCCGTAAATTAAGTTTTAACTCACAATAAATACGATACACACGTTTATGATTCCAGCGGAAGCCTTTTACATTTCGCAAAAATAAAAAGCACAACCCGAATCCCCACTGATTATTTTTTGTTGTCAGCTCAGTCAGTAAATCTGCAATCTGCTGATTTTCATCACAAAGTACCGGCTGGTAACGGTAGCCGCTTTCACTGATGCAAAACACGTTACACGCAAGCCGGATACTGATGCCCCTGATCGCCACAGCAGCCTGAGGCAGCTCACGGCGCTGCGGCACGGTTACCACTTTTTTTGCATGGCTTCCTGAATAATCTCGGCTTTAAGGCGTTCTTCGGCATACATTTTTTTCAGTCGCCGGTTTTCATCCTCAAGCTCTTTCAGACGGGCCATCATGGACGCATCCATCCCGCCGAACCGTGAACGCCATTTATAAAAACTCGCGCTGCTCATACCGTGCTCGCGGCACAACTCAGGAACCGGTGTTCCGGCTTCGGCCTGCTTCAGGATCGCGATGATCTGACTATCGGTAAAACGTGATTTTTTCATATGAATCTCCCCGATTCATGTTACGAGAAAATTCCACTTATGAACACTCTGGTTTTTCGGGGGGATTACCATTGCATTGTCACAGACACCTAGAAACAACCTGAAGTGCATAATAACGGACTTATCTAGCAGTAACTCTAAATTTATTTTCACCGTAAGCTACTATGATGGAATATGTTATTTTCTCAAAAAAGAAGATATGGGGGAGGGAAACTTAAACCTTGGTACGTGAACCACAGATAAAACGAACCAGTATATCACGTAAACTAAGGAGTAATTATACTCTCAGGGAAGTCAGAAAGTTGCCAGAGGATGTAAAGAATGGGTTGGGTTGGTAATGGCTAGATAAACAGCCCAAAAGATATTATTGCAACATAATTGCTTATCATAGCTAAGTTAGTTCTAGCCAGTGAAATGAGGTTTGATTTGTAATAAGGCAAAATGTAAGTTTTGGAATAAATGTAAAATATCAAAAAGAATCACATAAAAGCACTTCAGAAAAATATTTTATCTGCCAGTAACCAACTAAAAATCGCAATTATAGCTTGAAATATAAATAATAGGGTCTTATGCACTGGCTAATTTTCGAACATCTTTAAAGCTTGGCACTTAGAAATATCAAACATACTTACTGTATATAATTAAAGAAATGAAAGCCATTAAATAAATAGCACCATAGACATTAAAAGAAAAATAATCAACCTCAATGAAATTGATAAAAAAATCTTACTAAAAATGATAACACAATGAAAATTAAATTTTAACCTCATGATTTAATTATAGTTTTAGAAAAATATTACATTTGCCTTTCAAGAGAAACACCAATGTCAGCCGCCATTTTTTGTATAATTCTCCATTCTAACGGCCATTCCTTCTGTAAAATAGACTTACGTCTTTTAATTAACCAGTAAACGAAAATGGTAACACTCTGTTCATAGAAACTGCTTTTATTTTTACCATCACGAATCAATGATTCTAACTCAGGTGTATCTTCAACAAATTTGTATAATCTACTTATGATGTCAGCATCAATGGTTTTTTTGAATGTATCCAATATTAATATGGCCGATTTTTGATTATTTGGTTTTTCCTTTATTAAAGTCATATAAAGTTGATCGAGTGTTTTCTGAGTTCCTATATAAGCATCAGGTGAATTGTTCAGGGCTTTAGCAACTGAACAAAAAAAATCATCAGTTGTTTCAATTAATGCCATACTTCTTGCTACCGTTCTATGTATATCAGGCTCAACGATAGTTTTAGCTTTATAAATGGCGTCATGCGTTAACTCTGCATAAGCGTGTTGCAATAGAGTTCTCACCTGTATTTCACAAGGAATTCCTTCCTCAATAAATACTCCATTATGATCAAATGATTGTTTGGCTGTTACGATGAAATGAACAGATTGATATGTAAAAATTAAAGGTGTATTTAGGCGCTCTTCATCATAATGTCTTGAAGTCTTATAGAACCATTTATCACTTCTTTTTATTACATCGCATACATCATCTATATCCGATGTAAGCAATACAACAAATCTAACACCAACTTTATCTTCGATTTCTTTATAAGGGTCTTCATATGATTTTTCTAATCTATGAAAGGCTTTATCAATTAGAGATTCTTTTTCTTTAACTCTTGGCGTCGCTGGTTGTTTCAAAAAGCTATTAAGATTGCGGCATTTATTATCAACGAGTTCCGTACATATATTGGAAACGACAAAGTCCCCCCATGCTCTATACATAGGCTCTTCTTGGTTCCAACGTTGCAAAAACTCTGATTCATTCATAGTTTTATTCTTGAAGTATAATTTTATCTTTAATAAGAATAGTAGTCCATTCTGCAGGTTCTCCGTTCTTATCTAAGTCACCTTCCGTAGACTCAATAACTATATTATTTTTAAAAACTTCTGCTGGGGCTGTAATTTTAATGTTTTTGCTAAAATTTAACTTTCTTGTTTTTAATTTGCTTTCGATATGTTCGTTATCTCTTGTAAAAGCTGTCTGTGGAATTCCACTTTCGCTTGCATACTCAAGATAAAGATCTTTAACTTCATCATCGAAGAATCTCTCTGCATACTCTTTTGCTGAAATGACATCGGATTTCTCATGCTTCAAATAAGTAACCAAGGCGTTTTTTAAGTCATTTCTTTTTTCTGAGCTTATATCTAGTTCATTTAGGAAATCACTAGTCTTCTCATAAAAGTTTTTTGTTGTGCGAGCACTTGTTTCAGGATAGCCGCAACCTAAGAAATGTTGATAAAAATATTGAGCAGCAGCTTTTCCATCAGATTTGCTTATTTGATAATCAGAGATCATGACATCCCATGATTTGTTCAAATCATCTTCTTGAGCAGTGTTACTTGATTGGAAAAAACCTGCTGTCTTATAGAGTTTTGTTGAGGGAGTAAGAAGTATTTCTTCAACAAATTTTAACGAGATTTGACCTGTTTTTGGATCAACAATTTTTTCATAGGCACTGTAAATGTCTGCTTTAATTATACCGATAAATTTTCGCTTATTTACTCCATAGTCACCAGTGAATATAACAACGATGCCTCCGGGTATTGCTCTTCTTGTTTGGGCATCAGCTAGCTTGTTTGCTATATTATAAGTTTGATCGATATATTCATCCCCTTCTTTACCAAATAAATTGGTAGCCATGAAAGGTACATATCCTTCACCGTGCTCTATAATTTTCATTTTGACGGCTTTTGATCCATCACCAAGAGCATCTATTACTCGGGATTTAAATCCCTGCAAGGCATCTTCATCAAATGTGATAAAAGACGAACCTCGTGTAGGCTCAACTTTTAAACCCTCGTCATCTCGCTGATGAATTTGATGAATAATAATTTTATCAATACTCAACTTGCTAATATTCATTGCGGTGTAGTTCCATTGTTTTTATTGTCTGAAAGATTATTTTTACTTTCAATATACTCTTTGTTAATATTATTCCATTCTTGACTGTCTTTTTCCCAGATGGCTTTATATTCATTAAAAAGCTCATCCACATCAAGTTGATTTATATCCGACCTGATTTTCAAATAATTAACTTTATTTTTAAGTTGATACATTGATAACAAGGTGGCTTTTTGTCTAAACCATAATTTCTGATAATCAAATCTTGCAGTCCAACCACTTACCAATGTAAGTGCAGCGCTAAAGATAAGCGCGATGTTTTTTTGTATTTTCTCGTGACCGACAAAGTCAAAAGCTAATATCAATGTTGTTGCCGTGCTGAAAAGAAGAGAAATCAAGAAAAAAAACTTCAATTTCGTTTTATTGCTCTTAGTCTTGTTTTTTATTATTTCAACACTTTTATCTATTTCTTCTAATAAAAATTGTAATGAAGTTTCTTTTGACAATTATTCCACCTGAAACATTTTCCAATGTATACTATTTCCACGCATGTACTGGTAAGAGCTCCTACCAGTACATGGCGGCATAGCTACCGCACTTCATGCACTTGTACTAATGCATGGAGATTTCTAGCTAACTGAATCGCACATTTTTTAAAACTATAAATCATAAATTGCGCAAAATCGAGCTACCATCTCAAAACATATGCTCAATATAAAAGAATTAAATTCTATAGATCAGAGAATTAGAAATGCTCTCTTTTCAAACCAGCATTGTGATGTAACTGCTGCAAATAGTTCCCATACCACTGCATCATCTTTCTCCTCCCCTCGAGATACAACACATGGTTATAAGTCCCACGAATCGCATTCTTATCAACATGCGCAAGCTGGGTCTCAATCCATGCGGTATTGAACCCTTCCTCATGCAAAATCGTACTCATCGTGTGCCTAAAACCATGTCCAGTAACCTTCCCCGTATACCCAATCCGTTTGAATACCTGATTAATACTCGCTTCACTCATCGTTTTACGTGGATCATTGCGCCCAGGGAACACCAACGGATATTGCCCAGACATTACTTTGAGCTGCTGTACGATTTCTAGCGCTTGGGTAGAGAGGGGTACAAGATGAGGCCGTTTCATCTTCATACGCTCTGCAGGTATTTCCCACACCGCTTTCTCAAGATCAAACTCACTCCAGAAAGCACCTCGAAGCTCGCCAGTGCGAACTCCCGTAAGGATCAACAGACGAGCGGCAAGAACAACCAGCGGGCTTCCGGTATAGTCAGATAGGGCTTTAAAGAAGTCTGGTAACTCCTCAACAGTAAGGAAGGGATAATGCTTCGATTCATGCCCTGACATCGCGCTGGTTAGATCCGCTGCAGGATTGTATTCCGCACGACCAGTCACTATGGCGTAGCGAAAGACTTCACTGCAGCGCTGGCGAACCTTCTTGGCCTTCTCTGTCGCGCCACGGCTTTCCATTCGACGCAGCACATTAAGCAGAACCAACGGTTTGACTTCATTCACCGGCAGTTGGCCGATATAGGGGAAAATATCTTTATTGAAGGCTTCGATAATATCGGAGGCATAGCCTTCTGACCATCTGCTCACCTTCGTACCGTGCCACTCAAGTGCCACAGACTGAAACGTGTTGTTGAGTTGCACATCGCGAACCAGCTTTTCTTCTTTCTTGGCAAAAGATGGATCGATACCCTCAGCCAGCTTTTTCTTGGCGTCATCACGCAGTGCTCTTGCTTGCGAAAGCGATACTGCTGGATAGACACCAAAAGCCAGACGTTTCTCTTTTCCATTGAAGCGATACTTCATCCGCCAGTATCTGGAACCAGAGGGAACAACCTCAAGATACAAACCAGCACCATCTGCCAACTTATAGGCTTTCTCTCTGGGTTTAGCCGCGTCTACCTGTCTCGCATTAAGTTTCATTGGGGGCATCTCCCTAGACCGAACACAGAATGCCCCCACTTATGCCCCCAACTGTGACTTGATTTCGGTTGAGTCCAGTTGATAACAGGAGATAAAATACGGGCCATAAACCGCATTATACGGGCTTTTAGTTGAATTCGGTAGACTTGGGAAGAGTTTGAAATGGTGCCAATAATAGGAGTCGAACCTACGACCTTCGCATTACGAATGAAAGCAACACCCAATTATGCCTATATAATTCTGGTCTCTGATGGAAAACAGTTGTTCACGGTCGATTCTGCCGATCATTACAAAGTGCCGGAAGCAAGGTGACTCAGCTTCATGATTACTCACGGGACTCTGCAATACGGGCCTGCAGCCAGGCGTCAACCTCACTTGTCAGCCACCGGGAACGGTTTCCCAGCTTAATTGGTTTCGGGAACTGCCCTTTCTGGATCAGCTTGTAAAACCACTTATCCGTTAATCCGGTTAATTTCGTGATCTCTTTCATCTCCATGAGAGGGTCGTCAAGCAGGAAAGGGGTAGTGGTGGTATTGATGGTATTCATGGGGAATCTCCTGTCTTTGTTTAATTAAGGCAGAAGTGCTATCGATGACGCAGCGGATATCACTTCTATAAGATTCCCCTTGTCTGTAAAAAAAGATTTACCGGCGTGTTTTACGCCGTTTGTTTCTGATGGTTCCCCGCCAGAATGTCCGGTCGATCCCCGGCACCTGCAGTTTCACCCACTGGTCTGTTTTGCAGATATAGTTCACAGCGGTCATCAGGCCTTCCCGTCGCTGGCTCTCACTGCGGTGCAGCATGCCAATGCCGCAGATACGGTAATCTGATTTAAAGCGGTTGCAGTTAAAGTAGAGCCCCTGTCCCTCGGTGATGGTTTCCTGCCAAAACTCACCGATGAGCCTGGCTATCGTGATATCCTGTCTGACATGCTGGCCGTTGAAGAAAAACAGGCAGTGGTAGTGAAAGCCTTTCTCACGACCGTATTCCAGTTTCAGGATATAACCGACGCAGTGTTTAAACAGGGGTAACCGCTGTATTGCTTTGTACAGGGCAATCCGGTGACGGGTTAAATCCCCGGCCGTGACTCTGTGACAGACCCGTTTTCCGTAGGACAGATCTGTCCGTACCACCAACAGCTTTGCATGGCGTTCAAACAGGTTTTCAATATAGCGGCAACAGAACCGGTAATTCTTGCGGGCACTGTTCTTAAAGGTACTGACAGCGTTTTTATACTCCTTGCTGTCCACTGACTGAATAAACTCACAATAGGCGTCATTTAACTGTTTAATATCCTCCTCTGAGTCAGGATAGTATTCCGACAGCATCGGAACATAACGAATATGATATTTATCAGCAAGAGAAACAATGAGCGGAATAACCGGATGTAACTTACGGCGGTTACCGGTGACACGGGAAAGTGAAAGGATGTTTTGTATTAATTCATAAAACAACTGACCAGTTTTAGTGGCCTCGATTTGTAATTGATCACCAAAGCAGTGCCCTTTGAAAGGTAAAGACTGACTCTTTCTTTTAATTAATGCAGTGGTGTGTGACGCGATTAGCCGGAATAACTCACGATCTGTTGTGTCATCGGTAATCTCCGTACCATTATTGTAGATTTGTGACAGTGCTAGTATTTCACTGGTTATATCGTCATTCATGATTAATTTCCTCTGGTTGATGATGGTGTTTCTGTTCATACAACAGAGGGATGCATTTATTTTTTTACTGAGGCGGAAGGTTCATAACAGATGGATTTAAAAGATGATTAATGACATCCATTCTGAGTGATCCTTCAGATGTGGATAACAACTGAATTTACCCACTGAGATTAATTAATGAAAATTATTTATGAAGAAGGGTAAGCAATTCAGGGTTATGTCACTATTATCTGTATCAGTAACAGGAGTGCCATCAGATATGTTTGGTTATTCGATAAAGAGATGCGGTTATCAATAATTAAAAAGATGAATATGAGAATAGATGTCATGATTAATCTGATAACAATAACTCCGGGTAAGATAAATATAATAATAAATAATCCTTTTTGATTGCTACCTGAGTTTATTAAAACAGTATGCACAGACAGTATTTACAGCGGGCTTCACGATGAACAAGATACCTGAAAGTTAGTCTCCTCTCAGAAGTAGTCACGGGAAAAAATAAGTAACCGTGAACATCATCTTTTCCTGTAAAAAGTACTGCCTGACCCAGTATTTTCAGATAACCATGTAAATTACATGATAAAAACACTTCATTTTCAACTCATTAAAAAGACAATAAAACTATTCTTAATCTACGTTATCACGACAACGTCACTTTTTCAGAGACCAAAATAAACTACAATAACGACATACTGACTACGTAGTAGTGGACGGATTATGAACGATAAAAGCTATGAGATTGATGAGTTGCTGAAAGTGAAAGACCTGAGGAAAACGGGTATTTTTGTATTTTTCATGTCAACAGAGCCCGGGTTTGAATGGGTTGAAAATAAATATTTATCAGGTGACAGAAATGACAAGTCACGTTTAAGAGATTTAATCCATGAAGTTATTGGCATGGCGAACAGTAATTACAATTACCTTACCAATAAAGTTTTAAATGATGTAAACAATAACCTTATCAGTATTGATAAGTTTGAATGGATTAAAGAAGACAGTGTTGCCTCTGCATATTGCTGGGTAATGTTAAATAATATAAAGCCCTTAACCATAACAAGCGATAAATATACTCAGGCAATTCAACAGTCAAACGTGGTAAAACCCACTGTTAATAGTTGGTCGGGCAATAAAGAATTCAGGGGTTTACCTGTATCACAGCAAATAGAATACATCAAAAGTAAATTTGGTATAAAAGAGAATCATGTCAACACTGAAGAGATGTATCGCGACTCCCAGACTGTCTTTGATCATATGAACCTGAAGTTTGGTGAAAAAGAAAATATTATAAATATGCTTAAGGATGAATGGATAAAATCCTTCACCGCAGTAAAAAATATAAAGTGGCTGAGTAAGGATGATGATGATGCCTGTAACTGGATATGGGATTATATCTGTAACTACTCTGTCGATAATATAAAGATACCTGTCTGGCCTCTCCGGTTCTTTAACCCCGAAAGTTCCGGAGATAAATATATTTGTTTTTATGCCGCCCTGCGGGCATGGAATGATAACCCCGGAGGGAAGAAGTATTTTTTATACTCTCTTAAAAAGGCATGGCAGCAGCGTTCTTTCCGGAAAAAACAAAAAAATAAAAAAACACTGAGCTGCAGTCTGGATGATGAAGTAAAAAAACATCTGGAAGAATTGGCTGAAACCTATGAAATGACGATCACCGATTTGGTGACCCGGTTAATTGAGAATGAGTACAGAACACCGAAAAAATAATTTTACGGAATCAGTGATTTTTCAGATACACATTAACCAACTGATATGACAGGGGAAACAGTGGCTCGGATAACTGACCGGCGACACACCCTGTCGTTTCCCCGTTTTTTACCCCCCGAAAACAGCGATTTTCCGCGTCATATCCTGTCAGACCCCCTTGTTATGCTGTGGTTGTCTTAAATCACCTGTAAGGAATTTCTGTTATGGCAACCTACCGTATCGACCCTGACCTCGCGTTTATCGGTCAGTGCAGCAATGAGGACCTCGGTCTGCTGGTCTCCGTCCTGACTCATGACAGCAAAGACGGCAAAAAGCGCCTGGCGGAGTCTCTGACCACCTCCCCGGAATATCAGCTCTTTTACCCCGACCATCAGAAGTACTGGCCTGCCATCTGTGCCGAACTGCAGGCCTTCGGGGCCAACAGTCTGGTCACGCTGCTGCGCGGCAACAAAGGCGTGCTCTACCGTGAAATCCTGCACGATGTCTGCGACAAGCTGAAAGTGAACTACAACAAAGAAAGTCCGGTGGAAACCACCGAGCTGAACCTGCTGATGAAAGTCCTGGAGAAAAGCCTGCGGGAGATGTCACAGGACGAGCTGGTCCGTTTTGCGGACGGACTGAAGCTGAATCTATCCGCGCCGACTCCCCAGCTTATTCTGCTCGCGGTACAGGCCGCCGTCACCAGCTCCGGTGTCGCAGCCCTGCAGTTTGCCACCGTTGCTGCTGTCGGGGTGATTGAGGCGATGGGCGGCATTGCCACCTGGGGGACACTCTTTGCCGCCAACCGGGCACTGGGGGTACTGGCCGGTCCTGTCGGGATTGCGCTGAGCTCCGCCTGGCTGATAGCCGATATCGCCGGTCCCGCTTACCGGGTCACCGTTCCGGCCTGCATCATTGTAGCGTACCTGCGCCAGAAGGCCCTGGCGGCCTGATTTCCGTATTCCGTTATTCCTGTTTTCTCTGACTGACTCACGGAGGCTGCGCTCATGCATACGTCAGATTCACGCCATGACCGGCTTGCATTCCGGCTGGCCATGATTATCAGCCGCCTGTTCCGCGGCGAAACACTGTATCCGGCACAGCTCGCCCGTGAGTTTAATGTCTCGGCCCGCACACTGCAGCGTGATTTCAGTGAGCGCCTGGTCTTTCTGGACACGGAGCCGTATCTGGGCGGATACCGGCTGACCGCCGGTCAGCGCCCCTACCGGACAGACAGCGATATCCTGTACTTTGCCGATATCACCCATATCACCCCGCTGTTCCCCTCGCTTGACCGCAGGCTGCTGTCCGTTCTGCTCAGTCCGGAAAACGGTGCCCCCTGTCTGGTCTACCATGAGCCACCGCAATCCGCCCCGACGCTGTTCGGCGGCTTTTATGTGGTGACACAGGCGATTGTCCGCAGGCGACTGCTCAGCTTCCGCTGTGACGGTCAGGAACATGAGGGCATGGCTCCCTACAAGCTGATTTATTTTCAGCGGGACTGGTATCTGTGCGGGGAATGGCAGTCTGCCCTGCGGGTGTTCCGGTTCAGTCAACTGCAGAACATTGCCGTGTCCGGACGCCGCTTCCGGCAGGATGCGGTTATCGCACGGACAGTCACCCGGCCCGAATTTATCACCGCATTACCCCATTATCAGTTTATCCGTTCATTACCTTAATAAGGATGTCACCATGAAAAGAAGTCTGACACTGCTCGGTTGTTTACTGCTGTCCGCCCCGGTTTTTGCACTACGCATGCCCGGTGAGGTGCAGCCTGACCGTTACACTTATTACCTGACCCCGGAATACGGACAGCAGCTGAAAATGCAGAACGACGGCAAAGGCCGGAAACCTTCGTTGCAGCCACTCCCTGCCGGAGAACTGAAAAGTGAGACAAGAGCGGATTTATCCAAAGGCTATCCGGCCCCGGTGGCCATGACCTGCATCAGCAGTATTTACTATAACACCGGTGCCCGGGCCAACTGGCTGAAGGTGGGCTGTATCGATAATAACGGTCTGGAGTATGAAACCAGTAAGAAATGGCCGCCGAAATCCGTCGCGGAGCGGGTCTGTAAAGCCGGAGAGGGAGACTGTGAGTCCTTCCTGCAGATGGATACTGACAGCTGGTCCGGTCCGCAGTAACTGAGGCATGCAAAAAGGAAACACAGATGTCTGTTTTTAAATTAATAGCCACCACGCTCGGTGTGGCAACGGTGGCATTAGCCACGTACTGCGCCTGGCAGTCGGCATCTGAGGTGGCAGACAATGAGAACGCCACCGCAGCGGAAAAGCTGGCGGCAGGCCTCAGCGCGGCGCTGGCCTGCTCAGCCGTGCTGGGCGGTACCCTTGACCGTCTGCTGGGTCGGCTCTTTCCCCGCTGACCTGTACAAAAGACCAGTTTATTACATTACCCCTGACGGCAGACATTCACAGTCTGCCGTTTTTTTATGCGCCATTCACAAACCAGTACCCCACTGTTTCACCCCTAAATACAAAGGAGTTTCACGATGACGTTATCAGCACTTCTGCCGCAGGAGCCCGCAGCCATCAAAAGCAATCTGGTTCATCTCCGTGGCAGAGACTCATTCTGGCAATTTTATTTCGGCAGCGTGCCGGACTGGCAGCGCCTGGAAGGCGATATTTTTAAGATGATGGATAATCTGTGTGACATTTATCACGGTGCCTTCTGGGAATTCAGCATGCTCACCAACGGTGGCGCATTTATCTGGCCTGACATGATTGAAACGTCACTCCCGATGGTTAACCGGCATAACGGCAATGACGCGGAACTGAGCCCCGAAGCGGCCGGTATCGCGGTATGCCTCATCACTTACAGTCTCTGGTCATTTAAAACCGAAAGTCCGGAGATGGTGGAGTATTTTTATCAGTTACGGGACTACGCCCAGCAGCATGACGAGTGTGCCGCTATTTTTCATCTGATTGATTAACCGGGAGCTACGCCATGAACAATATAGCAGCACCCGCATCACCGGCAGCTGTCTGGCAGACACTGCTGACTTACCTGCTGCAACAGCACTACGGCCTCACTCTGAATGACACGGAATTCAGTGATGAGCGCGTGATTGAGGCCTGCCTCAGCCGGGGGATGTCGTTGTGTGAGGCACTGAATGCCTTTGCGGGGAAATACGCACTGGTCCGCACTGACCGGTGCAACAACGGTATCACTGAGCCGTCACACGGTATCACTGCGACCGATATTCTGCGGGCACGGAAGGCAACCGGTCTGATAACACTCCGCAGCAGCCATATCCCCCGCAGACACTGCACCGTATAAAAAGCCCGTACCTCATCTTATCTCTTTCTTTATCCCGTTCAGTCCCGGCGCTCATCTGACAGCCACGTTATCTGTTTAATTTTACAGGAGAATTACTATGACCCGTTTAGCCTCGCGCTTCGGCAGGGCGAATATCATTCGTCGTGACCGCCCGTTAACCACCGAAGAATTATACTGCACTGTACCCAGTGTCTTTTCAGCAGAAAAACATGAATCCCGCAGTGATCGCTATACCTATATTCCCACCATAACCCTGCTTGAGAGCCTTCAAAAGGAAGGTTTTCACCCGTTCTTTGCCTGCCAGACCCGTGTCCGTGATGACAGCCGCCGGGAGCACACCAAACATATGTTGCGCCTGCGCCGCCATAACCAGATTACCGGTATCCAGGTACCGGAAATTATTCTGTTAAACAGCCATGACGGTACCAGCAGCTATCAGATGCTGCCGGGATTATTCCGTGCGGTCTGTCAGAATGGGCTGGTCTGTGGTGATACTTTTGGTGAGGTCAGAGTGCCGCACAAAGGTAATGTCGTCGATAAAGTGATTGAAGGGGCATATGAAGTGCTGGAAACGTTTGATGCGGTGGCTGAAAAACGCGAACAGATGCAGTCCCTGCGGTTACCGCCTCCGGCACAACAGGCGCTGGCATATGCAGCTATCACGTACCGGTTCGGGGATGACCACCAGCCGGTCACGGAAGAACAGGTGCTGCAACCCCGCCGGTGGGAGGACAAAAAAGATGACTTATGGACGGTGTACCAGCGTTTGCAGGAAAACCTGATTAAAGGCGGGTTATCAGGACGTACTGCAACAGGAAAACGCTCCCGTACCCGATCAGTGACCGGTATAGATGGTGACATCCGTCTAAATAAGGCGCTGTGGGTGATGACTGAAAAAATGTATGAACATTTAGGAAGTCGTCAGCCTGTATGAAGATAGTGTATAATTGCCACAATGTTTAACCTAGAAGATCGCTGTTGCCCCTTAATAAGGCAATTTGTTCCGGTATAGTTTATACCTTGGGGGTGCATATGGGGGTTTATTATTAATTCAAATAGATATTTTTCTTTTAAATCATACTGTTTTCCTTCATATGCGACTCCTGTGATCTCCGCCAATCAGATTCAATATACCTCCGCTGAAATTCATTAAAGACCCTATTCCTCGCTAAATAACCAGACTCCTGAGAAATTTGTCCGAAGTCTGCAAAAATAATCTCTTCCCATTCGAAGCCGGATGCAGATACCGGAAGTCACCCGTGAGGAACCACGGAAAGGTTATGCGCATCCTTATTTCGATTACCCGATAACACGTAATCAGCGTGCGCTTTTTTAATGATAAGAATTAAACTAAATAATCCTGCAGGCGGAAATCATAGCGTATTCGTGGCAGTAACATGAAATGAAGTACCGGCGTTGCGTCAAAGCGGAATCAGATTAATTTGAACGGTGTCGTTCTGTATTATATCCTAAGCGAAATTACCAAGGGGTTACAATGCATTATAAGAATTACACCGGAATTATTAACGGGCTTTCAAGAGACGCAAACGATCGGAATGAATTGGCAAAAATTCGGAAAATAATGGATGAGACCGAGGATGACGATAATATTGCCGCGCTGATTACAGTTGAGGAAGCGGAGTATGTTTTAAAAAATACGAATACATCGAATCCTTTTTCGTCGGCAAAGGATACCGTATTTGGTATTGGTGATTTTGTTTCCAATTTTGCGGGTAACGTTTATGAATCAGCCCGTCTTTCCCGTATTATTCATGAATTCGGTGGTCTTGGTGTTAAAGCCACGGAATACGTCGGGAAAAATGGTAATGTATATATCCGTCTGTCCGGTCGTCCTGGCGTGAGGGCTTTTCTTAACGGGACCAAGTATCTGGCTGATAACGCAAAAATATTGTTTATGGGCATTGGAACCCAAGGGCAGAATGATGTTTCAATCAAAGCAACCCGGTTTTCAATTGTGTATTCTCTGGCGTATCGTGTGGTTGAGCTGATATTTAAAGATGAATATACGCTGACGAATTTTTTTGTGAATGTGACAATGGATATGGCGAAGCTTATAATAAGCATAAAGTTAAGTGCGGTGGCTGTCCCTATATTGATGACCGCTGCTGGAATTGCTTCCGGAAGTATTATCGTTGTATCTGCGATAATATTTATTGCTGGTGTTGGTATTTCGTATTTATTATACGAGATTGACGATTATTTTGGTATAAGTGAGTCAATAATCAGAGAGCTTAAAAAGCAGCGCAAACCACGGACCGATGGTGAAGGGCGGTATCATGCTGATACCTTTTTCACTAACCTTCACCGGTTCGGCTAATTTCTTATTAACGTTAACAGGTGCTTAAGTGAGTGATGTCAAACCAGTAAAAGTGTATTTTGTTTCCGCAATGTTTTTTTTTATTGGCGTATTTGGAGCGTATGGATCACTAAAAAGCTATATAGATTACTTTATTAAAAACGATATTATCTCATTTTCATTCCCCCTGGGGATCTTTATTTTTTCGCTCCCTTTGTTTTTGTGGTTATCATATTTAATGATTATATCTGGGTATCGAAAACAAAAAGGAAAATTAAAATGGAAGGCAAAGCCGAATAATAAAATCACCAATTCACTTGCGGCAATAGCTATATTCGGAATTGTTTTTAGCTTCTTTTTTTCCTTTTATGTTGAGTATGATTTAACATCACGTGGTTATGTTAAATGTCATAAAAAATCCATTCACGCACCCACAAAATATATTATTTCAAAGGATATGTGTGAATAACACATATCCTTTATCATTGCCGGTTAAATCAGTTCGCTGTTAATGCTGTATATTGAGGTAGTTTCTTTCAAATGGTATTATTATTTCGCTTTTATTATATGAGCTGGATGAGCAGTTCGTTATAAGTGAATCCATTATCAGAGAGCTAAAAAAACAGCGTAAACCACGGGCTGACGGAGAGGGGCGGTATCATGCTGATACCTTTTTCACGAATTTTCATCGGTTCGGTTAATTTTTTTACTAACTTTAACAGGTGCTATCGTGGGTGATGTTAAACCAGCTAATATGTATTTAGCTTCAGCTATAATAATATTTTTTTTACCGATTGGCATATATGTTTCGGTAAGTAGTTATATTAATTACTTTCTTAAATCTGACATTATTTCATATTCATTTCCGCTGGGATTGATTATTTTCTCCGTTCCTTTGCTTGTGTGGGTGTCATATTGGATGATTGTAATCGGGTATCGAAAACAAAAAGGAACATTTAAAAGAGAGATGAAAATAAATAAGAAAACAACTAACTCACTCGCGATGATGTCCATATTCGGAATTGTTTTTAGTTTCTTTTTTTCCTTTTATGTTGAGTATGATTTGACATCTCTCGGTTATGTTAAATGTCATAAAAAATCCATTCACGCACCTACAAAATATATTATTTCAAAGGATATGTGTGAATAACACATATCCTTTATCATTGCCGGTTAAATCAGTTCGCTGTTAATGCTGTATATTGAGGTAATTTCTTTCAAATGGTATTATTATTTCGCTTTTATTATATGAGCTGGATGAGCAGTTCGTTATAAGTGAATCCATTATCAGAGAGCTAAAAAAACAGCACAAACCACGGGCTGACGGAGAGGGACGGCATTATGCTGATACCTTTTTCACGAATTTTCATCGGTTCGGTTAATTTTTTTACTACTTTCAATAGGTGCTGCTGTGAGTGAGATAAAACCAGTTAAAATGTATTTAATTTCAGCTGTCATGTTTTTTTCTATGGTTTTTGTATTATGTATGTCGATACGCGGATATGTTAATTACTTTCTTAAATCCGATATCATTTCATTTTCATTCCCACTGGGATTGATTGTTTTTTTCTCTCCTTTGCTTGCTTGGTTTTTATATTTGGCGATTGCTCTTGCGTATACAAAAGGAAAATTAAAAACAAATAAGAGATTAAATAAAAAAATCACCAATTCACTCACAGCAATAGCCATATTTGGGTTTGTTTTTAGTTTTATTTTTTCATTTTATGTTGAATATGATTTAACGTCACGAGGTTATGTTAAGTGTCATAAAAAATCCATTCACGCACCCACAAAATATATTATTTCAAAGGATATGTGTGAATAGCACATATCCTTTATCATAGCCGGTTAAATCAGTTCGCTGTTAATACTGTATGTTGAGGTGCTGGCTTTCAGGTGTTCCCTTGAAATGGACTGGTATCTCATTCTGACGACTTGATAAGGGTCTTCGCTGCTTTCACTGACTAAGTTTGCGTTAACATCATCAACGCTAACCAGTGATGCGCCGGTCAGCTTATATGTGGCGTAGACTTCAAGTTGTCCGTGCTGGCTTGTCCGGTAGCATTTGAAAGTCGCTTCCAGTATTTCGTTGTTATCAACACAGGAGTAAAGCAGGGGAAACGCTTTATCCATCGGTTTAGTGAATATCAGTTCTTTGTAGGTGGCATTTTGCGCCCGGGATGCTCCTGTGTTTAAATTAAGTACCAGGATCTCATCTTCGTGTCCGGCCTGATAACGGTTTCCTATTGAATCCACGGATGAACATCCCGCAGAAATCAGTCCCTGAATTTTACCGGTTAACGTCAGATAAATCGGATGTGCCATAAAAGCCCTTATTTAAAAATGTGATGATCGATGGTTCGCAATTTACCCGGTAATAACCCGGTATTTAACGGTCGGCTACCTTAGCAAATTTTCATTTTGTTTTGCGAACTCTAATGTAACTAATCGTTATTAATCCTTTATACTGCAAGGCGTACAGGACGTTCTTATCAGGCTGACATTTTGCGCACCCAATATGTGGTACGCAAAATATGAAGGGCATGATATACCGTCAGAGAGTGCTATTTGGGATTTGTTTTTTCATATATAGAATTATCAGCACCATAGAGACGGTCTTTATAAAGCTCGAATAAGAAATCACCGTTCTCACCTTTTGCCAGATATCTGTTTTTATGTTTTTTATCACGAATAAAAGGTTTACTTTTTGCGTATGGCGGTTGAGGTTTATCAAAGATAATGACTGAATCTGAGTATTTGTTATCGTGCTTTTCTATAGAAAAAGAACACAAACTACGGCATCTGGCATCTATATTTTCCCAGTGGCCATAAATTTTTTCATGTGAATCACATCCGGTTACTATTAAGACGAATAAAAATATTATTACTATTTTCATATGCAGGTGCCTTTGTGGTTTCCGTTGCAGCTATAAAAAGCATACCCGATAACCCAATACGGCATAAATAAAAATATAGTCAAAATTCAAATTCGTTCTCTTTTCTGAGAATACATCATTATCTTTTTTTACCCGTAACATTTTCGGGTATCAGGGAGTCCTGTCAGTATTCCGGTAAAAAATCCCGTTCACTTTCAGGGATCGTTGTCCGTATTGATAAGTAACCGGAGGAAACACCGGTTCCTGAAACCGATGTTTACTGCCTGAGTGCGGAGTATTAATCAGAAACGTTGCGGCATCTGCGGATTCATTTTCTGACTAAAAATCAGTCCCGGAAAAACCGGTCATTTCATCCAGTCCCATTTCACGGCCCAATGCCGTCATCGGATGAACAATGATCAGGCCCCGTACCGCTTTCTTCAGCTTGCCGATATCAGCCTGTTCTTTTTTGGTGATAGAACGTTTGAACGGCATATCCACCAGCTTTTGCGCTTCTTTGCTGAGTTTCCTGCTGCGTAGTTCCTTCAGACGGGCAATTTCAGTCTCCAGCGCGGCTTTTTCTTTCTCAAATTCTGCATACTTTTCCGTTTCATTCTTTTGCAGCATATTTTCCATCTGGTGACGGGTAAGATCTAAACGGTCGCTGAGAAGCTTGATTTGTGCTTTTTCTTTCATTTTAATAAACCATGAATAAATTGCTTACCGGGCAGTATACACTATTCACTGTAAGAGTACGAAAAGGATACGGGTTGTCCGTTTTTTTAATATTTATTACATCACGGTAAAAACGGATAAGACCACCAATGGTGGCCTTATCCGTTTTATATTTCACTCGTTTTAATCTTTTTTATCATCATGAACCAAATGATATGCAGATCGTGCCCGGGGATGGATAAAGAAATGACCTGCCGGTGCGTTATGCGTTTTAATATGTATCATTGATACCCCGGTTTTTTTACCTTGCTTATTATGAAATGCATAGATAATAAAGGGCAACAGAAAAATAACCACAAAACTGATACCAAGCAACATCACATAGGATTCACTGCCTGCACCGTCCGGTAATGAACTTGGCGGAAAGAAAGAAACAACAAAAGCAAGAACCGACAGAATAAAACCCGCAGACGCCACAACAAGTTTAAAACCTTTACCGCCCGGTATATTAAACACCCGTTTTTTTTCAGGCTGTTTGCAGATTAAATACATATACCCGAGAAACAACATAAAATAACTGCACAGGTAAATAACAACGGTCAGCGCTAATGCGATCAGGAAAGACGTATTGCCGCCTCCGCCGCTGTTGGTCAGCACGATGATGGCAATGGTTGTAATCAGTAATTGTGAAATCACCAATGTAACCGGTACGCCATTTTTATTCACCTTAGCAAAGCTTTTCGGTAAAATACCATTTTGGGCAGCAACATACATCCCGCGGGATGGCCCTACAATCCATGATGCTATTTCTGCCAGGACACCTAATAATAAGAGTGCTGCAATAATACGGACAGTCCACTCCAGTGCAGGATTAAAACTTGATACCAGCACATTGAATGTCTGTACCACACCTGCTGACAGATTGATTTCACTGACCGGAATGGATACCGCGACCGATAATCCGCCAATTGAACTTAAGCAAATAGCCGCTATCATCAGTAAAAACATCGCCGCCGGATAGTCTCTTCCCGGATTTTCCATTTCATTAACGTGTGTTGCTGAGGCTTCAACTCCCATGTAACTCAATATAAAGGCAACAAAAACAACCAATGTACCTATTTTTGTAAAGTCAGGGAAAAAAGTCGATGCGCTGATTTCAGTCGCTAAAGGCGCACCGCTGACAAGATAATGTATAGCAAGGAATACCAAAATGAGCGCGGGTAACAAAATACCGGCAAAAAAACCTATTTTAGCGATAGTTGCTGTATATTTTGTACCGCCAAACTGAGTAAATGCCAGTATCCATAATATAACCAACGCACCGATAGTTTTAACGATCGGGTCATTATTCAGTTCAGGCCAGTTAAGGATATACGATAACGCCCCTAATACAAAATAGAGCATAGGTATAAAACCAATTGCAATTTGCAGATAACCAAATGAAATAGCAGCAAACCCCCAGCGTTCACCCAGTGTGTTAGAAACCCAGGCGAATATGCCGCCCTCTTCCCAGCCTTCCACCGTTGCCATTTCCGCTGCGCAAAGAGCGACCGGAATAAACCACAATAACCCGCCTAATAAAAGGAAAAAAACCAAACTAAAACCGGATGTTGCAAATGTCGGATATTCATATACCGCCATGACCATAGAGGCAGTAATCGCAAAAAACCCCAATAAAGTCAGTTTTCCGGCACCAGACGCTGTCGCTGTCATACTATCCACCTGATATAGTTAATAACATCAGTTCTTTTATCTGCGAACCAAAGGCCATGACATTCTCTGGTCTGATAAACAGAAATGAGTCGTGAGCATAATCACCATTAATTTGTTTAATAACTATTATCCCTTAATCCTGACTTGTCAAATCATCTGACTTTAGTTTCATAGTGATAATAGTGTTCTGAATTCATCAAAATAAATCACCAACCCTCTAATTACTAAAGAATAATCACGTAAATGACTTCATCTTTGGTGGCGTATTAATGTGTTCTCATTGACAGATAACGCTGTGCTACACCAAAACAGCCGGGGGTTTACTATATTAACGTAAATAATGATTTATATATTATGACAATATAAGGGCCGTCAGCGGGTAAAAAAACCTGTTCCGGGCATACTGACCGTCTGATACATTAATATACCGGCGATAATAAATATCCCGCCTGCGATCAGCCGGAGAATATCGCCATAATACCGGCTTGGTTTTCGCGCCGGGTTACGGGACAGGCGCAGAGCCAGAAAGCGCATACTGTGGACAAACCAGGCTATCACACAAAGGGTAATACCGGTTCCTGATGCCATTGCGAATACGGCAATAATCCCCCAGTGAAAAACACCGATAACTGACGAGAACAATAAAACCAATAATGCGCCTGAGCACGGGCGACTGCCCATTGCCAGAATCATACCGGCCTGTGTCCGCCAGTTACCGGTGATTTTATTTCCGGGCATAACATGCTGATGGCCGCAACTACATATCTGAGATTGTCCGGTTTGCAGAGAAACCGGTTTTAACACAGCCCGGGGTTTATTATCCGATACACTGATTGTTTTTATTTTTGGCTTATTGACCGGTGGTCTGATAAATAAACGGCGTAATGCACGGATAACAATAATGCCGCCAAAAAGAATAATAAATGCATAACTGGCTTTCTCTGTTATCTGGCTGACATTATTTAACTGACGTACTGACAGGTTTAATATAAACAACACAACAGAAACCAGAACAACAGCCACCGTGCCCTGAAGCAGAGAGGCCAGAATACTTAACAGCGCGCTGTGGCGTAATTTTGCCGGATGTGTGGCGATATAGGCAGACAGGATAATTTTTCCGTGGCCCGGCCCCAGAGCATGCAATAAGCCGTATAAAAAACTGAAAAAGGTCAGAAGTCCGCCCGCTTTCAGCGGATCAGATACGACTTTCTGAATCAGTGACGCCATTTCAAAATTCAGTTCCTTCTGTAATCCCGCACTGACATGCAGCAATGACGGCCACTGACTGTACAGTAACCCACCGGCAAATAAAACAATAAGCACAATAGTGAGCTGAAGAATAATCCGTGAATATGATGTCATCCGTTATCTCACTCCGGGCAATGTAAGGTGATCTGCTGTGCAAACTGGCGACCGAGCGTCAGGTCATCATCCGGGGTATCGCCGGTATCCAGCGACAGCGCGTAATCTTTCAGGGTATCGGACGGCTCTGCTTCAGTGAAAATGAGCCGGCACCGTGATACATCCGGCGGAGAGAGGTGAACCGCGCGTTTGCCGTTGTAGGTCATGCTGACAAAAAAAGTCGGCTCATACGTTTTCAGCTCAATGGTGCTGCCGGTTAAGGGTATCGGGTGCAATAGTGAGATACGAAATGACATGACAATCTGCAATCCCTCGCGCGTCATCCGGTAGGTGTCCGGAAAGAGCTTAAAAGGCTGCCTTTTATTCTGATAATTCAGTTCGGAAAAATAAGACTGCGCAATAATATTGGCCATGACAGAAGCCGCCTGCTTCTTCCACTGCGGGCTGTCTTCTTTGGTGTTCATCAAATCATACAGAATATCTGCGGACGTCATCGGATCCATTTTCCAGACATAATCAATCCCGGTCAGAGTCTGATTCTCTGTTATCAGCGTTGTTTCCATATCGATAAAACTGTGCGGGTGTGCAAGTGTCTGCGGACTGAACATCAGCAAAAATAAGAAAGAGAGCAGTAACGTATTCATTTTTCTGATTAAGTTCACAGATTATCTCACACTGGTAAAATATGTTATAACATAACATAGCACTGCGGATGAAAATACTGTTTTCTGAAATACCACTGCGGATAAAAGAACATCATAAAATGACGAAAGTGCGATCCCCGCCACAGATATCCGCCATCCATTCACCTGTTCAATAAAACATCATAAAGATATAAGTCACACCGCCGATAACTCAAATATACCCTTCTTTGTTTCGGGAGTTTTGTATGTCCTGGTATCCGTCCCGCATTTCAACCCGTCTGACCATCGGGGGCATCCTGCTTCTCGCTGTCACCACTGCCATTATCATTGTTGTTATGCTGTGGCGGGGTCAGCCCCGCGTTGTGGAAATTAATACCGCATTAATTGAAGAAACCGGACGCGGCCTGACATCCCGGGTCAGCACGATTTTATCTCAGACGGACGGAAAAACCGTCAGTCTGGCGCGCCTGGCGGAAGTGCTGCCCAATGATGAGGCGCTGTACCGCTATATCCCGCCCAATTTGATTGAAAGCAATAACCTGATCACCGGCGGCGGTATCTGGCCGGAGCCGGGGGCATTTACGCCGGGCGTTGAGAAACGCAGCTTTTTCTGGGCACGGAATCCGGCCGGGGAACTGGTGTTTTCTGATGAGTACAATACAGCGGGTGCCGGCAATTATCACAATGAAAGCTGGTACAGGAATGCCCGTGAGCAATCCACGGAAAGCTGTTTGTGGTCAGATGTTTACAGAGATGCTGTTTCCGGTGTGAATATGGTGACCTGCAGTGTGCCGTACAAAACCGACGGAAAATTTGCCGGTGTAGCGACAACGGATATCCGCCTGGATAATATCGCCGCCATTATGCAGCAATACGGCAACAGCACCGGTGGCTATGCTTTTGTGACAGACCGCCAGGGGCAGCTGATCTATTTTCCGGGTGATGACAGCAAACAATTCAAAACCTTTGATGATCTGGCCGCACAATCAGCCTGGCTGGCACCGGTGGCGGAAAGCCTGAAGCAAGCGCATTCTGAGCAATCCGCTATCGACAGTATCCGCATTGATAATGACGGACAGCTGAACACCGCTTCACAGGTGATGCTGTTCCCGATGGCTGATACCGGATGGGTTATCGGCCTTGTCACACCGGAAGCGCGGATCACCGGACTGGCAAAAGTAATGATGCAAGATGTACTGGAAGCACTGCTGCCGATTATGGCGCTGCTGTTACTGGGCTCCTGGCTGATTGTCCGCCGGTTGATCACCCGCCTCGATGAAACCCGTAAAGCCCTCGATGATATTGCGCACGGAGAAGGCGACCTGACAAGGCGGATGGAAGTGCGTGGTGCCGATGAGATCTCCGCTATCTCACAGGCATTTAATCTGTTTGCCGATAAAATCTCATCCATGTTGCTTACCGTGCGCAGCAGCAGTTCTGTTGTAGCCGGAAATACCGTTAATCTTGCTGATAATAATAACGAGTTATCCGCCCGGGTCACACAACAGGCGGCAGCGCTGGAGCAGAGTGCTTCCGCGATGGAAGAACTGAACGCGACGGTGCGTCAGAACAGTGAAAATACCCATCAGGCCGATGAGCTGGCGGAAACCACCGCACAAACCGCAAGCCGCTGCGGGGATATGATGCGTGATGTGGTTTCGACAATGAACAGTGTCAGTACATCATCCGGACGAATGGTTGAGATCGTGTCGGTGATCGACAGTATTGCATTCCAGACCAATATTCTGGCACTGAATGCCGCCGTCGAGGCTGCACGCGCCGGAGATTCCGGACGGGGCTTTGCCGTGGTGGCAACCGAAGTCAGATCACTCGCTCAGCGCAGCGCACAGGCAGCACAGGAGATTAAGGCACTGATCGATGAGTCTGTGCAGAATGTCAAAACCGGCAGTAATCAGGTGCATGAAGCAGGAGAAACGCTGGCAGACCTGGTGATGGATGTGTTGCAGGTAAGACAGCTGATGAGTGATATTCGTGTTGCCGGTGAAGAGCAGAGCAAAGGGCTGGCTGAGGTAACGATGGCAGTCTCTGAGATGGATACCACGGTACAGCAGAATGCCACATTAATTGATGATGCCGCTTCACGGACACAAATCCTGAGAAGAGAGGCCGAACAGCTCGCACAGATGGTATCGGCCTTTAAATTACCGGAACCGCACTAACAATCCGGATATGTTTCCCGGCAGAAAACACTCCGCCGGGACAGCGTGAAATATCAGTCCAGATCTGATGCGTCGTGACGTTCACGGATAAACCGGTCTGACGGCTCTCCGCCGCTGCGGTTAACCCGGCGTCCGCGCTGAACAGCCGGACGTGCCGCTATCTGCTTCGCCCAGCGGATCACATGCGGATATTCACTGACAGACAGGAATGTCGCCGCATTATACAACGTACCCAGCACTAACCCGCCGTACCATGGCCAGGCCGCCATATCCGCGATGGTGTAGTTATCACCGGCAATAAATTCATGCTGACTGAGCTGGCGGTTCAGGACATCCAGCTGACGTTTAGTTTCCATCGCGTAGCGGTTAATCGGATATTCATATTTTTCAGGTGCATACGCATAGAAATGACCAAACCCGCCGCCGACAAATGGCGCAGAACCCATCTGCCAGAATAACCATGACAGCGTTTCAGCCCGCTCAGGTTGTGTTTCCGGCAGGAACAGAGAGAATTTTTCTGCCAGATACGTCAGAATTGCGCCAGATTCAAAGATCCGTACCGGTTCCTCACCACTTCTGTCGACCAAAGCCGGGATTTTTGAGTTCGGGTTAATATCAACAAACCCGGAGCCAAACTGGTCACCTTCGCCGATATCAATCAGCCAGGCATCATATTCCGCTTCACGGACGCCCGCCGCCAGCAGTTCTTCAAGCATGATAGCCACTTTCTGGCCGTTTGGTGTTCCCAGCGAATAAAGCTGCAACGGGTGTTTACCGACAGGCAACGCTTTTTCATGTGTCGCCCCGGCAACAGGACGGTTGGTATTGGCAAATTTTCCGCCGTTTTTCTGTTTCCATTCCCACACCTGAGGCGGGATATAGGTTGGATCAGCCATAACGATGCTCCTTTGTATTTTCTGCCGGATTGAAGTGATCAGTTATCCAATCTACCTTCCGGGGAATAAAATACAAACGGAATTTTTTTTCACC
>NZ_JBICLU010000016.1:0-17151 GCF_043105645.1 Morganella sp. TYF_1 | reverse complement strand
TGCCGTTCACCGCGGCGGTGACACCGGTCACCCCGGCCCTGATATTCGTCACGTCAAACAGCGCTGATCCGTCCGCTCCGGTTGTCACCGTCTGCGTCGCCGGCAGCCCGCCGTTGCCCGCGGTGAACACCACCGCCGCATCCGGCACCACATTACCGTTCGCATCCGTCACCACCGCTTTCAGCCGGTTTTTCGCCGCGCCGTCCGCAACCGCGTTATCCGTCACCACGGTCAGGTTCGCGTCGGTAATCGTCGCCGTGCCTTTATCTGCCTTAAACGTCACCACCGCACTCATATCACTGTTGTTCACTTTGGCAGTCACATTGACCTGCGTTGCCGCGGTATTGGTCAGGCTGAATACGATTTTACCGTTCTCATCCGTCATCAGTGACTGTGATGCAGGCTGTGCACTGTTATCTGTGGTGAAAAGAACCGCCACAAACGGCACAATGTTACCGGAAGCATCCGTTACGGTAACTTCCACCGCGTTCTTCGCTTCGCCGTTTGCCGGCATACCATCCGCCGTAACCGTCATATCCGCAATTCTTGCGGTGGCGCTGTCAGCGGTAAATGTCACATTAACGGATGCCGTTTTACCGTTCACCTGTACCGTGACCTTCGTTTTACCGGATTTGGTATTCGTCAGATCAAAAATGGTTTCACCATTGCTGTCCGTTGTCAGCTGAGACTGCGACGGTTGAGCATTGTTGTCGGTAATGAACTGTACGGTATAGCCCGGGATACGGTTACCATAAGCATCCAGGACAGTCGCCTGTACCCGGTTTGCCGATGTGCCGTCTGCTTTCTGACCATCAGTCACGATTTTCAGTTGTGAGTCAGTGATGGAGGCCGTAGATTCATCCGGTTTAAACAACAACTGTTTGGTGACACTGCTGTTATTGATGCTGAAGGTATAGTCATCAGAACCGGCTTTGGTGTTCGTGATATAAACACGCAGACGACCCTGGTTATCGGTCATTCCGCTTGCCGGCTGAGTCTGATAACGGGCAGTTCCCGGTACGCTGATAGTCACCGGTGCACCCGCCAGCGGGTTATTGCGGTTATCTGTCACAGTCACCAGTACGCTGTTCTTCGCCTGCCCGTTTGCCACCGCACCGTCAGTTTCAGTGGTTACACTGTGAATTTCTGCGGTACTCATATCGGCGACAAACTGCGAGGTCACACTCTTCGACGTGCCCGTACCCTCTACCACCAGTTTTGAATCCCCGGCAGTCTCACTGCTGAAGCGGACAGTGACCTGGCCGTTATCATCAGTCTGCTGGTTCGGATCAGCCACTGTTGCACCGTTATCCGCTCTGGCGGTTAACGGGAAGTTTTCCACCTGGTTATCAAACTGGTCAGTCACTGTTGCCACGGCGATATTTTTCGCCTGGCCGTCAGCCACTGCTTTGTTATTGGTTAACTCAAGTGTTTTGATTTTCGCGGTACTGATATCCGCAATATAGATGATCGATTCTGCACGGCTGTTACCGTTACGCATCTTCGCCTGCAGTGATGCTTTACCGGCGGACTTACTGATGATTTTCACGGTCGCCGTGCCGTCCGGCCCGGAGATCACGGTCAGGGTCCGGCCGTTATTGCCGTCTGCATCATAAATGGTCACACCTTCCGTATTTTTCAGCCCGGAAACACTGAACGTGACAACTTTATTCGCCAGCACTTCGCCCTTGTCATTCTGTAACAGCGCCACCGCTGTGAACTGATCACGGTTATTCGCCACCAGTGACTGATTTGGCGTTACGGTCAGCTTAGTGATGGTTTCCACCGACGGGATCACATTCACCCACATTTCTGCGGTATTGGACGGGTTGCCCTCGTTATCTTCACCGACAGCGGTCACACGGTAGCCCTGAGGTTCGCCGCTGCGGTTAGCAAACATATAAGCAGGCAGAGTAATATCCGCCGTGGTCAGCCCGGTCTGTTTGATCTCACCGCCGTTTGCCAGCAGTTCAGGTGCTGACCAGCGCAGTGATTTCAGACCGTATTTGGCTTTCAGCACACTGACCGTCACCGGCAGTGTTTGTGCTGCTTCGCCGCGCAGTGCCGGCGGCAGTGCAATCCGCAACAGTTCCTGCTTACGGTACTGCATCACAATGTTGTAGTTTCTGTCGACAAAGTCGTAACGGTTACCCGCCAGGTTGCGCATCAGATCAACGTTATCGGTATCCAGCTGCTGTGATAACGGCACGCCGAAACGGTAGGAAAGCTCCATACCGACCTGGCTGTCATTGGAATCACCGCGGGATGTCTGACCTTTAAACGTGATCAGCGGGAACGGGGTATAACTGAGCCCGAGGGTGGAGACCGACGGGTTATTTTTCAGTTCACCGGAAGAGGTGGTACTGGCCAGGCTGATGCCGTCGCCGAAGTACTGTTCATATTTTGCAAATGCGCCTAACTGCGGATAATCAGGCAGATAGCCCTCCGCACGGATATCAAACCCGTTTGCCGGGCGCTCGTCATAATCGCGCATTTCATGCAGTGTTGACTGGTGCCAGTCTGTGACCCTGAAGTAGCCGTTGGCGGCAAGTTTCAGGTAATCAGCCCATAATTCACCACCGACACCGACCCGCGAGTTGCTGCCGGTGATATCGTAATCATAAAAGCTGTTCACACCCCACATCCAGCCGTCTTCATACTGACGATAGCCCAGACCGAGGTTGGTGGTGGTGCGCTCTTCATTGGCACGAAGCCCGACCTGTGAAAACAGGAGGCTGTTCGGATTATCAATTAACGGCACCAGGACATCCGCATCACCGGTTTTATTACTGCCGAACTGAATGCGGGCATGGCCCACCTGGTTCAGCCAGTCATTGACCTGCTGATTCAGCAGGTTTTCACCGATACCGCGCACGTAACCGATAGATGCGTCAACCGCATCATCACTGGAGAGGATCTGCCCCGCCTGTGAAGCATTGCCCGCCCAGCGGGATTCATTCTGCTTCGCATCATCTTGCGGAGAGGTATCCGGCAGACCGAGGGTCGGTAATGCGCTGAAGACGTCATCTGTCCGCACGGTGTTATCGCGCGGTGCAGGGTTTGCCGGGTCCGGCAGTGTGCTGACACTCATCGGGAACGGCATACCGTTCTGTCCGGAGATAAAACCACTGTCTGAACCGGCCGGCATTACGCCGTATTCACTGCCGGACGGCATTTCAACGGTAAATCCCTCACCGCTGAAAGAACTGCCGGAGGTGGTTTTTCCGCCCTGAGGATTCGGAGGCGGTTCCGGGGATGTATCCATCAGTGCATTAAGTCCGTCAAATGTCTCTGACATAATTAATGCGTCATTTTGTTCTGCCGCGTAAGCAACAGATAATGTTGCCGTCGACACCGGAAAAAATAACTGCAAAAAGAGCAACAGATATGCCGTTACCCTCTTTGTTTTTGAGTAATACGAAGTAACAGGCATGAATACATCCCCGAAATGAGATTAAAAAACTATAAAAAATTAAATGTCAGAAAGTGCTTTTATTTTATCCTTCACACCAATGAAACCTGCGTACTGAACTTTGGTACATAAAGTGTCCAGTTTTTTGTTCAGCGTCATGGATAACACTTCACGGGAGTCTTTATCCATAATTTCTTTATTAACGTTTAAGAAGGTATAGTTCTGATTAATACGTCCGTAGCTTGATGAGAAATCATTAAATTCAGCCTGGTTTACACCTTTAAGGAAATTAAATCCGTCCACACAGGCGTTATTGGTGGATGCAATAACAATCCCCTGAGATGCTAATTGTTTACTTCCCACATACGCCTGTGCCGCGTTATTACCGGTCACATTTGGTGTTGCGGAACGGGTTTGCTGTTTTACCGGCGGATTTTTAACTGCTGCCGTGTTTTTCTTTGCCGGTGATGTTGAGCAGGCAGAAATAACCAGTGAAAGCCCGGCTACAACGAGTGCTTTTTTGTTAATCATCATTTTCATTCATTCCTATTTATAAAATTAACTCTTACAGAGAGAAATTACAGGTTTAATAAAAACACCTGTCTGCTGATGATATGAAGTTAATGCAACATATTATTAACAGCATTCAGATGTCATCAGACAGAAAAAGGTTGGTGATATTAAATACACGCGTAAAGGGAGAGTCATAACAGTTGGATAGTCAGCATTACGGGTTATCAGTGTCATCTGTCTCTTCCGGCCCGGAAATAACAGACTGATAATGGGTGCTGATAATGGAGAAAAGTTCGCTGATCTCACGCTCCGTCATTCCCAGCGCCGCACAATACCTGAGCATGACATCCGGACTGAGCACCGACAGCCCGCGTTCATAGCGGGATATCTGCTGCTGACTGATATTCAGTTTCTCAGCCACTTCCGAACCTGTTAATCCCTGACTTTTTCGCCTTCTTTTTAAGAAAAAACCAACTTCTTTCAATAGAGATATATTATTATCACACATAGCAAAACCTGATTTACCCGGGATATTTAACTCCTTTTAGGTTTATCCGGAATAATTAACGATAGTAATAAACATAAAAATCCCGTTATTATGCACTATATCCACCGGAGAATCAGACCGGAAAGGTAACGATCCCTGTTAATTACTGCATCCTTTATCGGAAAAGAAGCCAGCCACTGCCTTTTATTTTCAGTTGATATTATTCAGCTAAATACAAATTAAGTGAGTTTAATCCCGGTTATTCAGCAGCAATAAAATCACTGATAACAAAATAATACCGATAAATCATCACTATCAGATCGGGTAAAGAATAAGTGAATCCTGAGCAGTCATGCAAATAATCATTCTTCTTTCGTTACCTTAAGAACAATTGGTAAAATCTATCTGTGAGTAACTATAAATAGTAATAACGGGTGAAATAACCATGTAATTTCAGGTTATTATATAAAAACAAACAGGATGGGTAATGATGGCTCGGGAAAAAGGATATTTAAGATAACTCCCTGTATGATTAAACCTGTATCACTTTGTTACAGTTTTTATCCTCTTTTTGTTCATCTGATAATAATAAAATGAATTTTATTATGATTTATTAAATATAACTCCAATAACTTGTATTTTATGATAGTTAAATAAAAACACCGGCCTGTCGGAAGAGGCCGGTGTAATACGGATGCAATATAGCATTAAGAAAAACGATTTTCGTCCCTGTATATTGCAGGGTTATCGGTTATCAGCATCCCCACCCCCCAGTCCGCAAAATGCGCCACCAGCTCCGGATAATTCGGTGTATAGCAAAAAACCTGATAACCGGCTTTTCTCAGCGATTTTGCCGTGTCTTCCCGCAGAAAAAGCCAGTCGCAATGCACACTGAATGCGTCAATCTCCTGAAGCAGTGCCAGAGGCTGCGACGGAATTTTTTCCCAGAGTTGTCCGCGCCGGATGTGCGGCATCCGTTTATGCATATGGCGCAGTGTACGGGTATCAAAGCCGGAAAACAGAATCCGCTCTGCCGGGAAATTCTGCATTTCAAGCACTGCGGCGGTGGCTTCACACAACTGAGCAATCGCATGGTCACTGTCTGTCAGCTCTGTTTTCAGTTCCAGGTTCAAATGCAATCCAAATTCTTCCGCCAGCGCCAGCAGGTCGGTCAACAGCGGAATTTTTTCCCCCCGGTACACTTCCCCCGCCCATAACCCGGCATCCAGTGCCCGCAGTTCACGTAAGGTCAGATCCGTCACTTTCCCGCTGCCGTTGGTGGTGCGATTCACGGTTTCATCGTGGATCAGTACCGGTACACCGTCGGCGCTGAGCTGAACATCGGTTTCAATCCACAGACAGCCGAACTCTGCCGCCTGCCGGAATGCTGCCATGGTGTTTTCCGGTGCGCGGGCGGAAAAACCGCGGTGTGCTGCAATAATCATAATCTGTTCCTTTATACAGAGAAGCCGGATACCGGTACTATTTGTTTTGCAGCACCCATACTGCTGCTTCTACCCGTGATTTTACCTTCATCTTTTTCATCAGGTTTTTCACATGCACTTTTACCGTACTTTCAGTGATATCCAGTTTACGGGCGATCATTTTATTCGGCTGTCCCTGAGCGATCAGTTTCAGTATGTCGCGCTCACGCGGGGTAAGGCTGTTGATATCCGGCTCATCATCACTGCGCACTTCACGCAGCGCCCCTGCCAGCACTTCAGTCAGTGCCGGGGAGACCACCATTTTACCGGCCGCCGCCTGACGCAGTGCCACCAGCAGTTCCTCCGGCTCCATATCCTTGAGCAGATAGCCATCCGCCCCGCGGCGCAGTGCCGTAATCAGATCTTCCCGGTAGTTGGACACACTGAATACCACCACCCGGCCGGAGAGCGGTTTGCGCCGCAGAATGTCCAAGGTTTCAAAGCCGTTCATGTCCGGCATATTCAGATCCAGCAGAATCAGATCCGGATCGAGTGATTCCGCCAGCGCAATGCCATCGCGACCGTTCCCCGCTTCACCGGCCACTGTCAGGGACGGCTCCATGCTGATTAATTGTCTGACGCCGTTACGCAGCATCGGGTGATCGTCTATCAGCAGGATCGTGGCGGGAGAGGCCGGATCAGCGGCTTCATCCGGATCACTGAGTATAATTTCTCCGGCGGAAAGCGGTACCGCAGTTCTGTTCGTCATTGTTTACTTTGCTCCTGAATCGTCTTCATTTATTCTTATAGTTGTATTCGCGGGAAAGCTTATCAGCACCTGAGTGCCGCCCTGTTCCCGTGTGGTTATCCGGCAGGTTCCGTGCAGTGTGGCTGCACGTTCCCGCATGATGGATAACCCGTAATGATTATTTTTTTCCGGATGTTCCGGGATGCCTTCCCCGTTATCTTCCACGCTGATATAAATCATCTGATCTTCTGACCGGCATATCACCTGCGCCCTCGACGCATTGGCATGCTGGAGGATGTTACTCAGCGCCTCGCGGACAATCTGCACCACATGAATGGTCTGGTGCGCGGAGACCTGGCGCCCGGAGAGCTGAAAATCAAAACCGATGCGGTAACCCATCCGCTGCTCAAACTCCTCCAGTGTGCTCTGTAACGCTGCAAGCAGCCCGGGCTCGGTCAGTTTCAGGCGGAAAGTGGTCAGAAGTTCACGCAGCTGATGATAAGCACCGTTCACTTCCTGGCGCATTTCGGTCAGCAGTGTCTGACAATTTTCCGGGATCTGCGCGGAATGCATCTGTAAATAGCTTATCTGAATTTTCAGACAGGATAACGACTGCGCAATAGAATCGTGAAGTTCGCGGGCAATCACTGAGCGCTCATCCATCAGAATCAGCTGTTGCTGCTGCTCATGCTGATACGCCAGCGCAAAAGCAGAGATAATTTGTTTGCTCAGCATCTGCATCATATTCTGCTGTTCGCTGTTCAGCTGCTGTCCGGCGGGTAACAGCAGCGTCAATACCCCGTAACGGTTAATCGGTCCGCTCAGATTCCAGGTCAGCTGTTCCTGTGTCTGTAACGGCATACAGCCACAATCGCCGATTTCAGTAAAACGGGTGGCGTTATTATCTTCAAAGATCCGCAGGCACAGCGCACCTTCCGGTATGATCTGATGCAGATCGCGCAGAATATCCGTCAGCTGAGTGGTCAGGTCATTGGTGTTATTCAGCCGCTGCCCGCTCTTATATAAGAAGGCCAGCATCTGGTTTTTTTCCTGTAAATCCTGTGTTTTGACCGCCACCCGCGATTCCAGCTCCCCGTAGAGCGCAGACAGCTCCTCTGCTGTGCGGTTAAGGGTATTGCCGATCATGGTAATTTCGTCGCGGTGGTCATAATCCGCAAAGCGCGGCTGAAAATTCCCCTGCCCCATCGCATCCGCCTGCGCCAGCAGCCGCTGCCACGGATGGAGTATCCGGCGGCGGAAATGCCGTGCCGACAACAGCAGCAGCAAAATCATTAATGCGATAAAAACCAGCTGAATAGCCGCCACCAGCCGGATGGTGGATTCGGTCTGATGGTCAATGGCAGACACCAGGCTGTCAATCTGACCGACAAACGCAGCCACCGGAGCACGGGCCTCTTCCGGCTGTTTTGCTGCTTCCAGCGCCGGGCGCAGCTTCTGCCGCCAGGTCTGCTCAATAGCCAGAAACTGCTGTTGTATTTTTGCAGGACTCACCGCTTTCATCCCGGCAAGCAGGGTTAAATCGGATTCGAAATCATTGAGATATTGCTGTGAATGCCCGGTCAGCGGGATTTCAGACAAGAAACGGTAGCTCTGCATCCGCAATGTACCGGATTTATTAATCGCATGTGCATTGCCCTGCACACTTTCGGTGATCTGATTGGTCAGCCCCATGCCGATCACCGCAAAAACGGTAAGCAGCACCATAAAACCGGTGATTTGTGTGAGAATGGATGTGTGTTTCAGCATGCACTGATGCTCCTCTGAACTGACCGGTTATTCTCTCTGATTTCCCTGAAAAAACACCTACCACTAAAGTAGTACCCCTTAAAACCCCGGGGGATTAGCCATTATAAACCACACTAATCATACCGATACTAACCGTTTGATTTTAGGTATTTTCATCAGATTAACAACCATACCCCTAAAGTAGAATGACGGTTTTGCGCTTAAAAATCAATCGGTTCACCCTTTGATTAAGATCAGTATCAGCACCTTATAACCCACGTAAAACGCCTTTAATTTCAGCATAATTTTGAGGTGTATTATGGCTCAGATCTCCGAAGACAAGGCATCAGCGGGCGTCATTACCGACTGGCGCCCGGAAGATGAAAAATTCTGGGCAGAGAGCGGACACCGGGTTGCATCACGCAACCTGTGGATCTCTGTTCCCTGCCTGTTACTGGCATTCTGTGTGTGGATGCTGTTCAGCGCCGTTGCCGTCAATCTCCCGAAAGTCGGCTTTAACTTTACCACCGATCAGCTGTTTATGCTGACCGCGCTGCCGTCTGTTTCCGGCGCACTTCTGCGGGTTCCTTATTCCTTTGTGATCCCGATTTTCGGCGGCCGCCGCTGGACGGCGTTCAGTACCCTGATCCTGATTGTGCCGTGTGTATGGCTCGGATTCGCGGTGCAGAACCCGTCAACGCCGTATGCGGTGTTTGTGATTATCGCCCTGCTGTGCGGCTTTGCCGGGGCAAACTTTGCCTCCAGTATGGGGAATATCAGCTTCTTCTTCCCGAAAGCGAAACAGGGCGGAGCACTGGGTATCAACGGCGGACTGGGTAACCTCGGTGTGAGTGTGATGCAGCTGGTCGCACCGTTTATTGTGACGTTCGGGGTGTTCAGCTTTATGGGCGGCACCGGTGTGACCCAGCCGGACGGCTCTGAGCTGTGGTTACAGAATGCCGCGTGGATCTGGGTGCCGTTCCTGCTGCTGTTTACCGCCGCAGCCTGGCTGGGGATGAATGACCTCTCCGCCAACAAAGCCTCGTTAAAAGAGCAGTTACCGGTCCTGAAACGCAAACATCTGTGGATCCTGAGCTTCCTCTATCTCTCCACGTTCGGATCATTTATCGGATTTTCCGCCGGGTTTGCCATGCTGTCGAAAACCCAATTCCCGGATATCGTTATCCTGAAATTTGCCTTCTTCGGCCCGTTACTGGGTGCGCTGGCCCGTCCGCTGGGCGGCTTCCTCTCCGATAAATTCGGCGGCATCCGCGTGACCTTTATTAACTTTGTGGTGATGGCGGTATTCGCCTTCCTGCTGTTCTTCACACTGCCTAGCAAAAATGATGCCGGTTCATTTGCCGCTTTCTTCGGCGTCTTTATGGTGCTGTTTTTCACCGCCGGTCTCGGCAGCGGCTCTACTTTCCAGATGATTGCGGTGGTGTTCCGCAAAATCACCACTGAGCGCGTGCTGGCACAGGGCGGTACCGAAAAAGAAGCCCAGCATGAAGCTATCACCGAAAGTGCTGCCGCACTCGGTTTTATCTCTGCCATCGGCGCTATCGGCGGGTTCTTTATCCCGAATGCCTTTGGTATTTCACTGACACTGACCGGCTCGCCTGCCGGTGCAATGAAAGTGTTCGTTGTCTTTTATGTGGTCTGCATTCTGACCACATGGCTGGTATACGGCCGTAAAAAATAATTAATTCAATTCTGATAATCAGAGCAATGTGAGCGCCCGGCGCTTATCGGGGGATTACCGAATGAGCAAGTTTTTAGACAGATTCCGTTATTTTAAGCAGCGCGGGGAAACCTTCTCCGGCGACCACGGACAAGAGCTGAACGTCAACCGCGACTGGGAAGATGGTTACCGCAGCCGCTGGCAGCATGACAAAATTGTCCGTTCCACCCACGGCGTGAACTGTACCGGTTCATGCAGCTGGAAGATTTACGTGAAAAACGGGCTGGTGACCTGGGAGACGCAGCAGACAGACTACCCGCGTACCCGCCCTGATCTGCCGGATCATGAGCCGCGCGGTTGTCCGCGTGGTGCCAGCTATTCCTGGTATCTGTACAGTGCAAACCGCGTAAAATATCCGATGGTACGCAAACGCCTGATCAAACTGTGGCGTGAGGCCAAAGCGCAGCACGCTGATCCGGTCGATGCGTGGGCATCCATTATTAATGATGAGGCAAAAGCCAAAAGCTACAAACAGGCACGCGGACGCGGCGGGTTTGTCCGTTCCGACTGGCAGGAAGTGAATGAAATGATTGCGGCAGCCAATATTGTGACTGCCAAACAGTTCGGCCCTGACCGTATTATCGGCTTCTCGCCGATCCCGGCGATGTCGATGGTCTCCTATGCCTCCGGTGCCCGTTATTTATCCCTGATCGGCGGTGCCTGCCTGAGTTTCTATGACTGGTACTGCGACTTACCGCCGGCCTCCCCGCAAACCTGGGGTGAGCAGACAGACGTGCCGGAATCCGCAGACTGGTATAACTCCTCTTATCTGATTGCCTGGGGTTCCAACGTCCCGCAGACCCGTACCCCGGATGCGCACTTCTTCACCGAAGTCCGTTATAAAGGGACCAAAACGGTCGCGATCACGCCCGATTATGCTGAAATCGCTAAACTGTGCGACCAGTGGCTGAACCCGAAACAGGGCACAGACAGCGCCGTTGCACTGGCGATGGGCCATGTGATCCTCAATGAGTTCCACGCGAAGCGTCAGGCGGAATACTTCACCAATTATGTCCGCACTTACAGCGACATGCCGATGCTGGTGATGCTGGATCCGCGTGCAGAAGGCGGCTATGTGCCGGGCCGTATGCTGCGGGCATCTGATCTGGTGGATTCTCTCGGCGAGAAAGAAAATGCTGAGTGGAAAACCATCGCCATTGATGAAAACAGTCAGCAGTTGGTGGCACCACAGGGCTCTATCGGGTTCCGCTGGGACAAATCCCGCAAATGGAACCTGGAGCCGCGTGACGGCAAGAGTGGTGATGAGATCACCATGCAGCTGAGCCTGCTGGATAAGCACGATGAAGTTGCTGATGTCGCTTTCCCGTATTTCGGCGGCATTGAAAATGAGTTCTTCGAAGGTGTGGCACTGGATGAAGTGCTGATGCACAAACTGCCGGTGAAAGTGGTACGTCTGGCAGACGGCAGTGAAGTCCGTGTGGCAAGTGTTTTCGATTTAACCCTCGCCAACTACGGTATTGATCGTGGTCTGAATGATGTGAACTGCGCGTCGGATTACAGCGAAATCAAGGCCTATACCCCGGCCTGGGCAGAAAAAGTGACCGGCGTCAGTCAGCATCACATCTCCCGTATTGCCCGTGAGTTTGCTGATAACGCCGAGAAAACCCATGGCCGTTCAATGGTGATTGTCGGTGCCGGTATCAACCACTGGTATCACATGGATATGACCTACCGCGGCATCATCAATATGCTGGTGTTCTGCGGCTGCGTCGGCCAGAGCGGCGGCGGCTGGTCACACTATGTGGGCCAGGAAAAACTGCGTCCGCAGACCGGCTGGTTACCGCTGGCGTTCGGGCTGGACTGGTCACGTCCGCCGCGCCATATGAACAGCACCTCGTTCTTCTATAACCACTCAAGCCAGTGGCGTTATGAAACTGTTCAGCCGCAGGAGCTTCTCTCCCCGCTGGCGGACAAATCCCGCTTCAGCGGCAGCCTTCTGGACTTCAACATCCGTGCCGAACGCATGGGCTGGCTGCCGTCCGCACCGCAGCTGAACGTGAACCCGCTGACAATCGCGGCGAGAGCAAAAGAAGCCGGTCAGGATCCGCAGGCTTACACCGCAGAAGCGCTGAAGAGCGGTGCAATCCGCTTTGCGGCGGAACAGCCGGACAATCCGCAGAACTTCCCGCGTAACCTGTTTATCTGGCGTTCCAACCTGCTCGGCTCCGCCGGTAAAGGCCATGAATATCTGCTGAAATACCTGCTCGGCACCGAAAACGGTCTGCTGGGTAAAGATCTCGGCGAACAGGGCAGCGTGAAACCGGAAGAAGCAGAATGGGTGGATAATGCCCCGGAAGGGAAAGTGGATCTGGTGGTGACACTCGATTTCCGCATGTCCAGCACCTGTCTGTTCTCCGATATCGTGCTGCCGACTGCCACCTGGTATGAAAAAGATGATATGAACACCTCGGATATGCATCCGTTCATTCATCCGCTGACCGCTGCGGTCGATCCGGCCTGGGAATCCAAAACCGACTGGGAAATCTACAAAGGGATCGCCAAATCCTTTTCTGAACTCTGCCCGGGCCACCTGGGCAAAGAGACCGATATTGTCACCCTGCCAATCCAGCATGACTCCGCTGCCGAAATCGCGCAGCCGTTTGATGTGAAGGACTGGAAAAAAGGCGAATGTGACCTGATCCCGGGGAAAACCGCACCGCACCTGATGGTGGTCGAGCGCGATTATCCGAACACCTATGCCCGCTTTACCTCGCTGGGGCCGCTGCTGGATAAACTCGGCAACGGCGGTAAAGGTATCAGCTGGAATACGCAGGAAGAAGTCGATTTCCTGAAAAAACTCAACCGCACCCGCACTGAGGGCGCAGCGGAAGGTCGTCCGGCGATTGAAACCGCAATTGATGCGGCAGAAGTCGTGCTGTCACTGGCACCGGAAACCAACGGCCATGTGGCGGTGAAAGCGTGGGATGCGCTCGGTAAAGTGACCGGCCGCGACCATACCCATCTTGCCATCCATAAAGAAGATGAAAAAATCCGCTTCCGCGACATCGTGGCGCAGCCGCGCAAAATTATCTCCAGCCCGACCTGGTCCGGCCTGGAAGATGAGCATGTCTCTTATAACGCGGGTTACACCAACGTTCACGAGATGATCCCGTGGCGCACCCTGAGCGGTCGTCAGCAGTTGTATCAGGATCATGAATGGATGCGCGCATTCGGTGAGGCCCTGGTGGTGTACCGTCCGCCGGTGGATACACGTGCGGCACAACCGCTGCTGGGCGCAAAACCGAACGGCTATCCGGAGAAAGCCCTGAACTTCCTGACCCCGCACCAGAAATGGGGTATTCACTCCACCTACAGCGACAACCAGCTGATGCTGACCCTCGGCCGTGGTGGCCCGGTAGTATGGCTGAGTGAGGACGATGCCCGTTCACTGGGGATTGAGGATAACGACTGGATCGAAGCCTTCAACAGCAACGGCGCACTGACCGCCCGTGCGATTGTCAGCCAGCGTATCCCGGACGGGATGATCTTTATGTATCACGCCCAGGAGCGTCAGATTAACCTGCCGGGCTCGGAAGTGACCGGTATGCGCGGCGGTATTCATAACTCCGTCACCCGTGTCTGCCCGAAACCGACCCATATGATCGGCGGCTACAGCCACCTGGCATACAGCTTTAACTATTACGGCACTGTCGGCTCCAACCGCGACGAGTTTGTGGTGGTCCGCAAAATGAAAAATGTGGACTGGCTCGACGGTGAGCAGGATGGTTATCAACAGACCCTGAGCGGGCAGGAGAAAGCATAATGAAGATACGTTCCCAAGTCGGCATGGTATTGAACCTGGATAAATGTATCGGTTGCCATACCTGCTCTGTCACCTGTAAAAACGTCTGGACCAGCCGCGAAGGTGTGGAATACGCGTGGTTCAATAACGTCGAAACCAAACCCGGCCTGGGCTACCCGCATAACTGGGAAGACCAGGAAAAATGGAAAGGCGGCTGGATCAAAAACATCCGCGGCAAACTGGTGCCGCGTATGGGTAACAAAATCGGCCTGCTGTCAAAAATCTTCGCCAACCCCGACCAGCCGGAGCTGGATGATTATTATGAGCCGTTCACTTACGACTATGATCATCTGAAAAACGCCCCGGAAGGCAATCTGCCGACCGCCCGTCCGCGCTCACTGATCACCGGTCAGCGCATGACAAAAATTGAGAACGGCCCGAACTGGGAAGATGACCTCGGCGGTGAGTTCAGCCGCCGCAGCGCGGACAAAAACTTCGCCGACATGCAGAAAGAGATGTACGGCCAGTTTGAGCAGACTTTTATGATGTATCTGCCGCGTCTGTGTGAACACTGTCTGAACCCGGCCTGTGTCGCGACCTGTCCGAGCGGTGCGATCTACAAACGTGCGGAAGACGGTATCGTTCTTATCGATCAGGACAAATGCCGCGGCTGGCGTATGTGCCTGACCGGCTGCCCGTACAAAAAAATCTACTTCAACTGGAAGAGCGGCAAATCCGAGAAATGTATTTTCTGCTATCCGCGTATCGAAGCCGGTCAGCCGACCGTCTGTTCGGAAACCTGCGTGGGCCGTATCCGTTACCTCGGTGTGCTGCTCTATGATGCGGATCGCATTGAAGAAGCGGCAAGCGCGGATAACGAAAAAGATCTGTATGAGCGTCAGCTCGGGATCTTCCTCGACCCGAACGACCCGGAAGTGATCCGCCAGGCGCAGAAAGACGGCATTCCGCTGAGTGTGATTGACGCGGCACAGAAATCGCCGGTCTACAAAATGGCGATGGAGTGGAAACTCGCTCTGCCGCTGCACCCGGAATACCGCACCCTGCCGATGGTCTGGTATGTGCCGCCTCTGTCACCGATTCAGTCTGTCAGCGATGCGGGTATGCTGCCGCACAGCGGCGTACTGCCGGATGTGGAAAGTCTGCGCATCCCGGTTCAGTACCTCGCCAACCTGCTGACCGCCGGGGATACCGCGCCGGTACTGCGTGCCCTGAAACGGATGCTGGCTATGCGTCACTACAAACGTGCGGAAACCGTGGATAAAACCCGCGATATCAGTGCGCTGGAAGAAGTGGGTCTGACAGAAGCCCAGGCACAGGAAATGTACCGCTATCTGGCTATCGCCAATTATGAGGATCGCTTTGTGATCCCGTCATCACACCGCGAACTGGCCCGTGAGGCATTTCCTGAGCGTAACGGCTGCGGATTCAGCTTCGGTGACGGCTGTCACGGCAGCGATACCAAATTTAATCTGTTTAACAGCCGCCGTATCGATGCCATTGATATCACGCAGAAAACACCGGCAGATGCACCAATCTCAGAGAGGCATTCATCATGATCAGCTTAAAAATCATCGGCTGCCTGCTGGATTACCCGGGTGAGGAGCTCTGGGCACACCGCGACGAACTGATTGCAGAGATTGAACAGGCGCACGAACTGCGCCTGACTCAGGCTGCCGCACTGATGTACTTCGTCGCTGAACTGACCTCAGAGCCGCTGCTCGACAGCCAGGCGCGCTACAGTGAATTGTTTGATCGCGGCAGAGCCACCTCTCTGCTGCTGTTTGAACACGTGTATGGTGAATCGCGCGATCGCGGCCAGGCAATGGTGTCGCTGCTGGAGCAGTATGAGCAGGCCGGGATCACCCTCAGCAGCCGCGAACTGCCGGATTATCTGCCGGTTTATCTGGAATATCTCTCTGTTATGCCGCCGGAACAGGCCTGTCAGGGACTGAAAGATATCGCGCCGATCCTCGCTCTGCTCGGTGAGCGGCTCCGTCAGCGCGAAAGTCATTACCATGAATTGTTCAGCCTGCTGCTGGCAATGGCGGACAGCGACCTGACACTCAGCGCACTGACCCGTCAGGTGGACGGTGAAGCCCGTGATGACACCCCGGCTGCACTGGATGCGGTCTGGGAAGAAGAACAGGTGACATTCCTGGCCGATAAAGGCTGTGACAATTCTGTTCTGACACAACATGAGCGTCGTTTTTCACAGAGTGTCGCCCCGAATTACATTCAGGTGGGTGACGCGCCGGTTCCCCCTGCGGCGAAAGGAGTAACTCCATGAATTTCCTGAATACGTTTTTCTTTGATATCTATCCGTATATCGCGGGCGCGGTGTTTATCATCGGCAGCTGGCTTCGCTATGACTACGGACAATACACCTGGCGTGCCGGTTCCAGTCAGATGCTGGATAAAAAAGGGATGCGTCTGGCCTCCAACCTGTTCCATGTCGGGATCATCGGTATTTTCTTCGGACATTTCGTCGGCATGCTGACCCCGCACTGGATGTATGAGCCATTTATCACCGTGGCGCAGAAACAGATGCTGGCAATGGTGGCGGGCGGTGCCTGCGGGGTAATGACCCTGATCGGCGGCGGTCTGCTGCTCAAACGCCGTCTGACCAACCCGCGCGTCCGTGCAACATCATCTGCCGGCGATATCCTGATCATCACCCTGCTGGTGATCCAGGTGATTCTGGGACTGGGTACCATTCCGTTCTCCGCGCAGCACACCGACGGCAGCGAGATGATGAAACTGGTCGGCTGGGCGCAGTCTGTCGTGACATTTCAGGGGGGCGCATCAGAGCATCTGGAAGGGGTTGCCTTTATCTTCCGCATGCACCTGGTGCTGGGTATGACGCTGTTCCTGATCTTCCCGTTCTGCCGTCTGGTCCATATCTGGAGTGCGCCGGTCGAATACATTACACGCCGCTATCAGTTAGTGCGCAACCGCCATTAATTAACAACAACAGTCTCATCCTTTAAATGCACAGTTTTGGGTGGCTCCGGCCGCCCCTTTTTTTATCACCGTGTGATCCTTTCAAAAAAAGTTGAAACAGATAACCACCTCAGAGGCAAAACAGCCGGTTTCCCTGCCGCTGTAACGTGTCACTAACATTTCAGCCATCTTTAGAACGGAAATAAAATCCTGTAAAATCAATTAAATAAACAACAAGCAGCAGAAATACGCTGTTTTATCCCAGTTTCGATGTTCATTTTTGCTATTTTTCACTGCTTTTTTGTTATTAAAATGATTTTGTAATCATTAAAAAATAGTTGAATTTAATGTTGACC